>NZ_JBVHFT010000015.1:109601-268452 GCF_055562215.1 Kribbella sp. NPDC020701 | reverse complement strand
TTGCGCCACCAGCACGTCGATCAGTTGTCCGGCGGCCAGCGGCAGCGGGTCTGGATCGCGTTGTGTCTGGCCCAGGGCACCGACCTGATCCTGCTCGACGAGCCGACGACGTACCTGGACGTGGCCTATCAGCTGGAGGTGCTGGACCTGTTGCACCAGCTGAACCAGGAACAGGGCAAGACCGTCGCGATGGTGCTGCACGACTTCAACATGGCCGCCGAGTACGCCGACCACGTGTTCGTGATGAAGTCTGGCGCCCTGGTCACGCAGGGAACGCCGGAGGACGTGTTCACCTGCGACATCATCCGCGACGTGTTCGGGGTGGAGTCCAAGGTCGTGCCACACCCGGTCAGTGGTAAACCGATGTGTATCCCGCTGCGGGCCGGGCTGCGTGCCCAGCTCTCAGTGGCAACCGGATAGGAGTACTGCATGACGTTGAGCCCCGCGGAAGCCGCCGAGCGGTCGGAACTGGTCGCACCGAAGCTGCGTGAGCACCTGCCGCTGACGCCGCTCGTCCGGTACGGCGCATTCAGTGACGAACTCGGCGCCGAGGTGCTGGTGAAGAGCGAGCACCTGCAGCGCACCGGTTCGTTCAAGGCCCGTGGTTCGATGGCGAAGATCCTCACGCTCACCGACGAGCAGCGCCAGGCCGGGGTGGTGACCGCCTCGACCGGGAACCACGGCCTCGGTGTCGGCAACGCGCTCGCGACGTTGGGCGGGCACGGCATCGTCTACCTGCCGGAGAACGCGTCACCGAGCAAGGTGGCCGCACTGCGCCGGCTCGGCCTGGAGATCCGGGCCGAGGGCAACGATTCCGGCGTCCTCGAGCCGAAGGCGCGGGCGTATGCGGCTGAGTACGACCTGACCTACGTACCGCCGTACAACGACCCGGACATCATCGCCGGGCAGGGCACAGTCGCGGTGGAGATCCTCGAGCAGCTGACCGGCTCGGGGCTCGACGCGGTGGTGGTCGCCGTCGGCGGCGGCGGGCTGATCAGCGGGGTCGCGTCGGTGCTCAAGAAGCACCTGCCCGGGATCCGGGTGTACGGCGCGTCGCCGGTGCGCGACGACGCGATGGCCGCGTCGGTGCGGGCCGGGAAGATCGTCCTGATCGATGCCCAGGAAACGCTCTCCGACGGTACGGCGGGCAGCGTCGAGCCGGGCAGCATCACGTTCGACCTGTGTCGTGAACTGGTCGACGACTGGGTATTGGTGAGTGAGGACGCGATCAGCGCCGCGTTGCGGATGGTGATCGACACCGAACACCAGTTGATCGAAGGATCCGCCGCGATGGCCTTCGCGGCGGCGCGGGCCCGTCGTACGGAACTGGAAGGCAAACGCGTCGCCGTGGTGTCCTGCGGCGGCAACATCTCGTCGAGCACGCTGGCAGCCGCGCTGAGCTGACCCTCCCTGCCGACGCACCCGAGGTGACTCCCTGATCCCCTCGGGTGCTTCGGCATGCCCGGATCCGGCCCCGTCTCACCCACTGCCCGCTCATTGACACCACAAGAACTCTGTAACTATCGTTTCGTGCAGCATATGTTTCATCTGAAAGAGGGAAGTGAGAGATGGACGCGGCAACGTGGGGGCTCATCATCGCGACGTTCGTCGCGTGTTTCGTGGAGATGGTGGAAGCGACCACGATCGTGATGGCGATGGGGTACACCCGGAGCTGGAAGTCGGCGCTGGTCGGCACCTTCGCGGCGCTCGGCGCGCTCGCGGTGGTGACTCTGGCGGCCGGCTACGCGCTGGCGAACTGGCTGCCGGAGTCGGCGCTGCAGCTCGCGATCGGCGGTCTGCTGCTGATCTTCGGTCTGCAGTGGCTCCGTAAGGCGATCCTCAGATCGTCCGGTCGCAAGGCGGTGCACGACGAGGACGCGATCTACAAGGAGGAAGTGGAGGCCGCCAAGGCGGCCGGTCAGAGCAAGAGCGGCCTGGACATGTTCTCCTTCATGGTCTCGTTCAAGGGCGTGTTCCTGGAGGGCATGGAGGTCGTGTTCATCGTGCTGACCTTCGGCCTGAACGCGAACAACATCCCGGCCGCCAGCCTCGGCGCGATCGCCGCCGTGGTGATCGTGCTCGGGATCGCGGTGGCCCTGCGCCGGCCGCTGTCGATGATCAACGAGAACCTGCTCAAGTACGGCGTCGGCCTGCTGCTCGCGTCGTTCGGGACCTACTGGGCGGTCGAGGGCATCGGCATCTTCCGCGACGGCCGGGAGAGCCTCGGCTGGCCGGGTCACGACCTGATGATCCTGGCCCTGATCGCCGCCTGGCTGCTGCTCAGCCGGATCTTCGTCGCCGTGCTGCGCAAGCCGGCCACTCCGGCGCCCGTGGGTGCCGCCGACTTCGCGGTGGAGGTGAAGAAATGAGGTTCCTCAAGTCCTTCGGGCAGTTCTGGTACGACTTCATCATCGGCGACGACTGGAAGATCGCGGTCGCGGTGGTGCTCGCGCTCGTCGTCCTGTACGCCGCGATGACGCTCGACCTGCTCGGTGACACCGGGCTGACCCTGCTGGGCGGCGCGCTGGTCGTCGCCGCGTTCAGCATCAGCCTGGCCATCGACGTCCGGCCGAAGAAGCGCTGAAAACCCAGTCCCTGTTGACGATCGGCCCCGGTTCGCGTCCGCGCGAGGCGGGGCCGATCGCTGTCTGCCCTTCCTGTTCTGTAGCACTCACGACCTCTATTCAGAATCTCGTAGTATCTGCTACGGTGAGACGGAGGCGCCGATCAATCCGTCCCCGAACCGGAGGTCCCACCGTGACTCCCTTCCCACCAGAGCAGGTGAGCGCCCCGTGATGCGCGACACTGCCGAGACCGTGCTGGCCCTGCTGCCCGCGGACGTTCAGTACGGCGACATCCGGGTGGTTCGGCGCACCCACGAGCAGGTCCTGGTCGAGTTCGACGGCCCGGGTGAGGTCGGCTACGACGACTCCCTCGGTCTCGGGCTGCGCGTGCTGATCGGCGGCCACTGGGGTTTCGCCGCCACCCACCGTCTGGACCCGAACGGCCTCGACAGCGTGATCGCGCAAGCGGTCGGCCAGGCTCGCGCCGCTGGTGGCGGCGGCCATGTCGCCCTGGGCGAGCCGGTCACGACGCGGGCGACCTGGTCGTCGCCGCAGCGGATCGACCCCTTCGAGGTTCCGCTGTCCACCAAGCTCGATCTGCTCTCCGCCACCGTGAAGGAGGCGTCGACCGCAGGTCCGCTGGTCCAGCAGATCGAGGCGTCGGTCGACTTCTACCGCGACGAGAAGGTGTTCGCGAACACCGAGGGTGCGCTGATCGAGCAGACGCTGACCGAGAGCGGCGGCGGTCTGATGGTGAACGCCGGCAACGGCGACGACCTGCAGCGCCGGTCGTTCCCGCAGGGCGTCCCGCGACAGATCCGCGGCCAGCGCGGAGACTTCGCGACCGCCGGCTGGGAGCACGTCGAATCGCTCGGCCTGGTGGAGAACGCGGCCCGGGTCGCATCCGAGGCGGTCGCGCTGCTGACCGCGCCGCAGTGCCCCGACGAGATCACCACACTCATTGCCGGCGGCAACCAGTTGGCCATGGTCCTGCACGAGTGCGCCGGCCACCCGATGGAGGCCGACCGGGCGCTCGGGACCGAGGCGAGCCTGGCCGGCGGGACGTACGCGACGCCGGAGCGACGGGGCAACTTCCGCTGGGGTTCGCCGATCGTCTCGGCGTACGCCGACGCCACCATCCCTGGCGGACTCGGCTCGTTCGGGTACGACGACGAGGGTGTGCCGGCCCAGCGCACCCAGTTGATCAAGGACGGCATCTTCCTCGGCTACATGTCCGGCCGCGAGTCGGCGGCGGCGCTCGGCGACCAGCCGACCGGCGCCTCCCGGGCCGACGGCTGGCAGCGGCTGCCGCTGGTGCGGATGACCAACATCTGCCTGGAGCCAGGCGAGTCCTCGCTGGAGGAGATGATCGCGGGTACCAAGCGCGGCATCCTGGTCGACACCAACCGCGGCTTCTCGATCGACGACCAGCGGATGTCGTTCCGCTTCACCACCGAGCTCGGCTGGGAGATCCGCGACGGCAAGCTCGGCCGGCTGCTGAAGAACTGCAGCTACCAGAGCGTCACACCGCAGTTCTGGGCCGGTCTGGACGCGCTGGGTGGTCCGGACGAGTGGAAGGTGCACGGCGTCCCGTCGTGTAACAAGGGTGAGCCGCTGCAGGTGGCTCACGTCGGTCACGGCACCGTGCCGGGACGTTTCCAGAACGTGCAGGTGGGACGATGAGCATCGAGCGGACAGACATCGAGCGCGCGCTGGACATCCTCGGCCCGGGGACCCGGCTGGACGTCCTCGGGGAGAACGCCGAACTGCTCCGGTACGCCGAGTCCGAGATCACCGCCCAGCACAGTGAACGCAGGCTGCGTGTCCGGGTCAAGGTGAACCGCGACGGCCGTACCGCCGGCGGAACTCTGGAGACGCTCGACCCGATCGCCGTACAGGTCCTCGCCGACCGGCTGACCGCGGCCCTCGCCGACCTCCCGGCACCAGCGGATCAGCCGGAAGCGCCCGAGGCCGCCGACACTGGTACGACGCCCGACCTCGAGCAGCTGGTGGTCGAGCCCGCGAAGTCCATCGTGGAGTGCGATCCCGCCGTACGGCACGAGTGGTTCACCACGGTGCGCGACGGCCTCGACCAGTCCGCGCGCCTCGGCGGAGCGATCCGGTACGACGTCCTGGACCGGGTCGTCGCCGACTCGGCCGGCCTGTTCCGTTCCGAGACGTTGACCAAGGCATCGATCCAGGCGATCGCCAAGCAGGACGGGCAGTCCGCGAGCGTCAAGCTGGTGCATCGCGACGCCGACCTGATCCCGATCGGCGACATTCCCGGTCGCCTGCGGGAGGCGTTGCGTCCGCTGCCGGCGCGCGAGCCCTTCCGCGGCACCTGCCGGGTGCTGCTCAAGCCGTCGGCGGTGAACACGCTGATCGCTACCTTCGGCCACTGGGCTCTCGGCGCGCAGCACTACGCGAGCGGCCGGTCGGTGCTGGCCGGCCGGATGGGTCAGCAAGTGGTGAGTGAGAAGCTCACCCTCGTCGACGACGCGACCGACTCCGCCGGGCTGGTCAGCGGTTTCGATGCTGAAGGCAACCTTCGGCGGCGGACTCCGCTGATCGACCGTGGGGTGCTCACCGGCGTGGTCTCCGATCGGCGCCGGGCCGAGCTGACCGGCGGCGTCCCGACCGGTCACGCGGTGCCCGACGGCTGGCGGTTCGGCGGCGACCCGGTGCCGTCGCACCTGCTGCTGGACGCGGGCGACGCCACCGAGGACGAGCTGCTTGCCGAGTGCGGCAGCGGGCTGGTCGTGAACCGGCTCGACTACCTCCGGGTGCTGCACCCGAAGCAGACGCTGGTCACCGGGACCACCCGGGACGCGACCTACTGGGCCGAAGACGGCAAGCTGGTCGCATGGCACCCGCAGCTGCGCTTCACGTTCCGGATGGACGAGGTGCTGAACGCCGTACTGGCGGTCGGTGCGATCCGGGAGATCGGCGATCAGACGTTCATGGACAGCGTGGTCGTCCCGTCGTTGCTGATCGACGCCGGACCGCTCGTCCTCGCCTGAGCCAGCAGCGCCCCGGGCCTTGCGTGCTCATCAACCGGCGCGGGGCGCTGCTGTTCCACTGAGTCGCCCACGGGACACTATCGATCTTCGACGAGGAGCCGATGACACCGACGCTCACCACCCTGCTGAACGGCTATTCGCTGCGCACCGCACAGGGCAGCCCCGCGTTCTGCTCCATCCACCTGGTGGAGAGCGATGCGGGACGCCTGCTGTTCGACTGCGGGCACGCCGGCCGGCGCCGGTGGTTGCTGGAGGCTCTGGCCGCGCGCGGCCTGGAACCGGCCGACATCGGCACGGTCGTGGTGTCGCACGGTCACTGGGACCACATCCAGAACGTCGACTTCTTCCAGGAAGCACGGGTGCTGCTGCACGCCGACGAGCTCCGCAACCTGGCGGACCCGCCAGCCATAGACCTCGGTACGCCGCGGTGGGCCCGGAGGATCCTCGACGACCTGGACGTCCACACGACCGGCGACGGCGACGAGCCGCTGCCCGGTGTGCAGGTGCTGGATCTGCCGGGCCATACTCCGGGATCGATCGGCCTCGCCGTGAGTACCGATGCCGGGACAGCCGTCCTGAGCGCGGACGCCGTGCCCACCGCCGAGGTGCTGCGCGCAGGCGCTGCCTCAGGCCGTCCGTACGACCGGGCCCGGGCGGATGCTTCGGTCAAGCGGGTCGCGCAGCTCGCCGACCTGGTCTACCCAGGGCACGACGCACCGTTGCGGCTCGACGCGAGCGGCGTACCGCAGTACCTCGTCACTCCGGAACCGCTGGCGTTCAGCGGCCGGAGCCGCGTCACCTCGGAACAGGCGTCATGATGCAGACGGGTGGACAGACGGCGAGCATGCTCGAGGATCCGCCGGAGGTCGACGTTCGTACGGCGGCGCAGCTGCTGCGGTCCGAGTACGGTCTCGACGCGGTGGTGACCGAGCTGCGCAGTGAGCGGGACCGGAATTTCCTTGCCGAGGCCGACGGCCGGCGGCTCGTGGTCAAGGTGTCGAACACCGGAGACGACGCGGCTCAGATCGCGATGGAATGCGGCGCGATGGACCACGTCGCCACGGTCGATCCGGACCTGCCGATCCCACGACTGATCCCCAGCACGACCGGCGAACCCGTCACCACGGTCAAAGCCGCGGACGGTCGCACCCATCTGGTGCGGGTGATCACGGTCCTGCCTGGCGAGGTCGCCGACCTGACCGCACTGCCAGGCTGGTTCGCGGCCGACTTCGGCTCGATCAGCGCCCGGTTGACCGTCGCGCTCCAGGGTTTCGGGCACCCGGCGGCGTACCGCAGGCTCGACTGGGACCCGCGCCACGTCGCCGATCTGCGTCCGTACGCCGACCACCTGCCGGACGAACGGCGACGCGCCCCGATGCATCGCCTGCTCGATCGCTTCGCCGGCCTCGACGAAGCCGCCCGCAAGCTCCCGGCGTCCGCGCTGCACGGTGATGTGACGTTGAGCAATCTGCTGTTGCAGGACGACGGGATCACGGGCGTCATCGACTTCGGCGACATGCACCACACCGCTCGTGTCGCCGAGCTCGCGATCAGCCTGACGTCGCTGCTGCGGGAGTCCGACGATCTGTGGGCCGACGCCGGCCGCTTCCTCGACGGCTACCAGCGAGTGCTGCCGCTCGAGCCCGCCGAGGTGGAGCTGATCGGTGAGCTCGTCCTGGCCCGCTCCGCCGCCAGCGTGCTCATCTCGGCGTGGCGCGCGCCGCTCTATCCCGACAACGAGGAGTACCTCACCAGTCTCGTGGTCGGCAGCTGGCGCATCCTCGACGAGCTCGCCGAGCTCGACCGGGCGGAGCTCGCCGGTCGCTTCCACCGCCGCTGCGGCACCTCGCGCGTTGCCACCGCCCCCGACCCGACCTTGCTGGATCGACGGAACTCCGTCCTTGGCGGCGACCTGTCCCCGCTGTTCTACCGTTCACCGTTGCAGGTGGTCCGCGCCCAAGGTCCGTGGGTGTACACGGCCGACGGTCGCCGGTATCTCGATGCCTACAACAACGTTCCCGTGGTCGGGCACGCGCATCCAGCCGTAGTCCAGGCGATCTCGCGGCAGGCCGCCGTACTCAACATCAATTCGCGGTACCTGCACCCTGCCGCGATCGAGCTGGCCGAGCGGCTGACGGCGTCGATGCCCGATGGCCTGGACACCTGCGTCTTCGTCAACTCGGGCAGCGAGGCCAACGACCTGGCCTGGCGGATGGCCCGCGTCGTCACCGGCCGATCCGGTGTCGTGGTCGCGGACCTCGCGTACCACGGTGTCAGTGAGGCCACGGCGGCCTGGTCGACGAACACCTACCCGCCGTCGGCGCGTCCGGCTCATGTGGCCACCTTCGAGGCACCGCGACTCGATGCGGACGGACGGCAGCCGACCGGCGCGGAGGCGGTTCGCCGGGCCCGGTCGGCCGGCGACGAGCTTCGCCGGACCGGTCACGACGTGAACCTGCTCGCGGTCGATTCGGTGTTCAGCAGTGCTGGGATCCTGACCCCGACCGGAGAGTTCATGCGCGGCCTGCAGGACGAGACCCGCGCGCAGGGTGGGCTCTTCCTGGCCGACGAGGTACAGGCGGGCTTCGGGCGGGGTGGGCGGAACCTGTGGCGGTTCCTCGACTTCGGGCTGACACCTGACTTCGTCACGCTCGGGAAGCCGATGGGCAACGGTCATCCGGTCGCCGCGCTGATCACCCGGCGCGAGATTGCCGAGCAGTTCGCGGCCGTCGACGAGTTCTTCAGTACGTTCGCAGGCAACCCGGTGTCCTGTGTCGCCGCGCTGACCGTGCTGGACGTGATCGAGCAGACCGGTCTGGTCGCGCGCTCGGGCGAGGTCGGTGCTCAGTTGCGCGCCGGCTTGGAGTCGCTGGTGCCGGAGTTGCCGGTGCGCGGTCAGGGGCTGATGGTCGGGGTGCAGATGCCGGATGCCGCTGAGTTCGCCGAGCAGTTGCGGGAGAACGGCGTACTGGTCGGGACCACGGGGCCGGGTGGGGGAGTCCTGAAGATCCGCCCGCCGTTGATCTGGACGTCCGCGGAGGTCGAGCAGTTCTTATTCGGGTTCCGGCAAGCGCTGCGTTAGCTACTGTTGGGCGCGTGCGTGAACTGGTTGTGCTGGGCACCGGCAGTCAGGTGCCGTCCCGGGAACGCACGCAGAACGGGTACTTCCTGCGCTGGGACGACGAGGGCTTCCTGTTCGATCCGGGTGAGGGCACCCAGCGGCAGATGCTGTACGCCGGGATCGCGGCCGGTGCGATCACGCGGCTGTGCGTCACGCATTTCCACGGTGACCACTGCCTCGGCGTACCGGGGATCGTGCAGCGGCTGTCGCTGGACGACGTACCGCATCCCGTTCGTGCGCACTACCCGGCGTCCGGGCAGACGTATTTCAGTCGCCTGCGGTACGCAGCGTCCTTCTTCGAGCGTGCCGAGGTGCTGGAGGAGCCGGTCGAGGAGGACGGGTTGCTCTCGGTCGGATCCTTCGGCCAGCTCTGGGCCCGTCGGCTGGAACACCCGATCGAGACCTTCGGCTACCAGTTGATCGAGCCCGACGGCCGCCGGATGCTGCCGGACAAGCTCGCTGCCCTCGGCATCGTTGGGCCGGGCATCGGTCGTCTCCAGCAGGCCGGCGCACTCGAGGTCGACGGCCGGACGGTGCGGATCGAGGACGTCAGCGAACCTCGTCGAGGTCAGCGGTTCGCCTTCGTCATGGATACCCGGCTGTGCGAGAACGTGCTCCGCTTGGCCGATGATGCCGACCTGCTCGTGATCGAGTCCACGTACCTGTCGTCGGAGTCCGAGCTGGCCCGTCGCTTCGGCCACCTCACCGCTCGTCAGGCCGCTCGGGTCGCGGCCGAATGCGGGGTGCGGAAGCTGGTGCTGACGCATTTCTCCCAACGCTATCTGGAGCCTGAGCGCTTCTACGAGGAAGCCGCCGCCGAGTTCTCCGGCGAGGTCGTGGTCGCCTCCGACCTCAGTCGCACGACGGTCCCCTCCCGCCGCTAGACGAACACTGCGTGACGAGTGGGCCAACACTGCCCGACTCCGGTGACCGGCGATTTATATTTCCCACGAATGGAAATTTGGCCGATCATCAGGAGCGACTTCTCGTGCGCAGTCCCCGTCCGCTTCCGGCGGCGATCGCCCTGGTCGGTGTGGCCGCGCTGGTGGCGGTGGCGGTGTGGCGGCCCTGGACGGGCTCCGCTGCAGCGGCCAGCGGCCCGCCCCAGATCACTGTGTCCCGCAGCCAGTGCGGCCAGGGCTGGACCGACCCGAAGAGCGGTCGGCAGACGCTGATCGTGCACAACACCGGCGATGCGGCCGCCGAGGTCGACCTCGTCGAGCTCAGCAGCAACAAGGTGTACGGCGAGGTCGAGGGCCTGGGGCCGAACACGAGCGCGCCGATGGACGTGCAGCTGGGCGCCGGCCGGTACGCGATCCGCTGCCTGATCGAGGACACCGACGCCATCACCGGTCCGAGTGTCACGCTCGGGGGCGACGCCAAGGGTGGCCCGGCCGTGGTGGCCGTCACCAAGAACGACATGTTGCCGCTGGTGAAGCAGTACGAGGCCGCGGTCGCCGCCGGCGTCGCCGGGCTGGCCGTCAGGACCGACAAGCTGCGCAGTGACGTGGACGCCGGCAACCTGGCCGCTGCCCGGGCCGACTGGCTGCCCGCGCACCTGGCGTACAACTCGCTCGGTGCGGCGTACGACGCGTTCGGCGACTTCGCCGACAAGATCGACGGATCCGATGCCGGCTTCCACCCGTTGGAAAGGGGCCTGTGGCAGAACGCGTCCGCCGCCGGCCTGAAGCCGATCGCGGACCAGTTGGCCGCCAACGTCCACAGCTTGCGGGCTGATCTGCCCAACGAGCAGGTGGATCCGAACGATCTCGGGCTGCGCGCCCACGAGATCATGGAGAACGCCCTCCAGTTGGAGCTGACCGGCGAGAACGACCAAGGCAGCGGTACGTCGCTGAACACCGCGCTGGCCAACCTGGACGGTACGGCGAAGGTGCTGGCCATCCTGAACCCGGTGCTCAAGCCCCGCTACCCCGACCTGCCCCAGGTGCAGAAGTGGGAAGCCCGTGTACGCGCGCTGCTGACCGCGTACGAGAACACCCCGGTCGACCGGTTGGACCGGACCACGCGCGAACAGCTCGACGGCGCGGTCGGTGAACTGCTGGAGAAGCTCGCCCCTGTTGCCGCCATCTGCGAAGTCCGGAGAGGTTCATGACCAGCCGTCGATCCTTCCTGCGTGGCGCGCTGGCCGGTGCCGGCGCGGCGGCTGTGACCGGTGCCAGTGCCGCAGCGGTCTCCGGGCTGTCGGCTGATGCGGCGACGACGACCTCTGTGCCGTTTCACGGCGTCCATCAGGCCGGCATCACCACCGATCAACAGAAGCAGGCGATCTTCGCGTCGTTCGACGTGATCGCGGCGGACAAGGGCGAGCTCACCGAGCTGTTCCAGACGCTGACCGAGCGGGCGCGACTGCTCACCACGGGCGGTGCACTGCCGCCGCTGGGTATCACCGCTCCGCCGGCCGATTCCGGCGTACTCGGGCCGGGTATGCCCGGCGACGACCTGACGGTCACCGTCGGCGTCGGAGCATCGCTGTTCGACGACCGGTACGGGCTCAAGGCTCTCAAGCCGGCCAAGCTCAAGCCGATGAAGGAGTTCCCGAACGACAGCCTGGACGAGAGCCAGTGTCACGGGGATCTGAGCCTGCAACTGTGCGCGTCGGAGACCGACACCGTGCTGCACGCGCTGCGGGACATCGCCCGGCACACCCGCGGTGCGATGCAGCTGCGCTGGCGGGTCGACGGCTTCCAGAGCCCGCCACGGCCGTCCGGCACGCAGCGCAACCTGATGGGCTTCAAGGACGGCATCGTCAAGCCGGCGCCGGCCGACCACGACAAGCTTGTGTGGGTGGGACAGGGTAACGGCGAGCCGGCCTGGACCGCGGGCGGCAGCTACCAGGTGCTGCGCCAGATCCGGATGCTGGTCGAGTTCTGGGACCGGGTGCCGGTCGGCGAGCAGGAGAACATGTTCGGCCGGCGGCGGGACTCCGGTGCGCCGCTGGACGGCAACCGCGAGACCGATATCCCCGACTACCCTGCCGATCCGACCGGCAGCGCGATCCCGCTGACCAGCCACATCCGGATGGCCAACCCCCGTACCGCGGGCACCGCGGCCAGCCAGTTCCTGCGCCGCGGCTACAACTACGACAAGGGCACCGACTCGATCGGGGACCTGGACATGGGGCTGCTGTTCTGCTGCTACCAGCAGGACGTCGCCCGGCAGTTCGAGGCCGTGCAGACCCGGCTGATCGACGAGCCCCTCGTCGACTACATCCGGCCGGTCGGCGGCGGCTATTTCTTCGCGCTTCCCGGTGTTCGGGACGGCAACGACCACTTCGGGCGGTCGTTGCTGGCATGAGTAACTCAAGAGGAGAAGGCATGCGTGCAAGACTCCGTGTCGCAGCCACGGCCGCTGTGGCCGCGACTGGACTGTTGCTGGCCGGCTGTAGCAGCGGCGGCGACACCCATCAGGTGACCAACGCCGCCTATTCCTATCGGCCGGCCGACCCGGCCACGCCGATCAAGCATGTGGTGGTGATCTTCGGCGAGAACATCTCGTTCGACCACTACTTCGGCACGTACCCGAACGCCACCAACGAGATCGGCACGCCGTTCACGGCGGACCGGCATACGCCCAAGGTGAACGGGCTGTCCAAGAAGCTGCTGACGAAGAACCCGAACGCCTACGACCCGAAGCGGCTGGCGCCCTCGCAGGCGCTGACCTGCGACCAGAACCATGGCTACGGTCCGGAGCAGAAGGCCGTCAACGGCGGCAAGGACGACAAGTTCGTCGAGAACACCGAGACGGACAAGTGCACCGGCCAGCCGGTGCTGTTCGGCGAGCCGGGCCTGGTGATGGACTACTACGACGGCAACACCGTCACCGCGATGTGGAACTACGCCCAGCACTACGCGCTGAGCGACAACTCGTTCGGCACGGTGTACGGCCCGTCCACCCCGGGTGCGCTGAACCTGATCTCCGGTCAGACCCACGGCGCCCAGGCGATGGACCCGAAGACCGGTCAGCCGACGACCGACGCGTACGCGGTGCAGTCGCCGGACAAGACCGGGATCGGCACCATCACCAACGACCCCGACCCGTTCTACGACGACTGCTCCAACAACAACGGCAAGTCGACGAACAACCTGGCCGCTGTGCATGGCCAGAACATCGGTGACCTGCTGAACCAGAAACACGTCACCTGGGGCTGGTTCCAGGGCGGCTTCAAGCCGACCGGTTCCGCCAACGGCAAGGCAGTCTGCGGCGCCACCCACCCCAACGTCGGCGGCATCGCGGCGCAGGACTACAGCCCGCACCACGAGCCGTTCATGTACTACCAGTCGACGGCGAACCCGAAGCACCTGCCGCCGAGCTCGGTGACGACCATCGGCTACACCGACCAGGCCAACCACCAGTACGACACGTCGGACTTCGACGCGGCGCTGGCGGCGAACAACCTGCCGGCGGTCAGCTTCCTGAAGGCCGGCGAGTACCAGGACGGTCACGCCGGGTACTCCGACCCGCTGGACGAGCAGGCGTTCATCGTCAAGGAGATCAACCAGCTGCAGAAGTCCAAGGAGTGGTCGTCGACCGCGGTCGTCCTGGCCTACGACGACTCCGACGGCTGGTACGACCACGTCACGCCGCCGACCGTCAACGGCTCCAAGGACGCCACGCTGGACCAGTCGGCGCTGTGCGGCAAGGCTCCGGTGTCCGGCGGCTACGCCGACCGGTGCGGCTACGGCCCGCGCCTGCCGCTGCTGGTGGTCTCGCCGTACGCGAAGAGCAATCACGTCGACCACACGCTGACCGACCAGAGCTCGATCCTGAAGTTCATCGAGGACAACTGGCGGACCGGCCAGATCGGCGACCACTCGTTCGACCAGCGCGCCGGCAGCCTGACCGGCATGTTCGACTTCCGGCAGCACCCGAGCAGCAAGAAGCTGATCCTGGACCCGAAGACCGGGGCCGTCGTCAGCAACCACTGACCCTCAGGGATCGCCCTGATCGGCGAGGAAGTCGTCGATCAGGGCGTTCACCTCGGTGGGGGACTCGAGCGCGGCCAGGTGGGCGGACTGTTCCAGTACGACGAACCGCGCGCCGGGGATCGAGTCCGCCATCTCCTCGGTCTCGTCGACTCCGAACGTGGTGTCCTCGGCGCCTGCGACGACCAGGACCGGGGTGCGGATCCTTCGGAAGAGCTCGCGTTGGTCGGGCCGCCGGGGGACCACACTGGTGACGGCGTGCCGCCCGGAGCCGATGTCCACCCGGCCGGCGAGATCGTTGACCGTGGCAACGACCTCCGGCTTCTCGCGTTTGGCGGTCGGCCCGAGGAACGCGTCCCGCACCGGTCCGGTGAGGGGTCCGCGGATCCCGCCGAGGAGCCGCGCCGTCCGCGTGAGTACGCCGTACTCGAGCTTCTGCCGGAGGCCGGCCGGCGAGGCGGTCGCGTTCATCAGTACGGCGATGCCGGTCCGGTCCGGGTGCAGGGCGGCGAACGTGCCGCCGATCATCCCGCCCCAACTGTTGCCGATGACATGCAGTCGCCCGGCCCCGAGGTCGTCGGCGATCGCGAGGATCACGTCGGCGCACTGCTCGAAGGTGAACGGCCCGGTCAATGGTGTGCTGCCACCGTGCCCTGGCGGATCGACGAGCACGACCTGGAAACGATCGATGAAGTGCGCGACCTGCCCGGACCACAGGGTGCCGTCCATCAGCAAGCTCGGCCAGAACAGCATCGCCGGCCCCGAGCCGCCGACCCGCAACCGGATCCGGCCGAGGACTGTCTCGACGTACCGATCCTCCACCCCCGCGAGCAACATGACTGAACGCTACCGCTCAACCCGGCCCGACCGAGGCAGCCAAGCGCGTCGCCAGCGCCTGGACATGGTCGATCAGTTCCGGCGGCGACTGGACCTCGAACGGGTATCCGAGCAACCCGAGGTGGAGGGCGAGTTCGTCGAGCGAGTTGCTTCCGGCCTCGACCAGGGTCGTCGACGCGTCGACCGGAGTCACCGTCGCGACGCTGGCCGCGAAACGATCGGTGAGCTGCTCGGCCGAGGCCTGGACCAGGAAGCGCGCCTGATAGCGGTAGCCGCCGGACGCGATCCCGCGCTCGGTCCGGTCCTGGTCCGGCACCTCGCGGGGAGTGAATCGCGGCCCGGTCGGGATCCGGGGCTCCAGTCGATCCAGCCGGAACGTGCGCCAGTCGTCGCGGTCGAGATCCCAGGCCACCAGGTACCAGCGCCGGCCCATGTGCACGAGTCGATGCGGCTCCGTCGTACGGGTGGTCGCCGTACCGTCGTGGTTGCGGTAGTCGAAGCGCAGGCGCTGGTGATCGCGAGCGGCGGCGGCGACCGCCAGCAGCACGTCCGGCTGCACCGACGGCCCGCCGGCCGGGGTCACGGCGACGTCTTGGAGCAGCTTGACGCGATGCCGCAGCCGGGACGGCAGGACCTGTTCGAGCTTGGTCAGGGCCCGGACCGACGACTCCTCGATGCCGGCCACGCTGCCGGTCGCGGCCGCGCGCAAGCCGATCGCGACCGCCACTGCCTCCTCGTCGTCCAGCAGCAGCGGTGGCAGGGCCGCTCCGGCACCGAGCCGGTAGCCGGCCAGTCCTGGTACGGCGTCGACCGGATAGCCGAGATTGCGCAGCTTCTCGACGTCCCGGCGGACGGTGCGGACTCCGACACCGAGCTCGGCGGCGAGCGCGGCGCCACTCCAGTCTCTCGGCGACTGCAGGAGCGACAGCAGTTTGAGCAGCCTCGCGGACGTTTCCAACATGCTTCTGATTCTGTCACCTGGTTAGGACCGAAGCTGTCCTAACCAGGTGGCAGAGTCGAGACATGATCAAGTCCTTCAGCATCGACATTCCGCAGAGCACCCTCGACGACCTGGCGGCCAAGCTGGCCGGAGCCCGCCTCCCCGCGCCGCTGCCCGGTGACGACTGGGACACCGGCGTACCGGTCTCCTGGTTGACCGAGCTGGTGGACTACTGGCGGACGAAGTACGACTGGCGGGCCGCGGAGGCCGAGCTCAACGCGTATCCGCAGTTCACGACCGAGATCGACGGTCAGCGGATCCACTTCCTGCACGTGAAGTCGCCGGAGCCCGACGCGCTGCCGCTGGTGCTGACGCACGGGTGGCCGGGGTCGATCGTCGAGTTCCTGGATCTGATCGGGCCGCTCACCGACCCGGTCGCGCACGGCGGCGACGCCGCGGACGCGTTCCATCTGGTGATTCCGTCGCTGCCGGGGTTCGGGTTCTCCGGTCCGGTGTCGAAGAGCGGTTGGGGCAGGGAGCGGGTCGGTGAGGTGTGGGCCGTGCTGATGGAGCAGCTCGGCTACGAACGGTACGGCGTGCAAGGTGGTGACATCGGTGGGGCTGTGTCGCCGGCGGTGGCGCGCGCTGCCCGGGACAAGGTCGTCGGGGTCCACACCAACGGCGGGCCTTCGCTGCCGCCGTTCCCGCTGCCGGAGGAGGAGCTGGCGACGCTCACTCCGCTCGAGCAGGACCGGATCGCCCGGATCGGCCGGTTCCTGCAGGAGGAGTTCGGCTACATCTCGATCCAATCGACCAGGCCGCAGACGGTGGCCTACGGACTGGTGGACTCCCCGGTCGGTCAGCTGGCCTGGATCATGGACAAGTTCCGCGCCTGGACGTATCCGCTCGAAACCTTGCCCGAGGCAATCATCAGCAGGGACCGGCTGCTCACCAACGTGATGATCTACTGGCTCACCGGCACCGCGGGCTCAGCGGCGTACGTCGGGTACGCCCAGCAGGCGCCGTGGGGGACCCAGCTCGAGAACTCCGGAGTGCCGACCGCGGTCCTGGCGTTCGCCCACGACGTCTGCATCCGCCGGTACGCCGAGCGGGACAACACGATCACCCGCTGGACCGACGTCGACCACGGCGGCCACTTCGCGGCGCTGGAGGAGCCGGAACTCCTGATCACCGACGTCCGCGAGTTCTTCCGCGAGCTGCGCTGAATCCGTCGAGCATGGCCTGCAGGCCGGGGTGGAAGTGGTCGCCTGGTGTGGCGCCGTCGGCCGCCTCGGCGAGCAGGTTGTAGGCGGGATCGGTGGGCGCCGGCCTGCGGCTGCGGTGCTCGGTGCCGAGGGTGAGGACGGCCATGGTGAGGGCGTGGCCGATGGTGAACTCACGAAGGGATCGGCTGATCCGCAGCGCGCCGGCCGGCGGGAAGCCGTCGGCGGTCAGGGTCTCGATCATGCGGTTGCCGGTGGCAATGGCGGCGGGGGAGCGGACCGGGCGGGAGGCGAACAGCGTGACGGCGTGCGGATGCTCGAGCAGGGTGTCGCGAAGACGTTCGCAGTACGTCGCAGACACCTCCCGCCAACCCTTTGCCCAGGGCAAGGAGTCGGTGTCCAGGCGGTCGAACAGGAGCTCGGCGATGCCGTCGTACAGGTCTTCCTGGTCGGCGTAGTGGCGGTAGGCGGCCATCGGGTCCGCGCCGAGCTCGGCGCCGAGCTTGCGCATCGAGAACTTGGCCAGCCCGATTCGATCGATCAGATCGAGCGCGACCGTGGCGATGTACTCGCGGTTGAGCATGGTCCGCGTCGGCGGGGTGCGATCAGCCATCGATGAAGTCCTCCAACCGGCGGGCGAACTCTGGTGGGTAGCGCTGATAGCCGAGATGACCGCCCGGAAACTCCAGACACGGTATGCCGAGCTCCGCACTCAACTGTCGTGCGGGGCGACTGTAGTACCGGCCTTCGCTGTCCGCACCGACGCCGAACGCCCACCGTACGGGCGTTCGACGCAAGGCGGCGAGGTCCGGTTGGTAGCGGACGAAGGCCGGCATCTCGGACCGCATCAGGATGTCGGCGTTCCCGAACAGCCGGTTCATCTCGTTCTTGGGGGCCAGCCGCTTCGCCAGCCTGACGCCGGCCGCGCCGATCGTGCGGCAGGCTCTTGCGTCGAACAGTTTGGTCGGCTTGTCCATCGTGCCTGCTGCGAACTTCAGCATGGCGGGGAGTGAGCCTTCGCGCTCGGCGATCCGTCCCAGGTCGTCGAAGTACGCCGCACGCTCGGCCGCGTCCGGCAGCACCTGGATGATCGGTGGCTCGTGCACCACGGCGGCGGCGATGCGATCGGCGTGCTCCGTGAGCAGCCCGAGCGTGACGAGCGCGCCGGCGCTGTTCCCGAACACGAACGCCCGCTCGATCCCGGCATCATCCAGCACCGCCACCACATCCCGCCCCTGCGCCACCAGCCCGACGTCAGGCCCGGCCATCACCTGCGTCCCGTCCGGCCGGCCTCGCCCTTCGGGCGCGGCGGGCTGTTGGCCTTTCAAGGTGCTGCGGGAGTTGCCCCGGCGGTCGAAGGTGATGACCGTGAACCGCGGGGCCAACTCCCGCACCAGGTCCCGGTACATCGCGGCGTCTCCGCCTCCACCTGGGACGAGGACGACGGCCGGCCCTTCGCCGGTCCGCTCGACATGCAGCCGGGTCGCTGAGGTGTCTACACTGTAGATCATATCTACAGTGTAGACACAGAATGCCGGATCAGTCGAAGTCGGTCGAGGTGGTGAGGTGGGCCCAGGTCGCGGCTTCTTCGGCGCGGGACTGGGAGGCTCGGTCGGCGTGGGTGAGGGCGTCTTTGCCGAGCAGGAGGCGGAGAGGCGGGTTGTCGAGAGCGACGACGTCGAGGATGGCGCGGGCGGCCTTGGCCGGGTCGCCGGCCTGGGTGCCGTCGGTTTCGAGGCGGTAGCGGTTCATCGCGCCGACGGTCTCGTCGTAGTCGGGGTGCACGGCCGCGATGGTCATCGACGAGCCACCCCAGTCGGTCCGGAACGCTCCCGGCTCGACGATCGTCACCTTCACCCCGAATGGCTTCACCTCGTTGTTCAGCACCTCCGAGAGCCCCTCGACGGCGAACTTCGCGGTCTGGTAGGCACCCATCCCCGGCGTCCCGCCGACCCGGCCACCGATCGACGAGAACTGCAGGAAGTGCCCGGCCCGGTGCTCGCGGAACACCGGGAGCGCGGCCTTGGTGACGTTGACGACGCCGAACAGGTTCGTCTCCAGTTGTGCCCGGAAGTCCGCGTCGGTGGTCTCTTCGATCGGCGGGCTGTTCGCATAGCCGGCGTTGTTCGCGACCACGTCCAGACCGCCGAACGCGTCCAGCGCGGTCTGTACGGCGGCGCGCGCGGCGGCCGCGTCGGTGACGTCGAGGGTGATCGCCCGGATCTGTTCGCCGTACCGCTCGACCAGGTCGTCGAGCTGCTCGGGCTTGCGGGCGGTGGCGACGACCCGGTCCCCGGCAGCCAGGACGGCCTCGGTGAGGGCGCGGCCGAGCCCGCGGGAACTGCCGGTGATCAGCCAGATCTTGCTCATGATCATTCCTAACTAACCAAACGGTTGGATATACCGCTAGTTAACCAACCGGTTGGTTGGAAATCAACTAACCGGTTGGTTGGTACGCTGGGGTCATGCAGCAGCGGAACGCAGATCGGACCAGAACGCGCATCCTCGAGGCCGCCACCGAGGAGTTCGCCGCCCGCGGGATCGCCGGCGCGCGGGTGAGCCGGATCGCCGAGGTGGCCGGCTGTAACAAGGCGATGCTCTATGCGTACTACGGCAACAAGGACGCGCTGTTCGATGCGGTGTTCACGGCGTCCGTTGAGGCGTACCTGGACGAGGTCGGGTTCGATGCCGACGATCTTCCGGCCTATGCCGGGCGGGTGTTCGACTACTTCGAGGCGCATCCGGATCGCCTGCGGTTGTCGATCTGGTACCGGCTCGAGCGGCCGGAGGGCGAGCCGTTGGAGGCGATCCTCGCGGTGAACCAGAGCCGCCTCGATGAGCTGCACCGCAGCCAGCGGCGGCGGGTGGTGCCGCGGCAGTTCACCGCGGTCAGTCTGCTCTCGCTGATCCAGGCGATCGCGACCAGCTGGTCGTCGATGAACCCGGAGTACGGCCTCGATCTGCCGAACGTGATCGTGCGGCGCCGGGCGGTGGTGGTGGCGGTGCAGAAGATTCTCAGCTGATTCATTGGCTGGCCCGATGGAGTTCTCAGCCTCGCGAGCTCTACTCGAAAGCAGAGGGAACTGGGCTGAGGAGGGCAACCGCAATGAACGACGGCACTGGACGGCAGGAAGCTGCACAAGGGCCTACGCAAGAACCGGGACAGAACGCTGCCCCGCAACAAGCAGGTCCGCACCCGCAGAACCTGCGGCAGCCGGTGGGTCCGGGGCAGGCCGGCGCGCAGCAGTCTGGTGCGCAGCCGCAGGCGCCATGGCAAGCGGGAGCTCCGCAGTCCGGCCCCCAGTACGCCGGACCACAGCAGCCGGCCCCCTACACGAGCGGACCGCAGCCGGCGCCGAACCCTGGCGGACCGCAGCAGCCGGCGCCGTACACGAGCGGGCCGCAGCAGTCGGCGCCGTACCAGGGTGCGCCGTACGCCGGACAGCAGGGTGCGGCGTATCACGGTGGGCCGCAGGCGCCGTATTACGGCGGGCAGTTCGGTGGGCAGCCGCCGTACAGTGGGTATCCGCCGCACCCGTTCGGGCCGCCGCCGGCGCCGCGGAAGCGCGGACGGCGGTTGCTGGGTGCGGGAGCGCTCGGGCTCGCCGCAGTGCTCGTGGCCGGATCGCTTGCCTGGGGCATCGACCAGCGCAGTGGCGGGAGTAGCTCGCAGCTCTCCCAGCAGCAGTTCGACGCGGCCTCGGTGGCGGCGAAGGTGTCGCCCGGCCTGGTCGACGTGAACACCGTGCTCGGATACGAAGGCGCGCGGGCGGCGGGTACCGGGATCGTCCTCACCTCCGACGGTGAAGTGCTGACGAACCACCACGTCATCGAAGGTGCGACCTCGATCACCGTGACCGACATCGGCAACGGGAAGACGTACACCGCGGGCGTGGTCGGGTACGACGAGCAGCACGACATCGCCGTACTGAAGCTGAAGGACGCGTCCGGACTCGAGACCGCGAAGACGGGTGACTCCGACGACGTCAAGCTCGGGGACCAGGTGGTCGGGATCGGCAACGCGGGTGGCGTCGGCGGTACGCCGAGCTACGCGGCCGGCAAGGTGACCGGGCTGAACCAGTCGATCACCGCGACCGACGAGAGCGGGCAGGACCCGGAGAACCTCACCGGCCTGATCCAGACCGACGCGAACATCCAGGCCGGCGACTCCGGCGGCCCGCTGGCGAACGCGGCCGGCGAGGTGATCGGCGTCGACACCGCCGGATCCACCGGCAACAACGGCGGCCCCGGTCGTCCGGGCCAGACCGCCGCGACCACCGGCTCCACCGCCACCGCGACCCTGACGGCCTCCGGCGACGGCACCGGCAACGGCGACGGCTTCGGCGACGGCTCCGGGAACGGCAGCGGATTCCCCGGCGACGGCTCCGGCTTCGGCGACGGGTCGGGTAACGGGAACGGCTTCGGCGACGGCTCCGGGAACGGGTCGGGCAACGGCTTCGGCGACGGCTCGGGCAATGGCTCCGGCGAAGGGGACGGCTCCGGAAACGGGAGCGGGACGACGACGGAGGGCTACGCGATCCCGATCAACGAGGCACTCGACATCGCCAAGCAGATCGAGAACGGCAAGGCGTCCGACACCGTGCACATCGGAGCGTCCGCGATGCTCGGCATCTCGGTCGTCACCACAGAAGGCATCAGCGGCGCGGTAGTCGGCGACGTGGTCGCCGACGGCAAGGCGGACGACGCCGGCATCACGGCAGGTGACGTGATCACCTCGTTCGCCGGTCACACCGTTGACTCCCCGGACAGCCTGTCGGCCCTGCTGAACAACCAGCACCCCGGCGACAAGGTAGAGGTCGGCTGGACAGACCAATCCGGCCAGTCCCACAAGGCCGACATCGAGCTGATCACAGGCCCCGTCCGCTGACAACCACCCCAAACCCGGTCCGCCACCTCCAGCGCTACCCCCTCCGCTGAAGCGGACCGAACGATCGGGCCCGACGCTCCTCCCCAAGAGCGCCGGGCCCGATCACCACGTCCAGCCGCAGCCCCAACTCCCCGCCACCCTGCGCGGGTCGGGGTCAGTTGAGGAAGTCGGTGCGCCAGGTTGGGTGGATGGGGGTCCAGCCCAGGTTGGTGCGGGCGTGGGTGTTGGAGGCGCCGCGTGCCCACGGTGTGCGGGTCGCGGCGGGGGTGGGGGACGGTGCGGGGGCTCCGATGGATTCGGTGAATGTTGGGAGCCAGGTGGTGGCGGGGGCTGGGTCGTTGTCGACGATGTTGACTGGGCCGGTCGGCCAGTGGAGGGCGGCTGCGGCGGCGTGGGCTGCGTCTTCGACGTGGAGGAAGCTGGTGATGTCGGGGCCGGTGGGGAGGTTGCCGGTGACGGCGAGGTCGGCCATCAGGCCGCCCTTGGTGTACCAGGTGTTGGGTCCGTAGAGCATGCCGTAGCGGAGGGCTACCCACTCCGGAGCTTCGGCGGTGATGGATTCCAGCTCCGCGACTGCCTCGACTGATGCGCGCCGGCCGCCATTGGCGGCGGACAGGTCGAAGGGTGTGGATTCGATCGCGGGGGTGTCGCCGGGTTCGTAGGCCCAGGCGATGCTTTGCGAGATCACGCGGCGGGCGCCGGCGGCCAATGCGGCGTCGACCAGGTTGCGGGTGCCTTCGCGGCGGATGCGGGTATTGGCGGCGAAGTCGCGCGACGTCAGGTCGGTCAGCTGATGGATGACCACCTCAGGCCGCGCCGCGGCGACCACAGTCCGCAGTGCGGGAGCGTCGTACACATCCGCGACGACGGTCCGCGCGTCTGAACCCACCGCACGCTCCCGGCGGCTGAGGGCGGTCACTTCGTGGCCCTGGGCAACCAAGAGCGGGACGAGCAGCCGGCCGACCACGCCGGACGCGCCGGCGACAAAGATCCTCATGCCATCACCGTAGGGAGCAAACCCACGGCGGCCGTGGTCCAGTTGGTGAGCGGTTTCCTGGGCCACTTCCAGCCGAGGTGAACGGTCGTTTACCCTGAAAGAAAGTAAACAGATGTTCACCGCCGTGAGGAACCCAGCTTGACCGTCCGCCCTGCCGTCCATCCACGCCTGATTCTAGGCGCGCTCGCCTTCTGCGGCGTCCTCGTCTCGATCAGTCAGACCATCGTCGTACCGCTCCTGCCCGAGCTGCCCAAGATCACCAACAGCCCCGCCTCCGACGTCAGCTGGCTGATCACGGTGACGCTGCTCACCGGTGCGGTGTTCACGCCGCTGCTCGGGCGGGCCGGTGACATGTACGGCAAGCGCCGCGTACTGCTGATCGCGTTGTCGTCCATGGTGATCGGCTCGCTGCTCTGCGCCAGCAGTTCCGAGCTGCGGGTGCTGATCGTCGGCCGGGCGTTCCAGGGCGCCGCGATCGCCGTCGTACCGCTCGGCATCAGCATCCTGCGCGACGAGTTGCCCCCGCGCCGGGTGATCCCGTCGATCGCGATCATGAGCTCGACCCTCGGCGTCGGCGCGGCATTCGGGATCCCGGCCGCGACGCTTGTGGTGGAGTACGCGAACTGGCACACGATGTTCTGGATCAACCTCGGCCTCGGCCTGCTCGACATCGTCCTGGTACTGCTGATCGTGCCCGAGTCCGCGGTCCGGACCAGCGGGCGGTTCGACGTTCTCGGCGCGCTCGGGTTGAGTGCGTTCCTGGTCTGCCTGCTGCTCGCCGTCTCCAAGAGCAACACCTGGAGTACGGCGTCCATCGCCGGACTGTCCGTCGTCGCGATCGCGATCATCCCGCTCTGGGTCTGGTACGAACTGCGGACCACCAGCCCACTCGTCGATCTGAGGGTGTCGGTGCGCCCCGCCGTACTCTTCACCAACCTCGGCGCCCTGCTGATCGGGTTCTCGTTCTACGCCAACTCGCTATCGACCGCGCAGCTGGTCCAGGAGCCGACGTGGACCGGGTACGGGCTCGGCGAGTCGATCGTGGTGAGCGGCCTGTGCCTGCTTCCCGGTGGTGTCGCGATGGTCCTACTGTCGCCGGTGTCGGCCCGGATCTCGAACGCGCGCGGGCCGCGGTTCACGCTGGCGATCGCGTCGGTGCTGATGGCCGCCGGGTACGTCGTCCGATTGTTCACCAGCGGCAATGTCGCCGGGATCGTGGCCGGGGCGACCGTGGTGTCGGCCGGAACCGCAGTGGCGTACTCGGCACTCCCGGCCCTGATCATGCATGCTGTGCCGGTGACCGAAACGGCCGCGGCGAACGGCCTCAACACCCTGATGCGCACGATCGGCTCCGCGATCTGCAGCACGATCGTGGCAACGGTGCTGGCCGGAGTCACGATCAACAAGGCCGGTCAGGTCGCGCCAGCGCTGTCGGCGTACCTGATCGTCTTCGTGATCGCCGGCGTCGCCGCCGTGGTCGCGGCCGGTCTGGTGCTGCTGATCCCGGTACGGCGTCCCGCGCCGGTCGAGGTGGGTACGTCGTGACGGACCCGGGCCGGACCGCGATCCTGAGGGCCGCGCGGAAGGCGTTCGCGCGCCAGCCGTACAACGCGGTCACACTGCGCGGGATCGCCGCCGACGCCGGTGTGAGCGCCGCACTGATCGTCAAGCACTTCGGCAACAAGGAATCGCTGTTCGAGCAGGTCGCCGACTTCAGCGACGCCGCCGAGCTCCTGCTGGCCGCGCCGGACCAGGAGCTCGGGCGGCACGCCGTACTCACGCTGGTGAACTACCGCCGCGACAACAACCAGGACCTGCTCGTCCGAGTCATCTTCGCGGCCGGTAGCGGTGACGAACGCGCCTTGATCCGTGAGCATTTTCGCGACCAGGTCATCCGTGCCGTCGCCCTCCGCCTCACCGGCCCGGACGCCGAGCTCCGAGCCGGCCTGATCACCGCCCAACTGCTCGGCCTCGGCGCCGCCATGGCCCTGGACAAAACCGGCCCGATAGCCACCGCGACCCCAGAAGCAATCGCCAACCTCTACGCCCCACCCATCCAAAACCTCATTTACTAGCCCGCTCACGGGTTGGGCAGGGGTCTTAGGATGTGGACAGGGGTGCTTGGTTGAGCGTGTGACGCCGCTAACATGGGGCAACCAGGCCGAGAGGCGCTGCAACGGACCCAGGTCCGCCACGCTCGACCTGGAGCACTGACTGCAAGGGCGCCTCCGGAATCTTTTTTCTGGAGGGGACGGCAGATGAGTGAAACCGCGCTGAGGGAGCTGCTCGATCAGCGAATCGCGGTGCTCGACGGCGCGTGGGGCACGATGCTGCAGGGTGCCAAGCTCAAGCCCGAGGACTTCCTGGGCGACCGCTTCGGCGACCACACCCACGACGTCACCGGTGACCCCGACCTGCTCAACCTGACCCGGCCGGACGTGATTCTCGACGTCCACCGGCAGTACCTCGCGGCCGGCGCCGACATCACCACCACCAACACCTTCACCGCGACGAGCATCGGTCAGGCCGACTACGGCCTGCAGGCGTTCGTGCGGGAGATGAACGTCGCCGGCGCCCGCCTGGCCCGCCAGGCCGCGGACGAGGTCGGCGGCAAGTTCGTGGCCGGTTCGATCGGCCCGCTCAACGTCACGCTGTCACTGTCCCCGCGGGTCGAGGACCCGTCGTACCGGGCGGTGACTTTCGAGCAGGTGCGGGACGCGTACGCCGAGCAGATCTCCGCGCTGGCCGAAGGCGGCGTCGACCTGCTGCTGATCGAGACCATCTTCGACACCCTCAACGCGAAGGCGGCCGTCGCCGCGGCCCGCGAGGTCGCGCCGCACCTGCCGCTGTGGATCTCGGTGACCATCGTCGACCTCAGCGGCCGGACCCTGAGCGGCCAAACGGTCGAGGCGTTCTGGAGCTCGATCGAGCACGCCAAGCCACTCGTCGTCGGCGTCAACTGCTCGCTCGGTGCCGCCGAGATGCGCCCGCACGTGGCCGACCTGGCCCGGTTCGCCGACACGTACGTCGCCTCGCACCCGAACGCCGGCCTCCCGAACGCCTTCGGCGGGTACGACGAAACGCCGGAGCA
Organism: Kribbella sp. NPDC020701; assembly: GCF_055562215.1. Classification (NCBI taxonomy): domain Bacteria; kingdom Bacillati; phylum Actinomycetota; class Actinomycetes; order Propionibacteriales; family Kribbellaceae; genus Kribbella; species Kribbella sp. NPDC020701. The sequence continues at coordinate 242,828 of NZ_JBVHFT010000015.1, read as the reverse complement.
GACCGCGGGAATGCTCGAGGAATTCGCCGAGTCCGGACTGGTCAACATCGTCGGCGGCTGCTGCGGTACGACGCCGGCCCACATCGCGCGGATCGTCGACGCGGTCAAGGAGCTGACCCCGCGATCCGTCGTACCGGCTGACAACACCACCCGGTTCTCCGGGCTGGAGCCGTTCAAGATCGTGCCGGACACCGGGTTCGTGATGATCGGCGAGCGGACCAACGTGACCGGGTCGGCGCGGTTCCGCCGGCTGATCGAGGGTGACGACCACCAGGCCGCGGTGGACGTGGCACTGGAGCAGGTCCGCGGCGGCGCGAACCTGCTGGACGTGAACATGGACGCCGACCTGCTCGACAGCGAGCAGGCGATGACCACCTTCCTGAACCTGATCGCGACCGAGCCCGAGGTGGCCCGGATCCCGATCATGATCGACAGCTCGAAGTGGTCGGTGCTGGAGACCGGGCTGAAATGCGTGCAGGGCAAGGGCGTGGTCAACTCGATCAGCCTGAAGGAGGGCGAGGAGGAGTTCCTCGAGCGCGCCCGGCGGATCCGCGGCTACGGCGCGGGTGCCGTGGTGATGGCCTTCGACGAGCAGGGCCAGGCCGACACGGTCGAGCGCAAGGTAGCGATCTGCGGCCGGGCCTACGACTTGCTCACGCAGAAGATCGGCTTCCCGCCCGAGGACATTATCTTCGACCCGAACGTGCTGGCCGTCGCCACCGGCATGGCCGAGCACAACGGCTACGCCAAGAACTTCATCGACGCGCTTCCGCTCATCAAGGAACGCTGTCCGGGCGTCCACATCAGCGGCGGCATCTCGAACCTGTCGTTCTCGTTCCGCGGCAACGACATCGTCCGTGAGGCGATGCACTCGGCCTTCCTGTACCACGCGGGCAAGGTCGGCCTGGACATGGGAATCGTCAACGCCGGCCAGCTCGCGGTCTACCAGGACATCCCGGCGGACCTGCTGGAGCTCGTCGAGGACGTGATCTTCGACCGGCGCGACGACGCCACCGACCGCCTGGTCAGCTTCGCCGAGAACGTGAAGGGCAAGGGCACCAAGCGCGAGGTCGACCTGTCCTGGCGTGAAGGCACTGTCGAGGAGCGGCTGTCGCATGCGCTCGTGCACGGCATCGTCGACTACATCGAGGCCGACACCGAGGAGGCCCGGCAGCAGTTGCCGCGGCCGCTCGAGGTGATCGAGGGCCCGCTGATGGACGGGATGAAGATCGTCGGCGACCTGTTCGGCGCCGGCAAGATGTTCCTCCCGCAGGTGGTGAAGAGCGCCCGGGTGATGAAGCGGTCGGTCGCCTACCTGGAACCGTTCATGGAGGCCGAGAAGGAGCAGGCCCGGCTGGAAGGACGCGCCGAAGCGGTCCGCGGCCAGGGCAAGATCGTGATGGCCACGGTCAAGGGCGACGTGCACGACATCGGCAAGAACATCGTCGGCGTCGTGCTCGGCTGCAACAACTACGAGGTGATCGACCTCGGCGTGATGGTGCCGGCGGCAAGGATCCTCGACACGGCCGTTGCCGAGGGCGCCGATGCGATCGGGCTGTCCGGGCTGATCACACCCTCGCTGGACGAGATGGTTGCCGTCGCCTCCGAGATGCAGCGGCGTGGGCTCAAGCTCCCGCTGCTGATCGGCGGCGCGACCACGTCGAAGCAGCACACCGCGGTCCGGATCGCTCCGGCGTACGACCGGACGACGGTGCATGTGCTGGACGCGTCCCGGGTGGTCGGTGTCGTCTCCGACCTGCTCGACGAGGAGCGCGCCGAAGCGCTTGCCAAGAGCAACAGCATCGAGCAGGAGCGGCTGCGCGAGCAGCACGCCAACAAGCAGCGCAGCCCGCTGCTGACGATCGAGCAGGCCCGCGCCAACAAGGAGCCGGTCGAGTACGGCGAACTCCCGGTGCCGGCCTTCACCGGACTGCGCCGTGTTTCTCCGAGCATCGAGACGCTGCGGGCGATGGTCGACTGGCAGTTCCTGTTCCTGGCCTGGGAGCTGAAGGGCAAGTACCCGGCGATCCTCGACCAGCCGGTCGCGCGGGAGCTGTTCGACGACGCGAACACGTTGCTGGACGAGATCATCGCGAACGGCTCGTTCACCGCCGAGGGTGTGTACGGGTTCTGGCCCGCGCACAGTGCGGGCGACGACATCCTGCTGGACGGGCTGGACGTGTCCTTCCCGATGCTGCGGCAGCAGACCGAGAAGCCGGCCGGCCGGCACAACCGCTGCCTGGCCGACTATGTCGCGCCGGCCGGTGATCACCTCGGTGGCTTCGGCGTCGCGATCCACGGTGCCGAGGCGCTGGCCGCGTCGTACGAGGAACGCAACGACGACTATCGGGCGATCATGGTGAAGGCCCTGGCCGACCGGCTGGCGGAGGCCTTCGCCGAGTGGATCCACCTGGAGGCGCGGCGGGGGTGGTTCGAGCCGGACGCCGAACCGGTGCTGGAGGATCTGCACGCGGAGCGGTTCCGCGGGATCCGGCCCGCGCTCGGTTACCCGGCCAGCCCGGATCACACCGAGAAGCAGGAGCTCTTCCACCTCCTGGAGGCGGACAAGCTCGGCCTCGGCCTGACCGAGTCGTTCGCGATGACGCCGGCCGCGGCGGTCAGCGGCCTGATCTTCGCGCACCCCGCGTCCCGCTACTTCAGCGTCGGTCGCGTCGGCCGCGATCAGATCGAGGACTACGCCGTACGGCGTGGCCTGTCGGTCGACGAGGTCGAGCGCTGGCTCCGTCCGAACCTGGCGTACGACCCGGCCTGATACTTCTCGATGGTGTCGAGCGGTCCGCGGGCCGCGACGTAGCCGTCGGGCCGGACCAGCAGTGATTGGTTGCCATCGGCTACCACTGTCCAGTCCGGTCCGCGGTGAACGCCGCCGGGTGCGCGCGTACCGGCGTGGTCGGTCAGGTTGAGGGAGCTGTCCGGGTAGGCGATCGTCAGGCCGGTGGTGAATTCGTCGGTCAGGTTGCGCAGGGCGTGGGAACCGTTGTTGTCCGCCGCCGCTTGCATCATGCCACGGCGGGCGAGGTCACAGGCGAGGGTCAGGCCGGTCGGGCCGGCGCCGACGATGAGGACATCGATCATGGTAGTTACCTAACTTAGGTAGGCTTATGGGGATGCGAGGAACATATACCTAACTTAGGTAACTATTCAAGCGAGGTCTCGATGGAGAACGTGCTGGCCGAACTGCTGCCGCAGCTGACCCGGCTGAGCAACACGCTGGGCCGGGGGCGTTTGTACGAGCGCGCCCGGGCCGGAGCCGGGGTCACGCTGGAGCGGCCGGCGATGACGATCCTGATGATCCTCAACGCGGCCGGCGAACCCCTGCGGATCGGCGAGATCGCGCACCGGATGCAGGTCGAGGGACCACATGTCACCCGGCAGGTCCAGGTGCTCGAGAAGGACGGTTTGGTGGAACGCGTGGTCGACCCGGCCGACGCGCGCGCCCGGTTGATCGCCCTCACCAACCGCGGCCAGGACGCGGTGAGTCAGTACCTGGCCGTCGTCCTCGGCTGGTTCGCCGAGGCCCTGTCCGAGTGGCCCGCCGCCGACCGCCGCGACCTGACGCGTCTCCTCGCCCGCATGGTCGACGACCTCTCCATCCACCTCGCCTCCCTCGACTGATGTCACACTTCCGGGCCCGGACGACTCTTAGCGGGTGTGATGACCAACGATGAGACCGAGGTGTTCCTCGCCCAGCGCGAGTTGCTGTTTTCGATCGTCTACAACATCCTCGGCAGCGTCGCCGACACCGAGGACGTGCTGCAGGAGACCTGGCTGGCGTGGTCCGGACGGTCCGGAGTGGAGAATCCGCGCGCCTATCTGGTCCGGATCGCGGTGAACGCTGCGCTGGCTCGCCGTACGGCGATCAACCGGCGCAAGGAGGAGTACGTCGGGCCGTGGTTGCCCGAGCCCGTGGTCACGCCGGCCGATCCGGCCGAGCGGGCCGAGGCGGTGTCGCTGGCGGTGCTCGTCGTACTCGAGACCCTGACGCCGTTGGAGCGAGCGGTCTTCGTGCTGCACGAGGTGTTCGGGTACGCGCACACCGAGATCGCCGAGATCGTGGATCGCACCCCGGCGGCCGTCCGGCAGTTGGCGCATCGAGCCCGAGAACACGTGCAGGCGCGGCGACCCCGGTTCACTGCGGATCCGCACGTCCGGTTGGAGGTGACCCAGCGGTTCATCGACGCTGTGGTCGGCGGGGATCTGGATGCGTTGATGGAGGTGCTCGCACCGGACGTCACGTTGTGGGCCGACGGTGGCGGCAAGGCCCGAGCGGCCGGCCTTCGACCGATGCTGGGCCGCGACATGATCGCTCCGCTGATCATCGGCGACGGACGGCGGCGGCCGGTCGCGTCACTCGGCGTTCAGTACCGGACGATCAACGGTGATCCGTCGGCGCTGCTGCTGTCGGGTGACACGCCGTTCGCTGTCATCGTGCTGGAGGTCGAGGGCAACCAGGTGACGGGGATCTACGCCGTCACCAACCCGGACAAGCTCGCGCGGCTGGCGGTGGACTGAGATGACCGCTGTCGCCGTTGCCGTTGTCGCCGTGACCGTTGCCTTGAACGCCTTCTCCGGAATCGCGGCCCTCCTGCACTGGCAGGCGATTCTGCCCGGCATGGCGAAGGCCGACGTACCGGAGTCATGGCTGACGTTCCCGATCGGGACGTTGAAGACCGCCGGGGCCGCCGGGCTTCTCGCCGGTTTGATTGCGGGGCTTCCGGTGCTGGTGGCCGCTGCCGCGATCGGGCTGGTGCTGTTCTTCGTGTGCGCCTTGTACACGCATGTGCGAGCCGCGGATTTCACCGCGCAGTTCGGGCTTGCGGTGTTCTTCCTGGTCATGGCGTGTGCCTCGCTGGTGCTTACCCTGACTCCATGACTGTGACCGTGCGCGCCGCCGTACCCGATGACGCTGATGCCGTTGCCGCGATCTGGTACGCCGGGTGGGGGGACGGGCACATCGGGCATGTGCCGGAGGAGTTGGTGGCGATCCGGACCAAGGAGTCGTTCTGGACCCGGGCCGCGGACCGGATCGCCGACACAACGGTCGCGGTCGTCGGCGACGAGGTGGCCGGGTTCGTGATGGTGGTGGGGGATGAGGTCGAGCAGGTGTACGTGTCGCGCGATCATCGTGGATCCGGAGTAGCCGGGACGCTACTCAGTGAAGCCGAGCGGCAGGTGAAAGCCCACGGACACAGGGAAGCGTGGCTCGCGGTCGCCACCGGCAATGCCCGCGCCAGGCGCTTCTACGAGCGCAGTGGCTGGGCCGACGGAGGTGCTTTCGACTACCCGGCCACCGTCGAGACCGGGACGTTGCCGGTGCCGTGCCACCGCTACGTGAAGCAGGTCTGAAACGGAGGATTCCCCTGAAGTTGAGGGTGTGAGCGGGTGTATTGGTGCCGAATGGAGTTAGTTTGCCCTGGCAAGCATCAGCTCGTTTTGGAGAGGTCACCATGGTCATCCGTTCCTGGCGCCGGCCGTCCCGTCGAGTGGTTCTGACCGGCGTCGCCGCTGTCGCGATGGCGTCCGTCGTCGGTGGAGTCGCGTACTCGGCCGGGGCCGCGTCGCCGCAGCCGGCGATTCAGACGTCGACGCCGCGCAGTGAGAAGCAGGTCACCAACATCGACGTCCTGCGTCAGCAGTTGCGCAACTACTACGGCGATCCGCTCGGCAGCGGTACGTTCGCACCGGACAGCAACTACGCCAAGGAAGCGCGCTCGGTCGCCGCCGCGGGCACCCGCTGGATCTCGGCGTCGCATCACACCAAGAAGACCAAGGCGATCCTGCTCGACGTCGACGACACCTCGCTGGCGACCTGGAACTACGAGATCTTCAGCAACTGGGCGTTCAACCCGGCGACCAACGCGGACTTCGTGCTGAACCAGCGGTTCCCCGCCGTACCGGGCATGGTCGACCTGGTGAAGACCGCCGAGCGTGAGGGCTACGCGATCTTCTTCCTGACCGGCCGCGGTGCCGCGCAGGAGCAGGCGACGCTGGGCAACCTGACCGCGGACGGCATCGGTGTCGACGCGGGCTACCCCAAGCCGACCGCCCTGAGCAACGGTGAGGACGGCCTGTTCACCAAGCCGGCCGTCGCCGACTACCCGGACTACCTGAAGCAGGCCTGCGCCGCCGACCCGAACGGCTCGTGTACGACGATCCACTACAAGTCGGCCACGCGCGCGCACATCGAGTCCCTCGGCTACGACATCGTGGCGAACTTCGGCGACCAGTTCTCCGACCTCAAGGGCGGCTTCGCCGACCGCACCTTCAAGCTCCCCAACCCGAACTACTACCTGCCGTAACACCCTCGGGCGCCCCCGCCTCTATTAGGTGAGGCGGGGGAGTGCGCCCTGCAGGAGGAGCCAGAGATTGTCGCGCAGCGCCGGCTCGAACTCCATCTGGACCGTACGGATCAACGGGTCCGCCTCGTACGCGGCGACGATCGCCGGAACGGGATGTGAATGGGTCCAGATCGCGCCGGCGAGCATGCTCGCGGCGGCGATGAAGCGGCCCGCTCCCTCCGCGCCGAGCTCCGGTACGGCGCCGACGACCACCTCGATCATCCGCGCGTACGCGACCGCGGCCGAGCGCTTGAACGTCAGCGCTGTCTCGGTCGAGATGTTCCGCTCCAGCACCGAGGCCTGCGCGCTGATCAGATCGCACAACACCGGCCGCCCGGCCACCGTGCGTACCACAGCCTCCACCAACTGCTCCGCCCGCTCGTCCAGCGGAGTCGTGGCAGGGATGTCCGCCAGCGCGGCCGCAAGTTCTTCTACCCAGCTTGTGATCTCCGTGCTGGAGAGCTCGAGCAGCACAGCCTCGCGGGACTCGAAGTAGTTCAGCACGTTCGACTTCGCCAGGCCGACCCGGCGGCTCAGCTCGTTCAGGCTGAGGTCCGCGACCGGCATCTCGGTCAGCATCGTCGCCGCCGTCGCCAGGATCGCGGTCCGCCGGACCGCCCGCTGCTCCGCGCTCCGCGCGCGCTGGAATGTCGTCACGCTCACATTCTACAGACCGTCGGTCTGTTGTTATCGGACCAGCGGTCTGATAACGTCGATCTCGTAACAGACCACCAGTCTTTTATGAGGAGCGGATATGTACGACGTCCCCGACCAGAGCGGCAAGCTCGTCGTCGTCACCGGCGCCAACAGCGGCACCGGCAAGGAGGCCACCAAGCGCTTGGCCGCTGCCGGCGCGCGGGTGGTGATGGCGGTCCGGACCCCGGCCAAGGGTGAAGCCGCCAAAGCCGAGATCCTGGCCGAGCACCCCGACGCCCGGCTCGAGGTCCGCCGGATCGACCTCGCCGACCTGGCATCGGTCCAGGAGTTCGCCGAGAAGCTCGCCGCCGATGAGTCGCAGCTCGACCTGCTCGTGAACAACGCCGGCGTGATGCACCCGCCGACCCGGATGGCCACCAAGGACGGCTTCGAGCTGCAGTTCGGCTCGAACTTCCTCGGACCGTTCGCGCTGACCGTCCGCCTGCTGCCGCTCGTTCTCGCTGCGCCCGCGCCGCGGATCGCGACGATGGCCAGTGGTGCGGCGAACTTCGGCCGGATCCACTTCGACGACCTGCAGTGGGAACGTCGCTATCGCCGGATGGCGGCGTACTCGCAGTCCAAGCTCGCCAACCTGATGATGAGCAACCACTTGGCCAGGCTGTCCGCCGAGCGCGGTTGGGGCCTGCTGAGCGTTGCCGCACACCCCGGTTTCACCCGCACCAACCTGCAGACCGCCGGTGCGTCGCTCGGCCGGGAGCGGCCCTCGCGCCTCATCCTGCTGAGTGAGCGCTTCAACCCGCTGCCGTCCCAGGGTGTCGAGGTCGGCACCGAGCCGCTCCTGTTCGCCGCGGCCAGCGCGGATGCCCAGCCGGGTGCGTACTACGGCCCGTCCGGCCGGCTCGGCCTGGTCGGCCCGACCAAGCTGGTCACCGCTCCGAAGAACGCCCTGGACCCGGAGTCCAACGCACGGTTGTGGAAGGTCGCGGAGGGGCTGACGGGTGTTTCCCTGCCGTCATCCGGTCCTATCCTGCGCAAATGAATGAGTGGTCGAGCGGGGAGATCTACGAGTCGTACGTCGGCCGCTGGAGCCGGGTGGTCGCCAAGGAGTTCGTCGGCTGGCTGGACCGGCCGACGGGCTTGCGCTGGCTTGATGTCGGCTGCGGTACGGGCGCCCTGACCGGCACGATCCTGCGGACGGCGGACCCGGCGTCGGTGCTCGGGACCGACCCGTCGGCCGGTTTCGTCGAATACGCGCGGGAGTCCGTCCGCGACGAACGGGTGAGCTTCGAGGTTCGCTCGGCCGCCGAGCTCCCCGACGGCCCGTACGACGTGGTCGTCGCCGGGCTGGTGCTCAACTTCATCCCTGAGCGGGTCGAGGCGCTGCGCCGGATGCGGGAGATCGGTTCGACGGTCGCGGTCTACGTGTGGGACTACGCGGACGGCATGCAGTTGATGCGGTACTTCTTCGACGCGATGCTCGAGCTGCGCCCAGAGGATCGCCACCACGACGAGGGCGTCCGCTTCCCGTTCTGTACGGCGGAAGGCCTCGAGGAGCTGTTCCGTGAGGCCGGATTCTCCACGGTCCGCACGCGCGAGATCGTCGTACCCACGGTGTTTTCGTCGTTCGACGACTACTGGCACCCGTTCCTCGGTGGGACCGGCGTGGCGCCGGCCTATCTGCGTTCCCTGGACGAGCCGGACCAGGATGCGCTGCGGGAGGCGGTGCGATCGCGGTTGCCGATCGAGGCGGATGGGTCGATCCGGTTGACCGCGCGGGCGTGGGCGGCGGTCAGCTGAGGTAGTCGCCGCGGAGCAGCCCGAACAGCAGATCGTCGGTCCACTCACCCTTGAACCAGGTGTGCGATCGCCGCAGTCCTTCGCGCTGGAAGCCGACACGCTCGAGCAGCCGGGCCGACGCGGTGTTGCGGGCATCGCACTCGGCCGAGACCCGGTGCAGCTCGCGCTTGACGAAGAGATGATCGAGTAACCCGCGCACGGCCTCGGTCGCGTAGCCCTGGCCTTGGTACTCCGAAGCCAGGGTGAAGCCGAGCTCGGCCTGCTTGAGGTTCTCGTCCAGGTCGAGGCCGAGATCCCCGATCAGTACGCCGTCCAGATCGACGGCGTACTGGAACCAGCCAGGCGCTTCCGGGTCGCCGGTGGCGAACTCGTCGACCTTCCGGATCGCGTCGGACGGCGGCACCGGGGCGTCCCACGACTGGTACCGGGCGACGTCAGGATCCGACCGGTACGCCGCGAACGCCTCGGCGTCGCCATGGGTGAAGCGGCGCAGGGTCAGCCGCTCGGTGCGCACGAACATCGGGCCTTCATGTCAAAACCGCGGCCTCGACTCCGTCTTAGGAGTGAGAGGAGTGCGCCGATGAAATTCCTACTGATCCTGCAGGGTGACGCAGACCCGTGCCTGCGCCGCGACGACTTCGAGCGAGCCGCGTACGACGCCGGCGAACTGGTCGGCGGTGAGGTCCTCGCGCATCCACAACTGGCCGTCCACCTGCCCGATCGGGCAGGACCCGCGCCCATCGACGCCTACTACCTGATCGACGTCGAGACTCATGATCGGGCGCTGGAGCTCGCCCGTCTGCTCCCCGACAGCCGAACTCCGGGCCGATGTGTCGAGATCCGGGCCGTCATGCAGACGACCGCCACGGACTTCTAGCGAGTCACCGTGAACCAGAGGTTGGTCGCCGAGGGGTTCTCGGTGCAGCTGATCCGGTCGAGGCGGACGGTTCGGCCGCCGGGGTGGTCGAAGAGGCGGGTGCCGTCGCCGAGCATGACCGGGGCATAGATCAGCAGGACCTCGTCGAGTTCGCCGGCTTCGATGCACTGCTTGGCGATGCCGGCGCCGATCACGTTGACGTACTTGTCGCCGGCCGCCTCCTTGGCGAGGGCGAGTGCTTTCGGGAACTGGTCGACGTACGTGATCTCGGGCTCGGGTAGGGCCGGAGGGCGGTGGGTGACGACGAACATCGGTCCGCTCCACCCACCGCCGAATGCCTGCCCTTCGCCGGTTTCGCCCTTGTGCGGGTCGTCGCCGTCGTGTGAACGGCGGCCGATCAGCAGTGAACCGATCCGGGGGACCAGTTCGTCGACCTCGGGGTTGGGGCCGAGGTACGGGCGCATCCACTGCATGTCGCCGTCCGGTCCGGTGATGAAACCGTCGACCGACATCGTCACCGAATACAAAACCTTCGCCATCGAGACCTCCAGGGCTCGCTCATCGGGTGTTGGTTGTTGAGACGAGCGAGCCGGAGAAAACTCATCGCGAGGCAGGACCTACGTCTGCCGGGGTGAGGGGGCGGTTGCGGGCAGCAGCCTGGCTGTACTCGTCGGCGCCGACATCGGCTCGGCCGGTGCGGGGCTGGTCGTCGAGGTCGCGGGTCACGGTTGGATAGGTCTTGCCGGCGGCGTTGATCGCAGGACTGCCCGGGGTGAGCCGGCGGATCCCGTCGGAGCCGGTGGCGAGTTTCGGATCCTTGCGGCTGAAGCCCGACGCCGGGATGTTGCCGTCGGCCGCGGCGCCCCAGCACAGGTTGCCGGACCAGCTGATGCCCTCCTGGTACGGCATCGACACCAACTGCTCACCCTCATTGCCGACAAGAAGATTGTCGGCAATCGTGCAGCCCAAGGGTGGCAGGGTGCGCTGGGATTCGCCGCTGATCGCCGTACCGCAGGACTGGATGGTGTTGAGGGCGATGGTCACCCGGTCCGGTGCGTCGTTGCCGCGGCGGCTCTCCGGCGAGTCCTCCGGCTTGTGGTCGCGGACGCTGCCGCTGCCCAGCACGATGCCGGATCCGCCGATCTGCTCGGTGTAGTTGTTCACCACCAGGTGGTCGTTGCCGTAGATCCGGATTCCGTTGCTTCCGGCAAGGATGAAGTTGCCGTCGATCCGGGTCTTGTTGCCGTGCCGCAGCACGATCCCGCCGAGGCTGTCCCGGATCGTGTTGTGCCGGATCGTGTTCGCGGACGACTTGACCGAGATCGCCTCCGGATCGCCGTCGCACCGCTCGAACAGATTCTCCTCGACCACCGCACTGGCATCGCTCAGCGACCGTCCGCTCAGTCCGAGGCGGATCGGCTCACCACCGTTGTCCCCGGCGAAGGTGTGGTCGGAGAAGTAGTTGCGGACGATGTGTACGCCACGGGCCATGCCGTCGGAGCCCGGTCCCTCGACCCCGAGGAACACGCCGAGGGTCGACTTCCCGCGCGCAGATCTTGGCAAGCGCTTGCCAGGGAACTGGTCCGGATCTCCCGTGGGGTGGGACGGGCCGGGCCGGGGTTCCGCGACGCAGCCCTGGCGCGACCGTGGTACGGGCTGGCGGTAGCCTTCCGGACAAATCGACGTTTTCGGATTCGGGAAACGAGGTGGATCGAGGCGATGCCGGACCGGGACCAGGTGATCGACCTCGAGCGGCCGTCCGAGGCGCGGCTGTACGACCTGTTCCTCGGCGGCAAGAACAACTTCGAGGTGGAACGCCGGCTGTTCCAGGACCTGGTCAAGATCGCGCCCGAGGCGCCGGAGCTGGCCCGGGAGAACCGGCGCTGGCTGACGGAGGTGATCGGCCGGCTGAGCACCGACGGGGTCCACCAGTTCCTCGACCTCGGCGCCGGCCTGCCGACCCGGCAGAACACCCACGAGATCGCCGTCCGGGCGAACCCGAGAGCGGCCGTCGTGTACGTCGACAACGACCTGACCGCGATCTCCCACGGTCGAGCGTTGCTCGCCGACGACCGCACCAGCTACTTCGTCGGCGCCGACCTGACCGATCCGGGCGCCGTTCTCAAGGACCCGGCCGTCACCGGCGGACTCGACCTGACCAAGCCGGTCGGGATCATCCTCGGGCTGGTGCTGCACTCCATCTCGGACACGGACCGGATCGAGCGGGTGATCGCGGAGTACCTGGCCGCCGTACCGTCCGGGTCGTACCTGGCGCTCTCCCATCCGCTCAACCCACGCGACGGCAGCCGGCTGGCCGAGTTCTCGACCGCGATGGAGGAGAAGCTGCAGGAAGCCTTCCCGCAGGTACGGTTCCGCACCTGGCACGAGGTGGCGGGCTTCTTCGCGGGCCTCGACCTGGTGGAGCCGGGGCTGGTCGACCTGACCGCCTGGTGGCCGAAGGCCGACCAGAACCTCAGCCCGGCCGGCGCGGGCCAACTCATGCTGGTCGGACTCGCCCGCAAGCCCTGAGCCTGGAAATCACTGGTGCGGTCAGCCCTTCGCGGCCGATGATGGGTCGCATGTCCACCAAGGCCGCTGCCGCTCACTGATCAAGCGTTCCTTCGCCTGATCAAGCCCGTCGTGACGACGGGCCCCGCAGCGTGCAGTCTCTCAGCCTTGGAGTCCTATCCTGATGACCATCTTGTCGTCATGGGTCGAGATCGCGTGTGACGAGTCCGGATTCTCCGGGACCAACCTCCTGGACCCCGCCTCGCCCGTGATCACCCATGCCAGCGTCGATCTCGCCGTACCCGCGGCCGCCGAAGTGGTCGCCGTACTGCGATCCCGCTTCCGCAGCCGATCCGAGTACAAGTCCAACCAACTGCTGCGCCCCGAGCAGCGGTCCGCGCTCGAGTGGTTCCTCACCACCCTGCGTGGGCATGCGCACGTCCACGTCATCGACAAGACCCGGTACGTCGCCGCCCGGGTCCTCGAGCTGTTCACCGGCGAACCGTCGTACGGCGATGGCACCAGCCTGGCCCGGGATCACTCCGACGCCATACTCGCTCTGCAGCGGCGGACCGGATTCCTGGCGGCGTTCGTCGACCTGACGCGGACGAAGCGGGTGCGGTTGATCGACCATGTGGCGATCGAGCGGTTCTTCACGACCATGCCCTCCGACGTACCCGAGTTGCGTGCGGTGACGCGGGCTCAGGTGGAAGACGTGGTGCTGCGGCTGATCGACGACGATCCGGCGATCCCGCCGCCGCTCGAGCCGCTGGTGCCCGCGCTCGCCGAGACCGTGCTTTTCTGGAGCGCCGGGCAGCGGTCGGTCGCCGTGGTGCACGACGAGCAGAGTGCCCTGACGCCAGGTCGCATGGCTCGGTTGGCGACGTACCTCGCCGAGGCAGTGGCTCCTGCGCCGCCGCCACTGCTCTCGGTCACACAGGTCGACTCGAAGCACGACCCGCGAGTACAGGTGGCGGATCTCCTGGCCGGAATCGCCCGCCGCCGATCTCCGGAGCTGGTCGAGTTGCTGGAGCCGTACCTTCAGATCTGCGCGGACAGGAAGTCTTCCCAGGTGTGAGTGCCGACATCGGCGCCGGACAGGGTGAGGTTTCCGCCGGCCCGGTAGACCTTGCCGACCTTGCCAGGCACGTGGATCGGCAGCGAGAGGCGGTGCTTGCCCTTGGCCCGCAAGTAGTCGCGGGCAAGCTCGCCCAGGCCGTAGACCTTGGGTCCCACCAGGTCAGGGACGAGTCCGGCCGGCTCGCCGAGCGCCAGCCCGACCAGACGCTCCGCCACGTCCCGCGCATCCACCGGCTGGAACCGCACTCCACCAGGAACGGGCAGCACCGGCAGCTTCGCCATCGCCTGTACCGCCTTCAGCACGAAGTCGTGGAACTGCGCTGCCCGCAGCACTGTCCACGGCACCGACGACTCCCGTACTGCCTGCTCCGCACCCAGCTTCGACTTGAAGTACGTCAACGGCAGCTGATCCACCGCCGTCACCGAGATGTGCACCAGATGCCGCACCCCGGCCCGCTCCGCCGCCCGCACCAGATTCCGCGTCCCGACGTCGTCCCCCTTCGGCCCACCCGCCAGATGAACCACAACGTCGATCCCGCCCAGCGCGTCGTCGATCCCCTCATCCTTCAGCAGATCCGCCGCCACATACTCGACGCCGTCACCACCATCCCGCGCGTGCCGACTCAACACCCGCACCTTCCACCCCGCCGCCTGCACCAACGGCACTACCTGCCGCCCCAACGTGCCGGTCCCACCAGTCACCAAAATCGTGCTCATGACGTTTTCTCCACTCGTCGCTCCGGTTCTGACACGCTGACGAATCCCGGCCGGGTGAGTGTGACTGGATGTGAGCCGTGATACACCCGGGAGAAATGTCGAGCCTCCGGCGGGGTCTCCGACGTCACGGTTGCCGGGCGCAGTACGGCGTACCGGTTGAGCGCAGTGGAGGTTGTCATGAAGTACGTGGTCCTGATCCACTCCAACCCGCAGCCGTGGGGGCACCCGACGATCGACTTCACCGAGGTGGGCCGGGCGATCCCCGCGGACGAGCGGGAGGCGATGGGCAAGGAGTTCGACGCGCTGCTGGCCGAGCTGTCCGCGTCCGGTGAGCTGGTCAGCGGGCTGGCGCTGGATGCGCCGGGGTCGGCGCGGATCTACCGGTGGGAGGGGAAGAAGCCGGTCAGCACGGACGGGCCGTACGCCGAGGCGAAGGAGCACCTGGCCGGGTTCTTCATCCTCGACTGCGCCACCCGGGAGCGTGCCGAGGAGGTCGCGGCCCAGTTCGCCGGCCCCGGCGACACCGTCGAGCTTCGCCCGGAGATGTGACGGTGGCCGGCGGGATCAGGCTCAGTTCGCCGACGATCAACTGCCCGGACGCGGTCGCGCTGGCCGGTTTCTACGCGCAGATCACGGGTGGTCGCGTCGTGTACACGGACCCGGTCTGGGCGACTATGGACGGGGCGGGCGGCCGGATCGATTTCCAGACGGATCCGGCGTACGTTCCGCCGACCTGGCCGGAGCCGACGGTCCCGATCCAGTTCCACCTCGACTTCTCCGTCGAGGACCTCGCCGCAGGCGAGGCGACGGTGCTCGCGGCCGGCGCGACCAGGTACGCGCACCAGCCGAACGCCGATCACTGCCTGGTCTTCGCCGATCCCGCCGGCCATCCGTTCTGCCTGTCCACCTGGGATTTGCTCGAGAATTAGCGTTTTCGGCCTGCTCGGGACACTTCCGCGCGGTGTGACGCGTCTGTGCGGGACGGAGTGACGTACGCCGTACCGCACAGACGAGGTCTCCCCTACCCTGTTGGACTTACCGAGAGTAAGGGGGTTGCCGTGACCACTATTGTCCTGATGGGACCGCCAGGGGCCGGCAAGGGAACGCATGCCATTCACCTCGCCGGACGGCTCGGTGTGCCCGTCATCTCCACCGGCGACATCTTCCGCGCCCACGTCGCGGAGGGGACCGAGCTCGGCCGGACCGCGCAGGGCTACCTCGACGCCGGTGAGTACGTCCCCGACGAGGTCACCAACACGATGGTCCGCGACCGGCTCGCCGCGGCCGACGCCCGGGCGGGGTTCGTCCTCGACGGCTACCCGCGGACGCTCGACCAGGCCGGCGTACTGAAGGAGATCCTCGCCGGACAGGCCCGCCGGCTCGACGCGGCCGTCGTACTGCGGGTCGATCCCGAAGCCCTGGTCCACCGGCTGCTCCGGCGCGCCGAGATCGAGCACCGGTCCGACGACACCGAGGACGTCATCCGTCGGCGTTTCCAGGTGTACGAAGCTCAGACCGCGCCGCTCATCAGCTTGTACACCAGTCACGGGATCACGTACGAGGTCGACGCCTCAGCCGACATCGACACCGTCCGCAGCCTCGTCCACCAGGTAGCCGACCGCCTAAAACCCGCAGCCTGACCGGTTCAGGCACCCATCAGGTACGCCAGACCGGGGCTACTGATTTGCGGTAGGAGCGGCCGAAGACGCCGGTGATGAGGACGAGGACTGGTTTGGGGATGGTTCCGGTGATGGCTGCGGTCTCTTCGGAGGCTGCGCCGTCGAGGGCCCAGGCGAAGAAGGTGCCGCCTTGGACCGGGCCGACCTTGGCGAACTCGCGGCCCATCGCCTTGATCTCCGGCGAGTCCTTCTTCGCCAGGTAGACCGGCTCGATCTCCGCCTCTTCGTGCTCTAGGTGCTGGACCGTGACCCGCTGCAGCTCCTGCATCGCGGCCAGTGCGGCCGCCGCGTCCTCGGCACTCGCAGACCCGCGCAGCGCTGCCATCGCGGTCCGCGTGCCGGCCAGTGCGGTAGCCATCGTGTCGTGCTCCGCGTCCATCTGCTTCAGTACGTCGTGACTCACCCCGACCGCTTCCAGCGCCGGCCAGGCGATCTCGTGCTCACCCTCGTGATGCCGCGTCAGCTGGTCGTCGAAGTTCGCCCACGCGGTCGCCAACTGTTCGGCCCGCTGCCGATTCCCGGCCGGAAACCGCCCCAGTGCGTCAATGAAGCGCCCCAGATCCCGTCGGAACGCCGCGTGAATCGCCTTGTTCATGCTCATCTCCGCCATAACCGGGAGTGTAGGACCGAACCGGTGCGGGGCGCGGAACATTCACCGGCGTGATCAGGTTGCTGGTGGATATGCATGGTGAGTACAAAGTGCCGGGCGGGAAACTTGTCGTCGCCGATCTGGAGGTCGTCGACGAGCACGTACGGCGGGCGCAGATCAGTGGGGACTTCTTCCTGGAGCCCGATGACGCGCTGGAGCGGATCAACGGGGCGCTCGCCGCTCTGCCGGTCGCCACTCCGGCTGCTCAGATCGCGGCTCGCGTTCGCGCCGTACTGGGTGATGGTGTCGAGATGCTCGGGTTCTCACCGGATGCCGTAGCCGTCGTCGTACGGCGTGCGCTGAGCGGGGCGACCGGGTGGCGGGATCACGAGTGGGAGTTCGTGCACGACGTACCGCGGGAGCCCGCGTTGCAGATGGCGCTCGACGAGGTGCTGACCGAGCAGGTCGGTTCCGGTGAGCGCGCGCCCACGCTGCGGGTGTGGGAGTGGGCGTCGAACGCGGTCATCATCGGCAGCTTCCAGTCGCTGCGCAACGAGGTCGATCTGGAGGGCGCGGCCAAGCACGACGTGACAGTCGTACGGCGGATCAGCGGCGGCGGGGCCATGTTCGTCGAACCTGGCAACACGATCACGTACTCGCTCTACGTCCCTGAGTCCCTGGTGTCCGGGCTGTCGTTCGTCGAGTCGTACGCGTTCCTCGACGACTGGGTGATCGGCGCGCTCAACGATCTCGGGATCGCGGCGACCTACCAGCCGATCAACGACATCACGTCGCCGGCCGGGAAGATCGCCGGCGCCGCGCAGAAGCGGTTCGCGGGTGGCGCCGTACTGCATCACGTCACGATGGCGTACGACATGGATGCCGCGAAAATGCTGGAGGTCCTGCGGATCGGCCGCGAGAAGCTGTCCGACAAGGGGGCTACGAGCGCGAACAAGCGGGTCGATCCGCTGCGTAGCCAGACGGGTCTCGAGCGCGCGGACGTGATCGACCGGATGGTCGACTCGTTCCGGAATCGCTACGGCCTTCGCCCGGGCACGATCGACTCCGGCACCGTGGAGGTCGCCGAGGACCGCGTCACCGGGAAGTTCGGCACCGAGGAGTGGCTTACGCGGGTTCCGTGATCGGTACGGCGTTGCCGCTCACGCGGACCCTGGTGTCGTCGGCACGCAGCTCGACCTGGATCAAGCTGGGGCGACCGAGATCGTCGCCCTGGTGGAGAGTCAGCGTCGTCGGCGGCTCGACCACGCCGAGCTCCCGCAGGTAGGCCCCGAACGCAGCCGCCGCGGCACCTGTCGCCGGGTCCTCGACCACACCGCCCACCGGGAACGGATCCCGGACGTGAAAGGTGGTGGGGGATTCGCGCCACACCAACTGCAGTGTCGTCAGGTCGCGCTCGAGCATGTAGGCGAGCAGCCGGTCGAACTCGTAGTCGAGGTCGGCCAGTCGTTGCCGGGTCGACGCACTCACGACGAGGTGGCGCGCTCCGGCGTACGCGACGTACGGCGGCAGCTCCGGGTCCATCTCAGCCGCCTGCCAGCCGAGGATCTGAAGTACCTCATTGACGTCGTCCAGCGCTTCGACGTACGGCTCGACACTGGTCAGAGTCGCTCGGAGGTTGTCGTCCACTGTGACCGGGACGATGCCGGCGGGGGTGGAGAAGACGAGCTCACCCGGACCGATGCGTTCGGCGAGGGCGACCGCGGTGGCGACGGTCGCGTGTCCGCAGAACGGGACCTCCGCCTTGGGGGAGAAGTACCGCACCGATCTGTCCGTGAGGAAGGCCGTCTCGGAGTAGCCGATCTCGGTCGCGATCGCCTGCATCGCCTGATCGTCCAGACCGCTCGCATCGAGGACCACCCCGGCCGGGTTGCCGCCGGATGGATCCGTGGTGAAGGCCGCATAGCGCAGAACCGTCGTCATACGGCCATTCAACCAATCACCGCCGGATGATCTCGATGTGCGTTGCGTTCGGGGAGGTGACTGTCTTGGTGACCTTGTAGTTGCCGAGGGCTTCGGCGACGTTGTCGAACAGGCGTACGCCGGCGCCGGCCAGGATCGGCGCGACGACGATGTGCAGCTCGTCGATGAGCCCGGCGTTGAGGTACTGCTGGACCGTCGACGCGCCGCCCGCGATGATCACGTCCTGCCCGTTCGCCGCGGTGAGCGCGCGCTCCAGTACGACGTCGATCGGGTCGTCGGTGAAGTGGAACGTCGTACCGCCCTCCATCGGCACCGACGGACGGGCGTGATGGGTGAGCACGAAGGTGTCGTGGTGGTACGGCGGGTTGTCACCCCACCAACCGGTCCACGACTCGTCCTCCCACGGCCCGCGGATCGGCCCGAACATGTTGCGCCCCATGATCGTGGCGCCGATCCCTTCCTCGAACCGGCCGACCTGCTCCGCGTCGATCCCGCCCCGCCCCGCCGCCTTGTCCTCCTGAGCCGCGAACATCCAGTCGTGCAGCCCCTCCACCCCATCCCCGAACGGCGCCTCCAACCGCTGATTCACCCCGGTCCCAAACCCATCCACCGAAACCGTGAAGTTCTCCACCCGAACCTTCGCCATGACCTCTCCTCAGCTTGTGCCTGCTCTCACCCCCAGGTCGGAGCGGCCGGGGGAGCTTTGACATCCGCCAGAGACCTACTGTTGCGCATGGGCTGGATCGGTTACGTGATCTTGTACGTCGAGGATCTTGAGGCCTCGGTGGGGTTTTATCGGGATGTGGTCGGGCTCGAGTACAAGTTCACGGATGCGGGGTATGCGGAGTTCGGGGCGGGTGGGGTGCGGTTCGGGTTGTATGAGCGGCGGCGGGCGGAGTGGTTGACGGGGCGGGCGGTGTCGCCGGGGGCGGGTGGGGAGATCGTGGTGATGGTCGACGACGTGGACGCGTGGGCCGAGCGGCTCAAGGGGCTGGGCGTGCCGGTACTGAGCGGGCCGGCCGACCGTCCGTGGGGACATCGGACGGTGCATGTGGCCGACCCGGACGGGTTCGTGGTCGAGTTCGCGACGGAGATCCCGCGGGCACGGGGCCGTCGTACCTAGTTGTGCCTAGCGGTTTTGGTGGTACCAGCGGCGGCGGCTCGCGCCGCTGATCAGCATGATCCAGAACATGCCCCACAGCAGCCACGGCGCGGTCAGGGTGATCGCCGTGATGACGAGGCCGATCATCAAGAACGGCGCGAGCATCACGAATGGCGGCGGTGGACCCGTACGGCGACGGGACCGGACCGTCTGCGGCGACCACGGGCCCTGCGCGAGCTGCAGCTCGGCCGAACTCGGGAGGTCGTCGAAGAGCGGCGCCAGGTCGTCGACGTACCGGGCTCGCGTCGCCTGCTCGCTGCGCTCCTCGAACTCGGTCTGCGTCAGCCGCCCGGCGACGAAGTGATCGCTCAGCAGCGAGACGGCCTGGTCGCGTTCGGCGTCACCGATCCGGACCGGGCCCTGGCGGCGCTCGGTCGTACGGCGTTCCGCGTCGGATCCGGGGCCGGCCCAAGCACCACGAGCCCAATCCGCACGAGCCCGCTCAGCACCGGACTCATCGGCACCGCCCCAGTCACCGCCGCGCCAGTCAGATCCGGCCCAGTCTCGGCCGGCCCAGTCTCGTCCGCGCCGGTCGCGTCCGGCCCGGTTACGTCCGTGTCGGTCACGGCCGTGCCAGTCAGGGGAGGGCGAGCTCATGTCCGGTCCCGCTCGTCGTCCTGACCTTCGTCGGCGAGGATGCCGTACAGCTTGCGGCGCAGTTCGCTGACCGCTTCCCGTGCCTTCGCCTGCTGCTCCGGCGTACCGGTCGCGAGTATCTGCCACATCGCGGTCGCCACCTGCCCGAGCATCGGCTTCAGACCGTTCTCGTCGTCGGCGGCGGGCGCACTCATCGCCTCCCACGGCGCGGACACCTCGTCCTGGTGCTCAGCGACGTACGCGCGTCCTTCGTCGGTCAGCGTGAACGTCCGGCGACCGACCTCGGCGTCCGCGGTGACGAGTCCCTCGTCCTCGAGTTGCTGCAGGGTCGGGTAGATCGAACCCGGGCTCGGCTTCCACACCCCGCCGCTGCGCTCGGCGATCTCCTGGATGATCTGGTAGCCGTTCATCGGCTGCTCCGCGAGTACGGCGAGGATCGCGGCCCGCACGTCACCCCGCCGGGCCTTCGGTCCACGCCAGCGCGGCGGCGGACCCCATGGTGGCCCGAACATCTGCCCGCCGAACATCCCCCACTGCGGCCCGAACCCCTGGTGCCCGTGGTGCTGGTGCCCACGCCGCCCGGTCATCGCGGCGCGCAACTCGTCCTTGATGTCGTCGAAGGTTGAACAGTGCCGCGCAAAGTGCGCCCAGGGCCACCCAGCGGCGTACGTCGATCCGGTCATCCCGACCACCGTCCCTCATGAAGAGATTGCGATAGTTCGACGATATATCGCGAACCATCGCAACCCAAGAGCTTCACCAAGTCGGATAGCCGGCCTTTCAAGCACCCAGCGAGGCGCGCGGCCTGCTGCTGAGTGATCTTCGTCCATCTTTCGAGGCTAGCGCTCAGTACCAGTTGCGCGGCCGTTCGACGTAGGGCTCCTCCAGTTGGTTGAGCTCTGCCTCGGTGAGCTCGAGCTCCAGCGCCGCGGCGGCATCTGTTAGGTGATGTGGCTTCGTGGCACCGACTATGGGTGCGGAGACGACCGGTCTGGTCAGTAGCCAGGCCAGTGCGACCTGTGCCATCGGTACACCGCGCTTCGCGGCCACTGACTCGAGTGCATCGACGCTCTGACGGTCGCTGTCGCGGGCGAGAGCCCGGGCAACCCGATCGGTGTCCGCACGCAGCGACTGCGTGCCCCATGGCTTGCCGAGCTTGCCTTTGGCCACTGGTGAGTAGGGGATGGAGCCGACGCCCTGGTCCGCGCAGAGTGGCAGCAGTTCCTGCTCGTCATCGCGCCGGATCAGGTTGTACTGGTTCTGCATCGACACGAACCGCGTCCACCCACCGGCATCCGCGGCGTACTGCATCTTCCCGAACTGCCAAGCCCACATCGACGACGCACCGAGGTAGCGGACCTTCCCCGCCCGTACGACGTCGTGCAGCGCCTCCATGGTCTCCTCGACCGGCGTGCCCGGGTCGAACCGGTGGATCTGGTACAGGTCGACGTACTCCTTGCCCAGTCTGGTCAGCGAGGCGTCGATCTGCTCCAGAATCGCCTTGCGCGACAACCCCGATCCGCCCGGACCGTCGTGCATCTTGCCCCACACCTTGGTGGCCAGTACGACGTGCTCACGCCGGGTGTACTGCTTGATCGCGCGACCGACGAACTCCTCCGAGCTACCACCGCCGTACGTGTTCGCAGTGTCCCAGAAGGTGATCCCGAGCTCGACCGCCTGCCGGAAGTACGGCTGCGAACTCTCCTCGTCCAGCGTCCACTGGTGGAACTCGTTGCGCTCACCGAAACTCATACAGCCCAACGCAATCCGGCTGACCTCGAGCCCGGTCCGCCCTAACCGCTGATACTTCACATCGAACCCTTTCGCTGGTGTGGTTCGACGCTAGGCGGAGTCGGGCGGGTGAGGGAGGCTCTGTCAGTACCGGTATCGCTCAGGTGGCGAACTTCAAGTCGGTTGCGGTGGCATTGAGGGTGATGGAGTTGCCTTCGACGGTGACCTGTTCGAGGGTGGCGCCGTAGGGGAGTTTGGGCAGGGCGATGCCGCGGGAGAGTTGGTTCTTCACCGCGTTCCGGATGAAGGACGGGATCGCGTCGGAGAGCTCCTCGACGGCGAGGACGATGCGGCCCTTCTCGACCTGCGGGCGGACGATCACGTCGGCCTCGACGCCGCGTAGGGACAGCTTCGCGTGGAGCTTGCCGTCGACGGCGCTCATCGTCAGCCCGCTCAGTCCGGTGCTGCGGGCGGCGAGTTTGGCCAGCTCGGCCGGCGACAGCTGCAGGCGTACGTCGGTGGTGTCGATGGTGACCGCCGTACCCGGCTCCCGCGTCAGCAGACCACGCGGCACGTGGACGCCGGTCATCTCGACCTTGAGATCCTCGGCCGGGATCGAGTCGAACGTCGGATCCTTCATGGTCAGCGTGACCTTCGAGAACTTCTCCCTGGCCAGCTGCGGCAGGAACCCGAACCCGCCGATGTCGACGGACGTGTCAGCCGCCTGTACGTCGTACTGCGCCGCCTCCCTCTCCGCCATCGACGCGAGCTGATTCTCGGCCACCCACGCCGCCGCGCGATCCACGGCAACCGCCAGAATCCCCAGCACCACCAGCGTGACAACCAACCGCCGCAACCAGCGACGCGGTCTCCTGGAACTCATCCCTGCCCTTCCGTCGATCCGCACAGCCTAGACGCGGTCACAAAGCGATCATTTCCCGGAGGGCTTCGTCGGTCGGCGTGGGTTTGATGCCAAAGGCAACGGTTGCGGCGGTGGAGTCGAGGACGAAGGGACGTTGCCACTGGTACTGCGTTTCGAGCATCTCGCGCGCGTCCGGGTTGAAGAGGCCGGCCAAGCGCAGCGCGATCGTGGGCATTTTGGCGACGCGGGCCGGTGGTGCGCCGGCGAGTTCGGCCGCGCGGGTGGCGAGGGCCCGGATCGACAGCGGCTCCGGCGTGGGCACGTGCCATGCGCGACCCCAGGCGCTCTCGTCGGCTGCTACCGCGATCAACGTGCGCGCGACGTCACCGACGTACGTCCAACTGTGCGGCGCGTCCAGGTCGGCCGGCGCCGTACCGCGACTTCCTTTGATCACCTTGGGCAGCACCATCACGCTGAACGGCGAGACCGCGCCGGCACCGAGGTAGTCCGATCCACGAACCTCCGCGGTCCGGATCCTCTTCGCCTCATGCGCGGCCAGTGCATCAGTCCACAGCTTGGCCCGCACCCGTCCCTTCACCGAGTTGGGCAGCAGCGGCGTGTCCTCGGTCATCGGCCCGTCCACAGCGCCGTACCCGTAGAGATTGCCGGTGGTAACCAGTACGGCGCCTGTCGTTTCAGCCGCCCGGATGAGCGCTGCCCCCAGCGGAGGCCAGTCCGTCGTCCACCGGTGGTAGGCCGGTCCCGCACACGAGTAGATCGCCTGAGCGCCCTCGGCGTACCGCGAGAGCTGGGCCGCATCACTCGCATCCGCCGCCACCCGCTCGACTCCATCTGGCCCACTCCCGGAGCGAGTGATCACGCGAACCCGTTCCCCTTGAGCAGCGAGCAACCGCGCAGTGGTCGAGCCGACCGGACCAGCACCTACGACGACATGCATACGCACACACTACGGTCAGCCGTCGACCGTGATTTGTGGCTAGTGGAGTTGGTGGCCGGTGGCGATCACGACGGCGATGATCGCGGCGGCGAGCCAGTCGACGGCGAGGCAGAACGGAGGCCACCACCGGGTGTTCGCCACGTAGTGAGTGCGGTGTTGCCAGAGGTCCTTGAACCCGTGGGCGACGAGGCCGAGAACGAGCAGCCACGCCGATCCGGTGACGCCCGCAGCCGCGAGTACGACGAATGCTCCGGCGACGGTGCACTCCACGGCGATGACGGCCGGTCGTCCGTCGGCCACCGCGAACCCGATGTAGACCGCTGCGATCAGCGCCAACGAGAGGGCATAGACGGTTGCCGCATCGAGCCACCAGAAGCCGAGTGGCGATGCTGCCTGGAGCCCGCCCCAGACGAGTCCCCACCCGAGCGGGGCACGTTCGTCGGCGAACAATCTGGGCATCAGGTGGGTGGTGACTGCGAGGTCTGGACGGCGTGACCTGCGTGCCTGGTTGCGATCTGGTCCGCGAGGTAGGACGCGTCGGAGCCGACCCAGCCGAGCAGGGCGGAGGTCCTGGTGTGCTGCCACGTCATGCCGAGCAGGTACAGACCGGGGGATGGGGTGACGCCGCGTCGGTGCAGGATGCGTCCGCGTGCGTCCTGTACGCCGGGGACGTCGATCCAGGCGTGGTCCGCGGTGAACCCGGTCGCCCACACGACGGCGTCGTACTCGGCCACAGCGCCGTCGGCGAAGGTCACGGTCCGACCGGTCGCCCTGGTCGCACGGGGGCGGACCCGGATGCCGTGTCGCTTGGCGAGCTGACGCGGGCCGTCGCCGATCACCTGGTCACGCCCGGCCAGACGTTGTCCCAGCCGGGAGCCGACAGTGACACGATCCAGTCCGATCCCGCTCGCCCACCACCACACGTCGCGGCCCAACGGCCGCTGGGGGATCGTGGGGAGCCGTTGGCCGGCAGCCAGTTCCACCGTGTGGGTGGCGCTGAGCTCCAGGGCAATCTGGCAGCCCGAGTTCGCGGCCCCGACCACCAGGACCCGTCCCGCCGGGATGTCTTGCGGTCGCCGGTACTCCGCGCTGTGGAGCTGGGTCACCTCTGGGCCGAG
This sequence comes from Kribbella sp. NPDC020701, assembly GCF_055562215.1. Taxonomy (NCBI): domain Bacteria; kingdom Bacillati; phylum Actinomycetota; class Actinomycetes; order Propionibacteriales; family Kribbellaceae; genus Kribbella; species Kribbella sp. NPDC020701. Next base: position 218,196 of record NZ_JBVHFT010000015.1, on the reverse strand, counting down.
GTCGTTCGCGATCGGTGGCACCGACGGGATGTGGAAGGGGCCGGTGGCAACGACCACCTGCCGTGCCTGCAAGGTGTCTCGCGCCGTCGTCACGACGTACCCGTCGGCAGTCCTGGTCAGCGATTCGGCGGTCGTGTTCAGCCGCACCGGCAGCCGGAATCGTGCCACATAGGCCTGCAGGAAGTCCGCGACGTCGTCCTTGCCGGGATAGGTGTCCTTCGCAGCGGGGAAGGTCATTCCGGGCAGGTTGTCGAACTGGGCGGGTGTGAACAGTTGCAGGGAATCCCACCGTGAGCGCCACGCGTGGCCGATCTCCGCGTTGGCGTCCACGATCAGGAAGCGCAGCCCGCGGTCAGCCAGGTGGTAGCCCATCACCAGACCGGCCTGGCCGCCGCCGATGACCAGCACGTCCAGGATGTTCGTCATGACGGCACCGCCTCGGGACGTCGCGCGACGTTGAAGCTGAACATCATCCCGCTCTCGGTGTGTTCGGCGATGTGGCAGTGCGCCATCCACAACCCGGGATTGGAGACGTCCAGCAGGATGTCCACCGTTTCACCGGCCCGCACCAGGACGGTGTCCTTCCAGACGAGGTTGGACTCCGGCACGTCGTCCCTGGACAGGATGAGGAAGCGACCGGCGCCATGAATGTGGAACGGGTGGTGCATCGGGTGGTCGGAGTCCATCTCGTTGACCAGCCGGATCTTCACTCGGTCGCCAACGGTGAAAGACCACGTGATGGCCGCGTTCTCGGCGCCGGTCTCCCGGTCGACGAGTTGCCAGATCATGTTGCTCGGATCCGATGCCCGGTTGATCTCCGGCATCAGGTCCTCCCACTCCAGGCCATCGCCGTGATCGTGGGCGCCGTGCGCCGCACCCTCCTGCGGCGCCGCGGTGGACGGGACCAGCTTCATGCCGCACTGCGGGCACTTCGACGGCTCGGTGGCGGTGACTTCGGGGTGCATCGGGCATACGTAGCTGGACGCCAGTACGTCGTCTTCGCCGTACAGAAGCGGCATGCGGGAGAGGAAGGCGAGGACCTTGTCGGGCGGCCGGTCGAGGTCGGGCCGGATCGACTGGTGGACGGCGGTGAGGTCGGGGTCGGTGCGCAGCGTCTCGAACGCCGCAGCGGTACCGCCGCCCGCGCCGGCCGTGACCGTGAATCCGCCGAGGTCGTACACCCGATCAGGGGTGCGATGCTCCAGTCGTACGTCGCCGGGGGTGTCGAACAGTACGTCGAGGACCGCGCGTTCGGAGGGGGACAGCAGTACTGCCTCGACGAACGTCTCACGCTCGTACCGGCCGCTGTCCCCGCCGACCAACTTCGCCCGGGCACCGCGGACGGCGACATTGAAGATCCGCGTGTTGGCGGTGTTGACGAGATACAGGCGTACGACCTCGCCCTGCGCCGCTTGACCGGAGAACTGGGCCTCCCCGTTGATCAGCATGACGTTGCCGAACCGGCCCATCGCGGTGAAGGTCGGCCCGGAGCGGTTGAAGGACGCGATGTGTCCGTCTTCGACCAGGAGGTCGTCCACGGTGACAGTGAACTGCCGGTCGACGGCCGGCCAGTACGAGGAGTCCGAAGGCTCGACGACGATCGCGCCGTACAGGCCCATCTCCTGGGCGAAGTCCTCCCGCATGTGCGGGTGGTACCAGTACAAGCCGGCGTCGGGGAACTGCAACGTGTAGGTGAATGAGCCACCGATCTCGATCGGCCTCTGAGTCTCGTGCGGGACCCCGTCGTACCGGTTCTCCAACCGCAGGCCGTGCCAGTGCACGGTCGTCTCTATGTCACCTTCGTTCCTGACCCGCACCGTGATCTCCGACCCCTGATCGACGTGCAGGGTCGGACCCGGGATCGAACCGCTGTAGGCGAGCATGCGCAGGTCGGCGCCCTCGATGCGCTTGCGCACTGCGCCGATGCCGAGCTCGAGCAGGTCTCCGTCCCGCAGCCGCACCATGCTCGTGGGCGCCGCAGCAGGCAGTCCGGCGGTTTCCGTACTGAATACGTCGTGGGAGTCCATGCGCTTCTACTTTCACGGTGTCGGCAATGGTTCGCCGGGGTGACGCAGAGCGGGGTCCGGGCAGAGGAGATCCTCGGCATCGCCAACGTACGCCGAGAACCTGCCAACAAAATAGGGGAACCGAAAACTGTCCTGCTGAGGCCCGAACCCCAAGCTGCAAACGACTTTCGCTCTGGTGGGGTTGGGTGGTGTGAACCTTCCCCGCGTGCGGCATGGTCGGCGTTAACCTGACGCAGAACTTCACCCTGCCGGGATGAGGCGATCGCCGTGCGTTAACGAGACTGTTCGGCCCATGGGACTCTCCGCGAAGCAGGCAGCGCAGTCATTCGTACCGGCACACACCGATCTTCCGTATTCGCGTGGAGTGGCGCCCGCCGGCCCGAAGAACCACACCGGCGGGCTGCGCGACTACATGGGGCCGTCCCAGCGCTGGGTCATCACGAACTAGCGGTCACCGCAGGACGAGGGCGAGCCCGATCACGAAGAAGAAGACGCTTTGCGAACTGTGGACCGCGATGGCGATGAGGGAACTGCGCCAGCGCCGCGCGGGCAGGGCCTCGGCGAACGTGTCGACCAGGAGCGTTTGCGGGATGACCCACGGCTCATGCAGGTGGTAGCAGGCGAACAGCACTCCGTTGACCACCCAGTCGGCGCGACCGAACGTTCCCATCCGGGGCAGCAGCAGGCCACGGAACAACAACTCTTCGCCGAGAGCGGTGTTGAAGATGAACACGATGACGAGGATGGCGAACCACATCCAGTTGCCGGACATCCACGTCTGCCCGCTGTCAGACCCGAAGATCAGACCGAGGTCACGGGCCACCGGAGTAGGAGGTGACGGCAACATTTCTTCGAGGGCAAGCAACGCCGCCAGCGGCAGAACCATCCACCAGAGCCGCTTGCTGCGCTTGCCGGTGCGTGGGCTGACCGGGGTGTTGAGCCACAGTGCGCCCTTCACGACTGACCAGCGCAAGTTGCCCTGCTCGCGTCGTACGACGATCAGTACGAGGACGAACTGCCAGATCAGTCCAGCTGCGAGGCACAGGATGAGTGCTTGGGGAAGGGCCATCGGCCCCGAGAAGGCGTGCGCCAGCGCCGGCGCGACTACCCAGGCGAGTACACCGATCGGGAGTGCGGCGGCTGCCCACACCGTCAGTACAGTGCCGCGGGTCCAGGTCGGGATGTGGACTGCCCGGGTAGCGGTGTCAGATGTCGTCATGTCGTCCACTTCCGTCAGTTCCAGCGCTGAGACTGGTTCTCAGCGGCTTTTGTGGTGTTCACGACGCTATGGACGTGGACGCGCGAGCGCGTCGTCGGAAGGCCGTGTTCACACCGGCACCAAACGACGAGTTCCTGTCCGACTTTGGTAGGACGCAGGCGACGATGGTGGAGACGTACGTTGACCAGGTGAGCCGAGTGCGGCTGTTCTTCGCGAAGTACGGTCTCGACCTGCTGATTGTGATCGCGGCGGTCGAGAGTGCGATCAGTACGGCGTTGCGCGGCGACCCGGGTCACCCGACCGGCCCGAAGCTGTGGTTCGAAGTGCTCGCGGTCACCGCCGTCGTACTCACGCTGCTCTGGCGACGACGCTTTCCGTTCGCCGCACCGGCGAGCACCTGGCTGGCGAGTGCGGGGCTGTCCTTCGTGGACGGCCTACTCATCGTCGATGAAGCCGGACTCTCCGTCGCCGGTATCGGTGCTGCCCTGCTGCTCGGCAACCTGCGCCGCGACACGCAGGCACGGGTCGGCTTGGCGATCGTGCTCTGCAGTGCGGCGATCGTCATCTACAACGACCCGGCTCACACGAGCGGCGACGTCATCTTCACGCCCCTGGTGTTCGGGATCGGATGGCTCCTGGGCTTCGCGCTACGGGACCGGACCGAGCAGACCGAGGCCGCTGAGGAGCGCGCGACCCGGGCCGAGCGAGAACGGGAGGCGGCGGCTCGCATTGCGGTCGCCGAGGAGCGCGCCCGGATCGCCCGAGAGCTCCATGACGTCGTCGCGCACGCTGTCAGCGTGATGGTGCTCCAGGTGGGGGCTGTGCGCCACCGGATGCCCGAGACCGACACGCAGGATCGGGAGACGCTCAAGAACGTCGAGCAGGCTGGACGCACGGCACTCGCGGAGATGCGCCGCCTTCTCAACGCGATGCGGCACGACGGTGACGAACTCGAGCTCCTGCCACACCCGGGACTCGACAACCTCGACTCGCTCGTGGACGACGTACGAGCTGCGGGGTTGCCCGTGCGGCTCGAGATCCGCGGTACGCCGGTCGCGCTGCCGCCGGGCCTCGACCTGTCCGCCTACCGCATCCTGCAGGAGGGGCTCACGAACGCCCTCAAGCACGCCCGTGCGAGTCAGGCGGAGGTCGAGGTGCAGTACTCCGCAACGGAGCTTCGACTCGAGGTTCGTGACGACGGCCCCGGTGGCCCTTCCACCGACGCGGGTGTCGGCCATGGACTCGTTGGGATCCGCGAGCGCGTCAGGATCTTCGGCGGGGGCATGACCGCGGGCACCGTGCGTACCGGCGGGTTCGTGCTCCGCGCGCAGCTTCCGTTGGACGGAGGTGCCAGATGACGATCCGTGTCCTGGTAGTGGACGACCAGTCGATGGTACGAGCGGGGTTCCGGCTGCTGCTCGCCGACGAACCCGACGTGGAGGTCGTGGCCGAGGCGAGCAACGGTCTCGAGGCGGTGGCTCAGGCAGCCCGCTTCCATCCGCACGTCATCTTGATGGACATCCGGATGCCGGAGCTCGACGGGCTCGAGGCGACCCGGCGGATCATGGCGACCGATGCGTCCGCGCGGATCCTGATCCTGACCACCTTCGACCTCGACGACTACGTCTTCCAAGCACTCCAAGCAGGCGCGAGCGGTTTCGTCCTCAAGGACGACCCTCCCGAGCAGCTGATCGCCGCCGTACGAACGGTTGCCGCCGGAGACGCCCTCCTGTCACCCGCCATCACCAAACGAGTGATCCAGCACTTCACCCGCCTCCACCGCCAGCCTCCGCCGAAGGCCGTGGACACCTTGACGACCCGCGAACTGGAGGTGTTCCGCCTGATCACCCGCGGCCTGTCCAACGCCGAGATCGGCCACGAACTCTTCATCAGCGACACGACCGTCAAAACCCACATCACCCGCCTCCTCCAAAAACTCAACCTCCGCGACCGAGCCCAAGCCATAGTCCTCGCCTACCAGACGAACCTCTTCGACCCCTCCGACCCGCAACCCAACAGCCCACGCTGAGCTCCTCTTCAGCGCGAGCGTGCCGTGGTTGAATGCGCGGATGGGGATCGCGGTGCACCCGGTTGATCAAGCGCGGTGGGACGACCTGACCGAGTTGTTCGGGCCCAGCCGGGGGACGCGGGGGTGTTGGTGCATGGCTCGGCGACTGCCTGGTTCGGTGGTCGCCGTGAATGGCAGCGCGGAGAATCGGGCGGCCTTGGAGGACTTTGTCCGGGCGGGTACGCCGGTTGGACTCATCGGATACGTGGACGAGCGGCCGGCCGCGTGGTGTGCGGTCGCCCCGCGGCCGGAGTACTACGCAATCCTCCACTCGCGGACCCTGCCGATCGACGAGCCGGACGATGAGTCGATCTGGGCGATCAATTGTCTGTTTGTGAAGAGCTGCCACGCAGTGCGACCGGCGCACCCTCTCGTCACCCAGCAGGGGTGATGCCGGGCTGCCCCTCTCGGTATCAGGGTAGGGAGCGTGGTCCAGGGAACGATGCTGTTCTCAGGGGGAGCTATGACTGTGACGACTCGGGGTGGCAGATCGGCGAGCCCTGCCGCGCGGTCGTTCCGGAGAGATTCGAAGCAGGCCGGGGCGCACGGGCAGTTGAGCCGTGCGGACCGGGTCGCCTTGGGGAAGGACGCCCGGAGGGTCACTCCGCGGGAGTCGCACGCGGAGTTCCAGCCCAGCGGGTCGCGGGATCCGGTGGGGCTGCTGCTGGAGCAGTCGAAGTCGCGGGTGCCGGAGCTGGTGCCGATCCGGCACGGGCGGATGCTGGTGTCGCCGTTCACGTTCTATCGGGGGGCTGCGCTGCCGATGGCGGCTGACCTGGCCACGACGCCCACGTCGGGGCTGCGGGTGCAGCTGTGCGGAGATGCACATCTGTCCAACTTCGGCGCGTACGCCTCACCGGAGCGGGAGCTGGTCTTCGACGTCAACGACTTCGACGAGACGCTGCCCGGGCCGTTCGAATGGGACGTCAAGCGGCTGGCGGCGAGCCTGGCCGTGGCGGGACGGGAGAACGGATTCAAGGGCAAGCACCGCCGCAAGATCGTCCTCGCCGCGGCGAAGGGGTACCGGAAGGCGATGCTCGGGTTCGCGGACCAGACGTTCCTGGACGTTTGGTACACGCACCTGGATATCGAACAGGTCATGGGGGATTTCCGGTCCCGGATGAAGCCGAAGAGGTTCGCGGCGACCGAGAAGATGGTGGTCAAGGCCCATACCCGCGACAGCACCCAGGCATTGCGCAAGCTGACCACGGTCGTCGAGGGCCGTCGGCAGATCATCAGTGACCCCCCGATGGTCGTCCCCATCGAGCAGGTCTTCGCCGACGAGCGGGCCGGTGAGGTGTATGAGCAGATCCGCGTGGTGCTGGGTAAGTACCGGCGTACCCTGCAGTCCGACCGGCGGCACATGCTCGAGCAGTTCACACTGGTCCAGGCGGCCCGCAAGGTCGTCGGCGTGGGCAGCGTCGGCACCCGCGCCTGGATCGTGCTGATGGACAGCGGAGACGGCGTCGAGCCGGTGTTCCTGCAGGCCAAGGAAGCGCAGCCGTCGGTACTGGCGAACTACTGCGGGCGCAGCCAGTACACCAACCAGGGCGAGCGCGTGGTCGCCGGACAGCACCTGATGCAGGCCGAGAGCGACATCTTCCTCGGCTGGACCCACACGCCGGGCCCGGACGGGGTGGACCGCGACTATTACGTCCGCCAGCTCAAGGACTGGAAGTTCTCCCTCGACATCGAGCGGATGCGGCCCTCGGGCATGGTGGTCTACGCCCGCCTGTGCGGATCGACCTTGGCCCGCGCCCACGCTCGCTCCGGCGACCGCGTAGCCCTGGCCGCCTACCTCGGCGGCTCGGACACCTTCGACCAGGCAATTGCCGACTTCGCCGAAACCTACGCCGACCAGAACGAAGCCGACTACGCCGCGCTCCAGAGCGCCGTCAAAGCCGGCCGGGTCGAAGCGACCACCGATATCTGAATCCGAATCCGGGCGGTCCGGCCCGGACGGCCGAGCAGGAAAGGGATGCGCCATGGCAGACCCCGCGCTAGATCCCGTTGCCGAGAACACCTCGTCACTCGGGCGTCGGTACTTCATCCGGCTCGAGGAAGACACCCTGCGGCAACGGCCGCTGTGGATCCGGCTGATCATCGAGTTCCTGGGCACCTTCGTCCTGGTGACGGTGGCGGCCGGATCGGGGGTGATCAACCATTACGTGGGCAACGAACCAATCAGCAGGACCGCGGCGGTGATCGCGCCCGGCGCGGTGGTCATGGCGATGATCTACGCCTGGGGTCCGCTATCGGGACTCCACATCAACCCGGCCGTGACATTCGCCTTCGCCGCCCGGGGTGTGTTTCCCACCAAATGGATAGTGCCGTACTGGGTCGTCCAGCTCGCCGGCGCCATCTGTGCCGCACTGTTCCTGGAGGTGATGTTCGGCGACGTCAGCACGGGCGGGAACTACCCGATCAACACTCCCGGCGGGGAGTGGAAGTCGATGGTGATGGAACTCGTGCTGACCGCGATCCTCGTCAGCGTCATCCTCAACACTGCGACCGGCGGCCGCAGCATCGGCCACAACGCGGCGATCGCGGTCGGCTCGACGGTCGCGCTGCTCGGCTTGTTCGCCAGCCCGATCAGCGGCGCGTCCATGAACCCGGCCCGCACCCTCGGGCCCGACATCGTCGGCAACGACTACACGGGCTGGTGGCTCTATATCGTGGGCCCGCTGGTCGGGGCCGCCATCGCCGTGGCGATCATCGGAGCCGTGCGCGGACTGCCCGACAAGGACGAGCTCGAGGCCGCCGAGGGCGGGGCCTTGCCGATGACCGGTACTCCCACTCCCGAGAAAGCCACTGAGTAAGCAGGCCACAGACATGTTGGTATCCGGCCGGCGTCAGGAGCGTGTGGCGATGACGGGTGAACCGCCTCAAGGCGCGGCGGGCGAGGAGGTCCGCAGCCTGGAGGTGCGCTGGATCTTCCCGGGCCGGCTGGAGACCGCAGTGACCGGTTGGTTCGGGCGGTTCCCGATCGAGACGGAGTCACGCGAGGACAGCTACCTGCTGGATCCGCGGCTGCCTGGCCTTTCGGTGAAGGTCCGTGGAAGCAGGGCCTTCGAGGTCAAGATGTACCACGGGAGCCCAGGAATCTTGGAGGTGGCGGGCCGCACCCGCGGACGCCTGGAGTCCTGGCAGAAGTGGTCCTTTCCGGTCAGCCTGCCCGGCCAGGACAGCGCCTACCCGGGCGGCTGGCAGCCGGTACGCAAAAGGCGACGCATCAGCCGTTTCGCACTGGCCGGCGGACAGATCGTGACGCGCGCCTCGCAGTTGGACCAGGAGCCACAGTGCGACGTGGAACTCACCGAGGTCAGCACCATCGGCCAGAACTGGTGGACCCTGGGCTTCGAAGCCAGCGGTCCCGCCGATCTGCTCCGAAGCGCACTAGAAGCCACCGCGAGGCTCGTCTTCAACAGCCCCCTGCCCGGCGGTCCTGAACCCGGTCTCGAAGAATCCAAGTCCTACCAACAATGGCTGTCCCAGCGGCGGTCTTGAGACATCACACAGCGCCCGGCCTGGTCCACTGCGGGACGGGGCGGCCGTCTTTCATCCACCAGGAGTGGGTCGGATCCTGAGGCCAACCCTCTGGCGAGTCCTCCCAGTCTTCTTGACGGCCGTAGACCGTCAGATCGAGCAGTTGGGCCTGCACCATGGCTGCCTCGACGCCGCGACCGATCGTCTCGTTGGTGAGGAACACACGGTCACCGTCGCGCAGGTAGCAGGCGAAGTAGCCCGGTTCGTCCAGGAGCCCGGCGCCGACGCCGCGATCCTCGACTCCGAGCATCGAGTACCACGGCAACGTGTAGCCCATGAATTCGCGGAACGGCGCGATCTCCTCCCACGGCCCTTCACAGAAGACCGCGAAGGACACCCCGCGATGGTTCAGGTAACTGGCGTCGTGGACGTCGAAGATGCTCGCCGTACAGCCCTCACACTGGCCTTCGATGCCTGCGCCGCGGTGCCACATGTGCTTGTACGCGAGGAGTTGGTCGCGGCCGTCGAAGACGTCCAGGAATGACACCGGCCCGTTCCGGCCGACCAGTGTGGCCGTGGCGTCGACCTCGGTCATCGGCAGCCGGCGCCGGGCCGCCGCGATCGCGTCTCCCTCACGGGTGTGGGCCTTCTCGCGGACGAGGAGGCTGTGGCGCTCACGGCTCCAGGTCTCACGGTCGACGATCGGGGGTGATGCGGTCGCTCCGGTCATGGGGGTTCTCCTCGTCGAGTGCGGGCCGGTTTGGTGTTATGAATATCGACGAGCGACCCGGTGATGCGTCATCGCACTTTCCTTGCGACGGCGTCCGTACGGAGCGGTCACGACCAGCATGTTTCTGGAGGCGTATGACGAGTACGGCGGACGAGATCTGGTTCCGGGCGGCGTTCGAGGAACACCGGCGCCCGTTGCATGCGCACTGCTACCGACTCGCCGGGAACGTCGCCGATGCGGACGATCTGGTCCAGGAGACGTTCCTGCGTGGCTGGCGCTCCCGCACGCAGTACGAGGGGAGGGCGTCGATCCGGACCTGGCTCTACCGGATCGCCACCAATGTCTACCTCGATCACCGCAAGGCCGCCGCGCGGCGAACCGTGCCGGTCGGCGACCCGATGGAGTGGTGCACCGATATCGGTCCCTATCCCGACTCGCTGCTGGGCGAGGATCCGCCATCAGATGTGGTGGCACGAGAGACCGTCGAACTCGCGCTGATCGCCGCGCTGATGTATCTGCCCCCACGGCAACGGGCGGCGTTCGTACTGCGTGACGTTTCGGGCTGGACGCCGGCCGAGATCGCCGACGGTCTCGGCCTTGCCGTGCCAGCGGTGAACAGTCTGATCCAGCGGGCCCGGAAGACCTTACGTCACTATGCGCCAGGTGATTCCCGAGACTGGCGCAGGCCGGTGCTGACCAGCGAGGACGAGGACATCTTGCGTCGCTATGCCGCGGCGACCGATCCCGCGAGCTTCGGGGTGTTGCTGGCCGAAGACGTGCGCATCACCATGCCGCCGGACCCACCTGTCGTCGGAAGCGATGCAGCGGCCGAGTTCCTGGGCAGGCCCCTGGATTGGCTCACGTTCCCGTCGGCTGCCAACGGACGGCCGGCCCTGATCTGCTATCTCCGCCGCCCGGGCAGCGATCGGTACGAGGCGATGGTCGTCGACGTTCTGACCATCGAGAAAGGAAGGATCGTCGAGAGCAACGCCTTCGTCGGAGCCCACCACGTCGCCGCGTTCGGTATGCCCACGAGCATCGAAGACCACGAAGCCTGATCTGAAGCCGTCTCCCGCTGTACCGAGCTGGGCTTGCTTCCCTCGTTCATGAGGCCCTGTGCACCGCTGAATCAGTCCGGGCGACCCTTCAGCCGGCGGCTGACCGCACGCTCGACCTCCCGGCTCGCCTCGCGCTCGGCGAGCGTCTGTCGCTTGTCCCAGGTCTTCTTGCCGCGGGCCAGGGCGATCTCCACCTTCGCGCGACCGTCCTTGAAGTAGAGGGTCACCGGGACGATCGTCAGCCCGCTCTCGTTGACCTTGCGCTCGATCTTGTCGATCTGGGCACGATGCAGCAGCAGCTTTCGCTTGCGGCGTGAGCCGTCGTTGAACCAGCGGGCCTGGGAGTACTGCGGGATGTGCACGCCGTGCAGCCAGATCTCCCGGTTCTCGACCTGCGCGAAGCCGCCGACCAGAGACGCCCGCCCAGCACGGAGCGCCTTCACCTCCATACCCTGCAGCACGATCCCCGCCTCCCAGGACTCGCCCAGCTGGTAGTCATGCGCAGCCTTCCGGTTACGCGCGACCACAGGGTCGACCTCGGGTTTCTTCACACGCCAATTCTGCCCCGACCCCCCGACAGCCCGACCTCCAGGATCGGACCATTCGACGCCCAGGGAGTCTCCGCTCTCGACCCCGGGGACACCACCCGGACCTGCCCCCAAAAGAAGCAGGTGAACCCACGAAACGTGGGTTCACCTGTCCGGGATGTCTTGAGACTCCATCGGCCGTCCCGCCCAGGACAACGACCGAAGGCCAGCCTCGTGCGCTGATCTCCTCGGTCCAGAGTCGAGGTGACTTTCGGCCCTGGTTGCCCGGCGGGGCCGGTGCCAGCGTGAGTCTCGTGAGAAGTCATAGAAACGTTGGTGAGGCGCAGCGCCTCCACCGGTTCGACCGCTGGCTGTACCGTGGCGGGCACCCGAACCGACTGGCGCGAACGATGAACCGAGTCTCGGCCATCCACTTCGCGACCGGTCTACTCGCGCGGAGCACCTGGGTCACCTTGGACGTGCCCGGACGGCGCTCCGGCCGCATCATCTCCTTCCCGCTGGTCGTCGCGGACTACCAGGGCGAGCGCTATCTGGTATCGATGCTCGGAGAGAACGCGAACTGGGTGCGCAACGTCCACGCGGCCGGCGGGCGGGTGATCCTGCGCCACGGCCTGCGCGAGGCTGTCTACCTGGAGGACGTCGAGGTCGGCGCCCGCGCGCCCATTCTGCGCCGCTACCTGGACTGCGCCCCGGGAGCACGGGCCCATGTGCCGGTCGATCGGCACGCCCCGCTGGCGGAGTTCGACCGGATCGCCGGCCAATTCCCAGTCTTCCGTATCAGCGTCGCTCCGTCAGAACTGCCCGACCTCCGCGGGTAGGCGACCTGCGACACCGCCTGCACTGATCGACTTGGCGACGCGCGGCACCCACACATTGCCTGAACCAGCCACCACCGCCGCCGACAACCCCTGCAGAACAATGGTCCCGGCGCGCGCCGGCAATTGAGAGTCGCCCACACTGGTGGATTCCAGGAGAGAGGCCGAATTCTGGTAGAGGATTGTAAGGTCTCTGAACTCAATTCTCTTTGTTGCCCGGATCGGCTACCACTCGGCCGCCGCAGAGGGCTTCGTAGTACTCATCCGATTAAGTCGAGCCCCGATTCCAAGGAGTCACCCAGAGGGGATGAACCGGCTTTCTCGTAGCACGACCACCATGGGATTCACGACGGGCATATCTGTCGAAGTCTGGAGGTTCGAGATGCGCCGCTCAGGGTGGCTTCTCATCGGGGTCGGGGCGCTGCTGATCCTCAGTGCGGCCCTGCTCAGGTTCGTCGTCGCGCCGAGCGTGACGAAACTGCCCGCTGACACCGACATCAGTACGGCGTACAGCGGCAAGGGCACCGTGCTGAACGCCGCGGCACTGCAGTCGGGAGACGTGGCCAACGCGCTCGCGCGAGACATCCCGGTCACCCTCGACCGGCACGTCTACGTCAGCGAGGCGGACAGCGACACGGCGATCGTCCACGACGACCTCACTTTGAAGGCCGGAACGACGTCATCGAAGGACAACCACACGTATGCTGTCGACCGGAAGGACCTCACCGAAACCGCGTCCATCAACGGCGTCGAGGTCGAAAAGCACCAGGGACTGACGGTCAGCCTGCCGGTCGATCCGGAACCGAAGTCCGGCGTGTACACGTACTGGGACACCCCGACGCGGACCGCCGTACCAGTGACGTACGTCGGCACCGAGACGCGTGAAGGTCGCGACACCTACCACTATCGGGCCACCGCGTCAGGTGCATTGGCCAATCCCGCGTTACTGCAGCAATTGCCGTCCTCGCTTCCGAGGACGCTCGCTCCGAAACTGCTCGCTCTGCTGCCCGCCGAGACTCAGCAGAGGTTGCTCCCGCTCGTGTCGGCGCTGCCGGACCAGGTACCGCTCAGCTACACGGCCACCAGTACCTACGACGTCTGGGCAGACGCCGCGTTGGGTGCTCCCCTGGATACGAAGATCAACCGCTCGGTGGTCGCCAACGTGGGGACCGGGGCGGCATCGATTCCGCTGCTCCCGGTACTGACGATCGACGTCGCCGAAGACCAGGCGTCGGTGCAGGATGCGGCGGACAGGGTGGCGAACTCCGACCAGTTGCTCAGCTGGATCGAGGTGTGGGGTCCGATCGTGCTGTTGATCCTCGGCCTCGTTCTGGTGGGGCTCGGACTGTGGCTGGGCAGGCGCAGACCCGCACAGCCCGGCGCTGAGGATCCTCGGACAGGCGTGGACTCGCCCACACCAAGCTGACGCGGCAAACCTCGGCCGGCTCGGACGGCCCCGCCCCAAACACCTCAAATGACAACACCCGAACCCACGATTCGTGGGGTTCGGGTGTTGCCGATGTCTTGAGACATCACTGCGTGCCCCCGGCAGTGTTGTGGCTCAACACATCGGAATGGGGTGTCTCAAGACATCGGAATAGATGTGGGAGCGTGATGTTTCGGGGGCGTCGAAGCGGCGGTTGGTGATTACGGCGGTGTTGGCGGGGCGGTCGCAGTCGGAGGTGGCGCGGGCATACGGGGTGTTGCAGTGGTGGATCAGCCGGCTGCTGGCCCGGTACGCGGTCGAGGGGGAGGCGGGGTTCGAGCCGCGGTCCAGGCGGCCGAAGACCTCACCGCGAGCCACACCCGCGGCGACGGTGGAGCTGGTGCTGGGACTGCGCAAACAGCTGACCGAGCAGGGACTGGACGCCGGCGCGGACACGATCGGCTGGCACCTGCAACATCACCACGCCACGGTGGTGTCGCGGGCCACCATCCACCGGATCCTCACCCGCGCCGGCACCGTCGTTTCCGACCCGGGCAAGCGGCCCGGAGCTACCGGCGCGCCGGCCGCGGCCTTCACCGCTGGGGCATCGGGTGCGGGGTGCGCGATACTTCGGGTGACGGGACGGCTTGTCCGCGAATCCGGATGCCTGGTCGTCGGGTCGAGATCGGAGACGCGATGGGGCAGGCGCTGCTTCAGCTGATACCGCTGGCCCTCGCGGCGGCGCTGAGCAGCGTCCCCATCACCGCCACCATCTTCATCCTGCTGTCGGAGAGCCGCAACCGCTCCGGCCTGGGCTTCTTGACCGGCACGGTGCTCGGCACCTTCGCCACCGTCGCGTTGGCGGCTGCGGTCGGCCAGGCGCTTCCCGGACGACCGCGCGAACTTGACGCGCTCATCGCGAAGGTGGAGGTGGTGGTCGGCATTGCCCTCGTGCTGCTGGGCGTGGTGACCCTCGCGCGTCGGTCCCACGCAGGGAGAGGAAGTGGACCGGGCTGGCTGGACAGCATCGGCACGTTCGGCATCCTGCCGGTGTTCGGCATCGGCCTGGCGCTGAACCTTCGTCCGAAGGCGCTGCTCCTGGCGGCGGCGGCCGGCCTGGCGATCGTCGGAGTGAACCTGGTGTTCCACGACGACCTCGGCCTGGTGGTCTTCTACACCGTGATCGCCACCTGCACAGTAGGCGTTCCCATCGTCGCGACGATCCTGTTTCCGCGGCGGATGGAACCCCGCCTCCGCTCGGCGAAGGGGTTGATCGCCGCGCACTCCGGTACGGTCGGTGCCACGATGATGATCGTGATCGGCGGCTTCGTCATCGGCGTCGGGCTGAGCGGCTGAGCTCGGTCCCACACCACCCGCTGCTCTGTGTCGTGCTGCCTCGAGCGGACGACGGTCATCCGCTCGGGGTATGCCTGTCGTTGCCGTCGCGCAGGGAATGGATCATGCTCTGCAGGATCCGGAACGCGCCTGACTGCTCGGTCTCGGTGAGGCCGGCCAGCATTCTGACCTCGACGGACCGGACCGCTACGGTCGCCTTCTCGAGGCTCCGTCGGCCGCGAGGCGTGAGCCGCGTGGGAAGAACCTTCCCGACGGGTGCCTCCGCAGGCCTGGTCACGTAGCCGTCTCGTTCTAGGGCCTGGAGCAGCACGTTCATCGACTGCCGTGTCACGAACGCGCCCCGGGCGAGCTCGGAGTTCGACAAGCCCGGTCGTTGAGCCAGCAGCTCGAGGCAGGAGTAGTGCGTCACGCTCATCCCGAGCGGCCTTAGCACCTCCTCCATGGCTGCGCGGAGGACGCTCGACGCCTCTTTCAGCAGGTAGCCCAGTGACGTCTCCAGGTCGACACCGTCTTGATTCATGTCAGAATTCTGACATAGATTGACCTGTGTCAGAAAGCTGACACGAAAAGAAGGAGCATCATCATGCCCGCCACCGGTCCCGACTTCATCTCGCTCCAAGCGCGCGACCTCGACGCTTCGCAGGCGTTCTACGAGCAGTACCTCGGCCTCGTCCGCTCGCCGGCCGGACCTCCTCACGCCGTCGTCTTCGAGACGAAGCCGATCGCGTTCGCACTCCGCGACGTCGTTCCCGGCACCGATCTCGCATCCGTTGCTCAGCCCGGCATCGGTGCCGCGATCTGGCTCCACGCCACAGACGTCCAAGCCATTCACGATGCGCTCGTCGCCGACGGTCGCACCATCGTCTCCGCACCGATCGACGGCCCCTTCGGTCGGACATTCACCTTCGCCGACCCCGACGGCTACCAGGTCACTCTCCACGACCGCGCCTGATAGGCCAAACGCCACCGGACGATCATCGTTCCCCTAAGACCGCGGTTGCGCCCGAGGCTCGTGCGTGACGCTACCTTCTGCCCTCCTGACCTGACGACGTTCTGCCGGCTAGATGACCTCGGCTTGGAAGTGGTCGGACAACAGCTGCATCCCGACCACGCCGTGTTGCTCTATCGAGTGGTCGAGCCTGATGACTGGTGCCATGCCTGCGGCTGTCTGAGGGTGCCACGCGACAGCGTGCTGCGCCGACTGGCGCACGTCCCGCTCGGCTGGCGGGCAACGATCCTGCGCGTCCGCATCCGCCGCTACCGGGGTCGAGGAGGATCGGAACAGGATTGAACGCTAGGACCTGGGCTCGGGCGGCGGCGCGAGGGTTAGCTCGCGACGGTCCGGGTGGTTCGGAAGGTTGCCCGGTTGCCGGACATACGACGTTACGCGGGCTTCTCACCCGAACAATCCGTCCATGCCCTGTGATCACTCGTGGCCTACGTGATCGGCACCCTGCTCCGCGAGGTCTCCTCCGGCCCGACCTTCAGCGGCGAAAACCTCGGCGGCGTCGACCACCGCCTCACCGAACTCCGCGGGTCAGAACTACCCCACGTGGTCGAAGCAGCCACCCACCTGGCCGTCTGCAACCACCAACAGGAATTCGAGTACGGGCTCGACCTCCTGATCACAGCCCTCGAACTGCAGCCTCGCTGTGTTCCTGAGTGACTCATCGATCCAACGGGCGGCCGCGTCGGCTTGACCGTTGTCAATGGCAATCGCCTGTACGTCGACCGGGAGGCCCGCGCCGGTAGTGGGACGGTGATCGCGGGGATGCCCGGTGAGTTGGCGAGACGAGTGTTCCTCAGTAGTTGTGCCCGTACGTCTGGTCCGAGGAGCAGGGGGGGTGACGTCGCAGAGCACTTCGATCGACTTATGTCGCCAGGAGTTCGCACCACGTGTAGCCCCACGCGGACGCCGGCGCAAGAGCCTGACTCTCGACGCTAAGCGTCTGACCAGCGCATTTGTATGGTGCCCCCGGCAGGATTCGAACCTGCGACGCACGGTTTAGGAAACCGACGCACCCCACCGGTATACGCCCCTCCAGGTGTATCTAGCCCACACCAGTTCGGCTGGCCTCGACTCCAGTTGACCCTGCTCGACGCCTCTTTGTTCCCACGGTGTTCCCCCGCTGAACTGATGAGCGTGGCGTCCCCATCCGGGTCAGCCGAGGACTGAACTGAGCCCCGTTGTCGGGCTGGCGTACGAACGCCCTAGATCCGGCGGCCATCCGGGCCATATCAGCTGCGGGCGCACTGTGCATCGGTGTCCGGCGGAGGTCACTTCGCCGGTCGCAGCGTCCTCGATGATCTGCCCCGCCGGGAGCAGCCGAATGAGCGATTGTGGCGTCCTCATGGGACAACCTCTTTGGATGCGCCGTCAGCAATGGGGCGACCCGACGCACGGCCGCAGCGGGGCGGAGGCCGTGGGCGTCCTACTGGATTTCGAGGTCGGCCGCGACCCGCCTGGGCCTGCTGTTCTGTGACGTACTGGCGCAGAGTTCTCGTTCCTAACCAGTCCCATGCCCCGTGCCTTTCGTTCCTGGGTCGCGTCCTGGACCTGCCCGAAGCCAAGCCTCGTGTGGACAGGGCGGGTGACTGTTGGCCTTGGGCGACGGATTCACGCTGCACGGCAGTGGAGGCGCAGCGCGTCGATCTGGGTGGGGGTACCGAACGCGATCAGGATGGTCTGGGGCTCGAGCCGAGTATCGGGAGTCGGGTTGGGCAGGAACATGCCGGTGCTGCTGGGCCGGACGGCGAGCAGTAGGGCTCCAGTGGTCTCCAACAGGGCCGCGTCGCGTAAGGAGCGGCCGGCTAGCCGCGACGCGGAGGGAATCTCAACCTCCTCGATCCGGAAATCGAGGGCCTCATCGTGCATGACCACGTCGAGAAATTCAGCGACGTGCGGCTGCTGTGCAAAGGCCGCCATTCGCCGACCGCCGATCAGTTGCGGGTTGACGGCCCGATTGGCGCCCGCGCGGACGAGCTTAGCCTTGGAGGCCTCGGTGCGGGCACGAGCGATGATGACCAACTCAGGCCGCATGGCGCGGCTGGACAGTGTGACGTAAACGTTGTCGGCGTCGGTGTCGACTGCAGCGATGAGCGCGCGGGCGCGGGCGATACCGGCGGCTGCGAGAACGTCGTCATCTGTGACGTCGCCGAGCACAGTCGCGTGCTCAAGCCCTTCCAGTCGGTCAGGGTTGCGATCGATGACGACGATTTGCTGTCCAGTGGCGGTGAGGTAGTGTGCGCTCGCGCGTCCGACGCGGCCCCACCCGCAGATTATGAAGTGGTCGGTCATTCGGCTGATGTCACGGTCCATTCGACGCCTTTCCAGGTGCTGCTGCAGGTGTCCTTCGATCAGGGCCTCGAGCAGGACGCCCAACGTGTACAGCGCGGTTCCGACTCCCGCCAGGATGAGCACAATCGTGAACAGCTTGCCGGCGGCGTTGAACGGATGTACCTCGCGGAAACCAACGGTCGTTACGGTGGTGACTGTCTGGTACAGCGCATCGAGGACGCCGAACCCGAGGATGACGTACCCGAGCGTGCCAGCGCCGACCACGACCCCAAGGGCGAGCAGCGCGAGGCGGATCCGTCGAAGTATCCCCACGAGTCGGATTATCCCTTCCTGCCGGAGTCCAGCCTCGGTCTCCTCGGCTGCAAGCAGGGACCGACACCGGCCGTTCGCCACTAAAGGGGACTGCGTTTCCACCGCTTCGGGGACCTACGGCCGGTCCGCCGACAGGAGGATCGCGGTATATCTGAGAGATGAACAGGAACGACAGCAGCAACCGATGGTTCGAGCCGGCGCTCTTCCAGCACCTGCCGCCCGAGGAGTGCCGAGAGCTCCTAGCCGCCAAGTCCGTGGGACGGGTGGGCTTCAACGGCCCGGAAGGTGTTCAGGTGCTGCCCGTCAACTACGTCGTCCACCGGCGCAGCATCTTCTTTCGGACAGCAGCCGACAGCGCACTGGCCAACGCGATGCGCCACAGCCGCGTCGCCTTCGAGATCGACGACATCGACGAGTTCCTGCAGCGCGGGTGGAGCGTCGTGGCCGTCGGCGACGCAGAGCTCGTCGACGACCAGGACACCCTCGTGGAGCTATGGGGAGAACAGGGGCCCAAGCCATGGGCGGTCGGCCTGCGCACCCAGTTCGTGCGGATCACACCGATCCGTCTGACCGGCCGCCGCGTCCTCCAGCAATAGCCCACAATCAGTCGGCGGCAAGAACCGATGTTCCGTGAGCCCGCGTCCGCGAGCAGCTGCCGGCGCCGAGGCGCGAACGCGTTTCCGTGCCAACGGCCGGTGTTTCGGCCGACCCACTCCCTGCTGTCGGTGGTGCGGTTGTGATTGCAGAGCCGTTCCCGCCGAACTGTGGGGCAGGCTGCTCGTCAAGCGCCGCAGGGTGTCGGTCCTACGGTGTGTCGGGTGGGCAGGCGGTGTCGACAAGAACCCGGGCGGCGGCCTTCGCGGCATCCGGGGTGGCGGGGTCGGCGTCGAGGACGCCGCCCGAGAGCCCGCCGTCGATCAGCAGGGTCAGCTGCCGGGCGAGGAGGTCGGGGTCGGCGGCACCGGCTCGGCGGGCCAGGTCAGTGACCCAGGCGCGGACGACGTTCTTGTGCTCGACGGTGCGCCCGTGCACGTCGGTGCCGGCCTCGGACTCTGCCGCGGCGTTGATGAATGCGCAGCCGTGGTAGCCCTCGCGCCGGCAGGCCGAGCTCAGGCCGTCGAACATCCCGACCAGCTGATCGCGCGGGTCCTCGCCGGCGGTCCGGGCCGCGGCGCGAAGCTGGCCGAACCAGGCCTGGTCGACCTTGTCGAGATAGGCCAGCACGAGGTCGTCCTTGCGCGGGAAGTGCTTGTACAGGGTGGCCTTCGCCACGCCCGACTCGGCGATCACTGTGTCTACCCCGACGCCGCGCGGACCGTGCGCGTAGAACAGCCGGAACGCGGTGTCCAGGATGCGCTCGCGCGCCGGCTTCGCGTTCATGGCCCCGCTCATGTGGTGCACCTTTCGACGTGATCCTGAGCCCAGAGTATAGACAGATCTGTCTCCTCATGGCTCCGCATTCATAGATCGACCGATCTCAATGGCCATCATATAGGGAGATTTTGTCGCGAGTTGCGGGTAGACAGCTCTGTCTGTTAACTTTCGCTGCAACGATCGATACGCAGGGAGCACCAATCATGAGAATCGCAGTTCTGGGCACCGGGATGGTCGGCCGCGCCTTCGCGGCACGGCTGACCGAGCTGGGTCACGAGGTCACCGTCGGCACCCGTGACGTGGCCGCCACGATGGCGCGCACCGATACAGACGCGATGGGCAACTCGCCGTTCCCGGATTGGGCGGCCGAGCACACCGCGGTCACGCTGGCCACCTTCGCCGACGCCGCGGCACCAGCCGAGCTCGTCGTGAACGCCACCACGGGATCCGCGTCGATCGCCGTACTGGAGGCCGCCGACGCCGCCGGCCTGGCCGGAAAGATCATCCTCGACATCGCGAACCCGCTCGACCACTCGGCCGGCATGCCGCCGACCCTGTTCGTCAAAGACACCGACTCCCTCGGTGAGCAGATCCAGCGCACCTTCCCCGACGCCAGGGTGGTCAAGGCGCTCAACACCATGAACGCTCATCTGATGGTCGATCCGCGGCAGCTCGCCGATGCTGACTTCTCGGCCTTCGTCTCCGGCAACGACCCCGATGCCAAAAAGACCGTCACCGTGCTGCTGGAGTCCTTCGGTCACACCGACGTGATCGACCTGGGCGACATCACCACGGCACGCGGCACCGAGATGATCCTGCCGATCTGGCTGCGCCTGTGGGGCGCGCTGGGTACGCCGATGTTCAACTTCAAGATCGTCCGCTGAACCGCTCCGGAGACGGCGATGGCTGACCAGGCATCCCGGCCGATGGCCGGCAAGACAGTACTGGTGACGGGCGGCACCGGCGGTATCGGCGAGGCCACAGCCGCCGGCCTCGCCGCTCTGGGCGCCCGAGTCGGGATCACCGGCCGGGACCGCGGCCGGGCCGAGGCGGCCGCGGCACAGATCACCGACCAGACCGGCAACCCCGCCGTGGATGTGTTCGTCGCGGACCTGTCGGCCCAGGCCGAGGTACGCCGGCTGGCGGCCGAGGTCCTCGCGTCGTACCCGAGACTGGACGTGCTGATCAACAACGTCGGCGGGATCTGGGCCAACCGGCACGTCACGCCCGACGGGCTGGAGCACACCTTCGCCCTGAACCATCTGGCGCCGTTCCTGCTGACCAACCTGCTGTTGCAACGGCTCCAGGCCAGCGCACCCGCGCGGGTGGTCACGGTCTCGTCCGGCGCCCAGGCGATGGGCCGGATCGACTTCGACGACCTGCAGAGCGAGCGCCGGTACTCGGGCCAGCGTGCGTACAACGCCTCGAAGC
This sequence comes from Kribbella sp. NPDC020701, assembly GCF_055562215.1. NCBI lineage: Bacteria > Bacillati > Actinomycetota > Actinomycetes > Propionibacteriales > Kribbellaceae > Kribbella > Kribbella sp. NPDC020701. The sequence goes on along the minus strand of NZ_JBVHFT010000015.1, from coordinate 197,048 downwards.
TGGCCAATGTCATGTTCACCTACGAGCTGGCCCGCCGGCTGGAGGGCACCGGGGTTACCGCGACCGTGCTGCACCCCGGCGTGGTGCGGACGTCGTTCGGTGCCGAAGATCCGTCGCCGTTGTACAGAGTGCTGTTGCCGCTGGCGCGCTTGTTCATGAAGACCCCGGAGCAGGGGGCGGCCACCTCCGTCTACCTGGCGTCATCGCCGGAGGCGGAGGGCGTCACAGGCCGGTACTTCGCCAACCGCAGACCCAAGCGATCCAGCAAGGCGTCGTACGACGCGCAGGCTGCGGTCCAGCTGTGGCACGTCAGCGCTGACCTCGTCGGCCCCGGCTTCACCTGGCCACAACAGCAGGACGGAAGAGGCGAGCGCGGATGAAGCTCGGCGTACATGTGGTCAGCTTCGACGTCGACGGCGGGGCCGCGGCGATCGGCCCGACGCTGGCAGGGGTCGGACGAGCCAGCGAGGACGCGGGCGTCTACAACCTGTCGGTGATGGACCACTACCTGCAGCTGGACATGGCCGGCGGCGCCGGGCGGCCGATGATGGAGGGCTACACGACCCTCGGCTTCCTGGCCGCCCACACCAACACCGTCGAGCTACAACTACTTGTAACCGGCGTCACCTACCGGTATCCGGGTCTGCTCGCCAAGATCGTTTCGACCCTGGACGTGCTGTCAGGCGGCCGCGCCATGCTCGGGATCGGCGCAGCGTGGTACGAGCGTGAGCACGCCGCTCTCGGCGTGCCGTTCCCGCCGCTCAGGGAACGGTTCGAACGGCTCGAGGAGACGCTGCAGATCGTGCACCAGATGTGGAGCGAGGACAACGGCCCCTATCACGGCCTGCACTACCGGCTCGCCGAGACCATCAACTCGCCCCAACCGCTGCGCGTACCCCGTCCGCCGATCATGATCGGCGGGGGTGGGGAGAAGAAGACCCTGCGGCTGGTCGCGCAGTACGCCGACGCCTGCAACCTGTTCGCCGGCCGCCCGGGCGCCGGGCCTGACGAGGTCGGCGCGAAGCTCAAGGTTCTGCGAGCGCACTGCGCGCGGTTGGGCACCGACTTCGACTCCATCCGCAAGTCGATCCTGTGGACCGGTCCGCTGGAGGTCACAGCCGCCGGCGGTACGGCGTTCGCCGAGGCACTCCGCCCGTACGCCGAAGTCGGCGTCGACGAGGTTCACGTGATGCCGTTCACCGGCGATCCCGTTGCCTTCGTGAACGGTCTCGGCGAGCACATCGTCGGCCGGCTCGAGGACGTGCTGTGACTGAGCTGTCAGGACCTGCAGCGCCCCCGGCAGGATTCGAACCTGCGACGCACGGTTTAGGAACCGACGCGCCACACCGACATACGCCCCACCAAGTGTCTGGCCCAGACTAATTCGCCCGATCTTGACCCCAGTTGACCGGTGGCCGCCGGCGTGTCGGACGATGTCCTCAGGTCGAAGTCGGTTTCGCCTGACCCGGGTGCTTCCCGCCTTCTGCGATGCGGGCCGGCCGATACCAGGACCCTGTCGGCCGATATGGACCGGCGCGCGTTGGAGCGACCTTTCGAGCGCAGATTCTGGCCGGTTCTGAACGAATCGGTGACCTGACCCGTCCACTCGCCGCCCGTGCCGCTCGTGCCTCGATTGGTTCGTGACGTTCCGTCACTGATTCCGGACATTGCCGCGGCTCCGTTGGGGTGGAACATCCCCTTCGGATGATGTCCGCCCGGCCGGTCGCGAGGAGCATCGTTCGTGAGAGTTGGCGGCGATCGCGCTCACCCATTGCGTCGCGGAGGCTACGTATGAGGCAACGAGAGATTGCCCCCACCCCTGCGGGATTGGCTAGGTCGCCTCGCGTCGGTGCTGGGGGCGCGCCGACGTCCCTGCAAGAGCGGCGGAATCGGGCAAGCCTTCCGCACCGTGGAGAGGAGCAACCGTGACTGCCGATGAATCCCAGGACACACAGACAGACCCACCGCCGAAGACGCACTGGCTGCCGTTGGTTGCCTTGGCCACCGCCCAGTTCGTCATGGTACTGGACCAGTCGGCGATGAATGTCTCGATCAGCGCGTTGGTGGCCGACTTCGACACGACGGTCACGACGATTCAGGCGGTGATCACGCTCTACTGCCTTGTGATGGCGATGTTCATGCTCACCGGCGGCAAGATCGGCGACATCATCGGCCGGCGGCGGGCGTTCGTCATCGGGCTCGTCATCTACGCCTGCGGTTCGGCACTGACGGCGCTGGCGCCGTCAGTGCTGATTCTGGCCCTCGGCTGGTCGGTTCTGGAAGGGCTCGGCGCCGCGCTGGTTCTGCCAGCGATGGTGGCGCTGATCGCGGGCAACTTCGAGGGCGCCTCGCGCAAGGTGGCGTACGCCGTGATCGGCGGGGTCGCCGGGGCGGGGATCGCCGTCGGGCCGATCCTGGGCGGCTGGGCAACCACAGAGTACTCGTGGCGGATCATCTTCGCTGGCGAGGTGCTGTTGGTGGCATTGATCCTGGTGATGACCCCGAAAGTCGCCGACGCGGTGAGGACCGGCCCGGCACTGAAACTCGACGTCGTTGGCACCGTGCTGTCGGCCACAGGCTTGGGCCTGGTCGTTCTCGGGGTGCTGCAGTCGAGCACCTGGGGCTGGCTCAGGCCCAAGGAAGACTCCCCGGTGACGCCGTTCGGCTTCTCACTGACGGTCTTCGTCATCGGTTTCGGGGCGGTCCTGCTGTGGGCGTTCACGGCGTGGCAGGGTCGCCGAGAGAGCCGCGGGCGCGACCCATTGGTGCACTTGGCGCTGCTGAAGATCGCCCCGCTGCGCGCCGGCCTTATCGGCCTGTTCAGCCAGAACCTGATCCTGATGGGCGTCTTCTTCACGATTCCGCTGTACCTGCAGCTGGTGATCGGGCTCGATGCCTTGGATACCGGCCTCAAGATGCTCCCGGTCTCCATTGCCATGTTCCTGTCCTCCGCGGCAGGGTCACGCCTGTCCGGCCGCTACCCCATCCGGTCGATCGTGCGGGCCGGCCTGGCGACCACCTTGGTCGCGACCGTGCTGCTCTTGGCCGCGGTCGAGCCGGAGCTGGACAACTCGAGCTTCGCCTGGTCGATGGCGCTGCTCGGCGTGGGGATGGGGCTGATGGCCTCCCAGCTCGGCAACGTTGTGCAGTCGTCGGTCGACGCCTCGGGCCGGGGAGAGGCTGGAGGGCTGCAGTTCACCGGCCAGCAGCTCGGCTCGTCACTGGGTGTCGCCCTGCTGGGGGCGATCGTGCTGTCCGGGCTCACCTCCGCGTTCGTGTCCAACGTCTCCTCCGATGAGCGGATCAGCAGTGCAGTCTCCGAGCAGGTCGGTGTGGCCGTCGGATCCGGAATCGATTTCGTGTCCGCCGACCAGATCGGAGCCGCTGCCCAGGAGGCGGGGCTGGACGAGCCGACCACAGCGGCGCTCGTCGACGACTACGAGTCCGCACAGATACAAGCGCTCAAGACTGGGCTGCTTGCGGCGGCCTTCCTGGCCCTTTTCTCCTTGGCCTTCACGAGGGATCTGCCGCATGAGGTTGCCCAAGAAGGAAGAGGAGCCGACGAGACTGAGGCGGGAAGTCACGCCTGAAGCGAGGGTGTTGGCGGTGACGGGCGCCCGGGGGCCAGAACCGTGGGGTGTAGATCGTTGGAGATCGGTGCAGTGGAGACGCACCCTTATCCCCGCCCACGCGACCGCGACACGCCGGCCAGCCACGAGGAAGCCCGCATAACAAGATCATCCCCAACCCCCGGCGACGATCCACATCACCGGGAGCCAAGACCCCACGTGCCCTTGACACACCCGGCCCCAATGCGTGCCGTTGTGTTGTGCCCCCGGCAGGATTCGAACCTGCGACGCACGGTTTAGGAAACCGACGCTCTATCCCCTGAGCTACGGGGGCGCACGCGGGGACAGCTTAGCGGAGGGGTGGGGGGTAGCCGGTGAGGGCGTAGACGCCCAGGTGGCCGGCTATGGAGGCGTAGCGCTCGGCGTAGAGGGTGGTGCAGCGGGAGGAGGCGCAGCCGGCGCCGGCGAAGGTGATGCCGCGGATGGTGGCGGTGGAGGAGCCGGGGCGGGTGTAGACGGGGCCGCCGGAGTCGCCGCCGATGATCGCGATCTGGCCGCCGCGGGTGGCGCGGATGACGTACGTCGTGCAGCCCTCGGTGTCGCAGTACTTCGCTGACGTCGAACGGACCGTGATGCCGCAGAGCGATGTACTGAAGCTGCCGGACTGGCAGACGACCGTGCCGACGCCGGGGTCGGCGCCGCCGGTGACGGTGCGGGTGTTGGCCGTGTCGCCGGGGCCATCGGTCCAGATCTTCGGGCCATAGGCGCTGCCGGTCAGCAGGGACTGGTCGTAGTCGGGGTAATTCGTCCGGACCGAGGTCGTGCCGTAGTAGTTGGTGCCGGACCTCCACACCGTCCCAGGGGCACCGCAGTGGCCGGCCGTGACGGAGCCACGTTGTCCGTTGGAACGGCGTACGACGGAGAAGCCGGCCGTGCAGTTCTTCAAGGTCGAGGTGATCCGGGCGCCACCCCAGTGACCGCCCTTCGCGGTGTCGCTGAGCCGGGACGTCCGTGCGAGCGAGCTGGCAACGAGTTGTACGCCGGACAGTCCGCGAAGGCCCTCGAGTGACGCGGGGGAGGTGCTGGCCTGGTCGTACTCGACCACGACGTTCTCGCTGACCGGATCGAGGTCCGCGGCGAAAGTGGTCTTCCCTGCATCGGCCCATGAGCGTGCGCCGACCGAGTTCCAGGCGTCGGCGATCGACTGGGCCGAACGGCAACTGCGCTCGACGCGGACCATCTGCTTGCCGGCGGCCGGGACGTTGCCGGCCAGCGCGGACTGGTACTTCTTCTCGTCCAGCTTGGCGCTGTCCACCACGACCTTGTAGCCGGTCGAGGCGGAGCCGACCACGCCGATCACGCCCTGGCTCAACCCGTACGGCAGTCCGGACTTCGGCCGACCGGTGGCGTCCAGCGGCTCGAGTGAGCGGACGGCGGCGGTGATCCCGTCGCCGAGCGTCTCGCCGAGCGGTCGCGGGTCCTTGGCTGACGTCGGCTGCGCTAGGCGGGTGGCCTCGGTCGAGCTCGTACTCGGCTCAGCATGCGAGCACGCGGCCACCCCGGTCGGAGCGGTCGCCCCGGCCGGGGGGCCAGGTGTTGCGGTCGCCGTGAGGCCGACTGCGAAGAGTGAGACTGAGCCGAGGGTGAGCAGCGGGACGGTGGCTGAGAGTCGCACGTAGCTCCCCAAATCGGTGGACGGCCTCGCTACATCGTCCGGTCAGGGACTCCGCTCAGTCAATAGCCGATCACCGTCCGCTAACAGATTCGACTACCCTGCGCGAGCGTACTTCGCAAGTTCACGCCCGTCGGCGCCGAAGAACTGGAGCGTGTCACCGTCGGCCGAGACCCGCTTGGCGGCCTGCAGTACGCCGGTGTGCGGCACGTTGTCGCAGCCGACCAGGCGCTGCGGCCCGACCGTCGCACTGAACTCGCCCCGCTGGCCGATCGCAAACGTCCCCTGCAACGCATTGCAGCCATCCGAGCCGCCCCAGGTCCCGTCCGGACGGAGGATGAGCACCGGATCGTCCGGCCGGGAAGCCTCCAGCGCCTTGAGGCCGGCCATCTGGACCGGCCGCCACGTCCCGGCCACGGTCTGCGCCGTGGGCGGCTCTGGCGCCGCAGTGGTGGCCGCCGGTGTCTGCCCACCCGCGACCGGCGGCTGCGACGGCTTGTTGCTCGAGCCGGCCAGGCCGAAGCCCACGACCGCAATGGCGGCCACCGCGACAGCGGCCGCTCCGGTGATGATCCAGGTACGGCGCTGGGCCTGGCGCGCGCCTGTGGTCGCCCGCTCGGTCAGGCCGGTGGCCTGCGGTACCGAGGCCGCGGCACGGTCGAAGGTTCCCCGCAGTTCATCCTCGAGATCGGTGTTGCTCACGACAACCTCTCATCCAACACGGTTGGCTTGCCTGGTCTTCCGCAACGTGGCGAGCGCTCTACTGGCGGTCGCGCGGACGGAGGACGGTTTGATGCCGAGCACATCGGCGATCGTGCGGTCGTCCAGGTCCTGGTAGTAGCGCAGGACCAGCACGACCCGCTCTCGCGCCGACAACGCCGCGAGGGCGCGCCAGAGATCGTCGGAGTTCACGACGTCGGCGGCGTGGTCCGGCACCGTGCGCTCGGTGTCGACGTCGGCCGTCGGCGCCTCGCTGAACGAACGCCGCCGCGTCATCGACAGGTACGAGTTGATCAGGATCCGCCGGACGTAATGGTGCGGATCGTCCGCCTTCCGCACCTTCCGCCAGGACCGGAACGCCTGCATCAACGCGATCTGAGCCAGATCCTCCGCTCGCTGATAGTCCCCGGAGACGGTGAACCCGAGCCGCACCAGTTCCTGTCCACGGGCGGATACGTACTCCTCGAACTCCACTCGCCACTCCCTGGCTGGGCGTACAACACCTCACACCTATTAGACGCACTGAGTCCCTCAGGGTGCTGCAACCGTTCACACACAGTTGGATCTCACCATACCGGACTAGACCAGCAAGAACGCGCGTACCACCTCCTGACCGCGCGGATCGCGCTGCACACTGTGCCCGCTCCCCGGTACGACGACCAACCGGCCCGACCGCGCATGCGCCTGCTCCCAGCGAGCCCACTCGAGCGGACAGAACAGATCGTTGCTCCCGTGCAGAATCAGTGTGCGCGGCAACAGCTCCTGACCGGCCGGGTACGTCGACACTCGCGCGGCCGGCCACCTCAGGCAGCCCTGGATCATCAGCTGCTCGCGTGCGGTCGCGACGTCGTACGGATACAGCCGCTTCGGGTCCAGACGTCGTACGGCGGTGTCCAAGGCGCCAGTGCGGTTGGTTGTGCCGGACCAGGGGAAGCGGAGGTCCGAGCACAGCGTGGCCATGTGCAGTCCGGCCGACAGAGTGTCGTAGCTCAGGCCTTTGCTGGTGGTCTGCTGGAAGAGCTCCTTCAGACCCGCGTCATCGCCGTTGCGAGCGGCATGCAGGATCGCTGGGATCCCTTGCAGGGAAGGGTTGACCGAGTTCAGGCTCGCGACCGACAGGCTCTCCATCAGGTCCGTGCCGCTGACCCCATGCTGCACCAACCAAGCGAGGTCCGCGACGGGATCCGTCGTACACGCGGGATCCTGCCGGCACGCAGCCGTGAGCACTCCGCCGGTCGCAGCCATCAGATCCACACCCGTTGGGTCGAAGCCCTTGTGCGGCACCACCGAGTCCAGCACCAGAGCCTGGACGTGGTCGGGATACTTCAGCCCGTACTGCGCCGCCGTGAAGCTGCCGTACGACGTCCCGTCGAGCGTCAGCCGATCCACCTTGAGGTACTGCCGCAGCAGCTCGATGTCCTCGACGGTGTCCGGAGTGCCGTAGTACCCGAGCCCAGAGCCGATTCGCTGCGCGCACTCAGCCACAGCCTCACCAGGCGGCGTCAGGAAGTCCGAACCACCCACAGTCCCTTGCAAGGCGGGACAATCGATCCCCTTCGGCCCAGTGCCACGCTGATCGAACATAACCACCCTGTACTCGCGCAACACGTCGGGGTGGATGTTGTTCCGGATGCGAGGCAGTAGTGAGACGCCTGGTTGGCCAGGGCCGCCCGCAAGCATCAACAGCACGCCACGTGGTGCATCCACGTTGTCGGACGCGATCACTGCGAGGTCCAGCGACGGACCGTCCGTCCGCTGATGGTCGAGTGGCACGCGCAACGTCGTACAGGTGAAGCCGTCGGTGCAGGTGGACGGTTGGGGGGGTGTGCACGCGGTGCAAACAAGGAGAAGCGCGCACAGCAAGTGAATCAGTCGCATGTACTCCTCCCAGAGTGCTCAGGGTGCAGCCAAGTGCGACTGGCTGGCAAGACGCTGGGAGTCGGCGCAGACTGAGCAACAAGAGGGGGAGGAGTACCGCCATGGTTGGGAGGAATGGACTCAAACGCTTGTCGGCAATCGTGGCTGTCGTCGCGCTGGTTGCCGGCTGCGGGGCGCAGCGGGATCGCGCGACCGAGACCCGGACGAGCCCGTCGATTCCGGCGCCACCCGACCTCGTCCGGATCGTCTATCCGGGAACCGAGTCGGATCCCGGGAACATCGAGATCTTTGCCGATGGCAACCGTCGATACCGGATCACTGCCGTGAGCGGGCCGAACGCGGGGTACTACCAGGTGTGGGACGGCAAGGTGATGCTGATCTACACGCCGGGCGAGGGCTACCAGCGTGACGACCATCCGGGTGACGACATGCGCGGCGTGGCCTTCTTCGTCAAGCCGGAGACGGACGAGTTCGAGAAGACCTGCCCGAAGGGTCGCCGGCTGGGTGCGAAGACGCTGTACGGCCGGAACGCGGTGCGCTACGCGTGCGACGCCCGGCCCATGGACGAGCAGACGGGCGAGGAGGCAGCTCCCGCCCGCGAGATCAGCCTTGACGAGCAGACCGGCCTGATCCTGGTGGACGGACCCTACAAGCCGACCGAGGTGACCTTCGGTCCGGCGATCAAGGCGGACACGTTCTCGACGGACATTCCACCAGGTGCCGAGCCGACGACAGTTCCTCCCGATGAGCCGACAGAAGTTCCGCCGGATGAGGGCGAGACGACGACGCCGGCCGGACTCGGCGCGTTCCGCCTTCCTGCAGTCGGCGGTGGGTTCGTCAGCGACACGTCGTACCGCGGGAAGCCGCTGGTGCTTGTGGTCGGGTCGCCGAGTTCGCTGCGGGTGGCGCTGGCGCGGGTGTTGCCGATGACTGGCGGTGGTGAGAAGCCGGTGGTCGTCGGGGTGTTGATCGCAGTACCGCCGGCCGACTGGAAGGGGTCGTTGCTGAATCCGGCGGACGAGAAGAAGTACGTCGATTCCGTGGCGAGGACGGCGGGACCGTTCGCGGTGCCGGTCGGGATCGACGTGAAAGGTGCGGCGGTCGGTTCGATCGTCGCGGGTCTTCCGGAGCTCATTCCGCCGGAGGGCAGTACCGAGACGGAGTCGGCCGTCGCGCTGGTGGGGTCGGACGGTCTGGTCGCGCACGTCTTGCCGCCTGAAGATCCCAGTGAGGCGGAGCTGCGTACCTGGCTGGGGGCGCTTTCCTGATCGCGCCCGGCAGCCGCAACCTGCCCTGCGGGTCGACCTCGGAAGGGACCCGCAAGGCAGGCGCGGGGTTACCCCGGTCCGGACGGCTTCGGGGGGCGCGTCCGGCGCAGGGTCAGCGCAGGCCGAGCGACTTGATCAGCTCGGGGGTCACCTGTCGTGGCGCCGGCAGCGTGCCGGGCTTGCCCTGTCCCTCCAGGGAGGTCGCCACCAACCGACGGCAGCCGAAGGCCTCCACGGTGTAGGACAGCACGCCGCGATCGTTGTCGGTGAACCGCAGCACGTACGTCGGGCCGAGCTCCTTGGTGCAGAACGCCGGCTTCTTGGCAACGGGCTTCGGTGCGTTCACCAGTGCGAACAGGTCGGTTGCCTGCTGCGCGTTCCGTTTGGTCGTCAGGGTCGCGTAATCCTGCCCGGACGCCTGCGTGTCGAACTGGCAGATGGTCACGCTGACCGGCTGGAACAACGAGGTCGCCGCGCCCTGGCCCCAGACCGCCTTGTCGGTGGCGGCGCGGACGGCCGCGATGGTGTCGGGACAGTCCATGCTCGGGGTGCCGCTGGGGGTGGGCGACTGGCTGGGGGTGCCGGGGGTGGTCGGCGTATCAGTGGGCTGGGCGGCGGGCGGGGACGTGGCGTTCTCGTTACCGCAGGCGGCGGTAAGTCCGAGCACAGCCACGACGAGCGTCGCACCGATCAGGCCCCGTGTCCGTAATGCACTCACGACTCGGTCCTTCCGGGTTGGGCAAGGTCACCCATGATGGTCGACCGGGGTCACGTCGCGCGTGCCAGAACATCACGGCGGCGCGTCGTTCCGGTCACGTCGCCGGATCGTGTGGCAACCGAGGCCGACCTGTAACGTGCACGCACTGGCCGGCCCGACAAGCGCGCCCCGAAGCGTTGACGTACGGGCGACCCGCGCGGAGCGGCCGTGGGCCGGGTGGCCGATTACGATGCTGTGCCGTGGGCCGGAAGAAGGATGAGGCTGCCGCGACGCAGCAGCGCGAGCGCGACGAGTGGCAGCTCGGCATCGACTGGGCGCGCTGGCTGATCGCCGGCAACGCTCCACAGCCGCTGACGATCTACGGTCTCGTCCTCGAGCCGGGCGAGGTCGCGTACGTGAACACCCCCACGCAGTACGCGCGCCTGTACGGCGGCAGCGGCCGCTACACCCAGAGCGGTGGCCTGTTCATCGGCAAGCCGGCATTGGTGCTGGGGATGATGGCCGCCAACGCCGCGGTGAACGCGAGCCGGAAGGCCGCGGCGAAGCGGAACATGGAGCTGATGTGGCGTGACCTCCAGGAGGTCCCGACGGTCGCGACCAACTACCGCCTGCTGTGTCACCTGCCGAGGCGCGGCTGGATGAGCTTCTACTACAGCGCCGTGCAGGAGTTCTACCCCGATCCGGCGAACTGGATGATCACCTTCGCCTTCCAGAACGCGGAGCCGCTGCGCCTGGCCGGACTGGCCACACCGACACTGTCCGTACTGACCTCCTGGTGTGTGCTCGGAAACGACCGCTGGCAAGGCGAACCCGGAATCGCTCCTCTGATGGAGGCCGCGATCGGGCCGCAACTGCCGCCCGGCGTGGTCCGGGGCGAAATCGGTCCCGGAGAGCCTCGGCGACTCGGTAGCCTGGAACCATGACGAGCCCGTACGAAGACGACGAGCCGCTACTGCCCGAGCAGACCCGCGACGACGACCCGCGGACCTGGGGCGATAACGACTTCGGCACCGACGACGACGATCGCATCCTCAACGAGGTCCCTCCCCACCACGGATGAGCGCGTCCGTGCTCCTCGTCCACGGCGGCCGGCGACCGGTGACCGACGGCGCCGTCAACGCGCGAACCCGGGCCGGTCTGATCCAGCGTGACTGCCCACCGGAGGTCGCCGATCGGTTACTCGCAGGTGGGACATTGCGGGGCGTCCTCGATGCCGCTCTGCCCGTGCTGGCACGAATTCCGGTGGCGATCGTGCCGTCGGTCCCGGAGAATCCAGCTCACCAGCGGAAGACGGTCGACGCGCTGTTGCGGTCGATCCGGGGGAGTCGGGAGCTGGCCGGGTGTCCGGAACCGCCGACGCCCGGCTTCCCGGCGTACCTGGATCAGTTGGCGCGAACGGTCGTCGAGTTCGTGAACTGAGGGGGATGTGGTCGTGGAGCTCCGGGGGTTTTCCGACGAGTACGCCGTCCTGGTCGCAGGATGGGCCGTGGACGCGGAGGAAGTGGCATTGCTGTCCGGGCGGGTCGCGTACCCGTTCCCGGAGGAACTGAAGGCGACGTGGCGCAAGGTCGAGTCGGACATCCACTCCTATCTGCTGTTCGACGGTGATCGGGCGGTCGGGTACGGCGAGGTGTGGCTGGACGACGAGGAGGACGAGGTCGAGCTGGCCCGGATCATCGTGGATCCGAAGGTCCGCGGCCGAGGGATCGGCCTGGAGTTGGTCCGCGCCTTGCTCGGGCCGGCGTTGGCCGCCGGGTACTCAGAGGTCTTCCTGCGGGTCCGGCCGGAGAATGCGGTCGCGATCCGCACCTACCACCGCACTGGGTTCGTCGACGTCCCGGCCGGCCTGATGGACGAGTGGAACGAGGGCCAGCCCGTCGCCTACCGCTGGCTTCGCTTCGCGGGGTGAACAGTCCGAACGGGAGTAGGCAGGCGCTTGGCGAGCTCAGGGGCTGAGGTTGGTGCGCCTACCCACCCTTCGAATCAGACCTGACGGGTACGGAGCAGGTCGCGGATCTCGGTCAGCAGTTCCTGGTCGGTGGTCAGCGGGTCCGGCTCCGGCTCCTGGCCGCGGGCCCGGCGCTCGGCGAGCTTGTTCAGCGGCATCACGATCAGGAAGTAGATGGCGGCCGCGACGCAGAGGAAGTTCAGCGCCGCGTCCAGGATCAGGCCGATCGAGAAGACCGCGTTGTTGATCTCGAACGACCAGACCTTGCTGAGGTCGGTCTTGCCGAAGATGGCCGCGATCAGCGGGTTGATCAGGCCGTCCACGAGTGCGGTGACGATCTTGCCGAACGCAGCGCCGATGACGACGGCGACCGCGAGGTCGACGACGTTGCCGCGCATGATGAATTCCTTGAAGCCCTTGAGCATGTGGGGTCCTTCACGAAGCGGGTGGTAATTACCCGAGTCAAGGTAGGACCGCAGGACTGCCAGAGCGAGGGACCGCGCCGCAGGGCCACCCATCGTGTTGCCGGATGTCCGGTGAGTGATCAGCTCGTGTCCGGTGTCAATGCCACCGTGATTCTGGAGTTCGTTGTGGCCTGGGCCAGTCTGCTCGCGACCTCGGGGGTCGTCGCGACCACGATCAGGGCGCCGGCGGCCGACGTACGTGGGGTTGGGAGGGCGACGACGCGGACGGCTCGGGCGAGCAGAGTCCCGGTGTCGGTCGGCGTACTGGTCGCGGCGTACAGGTTGATGTGGTCGCCGACGCGGAGGAGTGCGCTGATATCGGCATCGTCGATCCGGAACGGATAGGCGAGCGACCCCGCCGGCACCGCGGCCGGGGCCAGGAATCGGGCGTCGGTGAGTGGCTCGCCGGATCTGACGGGACCGCTGAGCACACGCGCGGTCAGGTCCGCGCCAGGTCTGAGCGCACCGTCGGGCACAGAGCCGGGAGGCAGGCCGATGGTCCGTAGATCGCCGCCTGCGGGCACGGCACCGCCCGCGAGGTCGCGCGCAGCGGCCAGCACGGCGACGGTCGGTGGAGGAGCCGGGGACAGGGCGACGAGCCCGAAGTACACGGCGGCCGCAGCGGCGATGCCGGCCAGGAGCCGACGATGCCAGCGAGCGGCGCGGAGCAGGTCTCGAAACACGGAAGGGGTTCTCATGCCAGAGAAAGTACGAGCTTCTCCGGCACCCACCCCTCAGTTATCCACAGGGGCGGTCAGGCAGCGCTGGTGCTGGTCCCCGAAGTCGACGAAGAACCGCTCGAGGACGAGCCGCTGGAAGACTTCGACGAGGCCGAAGACGAGGAAGAGTCCGACGAAGAAGTGCTCGAGGAAGACGACGAGGACGACTCGGCCTTCGCCGGCACCGAGCTCGTGCCCGTCGACCGGCTGTCGTTGCGGTAGAAACCGGAACCCTTGAACACGACGCCCACGGCGTTGAAGACCTTGCGCAGGCTGCCCTGGCAGTTCGGGCACACGGTCAGTGCGTCGTCGGTGAAGCTCTGGCGCACCTCGAGGGCTTCGCCACAGTCAGTGCACTGGTACTGGTACGTCGGCACGGTTGGGTCCCTTCAGGCCGCTGGCACTCCTACTACTCGACTGCTAATAATGCGCCAGCGGCCCGAAGTATTCCAACTCAGCCGTGGCGGCGCACTGTGAAGTTCCAGCACCCGGCGACCACATTGCGCACCTGGACCGTGTCCACAGCCGGGTCCTCGAACAGTCGTTTGAGCTCTGTCTCGCTCGTCCCAGGCTCTGCGACAACTCCGTCCAGCATCTGGCCAGAGGCGTCGTACGGGCGCAGTACGGCCCGCCGGTCCCGGAAGTCCATCGGGAAGACGTCCGGCGCCGGCACCGGGCACTCGGACGTGTGCACGAACACCGGACCGATCTCGGCGTACGGGCCGCCGACAGTCATCGGCCGGTGCGACACCAGTGCGATCTGGTCACCGGCCGGTGCGATCGTCAGGCAGCACCGCAGCGGCTCACCGCCGCCGGCGACAAGGGAAACGACAGCGTTCCCGAAATCGTCGTGGCCGTTGCAGCGAATCCGGTCCAGCTCGGCACCCGGTACAGGGAGGTACTCCAACTCTGCGTTCATGCTTCTGGAACGCAGAGCAACGCAAAGTTGTGAGGGACCCCATTTGGGGCATCCAGGGTGATTCTCTACGGTTGGGTCCGTGCGTCGCCTGCTTCGAGTCGTCATCATCAGCGGAATCGCCCTCGCCACGGTCCTCCTGGTGATCGCGGGAACCGTCGTTTTCGTCGTCCGCCACTCGTTCCCGACGTACGACGGAACGATCGAGCTGACCGGTCTGGACGGCGATGTCAACGTCGTCCGGGACGCGAACGGCATCCCGCAGATTTACGCGGACACACCGTCGGACCTGTTCGCGGCGCAGGGCTACGTGGCCGCACAGGACCGGTTCTTCGAGATGGACTTCCGCCGGCACGTCACCGCGGGCCGGCTGAGCGAGCTGTTCGGCGCGGACGCACTGGAGACGGACAAGTTCGTCCGCACGCTCGGCTGGCGCCGGGTCGCGGAGAAGGAGCTGGGCCTGCTCAGCCCGTCCACCCGGCAGTATCTGGACGACTACGCCCGCGGTGTGAACGAATACCTGTCCAACCACAGCGGATCCGGTCTCAGCCTTGAGTACGCCGTGCTGTCACTCAAGGGCACCGACTACCGCCCGGAGCCGTGGACGGCGGCGGACTCACTGGCCTGGCTGAAGGCGATGGCGTGGGACCTCGGCGGCAACATGGACGAGGAGATCACCCGGACCAAGCTGCTCGCGGCGTTCCCGTCCCGCAACATCGAGAGCCTCTACCCGCAGTACCCGTACGACCGGAACGACCCGATCATGTCCTCCGGCTCGGTCGGTCAGGACGGCAAGTTCAGCACCTCGCCGATCGCCCCCGAGGCCCGTCGCGGGATGCTGACGCAGGACTTCCTGAAGTCCCTCGACTCCGTCCAGAAGGTGGCCAAGGGCCTGCCTGAGCTGCTCGGCCAGGGGGATGGCATCGGCTCGAACTCCTGGGTCGTCTCGGGCGACCACACCACCACCGGCAAGCCCCTGCTGGCCAACGACCCGCACCTCGGCGCCACCATGCCGGGTATCTGGACCCAGGTCGGCCTGCACTGCAACAACCTCAGCAAGAGCTGCCCGTTCGACGTGTCCGGCTTCAGCTTCTCCGGCCTGCCCGGTGTGGTGATCGGCCACAACAATGCGATCTCCTGGGGCTTCACCAACCTGGATCCGGATGTCCAGGACCTGTACTTGGAGCGGATCGACGGCGACAAGGTCCTCTACAGCAACAAGTGGCGCGCGATGGCGACGCGCGAGGAGACGTTCAAGGTGGCCGGCCAGGACAAGCCGGTGAAGATCACCGTTCGCGAGACCCGGCACGGTCCGCTCATCTCCGATGTCGGCGAGGACCAGCGCGAAATCGGCGAGATCGCCGCCAAGCAGGGCAAGTACCCCCAGGCGTACGGCGTGGCGCTGCAATGGACCGCACTGACTCCTGGCCGGACCGCTGACGCGCTCTTCGCGATCAACCGGGCCCAGAACTGGACCCAGTTCCGCGCCGCCGCGTCGCAGTTCGAGGTCCCTTCGCAGAACCTCGTGTACGCCGACACCGACGGGCACATCGGCTATCAGTCGCCCGGACTGATCCCGATCCGCCGGAAGGGCCGGGGTGACTGGCCCGTGCCTGGCTGGGATCCGATGTACCGCTGGACCGGCTACATCCCGTTCGATGCGTTACCCAGTGAGTTCGATCCACCGGACGGGATCATCGTCACCGCGAACCAGGCCGTGGTGCCGGGCACGTACAAGTACTACCTGACCAACGACTGGGACTACGGCTACCGGTCGCAGCAGATCCTGGACCGGATCAGGGCCGCCGGGAAGCTGGATGCGAACGCGATGGCGTCGATCCAGTTGGACACCAAGAACCGGGCTGCCGAGATGCTGGTGCCGTACCTGCTCCAGATCGGCATCGACGACGCGTTCGACAAGCAGGGCCAGGACACGCTGCGGAACTGGGACTTCACTCAGCCGCCGGACTCCGCGGCCGCGGCGTACTTCAACGTCGTGTGGCGCAACCTGCTCGCGTTGACCTTCCACGATCAGCTCCCCGAGGGCACCTGGCCGGATGGCGGCTCGCGCTGGTTCGAGGTGATCCACACGCTGCTCAGCCAGCCGAACAGTGGCTGGTGGGACAACATCCGTACGCCGCAGAAGGAGAACCGGGACGACATCCTGCGGGAGGCCCTGGTCAACGCGCGGACCGAGATCACCCAGAAGATGGCGCGTGAACCCGAGAACTGGCAGTGGGGCAAGCTGCACAAGCTGACGCTGACCAACCAGACGCTGGGCAAGTCCGGGATCGGTCTGGTGGACCGGCTGTTCAACCGCGGTCCCTACGAGCTCGGCGGCGGTACGTCGATCGTCGACGCGACCGCGTGGGACGCGTCCGAGGGCTACACGGTCACGGCGACACCGTCGATGCGGATGGTGGTCGACCTGTCCGACTTCGACAAGTCCCGCTGGGTGAATCTGACCGGTGTATCCGGACACGCGTTCTCGTCCAACTACACCGACCAGACCGAGCTGTGGCTCAAGGGCGAGACGCTGCCATGGGCCTATACCAGGGGAGCGGTCGAGGCGGCTCGCAAGCACGCGCTGACGTTCACCAAGCCGGAGAACTAGCCTCGGCGAACAGCTCCTCGGGCCAAGTCCACAATGCACGCTGCGTCAGCAGAAGCCCGTTGCGCCGGCGTCAGCTGGTCTCTCGTCATCTCCGCCACCGCGGCCGGCGACAGCAGTCGATCTCCACCGGCCAGCAGCATCCGTGCGAACGCGTGGAAGTCATCGACCGTCGAGATCAACCCACCACTCGCATCCGGGAACGACGGCGGCACCAGCCACTGGCTGTCGGACGCCGTGTCCATGACGTCGTCACCGACGTACGCCGTCGTCAGCCGGGCCGGATCCGATGCGGTGAACCCGGTGTCGCGCATCCCCAGCGGTTCGAAGATCCGCTCCCGCAGGAAGTCCTCCAGCGGTTGACCGGTCGCTCGGGCGATCAGTACGCCGAGCACATGCGAGCCGGTTGAGTACAGCCACCGCTCACCCGGCTGGAACTGCAGCGGCAGCATCCCCAGCCGCCGCATCCACTCGTCTGGCTCCAGCGAAGTCCGCGGCACGGGCGGACCGAACGTCCGCAGCTCCAGCTCCGCCTCGCGTTGCCGAAGAGCCGGGTTGTCGGACTCACCGAGCCCGAGTCTGAACGTGAGGAGATCCCGCAGAGTGATCGGCCGCCCCGCCGGGACAGTGTCGTCGAGTGGTCCGTCCGGTTGCCGCAGTACGACCGGATGCGCCAGTTCCGGCAGCAGGTCAGCGACAGGGGAGTCCATGGATAGCCGGAGCTCGTCGACCAGGATCATCGCCGCGGCCGCGACGATCGGCTTGGTGAACGATGCCACCCGGAACAGGGTGTCCCGCTGCATCTCCGCACCGTCGAACTCGACTTGGCCGAGCACCTCGACCCGAGTCGAGCCCTCCCGGCTCACCAGCGAGACCAGCCCGGACAGGACTCCGTTGTCGACGTACGTGCCCAGCATCAGCCCAGTCCACCAGCGAACGGCGTGGTCCGCCACTGCCCGACGAACATCCGGATGCCGTCCGCGAGAGCCGGCATCCGCGGCACCAGTGGCGTGCACGCCATGATCTGGAACGCGCGTGCCGTGTCCATCACCTGCTGCACGCGTTGGTCCAGCTGTGGACGTCCGAGTGCTGCCGCGGCCTCGTCGTACACCTTGCCGAGGTCCGGTCCGAACCCAGCCATGTCCCACTCGATCGGACCGAGGGTCGTGTCCTCGAAGTCGGCCCACAGGACCCGTCGGCCGTGGGGATCACGTTGTACGACGGTGCGTCGCCGTGGATCGTCTGGATGGTCGCCGACGGGAAGACCGCCTCGAAGCCGGCCAGGCTCGTCAGGAGCGGCTTCAGTACCTTCCACTCGGCATGGGCTCGGTCCACGTCTTCCTGCTCGAGCAATCCGGGTACGGCCTGCAGAGCGGCTAGTCCCGACGGCACTCCGAGCAGTGGCGTGAGCCAGGGCAGTTCCTTCGGGTAGCCCGCGAGTATGGCGTGCAGTTCGGCGGCCCGGGTCGTGCTGGCGAGGTAGTCGACCTCACCGGACTGGTCGACGTACTGCCAGAACGTCATGGAGAACCCGTCCCGCTCCACCGGCTCCAACGGCACTAGTGGGCTCGGGGCAACCACCGGATGGCCGTACGAGACCAGCCACGCAGCCACGTCCAACTCGCGCTGCTGGCGGTGGGCGCCGCCCTCCAGGTCCATCAGGTAGTCCGGGAGGTTCATCGGCACGCGGGCGACCACGGGCGACGGCTTGAGGTGCACCACCACGGAGAACGCGTCGTACAGGACTGTCGGGTCCGTCACGGTCAGGCCGAGGTCACGCGCGGCCGCTGCCGCGGCGTCGATCGCCGTCTCAGTCATCCACCGATCTTCTCAGCGGGATCAACCGGTTTGGGGTGAGCGCAGCGTCCACCAGGTGGTCGTGGGCGTCGCTCGGAAGCGCTTCGACGACCTCCGTGTCGTACACCGCGGCCCAGATCGGCGTACCCGGTCGTACGCGGGCGAGTGCTCGGTCGTACGAGCCTCCGCCGCGTCCCAGCCGGACACCGTCGCGGGCGACGGCCAGAGCTGGGCAGATGACCAGAGCGGCCGTGGCGATAGCGTCTGAGCCCAGATCGACCGGTGGCTCGGACAGGCCGAGGCGGCCGGGCACCAGGTCCGCCGCTCCTGGTGCAATACCCCAGCCCAGGTCGTTGTCGGCGTACAGGATCGGCAGGAGCACCTCATGGTCGGTTGCCAGCAGCCAATCGATCAGTGCGCCCGTCTGCGGCTCCGGACCCCTCGACACGTACAAAGCCAGTCGGTGCACGTCCGGCAGTTCGTGCCGCGCACCGCTCAGGAGGTCGCCCGCATGCGGCCGGGCTCTGCGGGCACTGAGGAAGTACTGCCGCGCCGCGGCCTTCGAGGGGAACACCCCTTGATCGTAAGAGCGTGACGCGGTTAACACAGGGATTACCCGGCGTCCCCTAGGGTTGGTGCATGAGTGAGGCAGGTCTGAGACAAGCGCAGGAGAAGATGCGCGCGGCCGGCGCTGCCGACGTCGCGATCCGCGTCTTCACGCACTACTACCAGCTGCTCGAGTCGGGTCAGCAGGGGACGATCCGCGAGGACGACATCGAGCCGGTCGGCGACCTCCCACACCTGGACCACCTGGACACCGACCCCGAGGCGCTGCGGGCCGCGCTGGCCGAGACGGTGGTGATCAAGCTCAACGGCGGCCTCGGTACGTCGATGGGTGTGACCGGTCCGAAGTCCGCACTGCAGGTCAAGGACGGACTGAGCTTCCTCGACATCATCGCCCGCCAGATCCTGAGCACCCGGCGCAAGTACGACGTACCGCTGCCGCTGGTGCTGATGAACTCCTTCCGCACCAAGGAGGAGTCCCTGCAGATCCTGAGCGAGTACGACGGCCTCGCGGTGGACGGCCTGCCCCTGGACTTCCTGCAGAACATGGAGCCGAAGCTGCTCGCCGACGACCTGACCCCGGCCGAGTGGGAGCCGGACCCGGAGCTGGCCTGGTGCCCACCGGGTCATGGTGACCTGTTCACCGCATTGGTTGCCTCCGGCGCCCTCGACGCATTGAGGGAACACGGCTTCCGGCATGCGTTCATCTCCAACGCGGACAACCTCGGTGCGACCGCGGACCCGCGGATCGCGGCCTGGATGGCCGAGCACGACGTACCGTTCGGCATGGAGGTGTGCCGG
Organism: Kribbella sp. NPDC020701; assembly: GCF_055562215.1. Taxonomy (NCBI): domain Bacteria; kingdom Bacillati; phylum Actinomycetota; class Actinomycetes; order Propionibacteriales; family Kribbellaceae; genus Kribbella; species Kribbella sp. NPDC020701. The sequence continues at coordinate 177,403 of NZ_JBVHFT010000015.1, read as the reverse complement.
CGTACCCGGTCCGACCGCAAGGGCGGGCACGTGGCGGTCCGCAAGTCCGACGGCCGCCTGATCCTGCGGGACAGCGCGCAGGTCGCCGAAGAGGAGACCAAGTACTTCCAGGACATCACCCGGCACAAGACGTTCAACACCAACAACCTGTGGATCGACCTGGACCAGCTGGCCGAGCTGATGGACGGCCACGACGGGATCCTGGGCCTGCCGATCATGGTCAACCGCAAGACCGTCGATCCGGCCGATCCGACGTCGCCCAAGGTGATCCAGCTCGAGACCGGGATGGGGACCGCGATCGAGACCTTCGAGGGCTCCCAGGCGGTGCTGGTGGACCGCAGCAGGTTCAAGCCGGTGAAGACGACCAACGACCTGCTCGTACTGCGGTCGGATGTGTACGAGCTGGACGAGTCCGGCGATCTGAGCACGACCCACGAAGGCGACGAGCCGTACGTCGAGCTCGACCCGGAGTTCTTCAAGATCCTGGCCGACTTCGACACGCGGTTCGCGGCCGGGCCGCCGTCGCTGGTGCGCGCCGACCGGCTCGAGGTGCGCGGTGACGTTGCCTTCGGCAAGGATGTGGTAGTGGTCGGCGACGTGGAGCTCCAGGCGCCGGCCGGTGCGCGCCGGGAGATCCCGGACGGCGCCGTACTCGAGGGCTGACGGAGGTTCGGGGGGATGGACGACCTGCTGATCAGGCCGCTGGAGCCGTACGACACGGACGAGGCCGCCGCGGTGTGGTGGCGGTCGCGGCACGCGGAGGGCTCGCTGCTGCCTGCGGCGATCCATACTGCCGAGCAGGTGGCGACCTGGTTCGCCGAGGTGCTGCTGCCGGACGCACAGACCTGGGTCGCGCTCGACGACGGCCGGATCGTCGCGGTGCTGACGCTGGACGGCGATGACCTCGACCAGTTGTACGTCGATCCGGACGTGGCCGGCCGTGGCGTCGGGTCGACCCTGGTGGACCTCGCGAAGGACCTCCGGCCGGGCGGTCTCGCCTTGTGGACCTTCCAGACCAACCTCCGTGCGCAGGCCTTCTACCAAGCACATGGCTTCGTCGAGGTACGTCGTACCGACGGCGCGGCGAACGAGGAGCGCGCCCCCGACGTCCGCATGACCTGGGGCAACCACCCTGAGGCCCTCACCCGGCATTCTTGACGCATCCTTCCGGAACTGAGCGCGGGATCACCGGATCCGTGGATTAGGGTCGGGCTCGTGAGACGGACTGTGGATGAGCATCTCGAGGTCGTGCTGGGGCGGGTGAAGGCGCTGCCGGCGTTCGACCAGCCGCTGATGGAGGCGTTGGGGCTGGTGCTCTGCGAGGACGTCGTGTCCGGCGTCAGTCTGCCGGGGTTCGACAACTCGGCCATGGATGGGTATGCCGTGCAGGCCGCGGATCTTGCCGGAGCGACGCAGGACAACCCCCTCAGCCTGCCGGTGGTCGGAGAGTTCCGGGCCGGCCGGAGTGAGCCGATCGTGGTGACGTCCGGTACGTGCGTGCGGATCATGACCGGTGCGGAGATGCCCCGCGGCGCGGACAGCGTCGTACCGGTCGAGTGGACCGACGGTGGCACCGTGAACGTGCGGATCGCCCAGCAGCCGCCGCTCGGTGCGTCGGTGCGGCGGGCCGGTGAGGATGTGCAGGCGGGGGATCAGGTGCTGGAGCGCGACACCGTGCTCGGGCCGCGCCAGATCGCCGTGCTCGCCGCTGTCGGCCGGGCGCGGGTCAAGGCCCGTCCGCGACCCAGAGTGGTCGTGGTGTCGACCGGAGCTGAGTTGCGGGAGCCCGGGAGCCGGCTGGGCCAGGGACAGATCTACGACTCGAACAGCTACACGATGGCCGCGGCCGCGCGGGACGCCGGTGCGGTGGTCTATCGCGTCGGCATCGTCGACGACGACCCGAAACGGATCATGGACACCCTGTCCGACCAGCTCGTCCGCGCCGACCTGGTGATCACCACCGGTGGCGTGAGCATGGGCGCGTACGACGTGGTCAAGGAGGAGCTGTCCAAGCTCGGTACGGTCGACTTCCCGCAGGTCGCGATGCAGCCGGGCAAGCCGCAGGGGTTCGGTGTGCTCGGTGATGACGAGGTGCCGATCTTCACGCTGCCCGGCAACCCGGTGTCGGCGTACGTGTCCTTCGAGGTGTTCGTGCGGCCGGCGCTGCGCAAGCTGATGGGCCAGATGCCGTATCGGCGATCGACGGTCCACGGCGTGACGCTCGACGGGTTCAGCTCACCCGCCGGGCGGCGCCAGTACGTCCGCGCCGCGGCCAGATCCGGCGACGAGGGCTGGATGGCCAGTACAGTCGGCGGGCACGGCTCACACCTGCTCGGCGGGCTGAGTCGTGCGAACGCATTGATCGTGGTGCCCGAGGACGTGACGGCGGTCCGGGCCGGCGATCAGGTCGAGCTCTTGCTGCTGGACGAGGAGACCGGATGACGCAGGACCCTGGCGCTGGTACGCCGGCTACGCCCGGGCTGACCCATGTCGACGAGACCGGGGCGGCGCGGATGGTCGACGTGTCGGACAAGGACACCTCCGTCCGGCGAGCTGTTGCCAGCGGCAAGGTTTTCGTCTCGGCCGAGGTGGTGGCCGCGCTGCGCGGCGACGGCGTACCGAAGGGCGACGCGCTCGGCGTTGCCCGGATCGCCGGCATCATGGGCGCCAAGCGGACGCCTGACCTGGTCCCGCTGTGTCACCCGATCGCGATCACCGGCGCCAAGGTCGACCTCGAGGTCGCGGACGACGCAGTGCTGATCCAGGCTCAGGTGAAGACCACCGACCGCACCGGTGTCGAGATGGAGGCGCTCACCGCCGTCGCGGTCGCCGGGCTCGCGGTCATCGACATGGTGAAGGCACTCGACCCGGCCGCCGTGCTGTCCGACGTCCGCGTCGAGCTCAAAGAGGGCGGCAAGACCGGGCACTGGGAGCGGCCGTGAGAGCCCTTGTCGTCAGCGTCTCGAACCGCGCGGCCGCCGGCGTCTACACCGACACCACTGGTCCGTTGATCGCCGAGCGCCTGTCTGGTTGGGGTTTCGAGGTGTCCGGTCCGCAGGTCGTCCCGGATGGTCCGCCTGTCGGTGATGCGTTGCGTGCTGCGGTCGAGGCGTCGTACGACGTGGTGCTGACGACTGGAGGCACGGGCATCTCTCCGACCGATGCAACGCCAGAGCAAACGGCTGCGGTCCTGGAGCGCGTCATCCCTGGCATTGCTGAAGCTATCCGGTCTTATGGCGTGGCAAACGGCGTACCGACGGCCGCTCTGTCGCGTGGCGTCGCCGGAGTCGCGCGTACGACGGTCATCGTGAACCTGCCCGGTTCGCGAGGCGGCGTGAAGGACGGTCTCGCCGTGCTGGAGCCGTTGCTGCGACATGCGGTCGAGCAGGTGCACGGCGGTGACCACGTCCGGACGGACACCGACTGATGGCGATCGTGCACTGGCCCGTGGAGCTGCAGCACGGGCTGGTCGCGCTCAGACCGCTGCGCGCCGGCGACGGCGGTGAATGGGCGGCCGCACGCCAGCGCAACGTCAGCTGGCTGCGCCCGTGGGACGCGACCCAGCCGCCCGGTGCGGAGGACGGTGCGCGGACATTCCGCGCCATGGCACGTGACTGGAACCGGCAGGCACGCTACGGCCGCATGCTGCCATTCGTCATCACGTACGGCGGTGCCGCGGGCGCAGGTGCGCGGGCGAAGTGGCCGCTGGTCGGGCAGCTGACGGTGTCCGGCATCACCTACGGCTCGGCGCGCTGGGCCAACCTTGGCTACTGGGTCGACGAGCAGTACGCCGGTCGCGGCATCGTGCCGACCGCGGTCGCGATGGCCGCGGACCACTGCTGGTTCACCCTCGGGCTGCACAGGATCGAAGTGGCGATCCGCCCGGAGAACAAGGCAAGTCTCCGAGTGGTCGAGAAGCTCGGCTTTCGGTACGAGGGTGAGCGGCCGCGGTTCCTGCACATCGACGGGGACTGGCGCGACCACCGCATCTTCGCGCTGAACGTCGAAGAGGTCGGGCCTGGTCTCGTAGCGCGACTGGTTTGATCACCCTGCGTCGCTATTCACATCAGTCACACGAGTCTTCTTGCGACACACCGGCTCACGTACCTGATCATGAGCTCGCCGCACCTTAGCGTCGTCGCATGGGGACGACAGGGCTGATCTATGTGGCGATCGTCGCCGCGTGGGCCGCCTACCTCGTCCCGATGCTGCTGAAGCGCAACGACGAGGCGCGGCGCCGCCCGGTGTCGACGTCGGCCGACGCGCGGGTGCTGTCGCGTGACCCGTCGCGGCCTCGGTACGTCGTACGTCCTCCGGGTGCCGCTCCTGTTGCTTCCGGTGCTGCTGGTGGTGCTCTGGATGGGGCGACCGATCTGCCGCCGCCGCAGCGGTACGTTCCGAACCGAGCCCGCCGGGTGGCCGCTATGCGCCGCCGGCGGGTGCTGTCGATCCTGACCCTTTCGCTGTTGTCGGTCGTCGCACTGGCCGGTCTGCAGATGCTGCTGTGGTGGACCGTTGCGATCCCCGGTTCGCTGATCGTGGCGTTCGTCGTACTCACCCGGGTGCAGCTGCGGCGCCAGGCCCGGTCGCGTGCTCGGCAGGCCGCGAAGCGTCGGGCGCTACAGCAGGCTCGCCACGATCGAGGCCCGGCCGGCAAGCCCGCGCCGTCTCCGGACGAGGAGATGACCATCGAGGTCAAGCTGCCCGAACCTCAGGTGGAGAAGCCCGCGGTTCCGGCAGAAGGCCTATGGGATCCGGTGCCTGTGACGCTGCCGACGTACGTGATGAAGGAGAAGGCACCGGACCGCACCGTCCGCACCATCTCGCTGTCCGACGACGAGGTCTTCTCCTCCGCGCGTACGACGGATCCCGCCGAAAGATCACCGCTCCCGGAGCCTGCCCAGCAGCCCGAGGAGCCCGAGGTCAAGCGCGCCGTCGGCGACTGAAACCCGCTCGACAACCTCGGTTTTATCGCGCGACCATAGCCGTGTTAGAGTTTCGCGGTCGCCGGGAAACCAGCGATCAGCTCGGGGCTGTGGCGCAGTTGGTAGCGCGCTTCGTTCGCAACGAAGAGGCCAGGGGTTCGAATCCCCTCAGCTCCACCCAACACGAAGGCCGGTCCAACGGACCGGCCTTTCGCATGCAGAGACCAACCCCCGCGCCACCACGCTCACTACCGCTCGCCCGCACCGCTCCCACCCACCCGAAGCACGCGAGCTCAAGGCCGATCAGGCGCGGTGGCCAGACTTGGGCCTTGCCTGGCCACGGCGCTTTCTCGTCGGACATCTGAGCCCCCATGGTTGACGCGATCGCTCACGGCGAGGGGTGACAGCCGGTAGCCACGGCGTCCGGTGCGAGGCGAAGCTCGGCTCGGATTGTTACGTTGAGCGATTACTGGGCATAGTCATGGGGGGACTCGGGGAGGGGGCTGGGGTGGCTGTTCGGGTTGATGCGGGGACGGCTTTGGTTTTGCGGGAGGCCTATCACAAGATTCAGGCTTTGCCGCGGGGGAATCACTACGCGCTTTATGACTATGTGCGTGGGGTGGCGGCGAAGGTGGCGCCGGTGGATACGTTCTTTGTGGGGTTTCTGCAGGGGTCGGACCGGGTGCGGTACCCGTATGGGTACGAGGACGGGAAGTACGACGACCCGTCGAGTCATACGTTCGGGCCGAGTGGGCCGACCGCGTGGTTGTTGCGGAAGCAGCAGACGTATCGGTTCGGGTATGACAACGGGGCCGTGCTCAATGCGGGGATTCCGTGTGGCGACGTGACCAGGCAGTCCCAGGACGCGGTTCTCGTGCCGATGTTCCGGCGTACGAAGGATGGTCGCGATCAACTGTTCGGGATGATGGCGACGTACAGCTACCAGGCTGAGGTGTACGACGACAACGCCGTACGAGCGTTTGAGTGGCTCGCCGGTGCTCTCGCCAAGGTGTTGACCCGGGAAGTCGAGGACCGCGAGGCGCTCCGGCTGTTGCCGGCCGGGGACGATACGCCGAACCTGCTGACGTCCGATCACGTGATGGAGTACCTGTCCAACCGGATCGCCGTACTGCGGGGTCTCGCGGACCAGGCCCTGGACGAACCGGCGGCCGCGGACGAACCGCTGCGCGGGTATCTCGAGGGCATCGTCCGTACGGCGGAGCAGACGCAGTCGGAGCTGATCGAGATGATGCTCGAGGTCGACGAAGGACCTGAACGACGGTTCCTGTCGCTCACCGACGCTCAGCAGCGTGTGGCCCTGCTCCTCGTTCAGGGTCTCGACAACGAGGCGCTGGCGACGGAGCTCGGCGTACGGCTGCCGACCGTGAAGTCGCACCTCGGCGTGATCCTGCGCAAGTATGCGATGGAGAGCCGGATCCAGGTCGCCCACGACGTACGCCGGTACCTGGCCCGCTGATCGAGGCCCGCGGTAGGTGCCTGAGGCAAGCATCAACCGGGGCCGAGGCTGTCGCAAAATGAGAATCGCGGAAGCTATTCTTGACTCATTCCAGAATACGCGGCAGACTGCTCGACGTGCCGACGGTGGATGAGCTCCAGGAGCTGTTGCGCGGGGCCGCGCTGCGGGTGACCCGGCCGCGGGTGGCCGTGCTCACCGCGGTGTACGCGCATCCGCACGCCGACACGGACTCGCTGATAGGTGCCGTACGCAACGATCTTCCCGATGTCTCGCATCAGGCCGTGTACGACTCGCTGCACACGCTGACGGCGGCGGGCCTGGTCCGCCGGATCCAGCCGTTGGGCTCGGTGGCCCGGTACGAGTCGCGCGTGGGGGACAACCATCACCATGCTGTCTGCCGCTCGTGCGGCGCCATCACCGATGTCGACTGTGCGGTCGGGCACGCGCCCTGCCTGACCGCGTCCGAGGACCACGGGTTCGTCATCGACGAGGCCGAGGTCATCTATTGGGGGCTCTGCGCCGACTGCGCACGCCGTACCTGAATTCCTTTGAAAACGTCCAGTCCTGGAAGGAATCCGATGTCCGAGATCCATGAGCCACTGCCCGGTGAAGGTAGCGAAGAGAGCCGCGGCGAGGAAGACGCGCAGGCGGCAGGCGGCTGCCCGGTCGCACACGGTCAGGGCGCGCACCCGACCCGCGGCAACGCGAACCGTGGCTGGTGGCCGAACCAGCTGAACCTGAAGATCCTGGCCAAGAACCCGGCCGTGGCGAACCCGCTGGGCGAGACCTTCGACTACGCCGCGGAGTTCAAGACCCTCGACCTGGCCGCGGTCAAGGCGGACATCGCCGAGGTGCTGACCACGTCGCAGGACTGGTGGCCGGCCGACTTCGGGCACTACGGCCCGTTCATGATCCGGATGGCCTGGCACAGCGCCGGGACGTACCGGATCAGCGACGGCCGCGGTGGCGCCGGTGCCGGGCAGCAGCGGTTCGCGCCGCTGAACAGCTGGCCCGACAACGCGAACCTGGACAAGGCCCGCCGGCTGCTCTGGCCGGTCAAGAAGAAGTACGGCCAGAAGCTGTCCTGGGCCGACCTGCTGATCCTGACCGGCAACGTGGCGCTGGAGACCATGGGCTTCAAGACCTTCGGGTACGCCGGTGGCCGCCCGGACGTGTGGGAGCCGGAGGATGACGTGTACTGGGGTCCCGAGACCACCTGGCTCGGCGACGAGCGGTACAGCGGTGACCGCGACCTCGAGAAGCCGCTCGGCGCGGTGCAGATGGGTCTCATCTACGTGAACCCGGAAGGCCCGAACGGCAACCCGGACCCGATCGCCTCGGCCCGCGACATCCGCGAGACCTTCGGCCGGATGGCGATGAACGACGAGGAGACCGTCGCCCTGATCGCCGGCGGTCACACGTTCGGCAAGACCCACGGTGCGGCCGACCCGGAGAAGTACGTCGGTGCCGAGCCGGAGGGCGCGCCGCTGGACCACCAGGGCCTCGGCTGGCGGAACACGTACAACACCGGCAAGGGCCCGGACACGATCACCAGCGGCCTCGAGGTCACCTGGACCAGGACGCCGGCGAAGTGGGGCAACGACTTCTTCGAGATCCTGTTCGGCTACGAGTGGGAGCTGACCAAGAGCCCGGCCGGTGCGAACCAGTGGGTGGCCAAGGGCGCCGAGGAGATCATCCCCGACGCGTACGACGCGGCCAAGAAGCAGAAGCCGACCATGCTGACCACCGACCTGGCGCTGCGGTTCGACCCGATCTACGAGCCCATCTCGCGGCGCTTCAAGGACAACCCGGACGAGTTCGCGGACGCGTTCGCCCGGGCCTGGTTCAAGCTGACCCACCGTGACATGGGCCCGATCGTGCGCTACCTCGGCTCGGAGGTTCCGTCCGAGACGCTGATCTGGCAGGACCCGGTCCCGGCGGTCGACCACGAGCTGGTCGGCGCGGACGACATCACCGCGCTGAAGGCGCAGATCGCGGCCTCCGGCCTGTCGGTGGCGCAGCTGGTCTCGACCGCGTGGGCGTCGGCGTCCAGCTTCCGGGGCAGCGACAAGCGCGGTGGCGCGAACGGCGCGCGAGTCCGGCTCCAGCCGCAGAGCGGCTGGGAGGTCAACAATCCCGACGAGCTGGCTCAGGTGCTGCGCACGCTCGAAGGGATCCAGCAGTCGTTCGGGAAGCCGGTCTCGCTGGCTGACCTGATCGTGCTGGCCGGCGGTGTCGGTGTCGAGGTCGCGGCGAAGAACGCCGGCCAGGACATCGTCGTACCGTTCACCCCGGGCCGTACGGACGCGTCGCTGGAGCAGACCGACGTCGACTCGTTCGCCGCGCTGGAGCCGTCCGCGGACGGTTTCCGGAACTACTACGGCAAGGGCAACCGGTACCCGGCCGAGTACCTGCTGCTCGACAAGGCGAACCTGCTCACCCTGAGCGCGCCGGAGCTGACCGTCCTGGTCGGCGGTCTGCGCGTACTGGGCGCGAACTACGACGGCTCGAAGTACGGCGTACTCACCGAGAACCCGGGCACGCTGACCAACGACTTCTTCGTGAACCTGCTCGACCTGGGCACGGAGTGGAAGTCGACGGACGACAGCCAGGAGACGTTCGAGGCCCGTGACGCGAGTGGTGAGGTCAGGTGGACCGGCACCCGCGCCGACCTGGTCTTCGGCTCGAACTCCGAGCTCCGCGCCGTCGCCGAGGTCTACGCGAGTGACGACGCCAAGGCGAAGTTCGTGTCCGACTTCGTCGCCGCCTGGACCAAGGTCATGGAGCTCGACCGCTTCGACCTGCGCTGATCCATAAGAGCTCAACCGGCTCCCCTTCTGCGAGGGGAGCCGGTTCGCTCAGCCGTGGCCCCGGGCGTGTCTCGGCGTGGCCGCTCTTCAACGTTCCAGGGTCGGTCCCCGGCCAACGGCGGACGGCTGGCCCGCCGCGCGGTCTCCGTCTCTCAGCATGGGGCGGGCTTGCGTTGCCGAGTCTGCCATGTGCTGCGTCTGCAGAAGCCGCATGGCAGCTAGACCTTCGGCGAGCGCTGTGGCCTTGCGGTCGTTGGTCTGATGCTCTGGAAGTCCGGCCAGTGACGGAGTGACCATGGCGCTCGCTCGGCGGACCGCCTCTGGATTCGGCGCAGCGGCATCGAACGGCCGGTTCGGGGTGAAGTGGTAGTGCCGCCGAATCGCCTCGACCTTGGCATCGAGAGTCTCGCGCATCTCACCCGCGACCTTGACCCCGGTCGGGGTTTGCATCTCGGGGAGCGTCGGCCAGTGGGCGTGGCCCATCGCCCTGATCAGCGCCGACCGGACCGCGAGCTGATCGTCCGGCCGCTGCGGCACCACCCGGCGCAGCCGGTTCGCCATCACGGCTTGCGCGAACTGGTCGAAGTGCATCACACCGGGTCTCTGAACAGCCGTGTCGATAAGAGCGTCCTGATCGAACGTGGGCCCGGTGACCTGTTCCAGAAGGTCGTAGGTCGCCGCGAACGCGCCAGGGTACTTCGGCTCGGTGAAATGGAGTGTGCGTGGGTAACCGGCTGCGTCTCGGAACGCATCGAAGTCGTACCAGGCCCGCACTTCGGCCAAGCCTTCGACGATGCCTCGGGAGTGGGCGGATCGCACCGCGGTGGGCTCATCGGGTGCGTCCAGTTCCATGCCGCCATGCGTCGCTTCATGCAGAACGGTCGCCAGAGCCTGGCCCTGCTCGTACGGATCGCTCACCCGCCGACCAGGAACAAGGTGATGGAGGACCTTCCGCTCGGACAGGCGCAGGACGCCGGTTTGCGGATGCATCCCGCCCAAGGTGTCGGCCTCGGTCGCCAGAAGGACTCTGTTCCACCGATCGGCGCTCGTGGGTCGCAGCCCGAGGGCGATCCGGTACAGCCTGGCACGCAGAGCGCCTCGACGCCGTAACCCCACGCAGGCGACAGCCACTAGCGGCCTGAGATCGGCTCAACCTGTGGCGGTTCCCTGGTCGCACGAGCAATGGCTGGGGTCGTCTTCGTCGTGTGTGGTGGTTGGTGGCACGGGGTGGGTGCCTTTGTGGCCGACGTGGAATCGGAATCCGTGTGGGCTGGTCCATTCGATGGCGCCGGTGGGCAGGCGTCGGCATCGCCAGCCGCCGAAGGTTTTGGCGCGGTGGTGGAGCCGTCCTTGCGGTATGAGGTTGTCGGGGCGGGTCTGCCCCGGTGGGTCCGGTTCGCCCGGTGAGCCTGGTACGTCGGGTGGGCGGGATGGTTCTGGTGGGTTTGTGTGGTCGAAGGGGGTGATGTGGTCTTGGTCCATGCCGGTGGTGGCCTCGCCGGCGCCGTAGGGGAACGTGTCGACGGGGTGGCGGAGCCGGACCCGTTCGCGGATCCGGTCGGGGATCTCGTAGCTGTGGACGCTGACCTGGTCGTGCAGGTCGATCACGGGCTTGACGACGATGTGGTCGTGGCCGAGCAGTTCGGTCAGCTGGCTCGCCAGTTGTGGTCCGAGTTCTTCGACCCGCACGACGCCGTTGCCGGTGAACAGTGTCTTGTCGGTGAGGTGCACGTACAGGGTATGGCGGTTGCGGCGGCCGCTGTCTGCGCCGATGCCGTTGCGGTAGGCCTGCTGCTTGATCGCGGCGAGCCGGGCCGGCAGCGCGCCGGCCAGCATCCGCCGCGTGAACGCGTCCTCGCCAGCTCCCCGATCACCCATGGTCCGCTCGCTGGGACCGGTGGGGCGGTTCGCCTCGCTGGACTCGCTGGGCTGACCTGAGTCGGCGGGCTCGCCGCAGTCGCCGGGCTCTCCGGGCTCGGCGGTGTCGGACGCCGGTGCGTGCTGCTCGTCCCGGTCGGCCGAGTCATCGTGGCCGCCGCGGTTGTCTGCGGCCGGGCCGTCGTCGGCATGGACATCGTCAGCAGCATCATCGGCGGCGGACGCGCCGTCAATGGACGTACCGTCAGCGGGTGTGCGGTTGTCCGGGCTCGGGGTGTCTGGTGTGTCTGGGTCGCGGTGGGGTGGTTGGGTGCGGGCCAGGTAGCGGGCGACCTCGAGGAGTTGGTGTGCTGCGGCTGGGTCGGAGATCCAGCCGATCGCCTTCGCGCGGCGCTCATCCAGGCTGTCGGTGTCGCCGAGGGTCTTCAACGCGCGTGCCAGGTCGTCGATCGTTGCATCGAACCGGATCACGTCGCCGGCTGCGGCGCGGACCCAGAACCTTTTGGTGCCATGGTCGTCGGACTGCGCGACGAACACTCCCCGCGCCCGGGCTGCCGCCTCGGCCTGGGCCCTGGCCAGCTCGGGGTTGGCCTCCCAGACGGATGCTGTCACGATGGTCGCCAGCTTGCCCGGTGTCACGGTGTTGACGATCCCGGCCACACGTCGGTCGACGATCGTGCATGCCTCCAGTGACAGCGACAGGCAGGCGTGGGCGACCTTGCAGGCCCGCCACGCGACCGCGTTCCCGGCCAGGACCGCTGCCCAGAGCCTGGGCAGCCGGTGCCGCAACGCCAGCGCCTCCCCGATCAGTGAGGCGGCCGCACCAGTCGACATCCCCATGACCGCACCGAACTCGATCGGCGCGAACTCCGCGACACCGGGACAGCCGTCGCCGCCGTACACATGGATCCGCTCGCTGCCCGGCAGCGGCTCGCTCAAGATGACCGCGTTGCGGTCCGCGAAGGCCAGCGCCGCCTCCAGCGTGCGCACCGCGGCCCGTTCCTGGGTCTGGCCGAAGCCCGACGCCGCAGCCAGCAGGTCTGCGGTAGAGAGCTCTTCCAGATCGCCTTCGAACATGTGTTTGATTCTACGCCAGAGGTCAGTCTGGCTCAAATCGGTAGCACCCCAGAACCCCTTGTCCATAAGGGAAAACCCACCAGAGTTGTCCACGGCGTCTGCAAGTTCCGGGCAGCGATCAAGTGCCTGCGAACGGGTGCCAAGCGCACGCCAGTCGCTACAGGGAACAATGCGGGGCTGGAGTACCGTCTGGGCCTGTGTCACCGCGGCGTCGCTCGAAGCGTGAACGGAATCGTCGGAACCAGTCTCGTCGGCGTACGAAATCAGTCGACGATGTCGGGTTCGCTGAGCCCGACTGGGTCTGGGTGGCCGAGCGGAGGATGTTCGTCGTCGATTTCACGCCGGGCGGTGCTCCGATCGGCTACTTCGAGGACGAGATCGACGGCTGGCCGGCGGCCGGCGTGACTTCGCGGTCCGTCAGTCGATAACCTCTTGCCCGCGCGCCATGAAGGGGACGTCAATGCTGGTTCTGCACGGATTCTGGTCGGCTTCGAAGTCCCTCTGCCTGTGGGCCGAGGATTCCGAGCTCACCGTGAAGAGCCCCAGCCAGGCGTTGCGTGCCGCGCGCCCGCATCCGTTCGCTGCTCGCGCGGAGGTGCTCGCCGGGATCCACGCAGGCAAGCAGGACACTGCGGTGCTCCTCTTGCCGTCGTTGCGCAGCGCACCGCTGGACTCGCCGGAGCTGATCCGGATCATGCCGCGACCGGCACGACAGACGGAACCGGTTCTGCTGCCGTGGACGGTCCCCGTGGTGGTCCTCGACGCGGCGTCAGCGCTGTCCCTGCTCGACCAGCAGGATCCGGTCGTTCGGTACGGCGCGTCGATCGGGTACCTCGCTGATCTGGCGAGGTTCGCGCGCAGCCTGGTCGATCGCGGTCGGGTGCTGCCGGCGATCGCGCGGGACACGCACGGGGCGGTGGCGCTTTGGCGCCCGGTTCTGCGGGGTTCGGATGTGGTCACGATGCACTCGCTGATTGCTGCGATGCCGCCGATCTGCCGGTCTCAGCCGGGCGAGCACAACGCCCACGACATCGCGACGTCGGCGCTGCACGCGATGGTCGATGCTGCTGTCCGTACGGCGATGCCGGCCGGGATCGCCGTACTGCCGCCGCGCCGCGGCCGCCGGCCGGCACGCCTGCCGGCTACGGAAGCATGGCTGACCGCGTTGACGACCGGGGACGGCAGATTCGATGCGGACCCGGCTGACGTCGACGTACTGGTCGAATCGTTGCGACCCTGGGAGGACGTCGGTCGGGGCGAGACGGGGACCGCCAGGGCGAGTTTTCGGCTGACCGCGATCGAGACCGAGGACACGCCGTATGACGCGGCCGGCTGGCGTCTGGAATTCCTCCTGCAGTCGACAGCCGATCCCAGCCTGTTGGTGCCGGCCTCAGGGGCGTGGCAGGACGCCGGTGGTTTGAGCCGGTGGATCCAGCGCCCGCAGGAGCTTCTGCTGGCCGAGCTTGGCAGGGCGAGCCGGATCTATCCCGAGCTCGTCGCCGGTCTGCGTACGGCGCGTCCGTCCGAGCTGCAGCTGGACACCGAGGGTGCCTACCACTTCCTGTCCACTGCCGCTCCACGATTGGACGAGGCCGGATTCGGCGTCATGCTGCCGTCGTGGTGGGACCGTCGCCGCAAGATCGGGCTCGCGTTGTCGGCGTCCACCCCGGTCGACGGCGTCGTGGCGAAGCAGAGCAAGTTCGGCCGCGACCAGTTGGTCGAGTTCCGCTGGGATCTGGCCGTCGGTGACGACACACTGACCGAGGAAGAGGTCGCCGCTCTTGCCGCGGCGAAGGCGCCACTGGTCAGGCTGCGCGGCCTGTGGGTCGCGGTTGACTCCGAGCAGTTGCGCCGGGGACTGGAGTTCCTGGCGCGCGAACGTACCGGACAGAAGACCGCGGCCGAGATTCTCGCGCTCGCGGCCAGTCATCCCGACGACCTCGACACCCCGCTGGAGGTCTCCACCGTGCGGGCCGATGGATGGTTGGGCGATCTGCTCAGCGGCGCCGCGGCACAGTCGCTGCAACCCGTGCAACCACCCGAAGGCTTCACGGCCACCCTTCGTCCCTACCAGCAGCGCGGGTTGTCGTGGCTCGCTTTCCTGTCGTCGCTGGGACTGGGCAGTTGCCTGGCCGACGACATGGGTCTGGGGAAAACGGTGCAACTGTTGGCGATCGAAGCCCTGCAGCGCGACAAGGGCCCGGCAACCGGACCGACACTGCTGATCTGTCCGATGTCTCTGGTGGGCAACTGGCAGCGGGAGGCGGCCAGGTTCGCCCCGCGTCTACGGGTCTACGCTCACCATGGAGCCGCACGGCTGCGTGGCGATGCACTGCGTGAACGGCTCTCGGACATCGACCTGGTCGTCACGACCTATGCCACCGCAACCCGGGACATCGACGAACTGGCCGGATACCAGTGGCATCGGGTGGTTCTGGACGAGGCACAGGCCGTCAAGAACAGCCTGTCTCAGGGCGCGAAGGCGGTACGGCGGCTCGAGGCCGGGCAGCGGGTCGCGTTGACCGGGACCCCAGTCGAGAACCGGCTCGCCGAGTTGTGGTCCATCATGGATTTCCTCAATCCTGGGCTGCTGGGATCGTCGGAGGTGTTCCGCACCAGGTATGCGATCCCGGTCGAGCGGTACGGTCAGACCGAGCCGGCCGAGCGGCTGCGAGCGATCACCCGGCCCTATGTGCTGCGGCGGCTCAAGACCGACCCGGCGATCATCGACGACCTGCCCGAGAAGATCGAGATCAAGCAGTACTGCCAACTCACGGCCGAACAGGCATCGCTGTACCAGTCGGTCGTGGACGACATGATGGAGAAGATCGAGAATACCGACGGTATCGCGCGGCGCGGCAATGTCCTCGCCGCGATGGCGAAGCTCAAGCAGGTCTGCAACCATCCGGCCCAGTTGTTGCACGACCGGTCGCCGGTCGGCGTCAGGTCCGGGAAGGTCATCCGGCTCGAGGAAATCCTGGAGGAGATCCTCGCCGAGGGAGACCGGGTGCTGTGCTTCACACAGTTCACAGAGTTCGCCGAGATGCTGGTGCCGCACCTGGCGGCGCGATTCGGTCAGGATGTGCTGTACCTGCACGGCGGTACGCCGAAGAAGCGGCGCGACGAGATGGTGGCCAGTTTCCAGTCCGGGGACGGACCGTCGATCTTCCTGCTGTCGTTGAAGGCAGGCGGCACCGGCCTGAATCTCACCGCCGCCAACCATGTCGTGCATCTGGATCGATGGTGGAACCCCGCGGTGGAGAACCAGGCCACCGACCGTGCGTTCCGGATCGGGCAGAAGCGGAACGTGCAGGTGCGCAAGTTCATCTGCACGGGCACCCTCGAGGAGAAGATCGACGACATGATCGAGGAGAAGAAGCGGCTGGCCGATCTCGCCGTCAGCGACGGCGAGGGATGGCTGACCGAGCTGTCCACGCACGACCTCCGCGAGGTCTTCGAACTGTCCGCGGAGGCTGTCGGTGACTGACTGGTATCCGCCGCCTTCCCGGCCGCGTCCGGTGGAGGGCGGGCTGAAGGCCAAGAGCCGCCGTGGAGCGATCGGCCAACGGTGGTGGTCGGAGCGGTTCATCGAGGTGCTCGAGAACATCGGGCTGGGTAACCGGCTCCAGCGCGGACGAAACTACGCCCGTAGGGGTCAGGTGATCTCGATGGATGTTGCTCCGGGGTCGGTGAGCGGCCAAGTGCAGGGCAGCAGGGCCCGGCCGTACCGCGTCCGGATCGGCATCTCCGCCTTCGGTAAGGCGGAGTGGTCACACGCCGAACGTGCGCTGGCGGGCAACGCCTGGTTCGCGGCCAAGTTGCTCGCCGGCGAGATGCCGGAAGACATCGAGGACATGTTCGCCGAACTCGGGCTGTCGCTGTTCCCGGCGAACGCCGAAGAGCTCTCGCTCGATTGCTCGTGCCCTGATCAGGCGGTGCCATGCAAGCATCTGGCCGCGACGTTCTACCTCCTCGCCGAATCCTTTGACGACGACCCGTTCGCGATCCTCGCCTGGCGAGGGCGGGATCGTGAGGATCTGCTGGCCAACATCCAGGCGGCCCGCGCCGACGGACCACCGGCCGCCGACCGCGGTGAAGACCCGGGCCGGGCACTCGCGGAGTGCCTCGACACGTACTTCGACCGGCAGGCCGACGCACCCGCCTCCAGCCCACCGGTCACCACGGGCGCGCTGCTCGAACAGTTGCCTGAGGTCGATGTCGCCGTACGCGGACGGCCACTGACGGACCTGCTACGCCCCGCATACCTCGCACTCGGTAGTCGCAGCGACTACGGGACAGCCACCGATTGAAGCCGCATCGGGCGGACCTTGTTCCTGGCAGGTGCGCGTGTCAGGCTGGCGGGGTTTAGCGGTCCGCTGGAAGGGGTCTGCCATGCGGTTTCATCATGATCGGGAGGCTGCGGGGGATCTGACCTTCAGTGACGTGTTCCTGGTGCCGAATCGGTCCGGGGTCGCGTCGCGGCTGGACGTGGATCTGTCGACGACTGACGGCACTGGGACGTCGATTCCCGTCGTCGCGGCGAATATGACAGCGGTGTCGGGGCGCCGGATGGCGGAGACGATCGCGCGGTGTGGCGGGCTGGCGGTGATTCCGCAGGACATCCCGGTCGACGTGGTGGCCGAGGTGGTTGCCTGGATCAAGGAACGGCATCCGGTGCACGACACCGCGCTCGTGCTGCCGCCGACCGGGACCGTCGGTGAAGCGCTGAACCTGTTGCCCAAGCGCGGTCATGGTGCGGTGATCGTGGTGGATCATGGCCGGCCGGTCGGCGTGGTGACCGAGGCGGACTGCTCCGGTGTCGATCGGTTCACCCAGCTGGACGGGATCATGTCCCGCGAGCTGCTGACGTTACCGGCCGGCATGGACGCGGAGGCGGCGTTCGACCTGCTGCACGACGGCCGGCATCGGCTCGCGCCCGTGGTGGATGCGGACGGCACGATCGTCGGCATCCTGACCCGCCAGCGCGCGCTCCGGGCCACCCTCTACGAGCCTGCCCTCGATGCGAACGGCAAGCTCCGGGTCGCGGCCGCGATCGGGATCAACGGGGACGCCGCGCAGAAGGCGAAGGCGCTGCTCGATGTCGGCATCGACACCCTCGTGATCGACACCGCGCACGGGCACCAGGAGCGGATGCTCGAGGTCCTCGGGCAGGTCCGCGGTCTCGAGCCCGACGTGCCGATCGTGGCTGGCAACGTCGTCACCGCCGAAGGCGTCAGCGACCTGATCGCGGCCGGCGCGGACATCGTGAAGGTCGGCGTCGGGCCAGGGGCGATGTGCACGACGCGGATGCAGACCGCGGTCGGTCGTCCGCAGTTCTCCGCGGTGCTGGAATGTGCCACCCGGGCGCATGAGCTCGGCAAGCACGTCTGGGCGGACGGCGGCGTGCGGCATCCGCGGGATGTGGCGCTGGCGCTGGCCGCGGGCGCGTCCAGCGTGATGATCGGGTCCTGGTTCGCGGGGACGTACGAGTCGCCGGGGGATCCGCACCGCGACAGCAACGGGCGGATCTACAAGGAGAGTTTCGGGATGGCATCGGCGCGGGCGGTCCGGTCGCGGACGACCGACGACACGCCGTTCCAGCGGGCCCGGAAGAGTTTCTTCGGCGAGGGCATCTCGACTGCGCGGATGTATCTCGACCCCGAACGCCCGAGTGTCGAGGACCTGCTGGACTCGATCGTCTCCGGGATCCGGAGCTCCTGCACGTACGTCGGCGCCGCGAACCTGGCCGAGTTCCACGAACGCGCTGTAATCGGCCTGCAGACCGCCGCGGGGTACGCCGAGGGCAAGCCGCTCGACACGAGTTGGTGACCGAATAGCCCGTCGTACAACGAATTCCGTGCCGAAACGCTTGCGAAAACGACTACATCGTCTCTCATCCCCGGGGTGAGATTGAGGACACAACAATCTCATACGGCGGGCGATAGGCATGCTCCGTGATCGGTGGCACGGTGTAGTCAGCGGGGTGGAGGGGCAGGACGTCCGGAGGAACAGTCGGGGGGTCGAGGATCTCGCAGGGGGCGTGGGATCGATCGACGCGGGGGCTCTCAATCAGACGTCCTGATCGTGGTCGCGGGTGGTGGTGCGGAGTTCGACCGAGGCTTGGGAGGGCGACTCGGGAACTCCGAACCCACCACCCGCGACTGCTGTGCGCCGACGGCTGAGGCGCGTTGGTGCTTGGCAATCCAGGGGGCCTGGCGGCATAGTCGAATGATCGACGAAAAGCTGGGTTTTCTGGGAGCCGGCGTTGTGGAAGGAGACAGGGGTGCCCCGCTGAGGGTCGACGCGGAGACCGCGATCATCCTGCGCGAGGCCTACCACAAGATCGAGGCGCTGTTCCGTGCCGACCACTACGGCCTGTACGACTACGTACGGGTGGTGGCCGGCAAGATTGCACGTGTCGACGCGTTCTTCGTCGGCTTCCTGCAGGGCAGCAACCGGGTCCGCTACCCCTACGCGTACGACGACGGCCGGTACGTCGACCCGGATACGCACATCTTCGGCCCGAACGGCCAGACCTCCTGGCTGATCAAGCGCCGGCAGACGTACCGCTTCGCCTACGACGGCGGTACCGCTTTGCACGCCGGCATCCCGCTCGGTGATGCCGTCCGGCGGTCGGAGGACGTGGTGACGGTACCGATCTTCCGGCCGACGAAGGACGGGCCGGATCAGCTGTTCGGCATGCTGTCGATGCAGAGCTACGCGTCGAACAGCTACGACGACAACGCCATCCGCGCGTTCGAGTGGCTGTGCAGCCTGGTCGAACGGGTGCTGACCCGCGAGGGCGAGGACCGGGAAGCGCTGCGGCGGCTGCCGGCCGGCGACATCGGGCCGAACCTGCTGACGTCGGACCACGTGATGGAGTACCTGTCCCACCGGGTCGCGTCGATCCGGGAGATGGTCGAGGAGGCGATGGACGAGCCGGACGTGGGCGCGTCCGTACAGACTCACCTGGCTCGGATCGTCGACGCCACCGAGCACATCCAGTCCGAGCTGATCGAGATGCTGATGGACACCGACGAGGCTCCGGAGCGCCGGTACACGAGCCTGACCAAGGCCCAGCAGGGCGTCGCGGTCCTGCTCGTCGACGGCCTCGAGAACGACCAGCTCGCCGCCGAGCTCGGCGTCAGCCTGAACACGGTCAAGACCCACCTCAGCGCGATCCTGCGCAAGTACGGCATGGCCAACCGGGCCCAGGTCGCCGACGACATCCGCAGGTACTTGGCGCGGTGATCTCTCGACATACTTAAAACTATGAAGTAACTTCCCGGGTGGCTGTTAATTCCGAATTATCCCACCGCCCCGAGAGTGCAACGGTCTGCAACACAGGGAAGTCGGTGGCGGCGATGGTCCGGTTGTCGCTGCGAGACCGGGCCGGCGAGCGGGTGCTCCCGGCGCTCTACTCGGACAACTACTTCTGGTTGCTACCGGGCGAGAGCCGCTCTGTCACCGTCACGACGCCGAGCTCGGCCTCCGGTCTGAAGCTGGAGGCCGAGCCCTACAACAGCTAGTAGGAGCGGGCCACAAAGGCGGTTAGGCCGCGTTCGTCGTCCTCGGCCGGGAGGGCGCCGTCGGGGCGTTGGAGGCAGCGGACTGAGATGCCTGCTGCGGCCAGGCGGTCCTCGCCTTCCTCGCCGACGACGTCGTACGGCAGGCTGGCCCAGCCGGACGTGGCTGCCTCCTGCGCTTCCTCCACGCTGGCGACGGCTGTGGTCCGCGCAGTCTGCCGCTTCGTCGCTTCCTCGAGCAGGTGCGTCTGGTCCGCCTCGATCGCGGCTACCACGGTCGAGGTCAGGTCAGCCAGGTTCACGGTCGACTTGCCCGAGTCGTGGAGCCGGCGGACCACGGTCGCGACGTTCTGCTCCAGGTCGCGGGGCCCGAGCTCGATCCGGATCGGGGCGCCCTTCAGCTCCCAGTTCACCGCCCGCCGGCCGAACGGCTGGTCGGTCCGGTCGTCGAGCGTGACGCGCAGACCGGCCGCCGTGAGGTCCGCGGCGATCCGTCCGGCCGCCTCGAGCGCCTCGTCCCTGATCGCGAGTACGACGACCTGCGAGGGAGCAACGGCAGGCGGGACCCGTAGGCCGGCATCGTCTCCGTGCACCATGATCAGGCCGCCGACCATGCGCGTGGTGCTGCCCCAGGAGGTGGTCCAGGCGAGCTCGCGCTGTCCGTCGCGAGACAGATAGCCGATGTCGAAAACGCGGGCGAAGTTCTGCCCGAGCTCATGCGACGTACCCATCTGCAGGGCCTTGCCGTCACCGGTCATCGCTTCCAGTGTCATCGTGTTGACCGCACCGGCGAACCGCTCACGCCGAGTCTTCCGTCCGACCACGACCGGGATCGCCAGCAGGTTCACCATCACGTCGCGATAGACGTCGCACAGGATCTTCGTGGCGTACGCGCGGGCTTCCTCAGCGGACGCATGCGCGGTATGCCCCTCCTGCCAGAGGAACTCGGTGGTCCGCAGAAAGAGTCGTGGCCGCAGTTCCCAGCGGACGGCGTTGGCCCACTGGTTCAGGAGCAGGGGCAGGTCGCGGTAGCTCTGGATCCACTTGGCCATGTACTCGCCGATGACCGTCTCCGACGTCGGCCGTACCACTGCCGACTCCTCGAGTTGCTTGCCGCCGGCATGGGTCACCACGGCGAGCTCGGGGCTGAATCCTTCGACGTGCTCGGCCTCGCGGCGCAAGTAGCTCTCCGGGATGAGCAGTGGGAAGTACGCGTTGGCCGCTCCGGCCGCTTTGATCCGCAGATCCATGGCCGACTGCAGCAACTCCCAGATCGCGTACCCGTACGGTCGGATGACCATCGTCCCCCGGACCGGCCCGTTGTCGGCGAGCTCGGCTTTGGCAATCACATCCTGGTACCACCGGGGAAAGTCCGCTGCCTGTGCGGCAAGCACGGATCGGGTCGCTGTCATGTTCGCCAGTGTAGGAACGCGGCTCAGGCACCTGCTACGCATTTGCGGAGGCGCAATCAGCGGATTCTCAGTCGGTGAAGTTCATGCGGTGGCGCACCGGCGTTCACCATCGGGCCGAAAAGTTGGCCCGTATCCCCTCGGATTTGGAGGAAGTCGTGAGAGTACGTCGTGCGCCGGTACTGTCCGCGTGTCTGGCTCTGATCGGGCTCGCGGTCGGGATCCCGTCCGCCGCAGCGGACCGTGGGCCGGACACCTATACCTTCGCCGTGATCGGCGACGTCCCGTACGGACCGGCGCAGATCGCCCGGTTCCCGCAGGTGGTCGACCAGATCAACGCGGACAAGCAGGTCAAGCTGGTCAGCCATCTCGGGGACATCAAGGACGGCTCGTCGGTCTGCAGCGACGAGTATTTCGCGCAGGTCAAGACGCAGTTCGACCGCTTCGCCGACCCGTTCGTCTACACCATCGGCGACAACGAGTGGACCGACTGCCACCGCGCGAACAACGGCGGGTACAACCCGTTGGAGCGGCTGGCGATGGTCCGCCAGGTGTTCTTCCCGCAGCCGGGCCGCACGCTCGGTCAGCACTCGGCGAAGGTCGAGAGCCAGGTCGCCCAGGGCATTCCGGAGGATGTCCGGTTCACTCGCGGCAACGTCGCGTTCGCGGCGTTGCACATTGTCGGCAGCAACAACAGCATGGCGCCATGGACCGGCAAGACGGCTCCGACGCCGGAGCAGTCGGCCGAGGTTCTCAACCGGACGGCGGCCGTCATGCAGAGCATCCACGACACGTTCGCCCAGGCTCGCGACGAGCACAACAAGGCCGTCGTACTGCTGACGCAGGCCGACATGTTCGACCCGAGCGCGGCGACCCCGTCGTTCGCGGACTACTACGCGTTCCAGCCGATCGTGCAGGAGATCGCCCGTGAGGCGGCGAACTTCCGCGGCCCGGTGTACCTCTTCAACGGCGACAGCCACGTGTACAACAGCGACAAGCCGCTCGCGGCCGGCTCGTCGTGGACTGCGTTCTACGGCGTGACCACGCCGGCGGCGAACCTGTCCCGGATCACCGTCGACGGCTCGACCGGTGTGAACAACTACCTGCGGGTCACGATCGACTCCCGCAACCCCGCCGCCCTGAGCTGGACCCGCGTCCCGTTCATGTCGTGACAAGCACGGCGCCCGGCGGCCTTCCTGGCCGCCGGGCGCTCTTGTGCTGGATCAGATCGACGCGAGCGCGTCGTTCCAGGTCTTCGACGGGCGCATGATCGCGGCCGCCTTCGCCGGGTCGGGCTGGTAGTAGCCGCCGAGGTCGACCGGGTTGCCCTGGACGGCGAGCAGTTCGTCCACGATGGTCTGCTCGTTTGCCGTCAGGGTCTCGGCGAGTGGGCCGAACGCCTTCGCGAGGTCGGCGTCGTCGGTCTGCTGGGCCAGCTCCTGCGCCCAGTACAGCGACAGGTAGAAGTGGCTGCCCCGATTGTCGATCCCGCCGACGCGGCGGGTCGGCGACTTGTCCTCGTTCAGGAACGTCGCGGTCGCCCGGTCGAGCGTGTCGGCGAGGACCTGGGCGCGCGCGTTGCCGGTCGACTGGGCCAGGTGCTCGAAGCTCGCCGCCAGCGCGAAGAACTCACCCAGGCTGTCCCAGCGCAGGTAGTTCTCCTTGACCAGCTGCTGCACGTGCTTCGGTGCCGAGCCGCCCGCGCCGGTCTCGAACAGGCCGCCGCCGGCCATCAGCGGGACGACCGACAGCATCTTCGCGCTGGTGCCGAGCTCGAGGATCGGGAACAGGTCGGTCAGGTAGTCACGCAGCACGTTGCCGGTCACCGATATGGTGTTCTCGCCGCGGCGGATCCGCTCCAGCGAGAACTTGATCGCCTCGACCGGAGCGAGGATCTTCAGCTCCAGGCCGTCGGTGTCGTGCTCCGGCAGGTACCCCTTGACCTTCGCGATGATCTGAGCGTCGTGCGCGCGGTTCTCGTCCAGCCAGAACACCGCCGGGTCACCCGTCGCACGGGCCCGGTTGACGGCCAGCTTGACCCAGTCCCGGATCGGGTCGTCCTTGGTCTGGCAGGCGCGGAAGATGTCGCCCGGCTCGACGGCCTGCTCGAGGACGACGGTACCCGCGGTGTCGACCAGCCGGACGGTACCCGCGGCCGCGATCTCGAAGGTCTTGTCGTGCGAGCCGTACTCCTCGGCCTTCTGCGCCATCAGGCCGACGTTCGGCACCGAGCCCATCGTGGCCGGGTCGAAGGCGCCGTGCGCGCGGCAGTCGTCGAGGACGACCTGGTAGATGCCGGCGTAGCTGCTGTCCGGCAGGACGGCGAGGGTGTCGTGCTCAGCGCCGTCCGGTCCCCACATGTGGCCCGACGTACGGATCATGGCCGGCATCGACGCGTCGACGATCACGTCGGACGGCACGTGCAGGTTGGTGATGCCCTTGTCCGAGTCGACCATCGCGATCGCCGGGCCGTCGGCCAGCTCGGCGTCGAACGAGGCCTTGATCGCGTCACCCTCCGGCAGCGCGGCCAGCCCGGACAGGATCCCGCCGAGCCCGTTGTTCGGGGACAGGCCCGCCTTCGCGAGGGTCTCGCCGTACTGCGCGAAGGTCTTCGGGAAGAACGCGCGGACCGCGTGGCCGAACACGATCGGGTCGGAGACCTTCATCATGGTGGCCTTCAGGTGGACCGAGAACAGCACGTCGTCGGCCTTCGCCCGGGCGACCTGCGCGGTCAGGAACTCACGCAGCGCGGCCACGTGCATGACGGAGGCGTCGACGACCTCGCCGGCCAGCACCGGGACCGCGTCCCGCAGCACAGTGGTGGTGCCGTCCGCGGCGACCAGCTCGATCCGCAGCGAACCGTCAGCCTCGATCACGGTCGACTTCTCGGTCGAGCGGAAGTCGTTCTGACCCATGGTGGCGACGTTGGTCTTGGAGTCGGCCGTCCACGCGCCCATCCGGTGCGGGTGGGTCTTCGCGTAGTTCTTCACCGAGGCGGGCGCGCGGCGGTCGGAGTTGCCCTCGCGCAGCACCGGGTTCACCGCGGAGCCCTTGACCTTGTCGTAGCGGGCCTGGGTCGCCCGCTCCTCGTCGGTCTTCGGCTCGTCCGGGTAGTCCGGCAGGGCGTAGCCCTGGGCCTGCAGCTCGGCGATCGCGGCCTTCAGTTGCGGGATCGAGGCCGAGACGTTCGGCAGCTTGATGATGTTCGCCGCCGGGGTCCTGGCCAGCTCGCCGAGCTCGGACAGCGCGTCCGCGATCCGCTGGTCTTCCTCGAGGTACTCCGGGAAGAGGGCGATGATGCGGCCGGCGAGTGAGATGTCCCGGGTCTCCACCCCGACACCGGCCTGACCGGCGTACGCCTGGATCACGGGGAGGAACGAGTACGTGGCCAGCGCCGGAGCCTCGTCGGTGTGGGTGTAGATGATCGTCGAGTCAGTCACAGGCCCCACCCTAATGGGCGTTCCCACCGCTCCGGCGGCCGCGTGGGCAGGCTCACGCTCCTTCCCCGGACCGGGGCGTCAGCGAACGTCGAGGTCGTCGGGATGGGCGAGTGTGATGCCGGTCGCGACGGTGACCGCGCTGGTAAAGGCCAGGGTGTCGATCGGGGAGGCGGCGGCGACGGTCGCGCCGGCCAGTGAACCCAGCCCCTTCGCGCCGTCCCAGGTGCAGTCCACGAACACCGCGCCGCGCGCCTTGACCTGGGAGAACTCGGCTCCGGACAGGTCACAGCTCCGGAACACCGCCCCGGTCAGGTCGGCGGAGACGAAGTCCGCGTTCTGCAGCCGGCAGTCGCTGAACTCGACCTTCACGAACTTCGCGAACCGGAACGAGCCGAAGTCCAGCACGCTGTCCCGGATCGTGGCGTGCTGCAGGCTCATCCCCGGGCCGGCGAACCCGGTCAGCCGGGACGACGTGATCGCCAGCCGGGTTACCACCGCGTCGGACCAGCGGGCGTTCGCGATGTCGCACTGGGTCAGCGCGGTGTCGACCAGGATCAGCTTGTCCAGGTCCGAACCGGCGAGCTTGCACCGGGTCAGCCGGCAGCCGCTCAGCTCGAGGTGCTCGGCCTCCAGATCGCTCAGATCCACGTCCTCCAGAGCGAGATCGAGCAGCCGCTCCTCGTCGGCGATGTCGTCCGGGTCCGGCGACGCGGAGTCGAGGGTGGCGCGCAGCCGCGGCGCAGCGATCTTCATGGAGCGACCGTAACCGGAGACTCGGACAGTTCAGCGGGAGCGGACGTAGTGGGCAGCGGCGCCGATCAGGGCCGAATGCTCGGTGTCCTGCGTGGCGGAGACAGGGAAGTCGAAGACGGACTCGACCAGGTCGAAGGCTCCGGAGATCGAGCCACCGAGGACGGTCCTGGTCACGCCGAATCGATCGATCCACGGCGTGAGGGCCGATGCGAGGTGGGTGAAGGCGGTCTCGAGGACCCCCTGTGCGACGTGGTCTCCGGTTCGGGCGAGGTCGGCGACCTCCTTGACCCCTGGGACCGGGTCCGGATACGCGCGCAGGATCGCCCGGGCGGAGATCGAGTCCTCCAGCGGGTTCCCGTCGTACGACGTCTTGTAGAGCTCACCGCCCGGCGGCACGGACTCGCCCTCGCGGACCACACGACCGTCGGCGAGGAACGCCGTACCGATGCCGGTGCCGATGGTGACGCCGACGCAGCGCTCGACCTCGCGGACCTCGCCCGCGGTCCACTCACCGACCGCGAAGGCCTCGGCGTCGTTCATGAACATCAGGCGATCCAGGACGAGCTCGGCACCCAGACTCTCACCGAGGTTGAAGCCGTACAGCTGATCGAATTTGCCTTGGTTGCGGTACCAGGCCACGCCGGTCGCGAAGTCGAACGGCCCGGGCAGGGCCACCGCCAGACCGCTTGCCAGCGGCAACTTCCGGGCCACCGCCGCGAGCTGCCCGACCACCGCCTCGGGCGCCTCTTGCGACTCGAGCTTGACCCGATCGACCACTGTTACGTCCCACCCACCCGGCGACACGACCGCCGCGGTCACGTGGCTGCCCCCGACCTCCAGTACCGCTACGTCCATGCGGCCCATCATCTACTACGGCAGCTCACCACCTGCCGACGACGCCTCCAGCAGGCGAACGCCCTGTGCCGGACTACTTACTTGGTGTGTGGGGATGTACTGCGCTTCACCGAGGGAACCACTCAGCGCTCCTGACCGTAGAGTGACTGGAGCGAGGGGACAGTCATGCCGGTCGAGAGCAGTGCGACGTCCGTGGTTGCGGCGCTGAGCGTCGCGGTCGCGGTGGTCGGTCACGCGCTCGTCGGCGGCAGAGCGGTTCCGTTCGGCGTCGTGCCACCGCTGGCCGCACTGGCCGGTGTGTGCTGGCTGCTCGGCGAGTACCTCGCCGGGGAACGGTTCCTCACGGCCCTTGTCCTCGCCGGCGTGCAGCTGTTCGTCCACGTGACGCTCGACGCGGCGCATCCGCCGATGCACCACGGGATGGTGATGCCGTCCGGGATCGGCGGCAGTCTGATGATGACCGCAGCCCACCTGTCCGTGCTGCTCGCTGGGGTCCTCGCGATCACCGGGGCTCACCGCTGGGTCTACCGCATCCTGCGGATCCTGGCCCGTTTCCTGCCCCAACTGCCGGTCCTGCCTGCGGTACGGCGTACGTCGCCCGCCCGGGTCGCCCACACGCCGGCGCCCCGGCTCGTCGGGGCATGGCTGACCTCGAACGTCTGTCTGCGAGGACCTCCGGTCACCCGAGTGATCCCAGCTCGCTGACCGGCTCCGGCCGGGTTCCCCGTAAGACCGTGAAAGGTTCTCTCATGCCCAAGAGATTCGTCCTGCGCGCCGGCGCGATCGTCGCGGCGTCCGCGCTCGTCCTGGTCGGAGCCGCCACCTCGGCGTCGGCCCATGTCACCGTGTCCTCGCCGGACGCCAAGCCCGGTGGGTACGCGAAGCTCGTGTTCCGCGTCCCGACCGAGTCCGACAACACCAGCACGACCAAGCTCGTCGTATCGCTGCCCAAGGACCACCCGTTCGCGCATGTCGGTGCGCAGGTGAAGGACGGGTGGAAGGTCGAGAAGAAGACCGAGAAGCTGCCCGCGGCGGTCAAGGTCGGCGACGTCACGCTGACCCAGGCGATCACCACGATCACCTGGACCGCCACCGCGGGCGGGATCCCGCCGAACGACTTCGACGAGTTCGCCCTGTCGGTCGGCAAGTTGCCTGAGGGCGTGGACGCGCTGAGCTTCCCCGCCGACCAGACCTACAGCGACGGTGAGGTGGTCAAGTGGGCCGACGTCGCCAAGGACGGCGCTGTCGAGCCGGAGCACCCGGCGCCGACCCTGAAGCTGGCCGCCGCGATCACTCCGGTCGCGGCCACCACCTCGGAGACCAAGGACTCAACCGACTCGTTGGCTCGCTGGCTCGGCGGCGCCGGACTGCTGGTCGGACTGCTCGGTCTCGCCTTCGGCCTGCGACCGCGGAAGGCGGCGGCTGGTACGGCGGACTCCGGGAAGGCACAGTCGTAGTCGTGCGCCGCTTGATCGCAGTACTGGTGGCGTCGCTGCTCGCTCTGGTGGTTTCCACCGGAGTGGCGGCGGCGCACGCCAAACTCGAGTCGATGACACCTGTCGACGGGTCGTCGATGGCCGCGCCGCCGACCAAGGTGGTGCTGACCTTCAACGAGCCGGTCGGCAGCAACGGCACCCAGGTGCAGGTGAAGTCCCCGAGCGGTACGAACGTCGCCAGCGGGGACGTGCAGGTGGTCGACAACACGGTGACTCAGCCGGTCGGCGCGATGATCGAGGCCGGCCGGTACGAGGTCGACGCCCGCGTGGTGTCGGCCGACGGCCACCCGATCACAGTGACCGGGTCCTTCACCGTCACCCACGCCGGTCACCCCGCCACCCAGCCCGCCGGTACGCCGACCGCCCAGGAGGACAGCAGCTCGAACACGGTCACCATCGTCGCCATGTGCCTGGTCATGCTGGTCGTGGTCGCTTTGGCGGTTGTGATCGTCCGCCGCCGCCCGGCCTCGCAATGAGCGAGGTGCCGGTGGGAGCCGAAACCTCGGCAGGCAGTCCGTTCCGTGGCAGGGGCCGGCTGGTGGCGGCCGGGATGGTTGCCGCCGGCATCGTCGTGATGGTGGTGGCATTGCTCGCTGCGGGCGGTGCGCCGAAGCCGTTGCCGGCCGGACTCCTCGGTGCCGGAATGCCTTTGTCCTGGTCGGTTCCGATCCTGCGGTTCGTCGCTGACGCGGCCGCCATAGCGACCGGCGGCGCGCTGCTGGCCGTCGTCCTGTTCCTGCCGGCCACCGACGGGAAGCTCGGCACGAAGGCGTTGCGGGCCTGCCAGGACGCCGCGCTGGCCGCCGGGATCTGGGCCGTGGCGAGCATCGGCGGGCTGGTCACGACGGCCGCGGTGATCCTCGGTATCCCGCTGTCGCATCTGGCCGAGCATGCCTCCCCGGCCGGCCAACTGAGCCAGGTGAGAGCGCTCGCGGTGGCCGTCGTACTCACGGCGATCCTGGCCGTCGTCCTCAGCGGATGCCGAACGGTGCGTGGCGCCCGCTGGGCCGTCCTGCTGGCTGCCGCGGCGTTGACGGGTCCATTGCTCACCGGGCACGGCGCGATCGAGAGGACGAGCGTCTGGTCGGTCCTCGCGACCACCTCGCTGGTTGTGCACGTCTTCGCGGCCACGGTGTGGATCGGCGGACTGGCCGGCGTACTGCGGTATGCCCGCTCTCGTGAAGCGGTCGAGTTGTTCAGCGGGCTGGCTCTGGTGTGTGCGGTGACGATGGGGATCACCGGGTTGGTGACCGCGGAGATCCACCTCGGCGGGCGGGAGGACGGGTGGGGGCTGATCACGCAGTGGGTGACGAGCGGATACGGCGCTCTCGTGTTCGCCAAGGCCGTGGCGTTCGCGATCCTCGTCCTGGTCGGCTGGTGGCATCGGCGTACGACGCTGCCGGACCTGGCTACTGGGGATCCGGCGGCGTTCCGGCGACTGGCGGTGGGCGAGTTGCTGATCATGGCCGGGACCGTCGGGCTGGCCGTTGCCCTTTCGCGCACGCCATGAACTGCCGAGTCTCGGACTCGATGACATGTCAACAGATGTCCGTACAATGGGTGAATGGCGGAAGCTGAGTGGCTGGATGTGCGTGAGGCCCGGCTGTGGCAGTCGTACCGCGACACGCATCGCGACCTGATGCGCGCCTTGGAAGCGCGACTGATCGGCAACTCGGGTTTGTCCGGTGCCGACTACGCGCTGATGCACCCGCTGTCCGTCGCGGAGGACGGCGTCCTGCGCACCCGCGACCTGGGCAAGTCGGTCGGCTGGGAGCGGAGCCGGCTGTCCCACCAGGTCAGCCGGATGGAGAAGCGGGGGCTGGTCTGCCGTGAGGAGTGCACGTCGGATGCCCGTGGCTCGATGGTCCGACTCACGCCGCTCGGCCGGAAGGCGATCGAGGCCGCCGCGCCCGATCACGTCGCCGCCGTCCGCAGTTTCTTCTTCGACCACCTGACCGCCGAGGAACAGACCCAGCTGGCCGGTCTTCTCGACCGCATCGCCACCTCCATCCCCGCCGAACCCTGCCTGCCCTCCGACTGCGAGGACTAGTAACTCCCGGTACTCGGGGGTAGGCGCTGGGTGACACGCCGTCACGCAGAGCAGTCGGCGCGCGGGGCCGAAAGAATGAGGTCGTCTCGTTCGGATGCGCGCTGAATTTGACAACGGTTTTCATTATCGGCAGGATTCGTGGCCCCGTGGCGACCTCACCGTGAAGGAAAATGCGGATGTCCGATGCTCTGAACAGGCGTGGATTCCTAGGCTTGGCCGGCGCGCTCGGCGTCGCCGCACTGACCGGTTGCGGTGCCGACGGCCAGCCCGCGGCGCAGCCGAAGCAGGGTGGCCGGCTGCGTGCGGTGTACGCCGGTGGCGGGGCGAAGGAGGTGCTGGATCCGCACGTCCAGAGCCTGTTCGTGGAC
Organism: Kribbella sp. NPDC020701; assembly: GCF_055562215.1. Lineage (NCBI taxonomy): Bacteria > Bacillati > Actinomycetota > Actinomycetes > Propionibacteriales > Kribbellaceae > Kribbella > Kribbella sp. NPDC020701. The sequence continues at coordinate 147,339 of NZ_JBVHFT010000015.1, read as the reverse complement.
ATCGCGCGGCACAAGGCGATGTACGAGAAGCTCGTCGAGCTCGGACCCGACCTGAAGCCGGTGCCGCGGCTCGCGACCAAGTGGGAACACGACGCGCAGGCGACGACCTGGCGGTTCACACTGCGGGATGCGAGCTTCCACGACGGCGCGAGGCTCACGGCCGAGGACGTGCTGTACAGCCTCGCCCGGATCGCCGATCCGACCGCGCCCGAGCGGGTCGCGCAGTCGTCGCTGGCGACCCTGGACCTGAAGCGCTCCAGGGCGATCGATGCGCAGACGGTCGAGCTCGCGCTGTCCGCGCCGAACGCGGAGTTCGCGGCGCTGCTGGCCGGGATCGGCACGCAGATCGTCCGGGAAGGCTTCAAAGATCCGACCAAGGCGATCGGTACGGGCGCCTTCCGCTTCGTCTCCTTCGACGCCGGCCGGTCGATGGTGGCGAGCCGGTACGACGAGTACTGGGACGAGCCGGCGCGGATCGAGGAGCTGCACGTCTTGTCGGCCGACGCCGAGGCCCGGGCGAACGCCGTACTGGGTGGACAGGCGGAGTATGCGAATGACATGACCGCGACCTTCGCGCGGACCGCGGAGGCCGGGAAGACGGTGCGGATCGTCGCCGCGGAGGCCAGCACGATGCAGGCGTTCGTGATGAAGGTCGACCAGGCGCCGTTCGACAATCCCGACGTACGGATGGCGTTCAAGCTGCTCGCGGACCGGCAGCGGCTGGTCGACGTCGTCCTCGCGGGGCGCGGTGCGGTGGGCAACGACCTGTTCGGCAAGGGGTATCAGTACTACCCGGCCGAGCTGCCGCAGCGGGAGCGCGACGTCGAGCAGGCCAGGTCACTGCTGACCAAGGCCGGGCTGGTGCGGAAGGAGATCGAGCTCTTCACCGCGGATGCGTCGGCCGGGTTCGTCGAGGCGGCGACGCTGTTCGCGGAGCAGGTCGCGGAGGCGGGGGTTCGCTTGAAGGTGACCACCGGCAGTCCGCAGACGTACGCCAAGGACCTGCTGACGAAGGGTGTCATCGGCAACCATCGGTCGGGTGCGATGCCGATCCCGCAGTACATCACCGATCGGCTGCTGAGCAAGTCGCCGTTCAACGTCACGCACTGGCGACGGGCGGCGTTCGACGCCGGCTTCGCGGCCGCGCAGGTGCTCGCGGACCAGGCCGCCCGCTCGGCGGCGTACGGCGAACTGCAGAAGACGCTGCGGGACGACGGCGGCATCATCGCGTGGGGACTGCCCGACTATCTGGTCGCGGTGGCGGCGAAGGTGCAGGGCGTCCAGGCTGTCCCGCCGAACACGCTGGACTCCGGGCGGTTCGACAAGGTGTGGCTGGCCTGAATGCGGTCGTACGCCGCGCAGCGGGCACTTCTCGCTGTCATCCAGTTGGCTGTGCTGTCGGTGCTCGTGTTCACGCTGACGTCACTGCTGCCGGGGGATGCGGCGGACCTGCGCTTCACCGAGACGCTGACGCCGGAGCAGGTCGATCGGATGCGTGTGCAGTTGGGACTCGATCAGCCGGCGCTGGAACGGTTCGGGCACTGGTTCGGCAACGTGCTGACGGGCGAGCTGGGTACGTCGCTGATCAGCGGTGGGCCCGTGGTCGACATCGTCCGCAACTCGGTCGTCGCGACGTTGGTGCTGACACTGGCGACCCTGGCCGTGGTCGTGCCGCTGGCGGTCGCCTTGGGCATCGTGATGGGGACGCGGGAGAACGGTCGGCTGGATCGGGCGATCACGTCGGTGACGCTGGCGCTCTCGGCGATCCCGGACTTCGTGATCGCGGTGGTGTTGGTGGCGGTCTTCGCTCTCAAGTTGGGTTGGTTGCCGGCCACGTGGATCGGTGGTGATCTGCTCGCGTCGCCCGCGCTGCTGGTGCTGCCGGTTGCGGTGCTGCTCGGGCGGACGGTCTGTCTGCTGTCACGGCAGGTCCGGGCCGGGACGATCACAGCCCTTCAGGCGGAGTACGTCGTACAGGCTCGACGGCTCGGGATCCCGCGGCGGCAGTTGCTGCTGCGGCACGTGTTGCCGAACGCGGCGGTTCCTGGGGTGCAGGAGCTGGCGCGGACCGGGGACACGTTGCTGGGCGGGGTCCTCGTGGTCGAGGCGATCTTCGCGATTCCTGGGTTTGCCACCGCGTTGGTGGATGGAGTCGAGACGCGGGACGTGCCGGTGGTGCAGGGGTTGACGTTGGTGCTCGCCGTTGGAGCGTTGGTGATCAACCTCGGGGCCGACCTGGTCTGCAATCGGTTGGTGCCGCGGACGGAGCTGCTGCGATGAGGGGCCGGGTGCCGCTCGTGGTGTCGGCAGCGCTGGTGGCGGTGCCGCTCGTCGTTGCCGTCTTCGGGCCGCTCGTTCGGCTGGATCGCAAGCCGGGGTTGCCGTATGCGGCTGACGGGTTCCTGGGGACGGATGGGCTCGGGCGAGACGTACTGGGGTTGCTGTTGGTCGGTGGCCGGACAGCGTTGGGGATGGCGATCGGTGCGGTGCTGATCGCGTACCTCGTGGGTGGACTGATCGGGCTGGTCGCGGCGTCCACTCGGCATCGCTGGCTGGACGAGGTGCTCATCCGGCCGCTCGACGTACTCCTGCCGTTGCCGTCGTTGCTGGTGATCAGCGTGGTCGCGGTCGGGTGGCGTGCGTCGGCGTTCGCGATCACGGTGGCCGTTGCCATGGTCAACGTTCCGACTGTCGCCCGGTTGGTCCGCGCCGCCGCTCTCGACGCAGCGTCGTCGCCGGTCGTCGAGGCACTGCGGATGCAACGCGAGTCCTGGTTCGCGATTCACGTCGGTTACATCGGTCGCTCGGTCCTCGGTCCGGTGGCCGCCGATGTCGGCACCCGGATCACGCTGGCGGTCTTCCTGGTGGCTTCGGTCAACTTCCTCGGCCTCGGCTTGAGTCCTACCGCACCGGACTGGGCGGTGAGTGTCTCCCGCAACCGGGAGGGCTTGTTGTTGCAGCCGTGGTCCGTGCTGGCTCCGGCGCTTCTGCTGGTCTCGTTCACGCTGGGCTTCAACCTGCTGGCAGATCGGCTGGTCCATCGTTCCCGGCGTCTGGTGGAGGCGACCCGATGAGCCCGCTGGTCAGTGTCCGCGGGCTCGCGGCCACCGCGGGGACAGCGGTGTTGGTGGATGACATTTCCTTTGACGTTGCCGCGGGGGAGGTGACCGCTCTGGTCGGGGCCTCCGGGTCGGGGAAGACGACGTCGGCCCTGGCCCTGCTGGGAGAGCACGGCGATGGCGTCCAGCTCGACGGGTACGCCGACGTCGACGGCGAGGTGGTTGTCGACGGCAACGGACCGACCGCGGCGGCGGCTCGGGTTCGCGGGAGGGTGGTGGCCTACATGCCTCAGCATCCGGGGAGCGCGCTCAATCCGGCGCGGCGGATCGGGGTGACGTTGCGGGAGTTGGCCCGGCTGCATCATCCGGCGGACGACGGGGTCGTGCGGGAGGCTCTGCGGGCTGCCCAGCTGGACGGGAGGACGTTGCGGCGGTTTCCGCATCAGTTTTCGGGTGGGCAGCGGCAACGGGTCGCGTTGGCCCAGGCGTTGACGTGTCGGCCGAAGGTACTGGTGCTTGATGAGCCGAGTACCGGACTGGACTCGATCACCCGGCTGCAGCTGGTGACCGAACTGCGAGAGCTGGCCGCGGGTGGGCTGGGGATCTTGTTGCTGAGTCACGATCTCGACCTCGTCCGCGCACTCGCCGCTCGCGTCGTGGTGCTGTCGGCCGGCCGGGTGATCGCCTCGGGCGGTACCGACGTACTCCCCGCCGCACCGGAGCTCGCCGCGGCGGGAACCAAGGCGCCCGGGCAACCGTTGCTTCAGGCAATGAACCTGTCAGCGTCGCTGCGGCCCCGCGGCCGGGATCTCGTCCTGCACGAAGTCGGCCTAACAGTCCGCGCCGGCATCTGCCTCGGCGTCGTCGGGCGGTCCGGCAGCGGTAAGACCACGCTCGCACGCTGCCTGGCCGGCCTGCACGAGCGCTTCACCGGCCGCGTGCTGCTGGACGACGAACCGCTGCCGGTCCTCCGCAAGCGTTCGCGTGAACAGCATCGCCGGATCCAGTACGTCTGGCAGGAGGTCCGTGGCTCGTTCGACGAACGCCGCCCGGTCGATCGGCAGGTCGCCCGCACCGCCCAGCGTCTGCGTGGTCTCGAGCCTGGTCAGGCTCACGCCGAGGCCGTCGCCACCCTGGCCCGCCTCGGCGTCTCCGCGATCACCGCGGCCCGTCCGCCGAGCCGCCTGTCCGGTGGCGAGCTGCAGCGCGCGGCCCTGGCCCGGGCAGTCCTCGCGCATCCCGACGTACTGATCTGCGACGAGATCACCACGGCTCTCGACGACCACGGTACGGCGCTCGTCGTCGAGCTGCTGACCGAGCTCAAGGACCGCGGTACGGCGCTGATCTGGATCGGCCACGACCTCGGGCTGGTCGCGGCCGTCGCGGACCAGGTCCTGGTGATCGACGGCGGCCGGGTGGTCGAGCAAGGACCACCGACGGCCGTGATGACCGACCCGCACCACGACCTGACCCGGCGGCTGGTGAGGGCCGCCCACCTGGGTCACCAAGATTCTCCGCCCGTGCTCATTCCCGATCTGAGGAGCGAACCGCGCCGATGACGCGACTGCACGACCACTTGGCGGAGGCGATCAAGGACCCGAATCCGATCCGGGTCGGCGACCACCTGATCTGCTTGCGGTTCGAAACGATGAAGGTCCATTCTGCTTTGGGCGCTGTCCGCCACCTGCTGGAGACCGGCGCGGTCCGGCCCGGGGACACGCTGATCGACAGCTCGAGCGGGATCTACGCGCACGCGCTGGCGCTGGCCTGCCACCGGTACGGGATGAAGTGCCACATCGTCGGCTCGACCACGGTCGACCGGACGCTGAAGATCCAGCTCGAGATCCTCGGTGCGACGGTCGAGCAGGTGCCGTCGTCGAACAACCTGCAGCTCGACCAGAACCTCCGGGTCCGGCGGATCGGCGAGATCCTCCGCGACAACCCGACTTACCACTGGATGCAGCAGTACCACGACGACATCCACTACCTCGGGTACGGCGCGGTCGCCGAGCTCGTCGCCGAGGTGGTGCCGGCCGGGCCGCTGTGCCTGGTCGGTGGGGTCGGGACCGGGGCGTCGACCGGCGCGATCGCGGCGGACCTGCGCGAGCGTGGGCGCGACGTGAACCTGGTCGGCGTGCAGCCGTTCGGCAGCATCACGTTCGGGGCCGGGCACACTCAGGATCCGGACATGATCATTGCGGGGATCGGGAGCTCGATCGAGTTCCGCAACGTCCGGCACGAGTTGTACGACCGGTTGCACTGGGTCTCGTTCGACTATGCGATGTCGGCCGCGGTGGACCTGCTGCGGACCTCGGGTGTCTTCGCCGGGCTGTCGGCGGGAGCGGCGTACCTGTCGGCGTTGTGGGAGCACAACTGTGACAGCAGCCGGACGCATGTCTTTCTCGCCGCCGACACCGGGACGCGGTACGTCGAGTCGGCCTTTGCGCGACATGCCGAGGCGCGGCCGATGGACTCGATGCGGCCGCGCGAGATCGACTCCCTGGACCAGCTCGCGGTGCCGTGGTCGGCGATGTCATGGGACCGGCGGGAGTCGGCCTGGGCCCGGCACGAGGAGTTCCCATCTGCGACTCCGTCGCATTAAGCTCAGGCGCGCGACGGGTTCAAGTTATCCGCCCTGCCGTACGCCCCGAAAGGCTGGCCGATCTACCATGACCACTCCCGCATCCGTCGACGAGCTCGTTGCATCAGTTCTCTCCGGCTCCCTTGGTCCTTCGCCGGCCGACTTGGATGTCACCAGTGCGTTCTGGCTCCACCACACCACCCGGCTGCCGGGTGCGGACGTCACCTACCGGAACTACTACGTGCTGCTCCGCGTCGGCGAGGTCTTCGGCGCCTGCTCCTTCGAGTCCGGCGAGCTCGACCCGTCGTACTGCGCAGACACCTCCGGTCGCACCCTCGCCGACGTACTGCAGTCCGACGACCCACTGCCGGTACGCATTGCGGCTCTGGACGCCTACCTGGCCACCGTCGAACCGCATCACGGATCGCCGGCCGCCGAGGAGATCGTCCTCCCCGCCGGTACGCCGGACGTCCGCGCCCGCGCCCGTGACGCGGCGGTCGCGGGACTCCTGGATGTTGCCGAGGGCACCAAGGTCGCGTTGATCGGCGTGGTGAACCCCCTCGTCGACGCGATCACCGCCCGCGGCGGAATCTGCCTCCCCTGCGACTTCAACCTCCACGAGACCGCCTCCGGACTCCCGGTCTCCCGCGACATGACCCAGGTCATCGACGCGGCCGACGCGGTCGTAGCCACCGGAATGACGTTGTCCAACGGCACTTTCGACACACTCGTAACTCGTTGCCGTGAGCAATCGAAGCTCTTGGCCGTCTATGCTCAAACCGGAAGCGCCATCGCCCGCGCCTTCCTCGGCTCCGGCCTCACCGCGCTCTCCGCCGAACCTTTCCCCTTCTCCCAATTCAGCTCCCGCCCCACGAGCCTCTACCGCTACCACTCCAGGAAGAACACATGAGCCCGCGCAACGAAGACTCCACAGCCGTCCCGGCTCCGGCTGCCGTGCTGAGAGCCGGCTCGTCTTCTGTGCCTGGGGATTGGCGGATGGCGCGGCGGTTGTGGCCGTTCTTGGTGGCTTCGGCGGTGAGTTTGATTCCGTTCACGGTGTTCGGGATGTATCTCGTGCCGATCGCGGGGGCGGCGGGTGGGAGCGTGGCGGAGATCGGCGGGCTGCGGGGGCTGGGTGGGTTGGCGGCGTTGATCGTCGGATTCTCCTTGGCGCCGTTGATCGATCGGCTGGCGCGGGAGTTGGTAGCTGCGGGCGGGTTGGCGTTGCTGGGGGTTTCGGCCGCGCTTGGTGCCGTGGGCAACGTATTTGCGCTGGCCGCGTTCTGCTTGCTGATCGGAGCGTCGACCTCGATCCTGGCACCGTCGATCGGGGCGGCTGCGGCGGACCGGTTCAGGTCACCGGCGGCTGCTGGGCGCGCGGCGACGTTGGTGTCGGCGACGACCTCCGCGATGGCGATGCTCGCGGCACCGGTGCTCGCCGTACCAGGGCTGATCTGGGGCTGGCGTGGAAACCTGCTCGCCGCCTCGGCGATCTCGCTCGCCTTGTCGGCCGCCTTCTTCTGGCGCGGTCGCGGACGCAGGGCGCCACTCGCAGCCCAAGGCCAACGGATGAGCTACCTCGCCACCTACCGCGCACTGGCCCGCGTCCCCGGCGCCCTCCCGCTGCTCGCGGTCGCGATGCTCCGGACGGCAGCATTCATGGGCTACCTCGCCTACCTCGCCGCCTTCTACGACGACAAGTTCGACCTCGCCCCGGGATGGTTCGCCCTGATCTGGTCGCTGAGCGGTGCCTCGTTCTTCCTCGGCAACCTGCTGGCCGGCCGCTACATCGCCCTCGAACGCCCGTGGATCAGCCCGGAGAAGATGCTGCTCGCCGGGCTGGGCCTCGCCCTCATCGGCGTCGCAACCTTCTACTTCTCCCCGACCCTGCCGCTCACCCTGCTCCTCACCGCCCTGATGGGCGTCAGCCACGCGACCGTCGCCGCCTGCGTCACGACCCTGCTGGTACGGCGCAGCGGGGACCTCCGCGGCTCGGCCCTCAGCGTCAACGCAGCCGGTATGAGCCTGGGCACCTTCCTCGGCGCCGCACTCGGCGGACTCGGACTCGGCCTCGGCGGCTACCCGGGCACCTCACTCACCTTCGCCTCGATCACTGTGATCGCGATCCTCCTCGCACTCCGCGTTCGGCCCGCCCGCGATCGGGTGACGGCAGCCGCTGCGGTGAGGGGTTGATCCGGGCTTGATCAGGGTCCTCCCCGAGCCGTCTTCGATATATCGTTTGGTCTTATGGAAAACCTGCCCGACCGCCCGCACCCGCACGCGCACCTGCGGGCCTCCGACACCGATCGCGACCAGGTTGTCGACGTACTGCGGGATGCGCTGATGTCGGGGCGGTTGTCGCAGGACGAGCACGCCGAGCGCCTGGACCAGACGCTGCAGGCACGGACCCTGGGCGAGCTCGAGCCGATCACTCGCGACCTCGTCGTACCGGGTCAGGGCCCGCAGCCGGTCGCGGTGCCGGTGCCGGTGGCGTCGAACAGCCCGGTCCCGATCGAGGAACCGGCCAATCCGGCGGAGAGCTTCGACACCATGCTGGCGATCTTCGGCGGCGGCGAGCGGAAGGGCCGCTGGCGGGTGAAGCGCCGGACCAACGCGGTCGCGGTGTTCGGCGGGCACGATCTCGACATGACCGACGCGGTCTTCGAGGGCCGCGAGGTGACGATCTGGGCGTTCGCGGTGTTCGGCGGGATCGATATCACCGTCCCGGAGGGCGTCAGCGTGCGCAACGAGGGCGTCGGTATCTTCGGCGGTTTCGCGGCCCGCGGCAGCGAGGACCCGGACCCGAACGCGCCCGTCGTCGTGGTGAAAGGCTTGGCCTTGTTCGGCGGCGTCGGCGGCCAGTCATCCGCCAAGCGCCACGGCAAGAAGCACAAGGGCAAAGGCCACCACCAGCTCGGCGGTCACTGAGCAATTCGGATGCGGTCCGGCGGGCCGGCTCGTAGCCTGCCGCCATGCCCGATCAGTCGTTCGTCCCAGCTGACTTCGTCGTCCCCACCGAGCTCGTCACGCCGCGGTTCCGGCTGGAGCCGCTCGGCCCGGAGCACAACGCTGCCGACTACGCCGCGTGGACCAGCAGCATCGAGCACATTCGCGCGACCCCTGGCTTCCAGGGCAGCTGGCCGCCGGTCGACGGCATGAGCACCGAGGCGAACCTGGGCGACCTGCAGCGTCACGCGGACGATTTCGCCCAGCGCCGAGGATTCACCTACACCGTGCTCGAGACCGGCAGCGGCGAGGTGATCGGTTGCGTGTACATCTACCCGTCGCGCAAGGACGAGCACGTCACCGATGTTCGTTCGTGGGTCAGCGCCGACCGGGCCGAGGTGGACGTGGATCTGTACGAAGCCGTCAGTACCTGGCTGGCCGATCTCTGGCCGTTCGGGACGATCGACTACGCGTCCCGATGACCTAGATCCAGGACTTGAACCACATTCGGCTGAGCCAGTCGGGGTGGGGGAGGACCTTGTCGGTCAGGACCGGCCAGATGTAGGCGAAGTTCAGCACCACGAGGACGACGAAGGCGCCGACGACCGCGCTGCCGATCAGTCTTCGTGGTGTCGCCGCACCCAGTGCTGCCCGGGCCGGGCCGAGGATCTTGCCAAGCACGAGGGCGAGCGCCATCACCGTGAACGGGATCATCGTCACGGCGTAGAAGAAGAAGATCGGCCGGTCGTCGAACGCGAACCACGGCACCCAGCAGGTGATGTAGCCGACGATGGGTACGCCGAATCTCCAATCGCGCGTACCTATCCACAGCACCAGGGCCGAGATCAGCGCGAGAGCTCCGCCCCACCACAGGATCGGCGTACCGAGAGCGGAGATCACCGACAGGCAGTTCGTCCCGGCCGGCGGGTTGCAGCCCGGCGTACCGGCCTTGATGTCGTTGACCGCGTCGAACCCGATCGGACGCGCGATGATCGGCCAGCCGGCCGGGTTCGAGGCGTACGGGTGGGTGGCGTGCTTGATGTAGTCGCCGGTGTGGAAGGCGAGCACTTCCTGGTGGTAGTGCAGCAGTGACCGGAAATCGTCCGGGACCACCTTCATCACGCCGTGCGCCGGGTTCTTGGACGCGTAGTCGTGGTCGTAGGCGTTGTCGTGCAGCAGCCAGCCGGTCCAGGTCGCGAGGTACGTGATGAGCGCGACCAGGACGATGCTGAAGAACGCCGGGAGGCCGTCGACCAGCGCCGACTTGATGAACGCGAACCGGACGCCGAGCGCGCGCCGGGCGCCCAGGTCCCAGGCGAAGGCCAGGATGCCGAAGCCGGCCAGAACCCAGATCGCGGACCACTTGGTGCCGCACGCGAGGCCGAAGCAGATCCCGGCCAGGATCCGCCAGGGCCGGATCAGCAGCCAGCGGCCGATGGTACGGCGGGCGCCGTCAGGGACCGGGGTATCGAGGGAGTCGGCGTGCCTGCGGCGGGTCCAGTCCCGGTCGGCGATCAGGCAGGAGACCGCGGCGACGATCCAGAACGCCAGGAAGATGTCGAGCAGCGCGACCCGGGACATCACGAAGTGCAGGCCGTCGACGGCCAGCAGCAGACCCGCGATGGCGCCGATCAGGGTCGAGCGGGCCATCCGCCGTACCGTCCGGATCACCAGCAGCACGGTCAGGGTGCCGAACAGGGCCGGCATGAACCGCCAGCCGAACGTGTTCATCCCGAACAGCTGCTCACCGGCGGCGATCATCCACTTGCCGACCTCGGGGTGCACGGTCAGGCTCGGGGTGTCCTTGAAGACGTCCAGGTTGCCGGCCAGGATCGCCTTGTCGGCGGCTCCCTCGGGCTGGTCGATGAACTGCCGCGCGTACCCGAACTTGAGCAGGCTGAACGCGTCCTTGGCGTAGTACGTCTCGTCGAAGACGAACTTCACCGGGTTGCCGAGGTTCCAGAACCGCAGGATCGCGGCCATCGCGGTGATCGCCAGGGTCGCGATCCACCCGCCGTCGAAGTCCCGCGGCATCGGCGGGTACAACCGCTCCTTCAACGGCGGCAGCCGTCTCCCGAGCACGTCGCGCCCGAGCGTCTCCTGCCCCTCGGCAGCGTCGCTCCGCCGCGCAGTCCCATCCTCGATCACAGCAGCCACGCCCGCCATCGTACGGACGCCCCGGTACCACCGCCTCCCCGCGTGGGTTCCAGGCGGCTGGGATGATGGCCCGGTGACCGGGCGATTGGTGTTGGCGGGGAGTCCTATTGGGGATGTTACGGATGCTTCGGCGCGGTTGGGGCGGGTGCTGGCTGAGGCTGATGTGGTGGCCGCGGAGGATACGCGGCGGTTGCGGCGGTTGACGTCCGAGCTGGCGGTGACGTTGAGCGGGCGGGTGGTCAGTTATTTCGAGGGGAATGAGCGGGAGCGGACTCCGGAGCTGCTTCAAGCGCTGACCGAGGGGCAGACCGTGGTGGTGGTGACGGACGCCGGGATGCCGAGCGTTTCGGATCCCGGGTATCGGCTGGTGGCCGCGGCGATCGAGGCTGGTGTGGACATCACGGCCGTTCCGGGGCCGTCTGCGGTGCTGACCGCGCTGGCGCTGAGCGGGCTGCCGGTGGATCGGTTCACGTTCGAGGGGTTCTTGCCGCGGAAGCCGGGGGAGCGGGCGCGGCGGTTGGCGGACCTCGCGGACGAGCCGCGGACGATGGTGTTCTTCGAGGCACCGCACCGGCTGACCGCGTCCCTCGAGGCGATGAGCGAGGCCTTCGGTGCAGAGCGTCGTACGGCGGTCTGCCGCGAGCTCACCAAGACGTACGAAGAGGTCAAACGCGGCCCGGTGGCCGACCTGGTGACCTGGTCCAAGGACGGCGTACGCGGTGAGATCACCGTCGTGGTGGCCGGTGCGGACCCCCACAAGATCCTCACGCCGGAGGAGCTGGCCGCCGAGGTCGCCACCGACGAGGAGGCGGGCACTGCGCGTAAGCAGGCGATCGCCGACGTCGCCAAGCGCTTCAACGTCCCGAAACGAACGGTGTACGACGCCGTCCTGGCCGCGCGGAAATCGGGCTGACGCGGGGCATTACCCTTTACGCATGTTCGAGAAGGCCTATTACGTCACCACCCCGATCTACTACGTCACGGCTCCGCCGCACATCGGCAGCGCCTACACGACGGTGGCCGGGGACGTCCTGACCCGTTGGCACGCCCAGCGGGGCGAGCGCAAGTGGTACCTGACCGGTACCGACGAGCACGGCGAGAAGGTGATGCGCAGCGCGGAGGCGCAGGGCATGTCTCCGCAGGCCTGGACGGACAAGCTGGTCGAGGAGTCCTGGAAGCCGGCCTGGGTCGACGTCGACATCGCGTACGACGACTTCATCCGGACCACCGAGCAGCGGCACACCGAGCGGGTCCGCGAGTTCTGGCAGACGCTGTACGACAAGGGCGACGTCTACAAGGGCGAGTACGAGGGCCTGTACTGCGTCGGCTGCGAGGAGTTCAAGCTCCCCGCGGACATCCGCACCGACGAGGACGGCACGCAGCGGTGCATGATCCACGGCACCGAGCTGGAGACGGTCTCGGAGACGAACTACTTCTTCCGGCTCTCGGCGTACGCCGACAAGCTGCTGGAGCTGTACGAATCGCAGCCCGACTTCGTCGCCCCGGCCAGCGCCCGCAACGAGGTGATCGCGTTCGTCAAGCAGGGTCTGCAGGACCTGTCGATCACCCGGTCGACCTTCGACTGGGGCATCCCGGTCCCGTGGGACGAGGACCACGTCCTCTACGTCTGGATCGACGCGCTGCTCAACTACGTGACGGCCGCGGGCTACGGCACCGACCCGGAGCGGTTCGAGGAGCTGTGGCCGGTCGACGTGCACCTGGTCGGCAAGGACATCCTTCGGTTCCACGCGGTGATCTGGCCGGCGATGCTGATGGCCGCGGAGGTCGCCGTACCGAAGCAGGTCTTCGCGCACGGCTGGCTGCTGGTCGGCGGCGAGAAGATGAGCAAGTCGAAGCTGACCGCGATCCCGCCGCACGAGATCACCGACCACTTCGGCTCGGACGCGTTCCGGTACTACTTCCTGCGCACGATCCAGTTCGGGTCGGACGGCTCGTTCTCCTGGGAGCACCTGAGCGCGGTCTACACCTCCGAGCTCGCCAACGGCCTGGGCAACCTGGCCAGCCGGATCGCGGCGATGGTCAACAAGTACTTCGACGGTGCGCTGCCGGAGCCGATCGACCACGGACCGGCCGAGCAGGCGCTCGCCGACAAGCTCGCCCAGACGGTGGCAACCGCGGACAAGGCGATCGACACGCTCGCCTTCCAGGACGCGCTCGCCGCGATCAACGACCTGGTCGGCGCGATCAACGGCTACGTCACCGAGCAGGAGCCCTGGAAGGTCGCCAAGGACGAATCCCAGCGGGACCGCCTGGCCACCATCCTCTACAGCTCCGCGGAGGCGTTGCGGGCGGTCGCCGTACTCCACAACCCGACCATGCCCAAAACCGCCGCCAAGCTGTGGGGCCTGCTCGGCGCCGAAGCGAAGCTGGGTGCGCTGGCCGACCAGCGCATCCAGGACACCGGCACCTGGGGCCAACTCCCCGCAGGCTCAGTCCTGACCAAGGGCGAAGCCCTCTTCCCCCGGCTGGAAGAGTCCTGAGATTGGTATCACCGGTGAAAGTATCGCCGGTGATACTGACCGCTCAGGGACTGTCAGACCGCTGTTGCGTGGTAGAGGGCGGCTGCCTGGGTTCTCGTGGTGACGTCTAGTTTGGTGAGGATGTTGGCTACGTGGAACTTCACGGTGGATTCGCTGATGTGCAGGTCGTCGGCGATGGAGCGGTTGCGCTGACCTTGGGCGATGCGTTCGAGGACCTCGAGTTCGCGGGTGCCCAGGGCGGTCAGTGGGGCCGAGGTGATCGGCTGGGGTGTCTCGTGGGCGTGCAGGGTGATCCTGGCGGTCAGGCCCCAGCCGGGGACGGCGTCCAGGTCCAGGTCGTCGTCGTGCAGGCGGAGGCGTTCGGCCAGTTGGCCCAGGTCCAGGACGTCCTCGAGCCGGCCGGGGCCGTCGTCGCGGACGGTGGCGTGGAGGTCCGCATCGGTCCACCGCCAGCCCACGCGGATCCGCCGTACGCGGTCCTGGGTGAGCATCGCGAGGACCACGGACCGGACGGCGACCCGGGCCCGGTGCGCGACGCCGCCGGGGATCAGCCGATCGTTGCCGGGGGCATCCAGCTCGAGTTCCACCGGACCGTGCCGGAGCAGGGCGCGCAGCGAGTCGGCGAGCCGCTCGAAAGCCTTGCCGGCCGGCTCCTCGCCGCTGCACACCCGGTCCCGCTGGGTGTCGGTCCGGAGCTCGGCGAGCCCGTTCAAGGCCAGTTCCACCGCCATCGATCGGGCCGAGGCGTCGTCGATCCGCTGGTTGCGCAGTACGCCGAGGAGCGTGGCGAGCGTCGCCGCATGGGCTTCACCGAGTTCGGCGGCGAGGTCGGCGCGCGCCTCGGCCACCGCCCGGTTCTGCGCCAGTGCACCAGGTTCCCGTTCGAGCGTGAGCCGGTACATGTGCGCCGTGACCAGGTCCCACAACGCCTGGAGTGTCGTGGCCGCGTCCGACGGCGTCTCGTCGTACCGGATGAAGACGACCACAGATCCGCGCGGCGCCCGGTCGCTCGCGACCGCCAGCACCGGGTGCTTCGAGCCGGCGATCGGTACGACGCCTTGCCACGCGTGACCGGCGGTGACGGTGCCGAGCAGCCCGGCCAGGTCGGCGCCCGTGATGGCCTTCGCCAGAGCCGGCTCGCCGTACGCCGTGACCGGGGTGGAGGCGCACTGGGACGCGAGCTGGGCGACCGCGCGGTGCGGGATCAGCTCGGCCGTGGCCGCTGAGAGTCGTTCGAGGAGCTCCGCGGTCGGCCCGTCGATGATCTGCGCCGCAGCGGCCAGCACCTCGTCTGCCGTCTCCATGCCTTCAGCGTACGTCGGTTGATGCGTCCACCCGAGCCAGCCTTTCGGACGGTGGACAACCATCCGTTCGGCCAGTCGGGACTGCCCGTGCACCCGGCAGCATTTGATTAAAGCGACAACCAATCGACGGAGGCAGCGCATGCAAGCGGTGGTATTCACCGAGTTCGGCGGTCCCGAGGTGCTGCGGACCGAGGAAGTGGCCGGGCCGCACGCCGGTCCCGGGCAGGTGCGGGTCCGCGTCCGCGCGGCCGGGGTGAACCCGATCGACTTCAAGATCCGCCGCGGCTGGACCAAGGGGTTCATCGACGTGACGTTCCCGGCCACGCCGGGGATGGAGGTCGCCGGCGTGGTCGACGAGGCCGGCGAGGGTGTGGAGTTCGCGATCGGTGACGAGGTGGTCGGCTGGTCCGCAACCGGCTCGTACGCCGAACACGCGATCGTCGGCAACGTCGCCCGCAAGCCCGCCGGACTGAGCTGGGAGCAGGCCGTCGGACTGCCGGTCGCTGGTGAGACGGCTCAGCGAGTGCTCGATCAGCTGGGTGTGAAAGGCGGCGAGACCGTCCTGATCCACGGTGCCGCGGGTGCGGTCGGCTCGATCGCGGTGCAACTCGCCAAGGCCGCCGGAGCGACGGTTGTCGGTACGGCGTCGCCCGCGAACCACGAGTTCCTCCGGTCCATCGGCGCGGTTCCGGTCGAGTACGGCGACGGCCTGGTCGACCGGGTCCGCGAGGTCGCGCCGCAGGGCGTCGACGCGGTCTTCGACACCGCCGGCCAGGGCGGGCTGAAGGAGTCGATCGAGCTCCGCGGCGGCACCGACCGGATCGTCACGATCGCCGACTTCGGCGCCGCCGAGCTCGGTGTGGCCGCCTCCATGGGCAGCACCGCCGGCCCGGAGGCGATCGCCTCCGCCCTGACCAACCAGCTCCAGGCCGCTGCCGACGGCACCCTGGAGGTCCGCGTCGCCGAAACCTTCGCCCTGGCCGACGCCGCCAAGGCCCAGGAACTCAGCGAATCCGGCCACGCAAAGGGCAAGGTCGTCGTACTCCTCTAGTCGCCCGGACCTCCGGCACTCACCAACCTCGGCTGATCACGTCCCGCCAGGCGTGCGTAGGCGCGTCCGCGGCCGGCAACGACAGGTTGGTGAGTGCCGGCGGTCCGCGATCTAGACAGAGGCGAACCGCGAGGGCGGCGTCGGTACGTCGTCCACTCGCGGGTCCCAGCGGTCGACGAAGTTCACCCCGGCTGGGATCTCGATGCAGTTGGTCGAGGTCCAGCCGCGGGTGAGGGTCGGGAAGTCGGGAACGTCGGGGTGGTAGTGCGGCTTGCCGGTGCCGAGCGCGTCGCGGGCCATCGGCGCGCTGACGGCCTGGTAGCGGAAGTCCGCCGACAACCGCAGCTGCTTGGTGCGGTTCGGCATCGCGCCGTGCACGGTGAGGCTCCCGAACAGCAGCACGTCGCCGGGCTGGTACGACGTCGTCCGCCATTCCGGATGGTTCTCGTCCGCCTCGGCCCGCATCATCCCCGGCCCGTCGGACGCCTTGACCGGCAGTACGCCGAGCCGCGGTGAGCCGGCGAACACCCGCAGGCCACCGATCTCCGGCGGCGCCGCACTGAGCGGCAGCCAGGTGGTCAGCGTGTCGATGCACCCCTGGATGAACCGGTAGTCCTGATGGATCGGAGTCGGGTTGGCCCCCGGCGACGGCGGCGCGATCCGGCAGATGTGCGCCGGGTGGGCGAACGCCTCCTCACCCAGCAGCCGACTTGTCAGGCTGAGCAGCTCGGGCCGCACGGCCAGTTGGTGGAACGCCTCCGTGCTCTGAATCGCGGTGTAAGCCCCGAAGAACCCAGCCGATCCCTCCTCGACAGCCCGCTCCGACGCAATCAACTCCGCGGCCTCGCTACCAGGCGCAAGCCAGTTGCTGTCATACAGAATCCGCGCAAGCCGCTCCCGCACTTCGCCAACCACGTCAGCCGGCAACAGCCCCCGGAAGAACAGGTACCCGTCCCCAGCCAGCCGCGACCGCAGCACAGCCACATCGCCAAGCACCCCGGACGAGTCAGTCAGCTCTTTCATTTGTCATTCCCGATTTTGTCCATGGTGGTGGCGATCGACGCGACGTCGACCTTGTTCAGGTACAGGTCGTTCACGGCCTTGTTGATCTCGGGGGACTTCGCGGTCCAGCCTTCGGCGATCGGCAGGTTCACGGTGCTGCCGGCGGCCGAGTCGAGGAACGGCTGGACGTCGATATCCTTCTTCTTCCAGAACGCCTCGTACCCGGCACCGGCGTCGTTCAGCGCCGGGATGATGTAGCCCGCGTCGCCCATCAGCCGCTGCGCCTTCTCCGAACCGAGGAACGCGACCAGCTTGCCGGCCTCGTCCGGGTGCTTGGTCTTGGCGAACATCGTCTCGGCGAGCCCGTTGATCACCACCGTGCGCCCGGCCGGTCCGGCCGGCATCGCCGCCACTCCGATCGGGAACTTCACCTCCGGCAGCGCGAACGGCAGCAGCGCGTTGTTCGCCGGGAACATCGCGACCTCGCCGCGGTAGAACATCTCGGTCGCCTGCCCGGTCGGTGGGTTCGTCCGGGTGCCGTCCGGCGACACCTTCCACTTGAAGACCAGGTCGCGCGCGAACTGCAGGCCCTCGACCGCCTTCTGGTCGGCGAAGTCGAAGGTGCCGTACGGCTTGTCCATCGCGTGGCCGCCGTTCGAGGCGATCCAGTTCAGCCACTGGGTCTGGCTGTGGTTCCAGGAGCAGAAGCCCCACTGCTTGCCACCGACGGTCAGTTTGCGGGCCACCTCGAGGAAGCTGCCCGAGCCGTCCGGTGCCCAGGTCAGCTCGGCCGGCATCGTGACCCCGGCCTTCGCGAACAGGTTCTTGTTGTACAGCAGCCCGACGATGCCCATGTCCTTCGGCATCCCCAGTTGCTTGTCCTCGAACTTGTACGACTGCACGACGTTCGGGTGGTACGAGTCGAGTTTCAGGCCCGCCTTCGAGATCAGGTCGTCGAGTGGCGCGAGGACGCCCTTGCTCGCGAAGTCCGGGAAGTAGTCGACGGTCAGCCAGAACACGTCCGGCGCCTTGCCGCTCGCCAACTCGGTGGTCAGCTTGGTCCAGTACTGGTCCCAGGGCAGCACCTCCATCCGGACGGTGATGTCCGGGTTCTCGGCGGTGAACGCGGCGAACACGGCCTTGTAGCCGACCTCCTGCTGCTCGTCCCACAGCCGGTACACCAGTTCGACCTTGCCTCCGCCACTCGAGGCGTTGTCGTTCGACGAGCCGCAGCCGGCCAGCGCGAGCACACTGCCGGCACCGATCAGGAACGTCCGCCGGGAAAGGTTTCGAGACATCAGATCCTCCGAAGTTACTTGAGCCCGGTGACCGCGACCGAGCGGACGATGAAGCGCTGGAAGACGATGAAGAGCACCAGCAGCGGCACCAGCGCGACCAGGCTGCCGGCCATCACGGCGTTGTAGTCGACGCCGATCTCGCTCTTGAACAAGGCGATGCCGACCGAGAGCAGCCGTTTGTCCTCGCTGCTGGTGATGATCAGCGGCCAGAGGAAGCTGTTCCAGTTGGCGACCACGGCCAGCGTGGTGACGGTGACGAGGATCGGTTTCGACAGCGGCAGCACGATTGAGAGCAGCGTGCGGAACCGGCCGGCCCCGTCGATCCGGGCCGCGTCCTCGAGGTCGGACGGGATGCTGCGGAAGAACTGCCGGAGCAGGAAGATCGCGTACGGCGTTCCGAGCATCGTCGGCAGCATCAGCCCGGCCCAGGTGTCGACCAGCCCGAGCTTCTGCATCATCAGGTAGAGCGGGATCATCGTGACCACCGGCGGCACCATCAGCGTGGACAGGTAGACCCAGAACAAGGCGTCCCGGCCGGGGAACGACAACCGTGCGAACGCGTACGCCGCCAGGATCGCGAACACCACCTGCCCGGCGGTGATCCCGGCCGTGACGAGCACTGTGTTCATCAGATAACCGCCGAACCCGGACGCGAACAGCCGGTCGAACGCGGCCACGCTCGGCGGTAGCCCCGGCTCCCACGGCAGCGTCTCCGACAGTTGCCCTGGGCCCTTGAACGCGGTGAGCACGGACAGGAAGTACGGGAAGATCGCGAACACGCAGCCGGCCACCAGGACGGCGTACGTGAAGAGGCGCAGTTTCATGCGGACACCTCGTAGGTCGTACGGCGCTCGAAGTACACGAACTGGGAGATCGTGGCGATCAGCACCACCGCGAACAGCAGCACCGAGATCGTCGAGGCGTAGCCGAAGTCGAACTTGCGGAACGCCTCGTCGTAGATCAGGTACGTCGCCACCTCGGTGCTGTCACCGGGTCCGCCCTCGGTCATCACGAAGATCGTGTCGAAGGCCTGGAACGAGCCGATCACGTTGGTGATCAGCACGAACAGCATCGTCGGCCGCAGCAGCGGGAGCGTGATCGCGAAGAAGTGCTTGACCGGGGACGCGCCGTCGAGGGACGAGGCCTCCCGCAACGACTGGGGGATGTTCTGCAGGCCGGCCAGGAAGAACAGCATGTTGTAGCCGGCGAACTGCCAGATGTGCACCGCGGCGACGCTCGGCATCGCCAGCAGCGACGACGAGAGCCAGGCCGGACCGTCGATCCCGAAGAGCCCGAGGAACTGGTTGAGGGCGCCGCGGGCCGGGTCGAAGATCCAGGTCCAGACCAGGCCGAGGGCGACCGGCGTGGCCATCCACGGGATCACCAGTAAGGCCCGGAAGTACTTCATCCAGCGGAGCTTGCGGTCGACCAGCAACGCCAGCAGCAGCGACAGGATCGTCGTCCCCGGCACGCAGATCAGGACGTAGTACAAGGTCACCAGAAGCGAGTGCCAGACGTCGCCGTCGCCGACCAGCTTGCGGTAGTTGGCCAGGCCAACGAACTCCGGTGTCGACAGCAACTTCCAGTCGAACAGGCTGACCACGATCACGATCAGCACCGGAGCGAGCAGGAAGCCGAGGACGCCGACCAGGCTCGGCGCCAACAGCGTGTACGCCGCCAGCGTCTGCCGGTGTGCGCCGGGTCGACGGGTACGCCGGGGCGCCGGCCTAAGCATCGGGATCCTTGAGCGGATGCGGCCGCGGCGAGCTCGGGGTGAGCAGCTCCCGAGTGCGGTCCAGGCCCCAGCGGTCCAGCTCGGCGATCGGGTCGCTGGACATCCGCAACCCGGGTCCGGTCTCGATGTGGTCGGCCCACAGTTCGCGGGCCTGGACGTCGGGCCGCACGATCAGGCAGTCGGAGTCGTTCGCCCACCACCGGCCATGCAAGAACTCCCGCGCCACCGAGGTCGACCGCGCGCCCCGCTGACCCGGCTGACTGATGTCACCGGATGGTGGCTCGACCAGCGGATCGGTGTCGGGGGAGATGCGCATGCAGTCGACCAGCCCGAGACTCGGCAGGATCGGGGCGCCGCAGCCGTGCAGGATCCGGTTCGGCCCGACGGCGTCACGCAGCAGCCGCATCCCGTGCCGGTACGCCGCGATGCCGTCGAGCTGCTCGTGTCGCGGCCCGTCGATCGCGCCGGCGTACACGAAGTCCAGCTTGAAGTGGTCGTAGCCCTGCCGGCACAGCTCGGTGAACACGTCCTGCAGGTGTCGCGCGGCGCCTGGGTGCGTGACGTCCAGGACCAGTTGCTCCTGGCCCCAGTTGGCGCCCGCGGTGATTCCCGGGACGAGCCACTCGGGGTGCCGGCGAGCGGTCTCGCTCTTGCTGCCGACCAGGAACGGTGCCACCCAGATCCCGGCCCGCCGGCCGCTCGAACGGATGTCGGAGGCCAGTCGTACGGTCGATCCGAAGTCTGAGCGTGGCGTCAGCCAATCGCCGATCTCCGCCTGGTACCCCTCGTCGAGCAGAACCAGGTCAACGCTCAGGTCGTGCTGGTCGAACTGCCGGACGTCGGTCATTACGTCCCGCTCGGTGACCTTGCCCCAGTACGCGTACCAACTACACCACGACGGCCCGAACACCCGCACCTCCGGCGCACCGGCCGCGAAGGTGTCGGCCCAGTCGGCGAGAGCCTGGTTCGGGTTGGCCTGGGTGCTCGTGGTCACCGCGATGTCGCCGTCGGCCGTGATGACCAGCCGGTCGTCACGGAGTTCGCACCGGATCGACGGGACCGCGTCGGGGGTGGTCGCGCCGAACACGGTGACCTCGCCGCCGGTCGCAACCGCGAGCAGTCCCTCGCCCTGGAACCGGCCGGCCGTCATGCCCGGGCGGTAGGCCATCACGTGGTGGTTCGGGGCGGTCGGCCGGGGCGGACTCGCACCCAGCCGGTACCAGCCACTCGGGCTCCACGACTGCCAACCGTGCTCGAAGACCAGGGTGCTGTCGTCGTACCCGAGCTCGGTGACGGTGCTGAAGCCCACGGGACCCTCGATTCGCTGAGTGTGCAGAATCTTGCTGCTGTGGAGGTAATCTTGGGCCGTCTGCGAAGGGGAGACCATGACGGAGCCTGCTGACTCTGAGCACGATCTTGCTACCCAGATCCTGATCGAGCTCTACAGCGAGATCCCGCCGCCGAGCAAGCTGGTCACCGGGCACTTCCACAGCGGCGGCGACTATCGGGTCGTCCGCCCGGCTGGCGTGGGCAGCTGGTACCTGCTCTACACCGCCGCCGGCACCGGTCAGTTCCAGATCGGCGGGGACAAGCTGACCCTCGGCCATGGCGATCTCGTCCTGGTCAGCCCTGGCACCGAGCACGACTACGGCACCGTCGGGACGTACTGGGAGTCCTGGTGGGCGCACTTCCAGCCGCGACGCGAGTGGCACGCGTGGTTGTCGTTGCCGCAGGCAATGCCCGGCCTGTCGTACGTACGACTGGCGAGATCGTCGGAGACGGACCGGGTGGTGTCGGCGTTCGGCCGGTTGCACCGCGACGCGCAACGGGCCGGGCTCTCGCCGACCGGTGACACCGAGCTCCACCTGCTGGAGAAGAGCGTTGCGGTCGAGCTGACCATGAACGGGATCGAGGAGGTGCTGCTGACCGCCCTCGCCAGCCTCCGGCGGAACACGCAGCACCTCGACGCCCGGGTTCAGCTGGTCCTCGACGCGATCACCGCCGATCCCGCGCGGCCGCACACCTTGTCGTCACTCGCCGGGCTGGCGCAGATCTCGGTGTCCCGGCTCGCCCACCTGTTCAAGGAGCAGGTGGGCGACTCGATCATGAACGTGGTCGTGGCGCTGCGGCTGCAGCGGGCGACCGAGCTGCTCGGGGCGACGGATATGTCGGTCGCGCAGATCGCCCGCGCGGTCGGGTTCGAGTCGCCGCACTACTTCAGCCGGCAGTTCGGCCGCCGGTTCGGGATGTCCCCGAGCAGCCATCGCAGCGCGGTCAGGAACCCGGAGCTAGAGCTATATTGAGCTCGGTCGCCGCCGCGTAGTCCGCGCCGCCGGCCAGACCGACGAGTCGCACGTAGCGTGCCGTCGTACCCGCTGGGAGGCGTGCGATCTTGGCGTCGACGGTCCCGTCCCAGGTGCCTGTGGCGGCCGAGGTGAAGGTGACACCGTCGCTGCTGACCTGGACGTCGTACGACGAGATCCGGCCGTTCGGGACCGCGGCGTCCTGGCGTGGGGTGTAGACGAGTGCCTCGATCGCTCGCGGCGTCTTGAGATCGAGCGTGATGTACTGCGGCAGCGGTGCGTGCGGGCTCCAGTTCGAGTGCCACATGGTCGAGCAGTTCCCGTCGATGGCTGCCGTAGCGGTGTACGCGGATGAGCCCTGGCTGGTGGCGGTGGCCGTCATCTCCTTCTGTGGCAGGAGATTCAGCGGACCGAACGGCCCGTCGACGGGCGGCGGCGTACCCGGGATCGCGGTCACCCGGCCGAGCGCGGGAGCCTTGAGCGACGGATGCGTCCGCAGGTAGTTCAGGAACACCTCTTGGCCCATCTTCGGCGCCCGGGTGAGCTTGCTGTAGTCCTGGAAGGCCGGATAGCCGTACTGCGCTCCGTGCAACGGCATCGCCGCACTAGTAGCGACGTTGTACGTCTGGTCGAGCTGCAGCGGCCTGCCGTTGATCAGCACCTGCGCAGGATCGACGCGATCGCCCACAGCCTTGCCGAGGTCGTAGCTGTAGTGGACGTTGGCCGAGGTTGCGAGCGAGGACAGCCGTTGACAGCCGTACGCCGGTGGGATCCATTGCTGCTCGAGCGCCGCCTCGATCGCCGAACCCTTCATCGCCAGGGTAGTGATCGGTGAGATCCCGACGACCGGCCAGGCCTCGCCGTACGTCACGGTGCCTGCCTGCAGGCCGGCGGCGATCACGTCGACGCCCAGGTCGGCCGGGACCAGCGCGAAGTCGGCCGCCGCCTGCGACCGGTAGAGGTCCGCGACCAGGTTGCCGGTGCGGCTCTCGGTGGTCGTCGCGAAGTCGAGGTCGCGGTCGAGCTTCGCGAGCGGCTCCGCCTGCCGGGCTGTCCACTTGTCCATCCAGTACTTGACGATCTTCTGGATCTTCGGGTCGGGCGTCAGATCCTTCGTGACCGCGTGGTTGGTCGCCGTGGTCGCGGGCCGGATCACGTCACCCGTCTTCGGATCGAGGGACAGGTTCACCTCGCCGAGTACGCGGCCGTGGTTGCTTGCCTCCAGCACCGGACGCGGTACGCCGTTCGGGTCCGGGATCATGCAGTTCAACGCGGTGTGCCAGTGGCCGCCGAGGATCACGTCGATATCGGGTGACATCGCTCGAGCGGCGTCGAAGATCGGTCCGGCCGGGTTCTTGCACTCGTCGTACAGACCGCCCTGCTGACCGCCCTCATGCATGCTGACCACGATCGCGTTCACACCCTGGGCCTTCAGCTCGGCCGCCGCCCGGTTCGCCGCGTCGACGACGCCCTGGAACTCGAACCCGGACCCGTCGATCGACAGCGTCTCGGTTGGCGTCCCCGGGAACCCGAGCCCGATGAAGCCGATCCGTTGCGACCCCGCCCAGGCGATCCAGTACGGCGGCAGCACCGGCCGCTTCGTCCGTGGGTCGACGATGTTGGCCGCGTGGTAGGCGTAGTCGGTGCCGTGGAAGTTCCGGCCGGTCGAGTCCTTGAAGCAGCTGTCGAAGCCCGGCTTGCCGTAGCAGGCGCCGGTCTGCATCCGGCGCAGGAAGGGGAACTCCCGGTCGAACTCGTGGTTGCCGGCCACGTCGAAGTCCATGCCGAACGCGTTCAGCACCTCGATCGTCGGCTCGTTCGCGAAGGCCTGCGTGTAGTCCGGCCAGCCGCTGAACTGGTCGCCCGCTCCGATCAGGAAGCTGTTCGGCTTCCCGGCGCGTAGCTGGTCCAGGTGTGCCTTCAGATAAGCCGCGCCGCCGACCTGCAACGTCCCCGATGGGCCCGCGATCGTCAGGTTCTCGGTCTCGGACAGGTAGCCGTGCAAGTCGGTCAGGCTCAGCACCTGCACCGGAATCGGCGCCGCGGCCGTGGCCGTTGCGGTAGGCAGCGCGGCACTCCCCACCACCACCCCCAACACTGCTAGAGAGGCGCTGATCATGGACTTTCTGCTCATCGGCTGCTCCTGTCGGTGGGCGGAACCGACACGCAACCTAGTTCGCACCGCCGCGGCCGGGACATCGCTCCATCTGCTGACTTCATACACAATCCAGCTGCGCAACGGCAGTCAGCCTTCTACAGTCGGCCGCATGACTTCCATCCTCGCTGCCGTGGCCTGGCCGTATGCGAACGGTCCCAGGCATATCGGTCACGTGTCCGGCTTCGGCGTACCGTCCGATGTGTTCAGCCGGTACCTGCGGATGGCCGGTCACGACGTACTGATGGTGTCGGGGACGGACGAGCACGGTACGCCGATCCTGGTGCAGGCGGAGCGGGAAGGTGTATCACCGCGGGAGTTGGCGGATCGGTACAACCGGGTGATCGTGGAGGACCTGCAGGGCCTGGGGCTGAGCTACGACCTGTTCACCCGGACCACGACCCGCAACCACTACGCCGTCGCCCAGGAGCTCTTCAAAACCCTTCATCGCAACGGATATCTGGTCAGCCGAACCACCGAGGGCGCGATCTCGCCGTCCACCGGCCGCACGCTGCCCGACCGCTACATCGAGGGCACCTGCCCGATCTGCGGGTACGGCGAGGCGCGCGGGGACCAGTGCGACAACTGCGGTAACCAGCTGGACGCGATCGACCTGATCAGCCCGCACAGCCGGATCAACGGCGAGACGCCGGTGTTCGTGGAGTCGGAGCAGTTCTTCCTGGACCTCCCGGCGCTGGCCGATCAGCTGGGCGCCTGGCTGCAGACCCGCACCGGGTGGCGGCCGAACGTGCTGAAGTTCGCGCTCAACCTGCTCGACGACGTCCGGCCGCGGGCGATGACGCGGGACATCGACTGGGGGATCCCGGTCCCTCTGCCGGGGTGGGAGGACAATCCGAACAAGCGGCTGTACGTATGGTTCGACGCGGTCATCGGCTACCTGTCGGCCAGCGTCGAGTGGGCCCGGCGTACCGGTGACCCGGACGCGTGGCGGAAGTGGTGGACCGACCCGGACGCGCAGTCCTACTACTTCATGGGCAAGGACAACATCACCTTCCACGCCCAGATCTGGCCGGCCGAGCTCCTCGCCTACAACGCGTCGCCCGGGCAGTACGGCGTACTCAATCTGCCGACCGAGGTGGTGAGCAGCGAGTTCCTCACCATGGCGGGCCGGAAGCTCTCGTCGTCCCGGTCGGTGGTGATCTACGTCCGGGACGTGCTGGAGCGGTACGGCCCGGACGCGCTGCGGTACTTCATCTCGGTCGCCGGCCCGGAGACCCAGGACACCGCGTTCACGTGGCCGGAGTTCGTCCGCCGGAACAACGACGAACTGGTCGGGACCTGGGGCAACCTGGTCAACCGGACCGCGTCGATGATCGCCAAGAGCTACGGCGCGATCCCGGCCGCCGCGAACCTGACCACGGCCGACCAAGAGTTGCTGGCCACCAGCCGGAAGGCGTTCGATGCCGTCGGCGATCATCTCCGGCATCAGCGGCTGAAGCTCGGCCTCGGTACGGCGATGCACAACGCGGCCGAGGCGAACCAGTACCTCTCCCAGCAGGCACCGTGGAAGGAGCCGGACCCGGAGCGGAAGGCGACGATCCTGCACGTCGCCGCCCAGGTGGTGGCCGACAGCAACCGGCTGCTCGCCCCGTTCCTGCCGCACTCGGCCCAGCGCGTCCACGAGGCCCTCGGCGGCACCGGCACGTTGCTGCCCCAACCGGAGATCGTCGAAGCCGCCGACCTCGACGGCGGTCCGTCGTACCCGATCATCACCGGCGACTACACGACCCAACCACGCTGGGCGTCCGAGCCCGTCGTACCAGGCACGCCGGTACGTCCGCCCACACCGATCTTCACCAAGCTGGCCCCGGAGGTAGTCGACGAGGAACTGGCGCGGCTCGAGTGACGCTTTTCTACAAGACCATGAGAAGCTGCGGTCGTACGGTCGGGGTATGACTGGTTATTTGGCGACAGCAGAGACCGATATCCAGGCATCGCCCGTGCAGGTGTGGGAGGTGCTGACCGATCCGGAGAAGCTGAAGGAGCTCTGGTTCGGGGCCGAGGTGTCGACGGACTGGAAGCAGGGGAGTTCGATCACCTGGAGTGGTGAGTGGGAGGGGAAGCCGTACGAGGACAAGGGCGAGATCCTCGAGGTCGACCCCGGACGGCTGTTGAAGCTGACGCACTGGAGTCCGCTCACCGGGCAGCCCGACGTACCGGAGAACTACCACACGCTCACCTACACCCTGGACGGCGACGGTCCGGCGACGCACCTGAAGCTCACGCAGGACAACAACGGCAGCGAGGAAGAGGCCGAGCACTCCCAGGGCATGTGGGAGATGCTCGTCGCCAAGGTCAAGGAAGCCGCTGAAACACCCGGTCAGTAACCTGACCGTATGGCGAGAGATGGTGTAGAGGTCGACCGGCCGACCCGGGAGCGGGCTGCGATCGGGGAGGACGGCAGGTCCCGGGACCGGCGGCGGCCGGCGCTGCCCGACCCGCTGCCGATGAGCGTGGTCGACGCGCACTGCCATCTCGACATCGCCGACGGCGAGGACGGCGCGTGGCTGAGCCCGGCCGACGCGATCAAGCTGGCCTCGTCGGTCGGCGTCACCCGGATCGTCCAGGTCGGCTGCGACCTGCCCGGCGCGGTGTGGGCGGTCGAGGCCGCCGAGCAGTACCCGAACCTGATCGCCGGCGTCGCGCTGCACCCGAACGAGGCGCCCAAGCTGAAGGCCGCGGGTGAGCTGGACAGCGCGCTGGCCGAGATCGAGCGGCTGGCGCAGAGCACGGACAAGGTCCGGGTGATCGGCGAGACCGGGCTGGACTACTTCCGTACCGGCGAGGACGGCCGGGCTGCGCAGCACGAGTCGTTCGCCGCTCACATCGAGCTGGCCAAGCGCCTGGACAAGACGCTGATGATCCACGACCGGGACGCGCACGACGACATCCTGCGGATCCTGGATCGCGAGGGAGTGCCGGACCGCCTCGTCATGCACTGCTTCTCCGGTGACACCGAGTTCGCCCGCGAGTGCGTCAACCGGGGTGCGTTCCTCAGCTTCGCCGGGGTGGTGACGTTCAAGAACGCCCTGTCCTTGCGAGACGCGCTGGCCGTGACCCCGCTCGACCGGGTGCTGGTCGAGACGGATGCGCCGTACCTGACCCCGTCCCCGCATCGCGGTCAGCCGAACGCGTCGTACCTGATCCCGCACACGGTCCGGAAGATGGCCGGCGTACTGAACATCTCGGTCGCCGAGCTGTGTGATGCCCTCAACAACAATGCGAACCGGGTCTTCGGCGGATCCTGGTGAAGGTCCTGACCGATGCCGACATCCGGGATCGGTTGACGGCCGCCGACGCAGTCCAGTGGACACGGGAGGCGATCCTCGCCGCGCACACCGGACGGTTGCACACGCCGCCGCGGGTGCACGCGGAGCTGGGTGACGGGAACCTCGTCTTCACCACCGGCGCGTTGACCGGGGAGTGGTACGGGTACCGCTCGTACGACACCTTCCCCACCGATCCGGGCGGTCAGCTGGTCGTCGTCCACGACTGGCACACCGGCGCCGTCCGCGGTGTTGCTGTCGGAAACGAGCTCGGTCCGCGCCGGGTCGGTGCGATCGGCGCGGTCGCGGTCGACGCATTGGCTCGCGCGGACGCCACGACGCTCGGGCTGGTCGGTACGGGCACCCAGGCGTGGACCCAGTTGTGGGCGATCGCCACGGTCCGCGCGCTGGAGTCCATCGCCGTCTTCAGCCGAGATCCGGTACGCCGGGATGCCTTTGCTGCAAGGGTTTCCGAGGAGTTGGGACTGCCTACGATCGGCGTCGGATCGGCCCGGGAGGCGGTCGAGGGGCGAGATCTCGTCGTACTCGCGACGAACAGCCCGGTGCCCGTGATCGAGGCCGACTGGGTCGCGGCGGGGGCCTTTGTGACCACGCTCGGGCCGAAGCTGATCGGGCGGGCAGAGTTCGGGCCGGGCCTGATCGCCCGGGCGGATGTCGCGGTGACGGACTCGATCGAACAGACCCGCGCGTACGACCCACCGTTCGTGCTCGTCGGCACCCCGCAACACGACCGCCTGATCAGCCTGGGCGCCGTCCTCGCCGGCGACGCCCCCGGGCGGACGTCTCCGCAACAGATCACCGCGTTCTGCTCCGTGGGCCTGGCCGGCACCGAGGCCTACCTGCTGGCGCGGCTGGTAGACAGTGGGCATGGAGTTCAGTGAAGTAGTCCGGCGGCGGCGGATGGTGCGGAACTACGACCCGGACCGGCCGGTGCCCGAGGAGATCCGGGAACGGATCCTGGAGAACGGGCTGCGGGCGCCGTCGGGCGGGTTCACGCAGGGGTGGGCGTTCCTGACGCTGGAGGGTGACGATCGGGAGCGGTACTGGCGGATCGCGGCCGAGAACGCGGACGAGAAGTACGTGGGATGGCTCACAGGACTCCGCCGCGCGCCGCTGCTGATCCTGGCCTTCGCGCACAAGGACGCCTACCTCGATCGGTACGCCGCCGCGGACAAGGGCTGGACCGACCGCGACGAGTCCCGCTGGACCGCGCCGTACTGGTACGTCGACACCGGGATGGCGGCCCTGCTGATGCTCCAGACGGTGGTCGACGAAGGCCTGGGTGCGTGCTTTTTCGGGCCTCCGGCGGACAAGGTGGAGCGGTTGCTGAAGGAGTTCGGCGTCCCCGCCGGTTTCGACCTGATCGGGCTGTTGTCGGTCGGCTACCGCGCTCCGGACAAGCGGTCGCCGTCGCTCAAACGAGGCAGGCGCAGTACGGCGGAAGTCGTGCACCGGGGCCAGTGGGGTCATCACCTGGCGTAATTGGCCCACTACACCTTTTTGCGACTCGCCGACGAGGGGATTGGCGCTTTCGGGACATTCTCGTTACTGTCTCGTGATGTTGGCCGGGATCGGGGAAGATCCCGGACAGCACGCCCCTCGGCGTGGACCGTGGTTTCTGAGCCGCCAGCTCAGCGTTCGCGGCCTTCGCCAGTGCTGTCCGAACCCCGTGCCCGGGTAGCCCTACCTGGGAGCGTTAGTGCGTAAGTCCATCATCGTGGCCGTCGGTGCGACGGCTGCGTTTGCCGTCGCGGGCGGCTCCGTGGCCTATGCAGCCAAGAGCAAGACAGTCAGTCTCTCCGTCGACGGCCAGGTGCAGAAGGTGCACACCTTCGGCTCCACCGTGGCGGACGCCCTGAAGGCCGAGAAAGTTCAGGTCGGCGAGCACGACGTCGTCGCCCCGTCGCCGGACACGAAGCTGAAGGACGGCCAGGAGATCGCGGTGCAGTACGGCCGCCAGCTGACCGTCAACGCCGACGGCATCAAGAAGGCTTACTGGACCACGGCCGACAGCGTGAACGAGGCGCTCGCCGATCTGGGTCTGCGCTACGACTCCAGCGCCGTCTTCTCCACCAGCCGTAGCGCGCCGCTCGGCCGCCAGGGCCTGGAGCTCGTCGTGCAGACGCCGAAGACCGTGCAGATCGTGCGCCAGGGCAAGATCGCGACGATCAAGTCCATGGCCCCGACCGTCGGTGCGGCCCTGACCGAGGCGAAGATCGTCTGGGACGCCGACGACCGGATCACCCCCACGGCGGCCACCGTGCTCAAGCCGGGCGTGAACCGGATCGGGTACGTGAAGGTCGACGTCAAGAAGGTCACCAAGAGCGAGGCGATCGCTCACGGCACCGACGAGACCAAGTCGGCCACGCTGGAAGTGGGCACCAAGAAGACGACGACCAAGGGCACCGACGGCGCGAAGTCGGTGACCTACGTGCTCACCTACCTCGACGGCAAGCTGGCGACCACCAAGGTGCTGACCTCGAAGCTGGTCACCGCGCCGGTCGACGAGCAGGTCCTGGTCGGCACCAAGCCGAAGCCGGAGGCGCCGACGCAGGACACCAGCACCCCGCCGGCAACCGGCGACACGAGTGCCTGGGACCGGATCGCCGAGTGCGAGTCGGGCGGCAACTGGTCGATCAACTCCGGTAACGGGTACTACGGCGGCCTGCAGTTCGACCACGGCACCTGGGCCGCCTACGGCGGTACGGCGTACGCCACCAACGCGAACGGCGCGTCCAAGGCGCAGCAGATCGCGATCGCGGAGAAGGTCAAGGCCGACCGCGGTGGCTACGGCGCCTGGCCGGTCTGTGGCCAGCGCGCATAGTGACAGACTGACGGGGTGACCCCGTCTGATTCATCCACTTCCGCCGGACCGAGACTTCTCGGTCCGGCGGAAGTGCGTTCACTGGCCGCCGCGCTCGGGGTCCGCCCGACCAAGCAGCGCGGCCAGAACTTCGTCATCGACCCCAACACGGTCCGCCGGATCGTCCGTGCCGCCGAGCTGGACGACGGTGAGACGGTCCTCGAGGTCGGCCCCGGCCTCGGCTCGCTGACGCTGGCGTTGCTCGCCGACGGACACCCGGTCACCGCGGTCGAGATCGACGCGGTGCTCGCGACGGCGCTGCCCTCGACGATCGCGACGTACGCGCCCAACCAGGCGGGGATGCTGACCGTGGTCGAGGCCGACGCGATGACGGTCGGAGGCGACGAGATCGGGTCGCCGACGGCCTGTGTCGCCAATCTGCCCTACAACGTCGCCGTACCGGTCCTGCTGCACCTGCTGCGGATCTCGCCGTCGCTGCGGCACGGGCTGGTGATGGTGCAGTCCGAGGTGGCCGACCGGCTCGCCGCAGGCCCCGGTTCCCGGACGTACGGCGTACCGTCCGCGAAGGCCGCCTGGTATGCCGAGGTCCGCCGCGCCGGACCGATCGGACGGAATGTGTTCTGGCCGGCGCCGAACGTGGACTCCGGACTGGTCGCGTTCGAGCGGCGCGAACCACCTGAGACCGCAGCGACCCGCGAAGAGGTGTTCGCGGTGATCGAGGCGGCCTTCTCGCAGCGGCGCAAGACCGTTCGGTCCGCGCTGGCCCGCTGGATTCCGGATCGGCAGCGGCTCGACGAGGTGTTCCGGGCCACCGGCATCGACCCGCAGTTGCGCGGCGAGATGCTGTCGATCACCGACTTCGCGGCGCTCGCTGGTGCGGGTAGAGCTTCCTGAGGCACTAGCCTGTGCCCGTGCCACCTTCCTCTGAGGTCACGGTGCGGTCGCCGGCCAAGATCAATCTCGGTCTGTCGGTCGGTCCGCCGCGTCCGGACGGGTATCACCCGGTCGCCACGGTCTACCAGGCCGTTGCCCTGTACGACGATGTCACCGCGGTGCTCCGTGACGACGACAACACGATCTCGGTCGAGATGGTCGGTGATTTCGCGAACGACGTACCGGCCGAGGAGACGAACCTCGCGGTGCGGGCGGCGCGGCTGCTGCAGGCGGAGTACGACGTCGACGACGGCGTCGAGCTGACCATCCGGAAGACGATCCCGGTCGCGGGTGGGATGGCGGGCGGTTCGACCGATGCGGCAGCGACCTTGGTGGCGTGCAACCGGTTGTGGGGGCTGCAGCTGTCCCAGACCGAGTTGCGGCACCATGCGGCCGAGCTGGGCAGCGACGTACCGTTCTGCCTGGTCGGTCACACCGCGCTCGGTCAGGGGCGGGGCGAGCAGGTCACCGAGGTGATGTCGCGCGGGACCTTCCACTGGGTCTTCGCGATCGCCGACGGTGGGCTGTCCACGCCGGCCGTGTATCGCGAACTGGACCGGTTGCGACCGATCCGCCGGGTCGAGCAGCCGCAGGTCCGCCCGGAGCTCCTGTCCGCGCTGCTCTCCGGCCAGCCCGGTGCCCTCGCGGTTGCCCTCAGCAACGACCTCCAGGCGGCCGCGCTGTCGCTGCGCCCCGAACTGGCCGAGACCCTCCAGTTCGGTCTCGACCAGGGCGCCCTCGCCGCCCAGATCTCCGGCTCCGGCCCGACCTGCCTGTTCCTCGCCGCCGACAGCCGCAGCGCCGTCGACCTGGCCGTCGAACTCGCCGAATCCGGCCTCTGCCGCATGGTCCGCCAAGCCGAAGCGCCAGTCCCCGGCGCCCGAATCCTCCCCGCCATCGTCACCCGGTAATGAGGTACTCTTAGTCCAGTGGACTAAGGAGGGCTGATGGGCGAACCAGCTGCTCAGTACAACATTCATGAGGCAAAGACACAGCTGTCCCGGATCGTCGAGCGTGTAGAGCATGGTGAGGAAGTCATCATCAGCCGCGCAGGTCGTCCGGTTGCGAAGGTCGTTCCGCTAGCTACTACTCGTCGGCGGACGGGGTGGGGCTCGCTGGCTGGGCAGATCAGCTGGGCCGACGACTGGGACTCACCTGAGACCAACGAAGAGATCGCGGACGACTTCGGCATGCCGCGTGACTGATGTACCGGGGGCTTCGCGTCTGCTGCTGGACACCCATGTGCTGCTTTGGTGGCTGCGGGGCTCGTCTGATCTGTCAGACGATGTCAAGGAACGGATCAACACCGAGCTCGAGGTGTACGTCAGCTCGGTGTCTGTCTGGGAGCTTTCGATCAAGAAGGTGTCCGGGAAGCTGGAGCTGCCGGATAACCTCGTCGAGTGGATCGAGCGTGGCGGCCTTAGTGAGTTACCTGTCAGTCTGAGACATGCTGACGTGGCGGGTCGGTTGCCGATGATCCATCGGGATCCGTTCGATCGGATGCTGATCGCGCAGGCGCTGGTCGAGAGGCTGACGCTGGTGACCACGGACGGCCTGATCCATCAGTACGACGTACCGACGATCAAGGCCTGATTTCCTCAACCTGCAAGGGATTCCGGCCGATCGGGAATGCGAGCGTTTGAATTCGCCGGGTAATTCGGTCGCGGTTGGGGCGGGCTGCTGTTACGGTCCGGGCAGGTAGTCCATCGAACGAGTGGTAGGAGACCGGGATGCGCCGCGGAGTGATCGACCTCATCGGTACTGATCGCTTCGACGTATTCGCGAGGACTCTTGAACTCTCTGACGATGGGCATTGTGGCGCATGTCGACGCCGGTAAGACCAGCCTGACCGAGCGGCTGCTGTACGCGGCCGGTGTGATCGACCGGGTCGGCCGGGTCGATGACGGGAGCACCCAGACCGACTCGATGGACCTCGAGCGCAAGCGGGGCATCACGATCCGCTCGGCCGTGGTGTCGTTCGAGCTGGGTGACCTGACCGTCAACCTGATCGACACCCCGGGACACTCCGACTTCATCGCCGAAGTCGAGCGCGCGCTGTCCGTGCTGGACGGCGCCGTGCTGGTGATCTCCGCGGTCGAGGGCGTCCAGGTGCAGACCCGCTTGCTGATGCGCACGCTGACCCGGCTGCGCATCCCGACCTGTCTGTTCGTGAACAAGATCGACCGGGTCGGTGCGCGCTACGACGAGCTGCTCGCGGACATCGCGCGGTTGCTGACTCCCGCCGCCGTACCAATGGGGTCGGTCGAGGATCTCGGCCAGCGGTCGGCGCGGTTCCTGCCGTTTCCCCTGCAGAACAAGGCACTCGGCGAATTGCTTGCCG
Organism: Kribbella sp. NPDC020701; assembly: GCF_055562215.1. NCBI lineage: Bacteria > Bacillati > Actinomycetota > Actinomycetes > Propionibacteriales > Kribbellaceae > Kribbella > Kribbella sp. NPDC020701. Next base: position 113,841 of record NZ_JBVHFT010000015.1, on the reverse strand, counting down.
AGCGCAACGACGAGATTCTGGCCGGCTACCTGGATGACAGCCTGTCGGCGGACGACTACGCCGCCGAGCTGCGGCGCCAGGTGGCGGCCGCTCGGGTCCACCCGGTGTACTTCGGCTCCGCGATGACCGGGGACGGAGTCGACGAGCTGATCGCGGGGATCCAGTCGTGGTTGCCGCGGGCATCCGACTCGCCTTCAAGTGCTTTGCGGGCAAGGGTGTTCAAGGTCGAGCGAGCGTCGGCCGGGCAGAAGGTCGCGTCCGCCCGGATCTTCGCCGGCTCGCTCTCGGCCCGCGCGTACGTCGACGTGCACCCGGCGGAAGGTCCGTCGTACCAGGCACGACCGACCGCGGTGGAGTTGTTCGAGCGCGGGGCGCGGCGGACGGTCGAGCGCGCCGAGGCGGGCCAGATCGTGGCGTTGCGAGGGCTGAAGGACATCCGGATCGGCGATCAGCTCGGCGTCCCCGCGCGGGGTGTCGGCCGGCTGTTCTCGCCGCCGACACTCGAGACCGTCGTGAGTGCTCGTGATCGCGTCAAGCTGTTCCAGGCGCTGACCCAGCTCGCCGAGCAGGATCCGCTGATCCGGGTCCGGAAGGCCGACGACATCACCGTCAGCCTGTACGGCGAGGTGCAGAAGGAGGTGATCGCGTCTCTGCTCGAAACGGAGTACGGACTGCAAGTCGCCTTCAGTGAGACCACGCCGATCCATATCGAACGGCTGGACGGGGCCGGAGCGGCGTACCGGGAGATCGGTGCCCCCGACAACCTCTGGGCGGCGGGCGTCGGTTTCCGTGTGTCACCGCTGGCAGAGGGCATTGCGTACAACCTGGAGGTCGAGCTGGGCGGCCTGCCTCGCGCTTTCCATACCGCGATCGAGGAGACGGTCCGCCAGACCCTGCACCAGGGCCTGTACGGCTGGGAGATCCCGAACTGCCGGATCGACCTCACCCACACCGCCTACAGCAGCCCGGTCACGGTCGCGTCGGACTTCCGCCGTCTCGTCCCGCTCGTCCTGATGCAGGCCATCGAGGCCGCCGGCACCACAGTGCTTGAGCCCGTCAACCACTTCGAACTCGACATCCCGCCCGACTCCGTCGCCCGCGTCCTGTCCTTGCTGGCCGAATCCCGGGCTGTGGTGGAGCAGACCACGATCCACTCCACACACGCCCGCTTGGAAGGCGCCATCCCGGCTGCCACGATCCACCCGTTCGAGACCCACCTCCCCGGGCAGACCCACGGCGAAGGCATCCTGACGCCCACGGAAACCACCTACCAGCCCGTCCCCGGGACCCCGCCCACCCGCACCCGAACCGACGGCAATCCGCTCAACCAGAAGCAGTACCTGCTCCACCTCAACCAGGCGTGAACCCGTCAGGCGAAGTGCGCGAGGGTGGCGTGGATCTTCTCCACCGCGGTGGCGGAGTCGGTGAAGTGGGCAGTGACGCAGAGGTGTTCGCGGAGGTGGAGGAGCGGCAGTCGGTCCCGCCAGCCCGGGGCCAAGGGGCGGACCTCCTGGTAGGCGTCGTACAAGGTGTCCGGGATGTTGCCGCAGCCGTGCAGCATCGAGAGCTCGGCTTCGGCCCAGCCGTAGTAGACGGCCGGATCGATCAACGCGGGGTGACCCTCGGGAGTAGGGAGGAGATTGCCGTGCCAAAGGTCGCCGTGCAGGAGGGATGGCGGCTGGCTGGGGACGAGGTCAGGGAGGCGGTTGGCTACTCGTTCGAGGCGGTGGCGATCGTCAACCGACAAGGCGTTGTAGCAGTTGGGAACCTCGAGATAGCGGAGCAGGCGGTGCTCGGCGAAGAAGGCGTGGCCGTCGGTGCTCCACGGGTTCCGCTGGGGGAGCACGCCGAGGTAGTTGTCGTGGTGGTAGCCGAATTTGTCAGCGGTCTCCTGGTGCTGGCGGGCCAGTGCGCGGCCGGCGTCTTCCCAGTAGGCGGGCGACGGGGACGACGTACCGAAGTCGGCGAGGACGATGAAGGTCGGCGTGACGCGGAGCACTTCGGGTACGGCGAATGCGCCGGGCGACCGCAGTGCGTCCAGGCCGTCGGCCTCCCGGGCGTAGAGGTCGGGTGGCAGGTCGGTCTGCGTCTTCACGATCACCGACCGGCCGAGCGACGTACGGACGCGGTAGGTCTTGCTGGCGTAGCCACCTTCCACGGAATCGGCCGAGATGGCCGCACCCAGGGCGAGCCCGTCGAGCCAGGCAGGAGTCAGCACGTGGACGATCCTGGCATGCGTGCTCCGGTCGGCTACCCTGGGGCGCGTTATGGCGGCACCTAACTTGGTCAATCTGGAAGCCGTTTCCAAAGGCTTCGGTACTCGGACACTCCTCGACTCAGTCAGCCTCGGCATCGGCCGGGGTGAGCGCGTCGGCGTGGTCGGGCGAAACGGCGACGGCAAGTCGACGCTTCTCCGGCTCCTCGCCCGGCGGGAGGAGGCGGACAGCGGTCGAATCACCCACAACCGGGACCTGCGGCTCGGGTACCTCGGGCAGAGCGACGATCTCGATCCGGAGCAGACCGTGCTGCACGCGGTCCTCGGAGATGTCGAGACGTACACGTGGGCCGCGGACCCGCGCGCGCGGTCGGTGATGGAGCACTTGCTGGGCGGAGTGGATCACCAAGCGCTGGTCGGCACCCTGAGCGGTGGTGAGCGCCGGCGCGCATCCCTGGCCAGGCTGCTGCTGACCGAGGTCGACCTGCTGATCCTCGACGAGCCCACCAACCACCTCGACATCGAAGCGGTCAACTGGCTCGCCGACCACGTGGTCGACCGGGCCGGTGCGCTCATCGTCGTGACCCACGACCGCTGGTTCCTGGACGCGGTGTGCAACGAGACGTGGGAGGTGCAGGACGGCCGGGTCACGTCGTACGACGGTGGTTACGCGGCCTATGTCCTCGCGAAGGCGGAGCGGGCCCGGAGTGCGCAGGTCACCGAGACCAAGCGGCAGAACCTCCTGAAGAAGGAGCTCGCCTGGCTGCGTCGCGGCGCACCGGCCCGCAGCACCAAGCCGAAGTTCCGGATCGAGGCCGCCAACGCGCTGATCGAGGACGAGCCGGCGCCGCGCGACAAGCTCGCCCTGTCCCAGCTGGCGACCGCCCGCCTCGGCAAGGACGTGTTCGATGTCGAGGACATGAGCCTCAGCTTCGGCGACCGGGTGATGTTCGACCATGTCACGTTCCGGCTCGGTCCGGCGGACCGGATCGGGCTGCTCGGTCCGAACGGTGCCGGCAAGACCACGTTCCTGAAGGTCATGACCGGCCAGCTCGCACCTGACCGCGGCGTGGTCAAGCAGGGCAAGACCGTCCGGATCGCCAACCTGTCGCAGACCCTCGAGGAGATCGACACCTCGGCGACGGTCCTGGAGCACATCACCGCGATTCGTCGTACGGCGGCCCTCGCCGGGCGGGGCGGCGAGCTCACGTCATCGCAACTGCTCGAGCGGTTCGGGTTCACCGGCGACAAGCTGACCACTCGGATCTCGGATCTGTCCGGTGGCGAACGGCGCCGCCTGCAGTTGCTGCGGATCCTGCTGGACGAGCCGAACGTCTTGATCCTCGACGAGCCCACCAACGATCTCGACGTCGAAACGCTGACCGTCCTGGAGGATTTCCTGGACAGCTGGCCCGGCGTTGTCGTCACCGTTACGCACGACCGTTACTTCCTCGAACGGGTCAGTGACATGGTGTATACGATCATGGGCGACGGGCGGGTCCGGCATCTGCCGCGGGGTGTCGATCAGTATCTCGAGGAACTCGTCACCGGAATTCCGCGGCGTACGGCGTCGAATGCGTTGACACCCCAACCGGCCGTGTCCAATGATTTGGCGCCGGCCGAGAATTCCACGGTTGATGATCGTCCGGTGGTTGACGCGGCAGCGGCCCGGGCTGCGAAGAAAGAACTCAACCGGATCGAACGCCAGCTCTCCCGGCTCACCGAGGCGGAGGCGAAGCTGCACGACCAGCTGGCCCTCAGCGCCAGCGACTACGAGCGGCTGGCCGAGCTGGACGCCGAACTGCGCAAGCTCGCCGACGAACGCGGCGAACTCGAAACCGCCTGGTTCGAAGCCGCCGAACGCGCCGAGTGATTCGCAGCGTCCCCAGAAACAAACAACTGAGTCGGGGGGGGGGGGGGGGGGGGGGGGGGGTTTTTTTCGTTGGCGACCCAGCACCCCTTATGGGGGGTACATGCCAACCAGCTTTGTTGGCTCTTCACAAACCAAAACCAACCCACCCACCA
>NZ_JBVHFT010000015.1:0-109591 GCF_055562215.1 Kribbella sp. NPDC020701 | reverse complement strand
AGGAACAGCACACGTAAACACCCCCCACCCCCCCCCCCCCCCCCCCCCCTCTCCCCCCCCCCCCCCCCCCCCCCCCCCCCCCCCCCCCCCCCCCCCCCCTACTCCGGGTGAGCGGGCCCCGTGCCGGCCGGCGTTGTTCGGGCCCCGAGCCCCGGACACCGCGCGGCCACTTTCGGCGGACCACCTCTCGCCGCCGAAGTCACCATCTCTTGGACGTTTGGTAGCCGGTCAACCACCGACAGTGAGGACCCTAGTAGGGCCCTTCACTCAGTGTCGACAGTCGTGAGCTACAGCAGCCTCTCGATCTCGTTGCAACTAGCAACGATCGAAACAGGCCGGAAGTGACGGGCGGTCTTTTCGGATTATTGCGGCACAATTCCAGCGATCGTTTGCCTGATTCGCTGGGCCGAATGATCAGTGTTTTTCCAGGTCGAACGGGCGGACCAGTTCGCGCAGCACCCGGGCGATCTTCGCCTGGTCGCGCTCGCTGATCGTGCCCAGCAGTTTGCGCTCATGGGCGAGCAGATCGGCCATCGCGGCGTCGACAGCATCGCGGCCGGCGGTGGTCAGTTGCACGAGCACGCCGCGGCGGTCGGCCGGATCCGGCAGGCGCTCGACCAGACCGCGCGCGGTCAGCCGGTCGACCCGGTTCGTCATCGTGCCGGAGGTGACGAGGGTTTCCTTCAGCAGTTTGCCGGGGGAGAGTTGGTACGGCGCGCCGGCCCGCCGCAGCGCCGCGAGTACGTCGAACTCCCAGGACTCCAGTCCGTGCGTCTCGAACGCCTGGCTGCGGGCGCGATCCAGGTGCCGCGCGAGCCGGCTGACCCGCGACAGCACCTCCATCGGTGCCACGTCGAGGTCCGGGCGCTCCCGGCGCCAGGCCTCGAGCAGCCGGTCGACCTCGTCTTCCATGGTTCGAGACTACGTCATCAAGACTCTTGACATCAAGACAAGTCGGGGGACTAGAGTATCTCGATGTCAAGATAAATGCGTCAGAGAGGTGCTCACCATGCGCACGTCACCAGTGTGGAGTCCGGAGCAGTACGGTACGTACGCCGACGAGCGCGGCCGCCCGTACGCCGATCTGGTCGGCCGGGTCCGGGCCGCGGACGTCCGTACGGTCGTCGACCTCGGCTGTGGTCCCGGCGGCCTGACCGTGACACTGCGGGAAGTGTGGCCGGAGGCAACCATCGTCGGCGTCGACAACTCGCCGCAGATGCTCGAGGCGGCGCAGCAGTTCGCGGACGAACGGCTGAGCTTCGAGCTCGGCGACGTTCGGGAATGGGCCGTGGAGCCCGGCTCGGTGGATGTGATCGTCACCAACGCGACCCTGCAGTGGGTCCCCGAGCAACTGGATCTGCTGCCCGGCTTCGTCCGCGCGCTGCGTCCGGGCGGCTGGCTGGCGATCCAGATCCCCGGCAACGGCAACGCCCCGTCGCACGCGATCCTGCGCGAGCTCGCCAACACCGAGCCCTATGCGGAGTATGCGAAGGACTCGTCCCTGCGCCCCGATGTCCCGGGTCCGGCCGAGTACGTCGATGCGCTCAGCGCCGAGGGGTGCGTGGTCGACGCGTGGGAGACGACGTACTTCCACCTGCTGTCCGGCGACAACGCCGTACTGGAATGGGTGAAGGGGACCGGGGCGCGGCCGGTGCTGCAGACGTTGCCGGACGACCTGCGGGTTCGGTTCGAGGCGGAGTACGGCGCTCGGCTGGCCGAGGCGTACCCGCAACGGGACTACGGGACGCTGCTGCCGTTCCGCCGGATCTTCGCGGTCGCGCACAAGGAGGGGTGACGATGCGACTCGATCATGTGCAGGTGTCGTGCCCGCCGGGCGGGGAGGACGTGGCGCGGGCGTTCTACCGGGATGCGCTCGGGATGACCGAGGTGGAGAAGCCGGAGCTGCTGAAGGCGCGTGGTGGGTGCTGGTTCAAGCAAGACGGCGCCGAGATTCACATCGGCGTCGAGGCGGACTTCCAGCCGGCGAAGAAGGCTCACCCCGCGCTGGCCGTGGACGACCTGGACGGGCTGGCGGCCAAGCTCGAAGGGCTTGGCTTCCCGGTGACGTGGGACAACGAGACAATCCCGGGCCGCCGGCGGTTTCACACCGCCGACGGCCACGGCAACCGAGTGGAAATCCTCTGAGCGGGTCGCCAAGCCCCTCGAGCCGGGCGAGCCGCCGGCTTACTCGGTCGCCAGGGCGCCGGCGGGGGCGACCTTGGCGGCTCGCCGCGCGGGCAGCACCGAGGCGAGCAGGCCTGCGACGGCCGCGACGGCCGCGATCACGACGAGCAGGGTGACGGGTACGGCGTACTCGACGCCGCCGTCGACCGTCTGGCCGCCCATCAGCGCGCTCGTCCCGGTCCAGCCATAGATCAGGCCGAGCGCGATCCCGAGACCGGCCGCGACCAGTGCCATCAGCAACGATTCGACCGCGAGCATGCCGCGCAGCTGACGCCGGGTCAGCCCCATGGCGCGCAGCAGCGCGTTCTCCCGGGTCCGCTCCAGGACCGACAAGCTGAGCGTGTTGCCGACACCGACCAGCGCGATCAGCACGGAGACCCCGAGCAGGCCGACACCGACGATCAGCAGGACATCGAAGATCTTCGTGTAGCTGGTCCGCTCGGCCAGCCCACCGGTGACCCCCAGCTCCTTGATCGAGGGGATCGACTGTTGCACGGAGTCGATCACCTGCGAGCCGTCTGCCTTCGGGTCCGACGCCAGCCAGAAGCCGGTCACCGCGGCGCTCGGCGAGAGCTTCGCGAGATCGGTGGAGGTGACGGTGATCGGGTCGAGTCCGGTCGCCAGCCGAGCCTTCACGGACAGCTTGTGGGCGCCGGACACGATGGTCACCGGAGCGCCCTCCTCCAGGTTCAGCATGCGGAGGGTCTGGTAGTCGAGCAACGCCGTACCGGGCTTGAGCTGGGCCGCGATCGCTGGGTTGTGAATGACGGAACCCGCCGCGGCCTGGTCGATGCCGGTCACCGGCAGCTCCTGGCCGTTGGTTTTCACGGTCACCTGGCGAACCGGGACGACCTGCGTGATGCCTTTGATGTCCCGCAGTTGCTGCTCGGCACCGGACGGCATCTTCTCGTTGTACGCGTTGACCATCAGGTCGACCGGATACTGCCCGTCCATCGACACGTCGAACGTCTTGCGCACCGACGCGATCCCGACGCAGGTCAGGCTGATCAGCGTCACGCCGATCAACAGGGCCGACGTGGTGGCCGCCGTACGCTTCGGGTTGCGGATCGCGTTGGCGACCGCGATCCGGGCCGGTACGCCGCCACCGCGAGCCGGCAGCGCGCCGATCAAGCGGATGAGTGCGGGCACGAGCAGCGACCCGATCGCCAGGATGCCGAGGAACGACACCGCACCACCGGCGACACCGACCAGTACCTGGTGGCCCGAGGCCCCGGCCGCCACCAGCAGCCCACCGCCGGCGAGCAACAGGAAGCCGAGGATCAACCGCAGTACGCCGGCCTTCGAAGCGGCAGCCGGAGCGGCTTCGGGACGAAGGGCGGCCAGCGGCGCGACCTTGGTCGCCCGGCGAGCCGGTACGACGGCCGCCATGATCGTGGCCACCGTCCCGAGCAGGAGCGGCACGAACACCGACAACAGGTCGAGGTGCAGGGCGACCGGCGGGATACCCCAGTCGAACTCGCGGGACAGCGCCAGCCCCAGCGCGGACAGCGCGACGCCGAAGACGACCCCGATCGCGGACGCGACCACTCCGACCACCGTCGCCTCCGCGAGTACCGAGGAGAACACCTGGCGGCGGGACGCGCCGACGCAGCGCAGCAACGCCATCTCGCGGGTGCGCTGGGCGATCACGATCGTGAAGGTGTTGCCGATCACCAGGCAGGCGACGAACAGCGCGATCACGGCGAACATGCCGAACACCCCGCCGAGGACGTCGATGCCGTTCGTGTAGCCCTCCACCTCGTGCTGGATCCAGGCGTCACCGGTGTAGACCTTCAGGTCTCTCGAGACGGCACTCTGGACGGCGGCCGCCATCGCCTGCTGGTCGACGCCGGGCTTGGCCGCGACCGCGAGCGCCCGGACGAACGCGTCCGGTTCGAAGATCTTGACCGCGGCCGGGGTGGCCACGGCGGACGCCGTACCGACGGATTTCGCGTCGTCCAGCAGGCCGGTGATGATGACGTCCCACGACTTGTTGTTGTACGAGCTGATCCGCAGCGTCTGACCGACCGAGAGCTTGTGCTTGGCGGCGAGCTTGGCCGGGATGGCGATCTCGTTCGTTGCGGTGGGCAACCGTCCGGACGACGTACCCGGTCCGGCGATGTGGGTGGTGTCGTAGAGCGAGTCGATCTGCAGGCTGGTCGGACGGACCAGGCCTGGGAACGACACCTCCAGGAACGCCGTGGTCATCGTCACCGCGGACGCGGTCTGCGGAAGCTTGCTGACGTTGGCGATGTCGGACGGCGTGATCTCGCCGTTCTCGGGGTACGCGAGCGCGTCGACGCCGCGGTACCGGGCGCCGATCGTCTCGTCGATGCCGTGCGACGCGGACGCGTGCGCGGTCATCGCCAGGGTGCCGAAACCGACACCGAGGACGATCGCCAGGCAGGCGGCGACCAGGCGGCCCAGGTGGGCGCGCAGCGAGGAGAGGATGGAGCGTCGCACCTCAGGCCCCCAGCCGCCGCAGCGCGTCGAGCACGGTCTCCGGGGTCGGCTCGCGCAGTTCGCCGGCCAGCTTGCCGTCGGCGAGCATCACGACGCGGTCGGCGTACGACGCCGCGAGCGGATCGTGGGTCACCATGACCACCGTCTGGCCGAACTCCCGGACCGACCGGCGCAGGAACCCGAGCACCTCGGCCCCGGACCGCGAGTCCAGGTTGCCGGTCGGCTCGTCGGCGAACACGACCTCGGGGCGGCCGACCAGCGCACGCGCGACGGCGACCCGCTGCTGCTGACCGCCGGACAGCTCCGACGGGCGGTGCGTGAGGCGGTCCTGCAACCCGAGTACGTCGATCAGCGTGCTCAGCCACTGCTGGTCGGGTTTGCGGTTGCCGAGCTCGAGCGGGAGCAGGATGTTGTCCTTCGCGGACAGCATCGGTAGCAGGTTGAACGCCTGGAACACGAACCCGACCCGGTCCCGCCGGATCTTGGTCAGCTCGGCGTCCGGCAGCCGGGTCAGCAGGGTCTCGCCGAGCAGCACCTGACCGCCGGTCGGGGTGTCCAGTCCGGCCAGGCAGTGCATCAGCGTCGACTTGCCCGAACCGGACGGTCCCATGATCGCGGTGAACTGGCCGACCCCGAAGTCGACCGACACCCCGTCGAGCGCGGCGACCGCGGTGTCGCCCTGTCCGTACACCTTGCGCAGGTCGTGCGCCCGGATCGCGGTTCGCGGCGTACCGTCCTGCGGCAGCCGCCCTGCCGCAAGCTCACCGGTCTGCAAGCTCATGTCACTCCTTGGTTCAACGTGATGTTGTCCAAGAAGTTAGTGATCCGCGCGCCTGGTTTCGTCGGACCAGAGTGGGGACTGCGGGTCCTACCTGGGTATTACTTGGTCGGCCTGACGAGCCCGGTCTCGTACCCCAGGACGACGAGCGCGACCCGGTCGCGCAGGCCGGTCTTGGCCAGGATCCGGCCGATGTGGGTCTTGACCGTTGCCTCGGACAACGTGAACAGCCTGGCGATCTCGGTGTTCGACAGACCGCGGGCCACCTCGACCAGGACCTCGCGTTCCCGGGCGGTCAGATCGGCCAGGTCGGGGCGCTCGGTCTCGGCGTCGGGCAGTGCGCCGGCGAAGTGCTCCAGCAGGCGCTTCGTCGTACTCGGGGAGACCACCGCGTCACCGGAGTACACCTGCCGGATCGCGGACAGCAGGTCGGCCGGCGGGGTGTTCTTGAGCAGGAAGCCGGCCGCGCCGGCCTTGATCGCGGCGAACGCGTACTCGTCCAGGTCGAAGGTGGTGAGCACGATCACCTTCGGTGCCTGCGGCAACGACTGCAGCCGCCGGGTGGCCTCCACGCCGTCCAGGCGGGGCATCCGGACGTCCATCAGGACGACGTCGCAGGCGGTCACCTGGATCTTCTCGATCGCCTCGCCACCGTCGCCGGCCTGGCCGACCACCCGCATGTCGGCCTGGGAGTCCACCAGCATCGTGAATCCGGCCCTGACCAGCTCCTGGTCGTCCACCAGGAAGACCCTGATCACGTCGGTCTCTCTCACTGCTGTCCTCCAGACGGAAGGTTGTACGGGAGCTTGGCGATCACCTCGTAACCGCCGCCCGCCTTGGGTCCGGCGCTCACCGTACCGCCGGAGATCGAGGCGCGTTGCCGCATCCCGACCAGTCCGTGACCCGGGTCCGAGCTCGGTGCGACCCCACCACCCCGGCCGTCATCGGTGACCACCACGGTCAGCATCTCGCGGCCGAAGTCCAGGTTCACGCAGGTGCGCGCTCCCGGCCCGGCGTGTTTCAGTGTGTTGGTCAGACCCTCCTGCACGATCCGGTACGCCGTCAGTCCGAGCAGCGCGGGCAGATCCCGGGGCTCGCCGGTCACCTCGTAGTCGACGGTCAGCCCGGCGTCGCGGACGTTGTCGATCAGCTCCGGCAGGCTCGAGACACCGGGTTGCGGGCGCGGCTGGTTCGGGTCGAGCTCGGGTTGCTCGTCCTGTTTGAGCAGGCCGAGCATCTTGCGCATCTCGGTCAGGCTCGCGCGGCCGGTGTCGCCGATGGTGGCCAGGGCCTTCTTCGCCTGCTCCGGTGACTGGTCCGCGGCGTACAAGCCGCCGTCGGCCTGGACGATCATGATCGACAGGCCATGCGCGACCACGTCGTGGATCTCGCGGGCGATCCGGGTCCGTTCGTTGCCCACGGCCAGCTTGGCCTCACGGTCGCGGTCACGTTCCAATTGGTCCGCGCGTTCCTCGAGCTGAGCGACGTACAGGCCACGGGTACGGCGGCGCTCACCGAGGGCCCAGACCCCGAAGACGAGGGCGCCGAGGGCGGCCATCATCGTGATCTGCTGTTTCCAGTCGCCGCCGTTGTAGTAGCGCGCGGTCGCCATCAGGACGCCCAGGCCGCCGATGCCGAGGGCGATCCGGCTGAGCGGCACCGCGCCGTACACGGAGATGGCGTAGAGGGCGACCAGCAGGCCGACGTTGCCGGCCATCAGGTCGACGCCGGCCAGCCACTGCAGAACGGCCAGCGCCGAGACGCCGAAGAAGACCAGTTCGGGGTGGGTGCGGCGCCAGATCAGCGGGATCAGCATGCCGAACGCGAGGATGCCGCCGAACCTGTTCTGGGCCACCGACAGGAAGCCGAAGATCATGGTCAGCCCGCCCGCGAGCAGCAGGTCGAACGCCTTGCTGCGGGCAGGCACGGGCCGCGCGGTCAGGATCCCCGTCATGCGGGCCAGAGTACGGGGATCGCCCAGGTCAGAGGTCATTCCACGGTCGGATGTCGGCGTACGACCAGAGGTTGTTACTTGTGCGGTCTGGTGGACAGCGTCGGCTTGGCCTCGAGGCCGGACAGGCCGTTCCAGGCGAGGTTGACCAGGTGGGCGGCGACGTCCTGCTTCTTCGGCTTGCGTGCGTCCAGCCACCACTGGCCGGTGAGCGCGACCATGCCGACCAGCATCTGGGCGTACATCGGCGCGTTCTTCGGGTCCAGGCTGCGGCGCTTGAACTCCTCGGCCAGGATGTGCTCGACCCGGGTTCCGACATCGCTCAGGATCGAGATGAACGAGCCCGTCGACGACCCGACCGGCGAGTCGCGGACCAGGATCCGGAAGCCGTCGGAGTTGTTCTCGATGTAGTCCAGCAGCGCGAGCGCCGCCTGCTCGACCAACTCGTGCGCCCGGCCGGCCGTCAGCGCCCCGGTGACACCGTCGAGCAGGGCACGGACCTCGCGGTCCACGACAACGGCGTACAGGCCTTCCTTGCCGCCGAAGTGTTCGTAGACGACCGGCTTGGAGACCTCGGCGCGGTGCGCGATCTCCTCGACCGAGGTCGCCTCGTACCCCTTCTGGGCGAACAGGCCACGGGCGATGGTGATGAGTTGCTCGCGACGCTCGGCACTGGTCATCCGCACTCGGCCGGACCGCCGCGGTTTGGGTTCCGTCACGTCGAGATCACGTCAGCATCATGCCGTACTTCGGTGTTGCGAGCGGATGTTTTACGCTCAGGCCGCTTTCAATGTGCGGGTGGCGGCGTCGGCCCGGCGGGCCTCCAGGCGCTCCCTGACCGGCCAACGGACGTCGCTGACCCAGTGCAGCCTCTCGAAGAACCAGATGCAGCGGGCGGACGTGTCGAGCTGTCCCTTGAGTACGCCGTGCCGCGCGCAGGTCGGGTCCGAGTGGTGCAGGTTGTGCCACGACTCACCTTGGCTCAGGATCGCCAGCCACCACACGTTGCCGGACTTGTCGCGGCTCTTGAACGGCCGGTCGCCGATGGTGTGGCAGATCGAGTTGATCGACCAGGTGACGTGGTGCAGCAGCGCGATCCGCACCAGGCTGGCCCAGAAGAACGCGGTCAGCGCGCCCTCGATCGACCAGGACCAGAGTCCGCCGATGATCGCCGGGAGGAGCAGGCTGACGACAACCAGGAGCGGGAACATCCGGGACACCTTGACGATGTCCTTGTCCTTCAGCAGATCCGGCGCGTACTGGCGCTGCGGGGTCTGCTCGGTATCGAACAGCCAGCCGACGTGCGCGTGCAGAAACCCCTTGGTCAGCGCGCTGAGGCTGGTGCCGTATTTCCACGGGCTGTGCGGGTCGCCGTCACGGTCGGAGAACTTGTGATGCTTACGGTGATCGGCCACCCACCGGATCACCGGGCCCTCGATCGCCAGTGAGCCGGCGATCGCGAGCGCGTACTTCATCGGCCGGTTCGGCCTGAAGGACTTGTGCGTGAACAGCCGGTGGAACCCGATCGAGATGCCGTGTCCGGCGATCGTGTAGAAGACCATCGCGAGTACGACATCGCGCCAGCCGAGGAATCCGCCCCAGGCGATCGGTACGGCCGCGAGCACGGCGAGGAACGGGATGCCGATGAACAACGCCAGCGCGACCTGCTCCCACGGGCGCTTCTGCTCACCCCCGAGCGTTCCGGTGTCGACGTCGAAGTCGTCGGCCTGCTGGGCGCGGGTGGGCGCCTCCGGTGCGGCTACGGCGGGTGGAGTCATCAGGTTTTCCCTCGGGTGGGGGACTGCTTACCTACGCTACCGTAACCTACGGAGGCGTAGGTAAGGAACCCCTCAGCGTGTCGACGACCCCACTCATGGCAAACTGTCCCGGCAACCACGATCCCCCGTGGGGTAATCGGCAGCCCGCGAGACTTTGAATCTCGAAGACCAGGATCGAAACCTGGCGGGGGAGCACCAAGAACCCCCAGGTCAGAGCGTTTCTGACCTGGGGGCTCTCTCATGCAGGGGCCGTTTTGCCAACGGATTTGCTAACAAGCCACTAAGTCGGAGGCGTCGTCAGACTCGGCGTTCATCGCTGTGGTGGTCCCATCAACCGCAGCGGCGAAGGTGGCCGCGACGCCGTCCGCGTGCTTCCGGATCACGTGCGCGTAGACCCGCAGAGTGATGGCCGGGTCAGCGTGCCCGAGGCGCTCAGCGACGACGTGAATCGGCACGCCAGCCGTCAGAAGCATGGGTGGCGTGAACGTGGCGAAGGTCATGCAGACGCGCCGGAGGAAGCGGCTTCGGCGGCCGGGGCAGCTCCTGCCGGGGAGTCTTCCTAGTGCCAGGGATCGCGGGCTCGTTGAACTGCCGAATGAGTACGGCGATCAGATTGGTGACCGTGTCGGGCGGAACCGGCCTGCCAAGGCCGGTGGTGAACACATAATCGCCGTCGATCCAGGCATCTCCCGCGATCTCTCGATCTGCCTTCTGACGGCCCCGGTGTTCACGCAGGATCGCCATGGTTTCGGCGTCGAGCGAGACTGTGCGCTCACGACCACTCTTCGGGGTGCCCTCAGTCCTCTGACCGCCGACCATCCCAGCCGTTCCCCTGATGCGGATCGCGGGAGTCTTCCAGTCCACGTCCGACCACCGAAGGAACAGCTCGCCGGGCTCGGATCATCCTCATCCCGACCATCGCCTGAGCCTCCCGCCGATCCTCTGATCCGCCAGTAGATCCGCGACACCTGTCCGCCAACTGATCCGCAACAGCCTCGAAGCATGGCGACCACCTGAGGGGCCTGGGCCAACGCACGGATCTGCCGATGAGCGGTTGCCCACCGGGGAGCGCTTCGGCGTCCGAAGGGTTGACACATATCCATATGGAGATATGTTCGAGCGGTGGCCCGCGCCTCGACAACTTCGGATGTCTTCAACGCAGTCGGTGACGTCCACCGCCGCGCGATCCTCGATGTGCTGCTCACAGGCGAGAAGGCGGTTGGGGCGATAGTCCGCGACGTCTCGATGTCTCAGCCCCAGGTCTCCAGGCACCTAGGGGTGCTCGGTGAGGTGGGACTCGTTAGGTGCCGGGCCGATGGCCGCCGCCGGCTCTACCGCCTGGCTCCAGAGCACCTTCAACCCTTGCACGACTGGGTGGCCAAGTACGAGCGGGCGATCAACGACCGACTGGATCGGATCGAGGACTACCTCGAAGAGTTGCAACGACAAGGAGAGGACAGTGGCACCTGATCGGCACGGCTCTGCAGTCATCACGTTCCCAAACGAGCTCGAGGTTGTCATCACCCGAGAGTTCGACGCTCCGATCGCTCTCGTCTTCGACGTTTTGACGAAGCCCGAGCACGTGAGCAAGTGGGGTGCGACACCCCCGGACCGGATGACGGAGTGCTCGATCGACTTGCGGGTCGGGGGCAATTACCACTCCTCCTTCGTGACCGGAGACGGCACCGTGTTCTCGTTCAGCGGGACATACCTGGAGGTCGAGCCGCCGGTCCGAACCGTGGAGACGTGGCACTTCAACTGTTGGCCGGATGTTGAGGCAGTCGAAACGATGGAGCTGCAGGAACGTGACGGAGTAACGACGTTCACCTGGAGACTGGCGTTCCGCGACAAGGCCGGACGCGACCACATGACCAGTTTCGACGGCCAGCAAGACAGCCTCGACGAGATGGAATACATCCTCAGGTCACTTCTCAACCCCAGCCGCGACTAACAACAAGGGAAACGCACTGACATGCCGCATTCCGCGCGCTCATGCCGAGTTCACATTGGGATGCGCGAGCCCGCCCGACGGGCCGACGGATGAATCGCACACCGTGCGGCTACGCTGCGGGCCATGTCGACAAGGGAGGACCAGGTGTTCGATGCGGTGGTCCGACGGATCGCCGCCGGCGGGTACATCGACGAGGTGCCAGCCAGTCGGTTGGCGCCGCTCCGACCCGCGCCGCCTGCCGCAGTCGAGGAGGCCGAGGAACTGGCTGGCCTGTCGCTGCCGTCGCTGCTGCGCCGGCTCTACCTGGAGGTCGGCAACGGCGGCTTCGGCCCTGGTTACGGTCTCCTCGGCCTCGGGGACGGGCATCGAACTGGTGGCCTGGACGCGCTGACCGGGCTCACTGGCGGTGTCCTCATTCTGTGCGGCTGGGGTTGCGGCATCAGCAGTGAGCTCAACCTCGCCGACGGCCAGGTCTGGGGCTACGACCCGGCCCGGCCCCGGACGGCGTGTCAGGCACGTTCCCGCAGCACATGACGATCGTTGACTGGTTCTCTCAGTGGGTCGAGGGCACGCTGTACCAGCCGTGGCTGGTCCAGGACCCGACGACCGGCGAGTGGCGCGGGGCAACCGACACCGAGTACGCGGAGATGATCGAGGAGGCGTTTGGCCCCAGCGGCCCGGAGAACTGACCGCCGGGCGCTGAGTCAACGAAGCCGGAGCGACTCCGCGTGATCTGGCCAAGAGAATGGGCGCTGAAGAGGTCGCTGCACTGTTCACCGAAACGCGCTGACATGCCGCAGATAGTGAAGGCGTGGACCTGCTGGTACGACGACCGTTTCTCCCAGACCCTCCGCCCGTTTGTTCGCGTGCCGGTGGTGGACCGCGGTCTTCGACGATGGCATGCGCAGCGAGGAGCATGATGGCTGCATGCCCGATTTCATGTGGCTCCCGGCCAGTCAAGCATCGACAGAGGACGTCGAGGCGGTCTTCGCCACGGGCGGAGCCCGCAAGTGCCGTTGCCAAGCGCTGAAGGTGCCCGGCTGGATCTGGCGGGACACGACCCAGGAGCAGAGGGATGCCGCGCTGCTGGAGCAGACCGCCTGCGGTACCACGAGCGGACCGACGTCTGGGCTGATCGGGTACGTCGACGGTGAGGCGGCCGGCTGGGTCGCGGTCGAGCCGCGGGAGAACTACCCGAGGCTGTGGAGCCGGAAGCAGGCGTGGATGCGGATGGACCCCGAGCTTGAGGGCGTTTGGTCAGTCACGTGCTTCGTCGTGCGCAAGGGCCGGCGTCAGTCGGGGCTGACCTACGAGCTCGCCGCCGCCGCCGTTGAGTACGGCGAGCAGGTCGGCGCCCGCGTTCTGGAGGGGTACCCGATCGAGCCGCCGCCGGGCAAGTCCGTGATCTGGGACGAGGCGTCGGTCGGGCTGGTGCAGGTCTTCCTCGAGGCTGGTTACGAGGTGGTGGCTTCGCCCACCCTGCGGCGGCGTGTGGTGCGGCGACGACTGGGCAACCATTCATGACCGTCGCCCGACGAAGGGACCATGTCGCTCGGACGTGCCGCAGATGGCGTGCGCTGCGGCAACCGGATCTGCCGCGATCCGCGCCATGCCGATGAGCGTCGGCCTTGGCGATTCGGGCTGCTGCCGTGCTTAGATCCTCGCGTGCCGCTTCTGAGCCGTGAACAGTACCTCGCGACCATAGGTGATCATCCTGGGCGCGTCAATGACGCCGCCACGCCTCCAGTCGACTTCTGGAGGTACGTCGACCAGATCCCCGCGACTGATCTTGGTGGCTACGACTTCTCACAGAGCGACGTCTCACATGCATGGAACACCGTCGAAGGCAAGTGGCAGCACGTGCTCATTGACTGCACAGAGCCGAATGTGTTCCTCGTTGTCGTGCTGGATCTCGCTCCGCCTCGCATATCCGGGCACTACCTGCTCAACCTCAACGTCGAGTACGGCACCGAAGGTCGCTGAACCCGGCCGCTCACGCCACGGGTGGCGACGCAAGCCGGAATGCCCGGAGTAGCCGCGATCCGTGCTCCAGACTCTCGCACATCATCTGGCGGACGACCGTTGCACATCACCGGCGGAGGACAGATGGACCACGACGTGTCGTGTGCCAATGCCTGACGATTCCGTGCCAAGTGTGATGGTTGACACCTCGCCTAGGAAATTGAGGGACCGTCCGGGGCCGGTCTGCCTTGATGTTTACGGATTGGACGGTGGTGGTGCGGCGGATCACGCGAATTTTCGGCGCTGTCTTCATCCGCTGCTGCCGCAAGTGACCGGCTCTACGACGTGATGTTCGCTCATCGGCCGCCGAAGCTCAGCGGACCGGGTCGCTGGGGAGGAGGGCTCGCCACCAGGGGGTGTCGAACCATCGGTCGTAGCGGGCTTGTTGTTGTTCGACGGTTCCTGTCGTGTTTGGTGGGGCGTAGTCGAACATCCAGGCTCTGTGCCGGATACCTACGAGGGTTCGGCGGGTCAGGAGATAGACCTCGTCGTTGTTCCAGTCGCGGCCTTGCGCATGATGGCGTCGGTCCTTGCGCCGGCGCAGCACAGACTGTAGGCGAGTGGGTCGGTCTGGCGGCGGAGATCGATGAACGCGTTCCACAAGCCCTGTGCGGTCGCAGTCCAGGTCGCCCCGTCCGGAGCCGACAGGACCAGAGTCCATTGCGACTGCTGATCCGCCCGCAGATCCAGGGACCAGGTCGCCTCGACTCCGTCGATCGAGACGACGATCGGCTCCACAACGTGATACTCGCCCATCGGAGCTCAGCGGACCGGGTCGCCAGGGAGCAAGGCTCGCCACCAAGGCGTGTCTATCCAGCGGTCGTAGCGGGCCAGTTGTCGATCGACGGTGGTGACCTTGCCGGCGGGGGTGTAGTCGAACAACGAGGCCTCGTGGCGGATGCCGATGAAAGGTTCGGCGGGTCCAGAGATCGACGATGTAGCCACCGTACGATCGGCCGCGGCGCATGAAGGCGTCGGTGCGGGCGCCGGCGCAGCAGAGTCTGTAGCCGAGGGGTTCCACTTGGCGGCGCAGGTCGACGAACGCTGTCCACAGACCCTGGCCGGAGCTGGTCCAGGTCCTGCCGTCCGGCGTTGTCAGGACCAGCGTCCAGTGGGAGTCGGTGGTGGAGGTCTCGTCGACGGAGCATTGCTGTTCCTTGCCGTCGAGCCAGACCGTGAGCGGCTCCACCTCGTGATAGTCGATTCGGCCGTTCATCGTCGTGCGAACCCCGGATTCTTGATCGTGGGGCCTTGCCATCCCCACTTGCCGGTGAATCTAGCGGACTTGATGAACTCAGGTGCGATCTGTCCTACGAAGCTGTTCCTCGAGCCGATCCCATGACTGCTGCTGGCTCGGGTCCAACGGGAGCATGGGTACATCGCTCAGGTATCGGTGAGCGAGCTCTACCAGCTGGTTCGGCGAGACATCGCGAAGGGCACGGAAATCCCGCGCGTTCACGTCGAGCGTGTAGGCACCGCTCGGCCCATCGCTCAACACGGACACGACGATGCACCTGTGGAACCCTTCTCGCTCCGGGCCCCACGCCACGATGTAGTGGTAGCGCGGCTCGTCCCGGTGTCGCTGGAGCCACTCCGGACGACCCACAGCGCTCACGCCTGGAGTCTGCACTGCTCTCTCCATGAGCCCCTCGAGGACGTCGGTCGGGATGACCTTGATGTCGCCGAGGCCCGCCCCGTTGTTCCAAGGCGACCGATCGGGATCGAGCCTCGGCCACCGCCGAACCCGACCACGCCACCCGAACAGCAGTCCCATGGCTGGACCTTATGTGACGAGTCGCTGACACGCGAGCGTCACACGAACCCAGGGAGTCGATCAGGTAGCTGCAGCCGTGGTTGAAGTCCGCCCGCGTTCGCGATCGTCCTCCAAGGGCCGACATGCCGAGCGCGAGCACGGTACAGGTCACCACGGACCGCAGCGAACGGGGAATGGGCGAACTCATACCTTGCGGTCGAGCGCGGAGGACTGTGCATCCAGTTGACATGTACCCGTCAACTGCGGACACGCCATTCACAGCAAACGACGGCGATCGGGTGCGATTTACGCGGGGTTCAACGGGCAACATCAGGAGCCGAGTAGCAGCGACGATCGTGCGCGACGCGGCGAATGCCCAAGAATCAAAGGGGGTTCGGGCTGGAAGGAGCAACGTCGGGTAGATCATCCCGACCATCGCCTGACCCTCCCGCCGATCCTCTGATCCGCGAGTAGATCCGCGACACGTGTCCGCCAACTGATCCGCAACAGCCTCGAAGCATGGCGACCACCTGAGGGGCCTGGGCCAACGCACGGATCTGCCGATGAGCGGACGTATGGACGGTGGGCATCTAGGGTTCCTGCATGACCGATGACGGCGTTCGCGAACGACTCCTGCAGGTCATCTGGAAAGAGATTCGTTCGAGCGACGAAACCAACGTCTTGAACGTTCCCGCGGCTCGTCGCTCCGTCGAAGCGGGCGCGTCTCCAGACGACCTGGCCCGAGCGATGACCGCTTCCTCCTACGAGACGGCGTTCCGATTGCTGTTCCTACTGTCTGCCGAGCATGCCGAAGAGGCGAACGACAACGCCCGGAGGGGATGGATGATCGTCGAGACCGGCCTCGACGACTCTGACGAGCCAACGCCCGACACCGGCTCGGACCTGGAGTTCCTTCACGAGGACCTCTTGTCGTCCGATCCGACTGGCGGGGCGGGGCAGGACCTCTTCACCTAGGGTCCATCCGCCCCGGTAGCCGCGATCCGCGCTGTCATGCCGATGTGCGGAAAAGGGAAGAGGCGTATCAACAATATGTTTTGCGCCATTGGTCTGCGGTGCCGAGGATCGTCATGCCTGCGCGCTGGTACACGTCACCGGCGTGGGTTTCGTTGTGGGTGTCGACGTCGACGCCCACGCTGCTGTGTCCGCGCCTGTGGAGCTCGGTGAACGCTGTCGTGAGAAGCGCGGTTGCCAGCCCCTTGCCTCGGTATTGCGGGAGTGTTCCGAGCCAGGCGATCCAGGCTCGGTCGGCGGGTGCGCGGGCGATGAGCGCTGCGGCCGGTTGGTCTGCGACGAAGGCAAGGAGCCATAGCGACCGGTCGTGGCCGTCGCGGTGTTGTTGGCCGGAAAGGAAATCGTCGAAGCTTTGTCGTCGGTGGTTCCAGTGTCCGTCGTTGGCCTCTTCGAGGACGGCATGAACGGTTGCCATCTCAGCCTCAGAGGATACGGGGCGGATTACCACTTCGCCTGTCGTCGGTGCCTCGGAGAACCTGGTCAGGTCTGCCTTCATTCGGGTGTAGCTGTGCACGATCGTCCAACCCGACGCGACCAACTGCGGGACGGCGAGGGCTTGTGGAAGCTGGAAAACCGTGGCTTCAACAGGCTTCGTCTCGGCACCCTCCAAGATCCACTGGTCAACCAGCGCGAGCAGCCTGCGGGCCACCTCGCCGCCCCCCTCGCGTGCGTCAACGCGCAATTGGACCCGGAGCTGGCCGGGCTGCGGCGCAGGATGCAGCAGCACCAGCCCGTGAATGTCACCCTCATCTATGGCGACCTGGCTACGCCTCGCAAGATCAAGCCCTGGAGCGGCCAGCAGATCAGCGATGTCGGCTCTTGATGTCTCAGCTCGCCCGATCTCTGCAACATCGGCTGAACGGAACAGACGAACAAGCGCATCCGTGTCTTCAACGCACACCGGCCGCTGGATCACAGTTCGAACCTCGCACGGCAGCCGCGCAGACAGCAACCGGATTACCCATCGTTCGAACATCCGCAAGTAGCCGCGATCCGCGCGGTCATGCCGAAGAGCGGATGCTCGGGCTCTCCCGGGCTACTGAGCGTGGGGTGCCGGGCCTGCTCCGAACGGCGCCCGGCCAGCACTAGGCCTCTAGATATGAAGAGTCTCTGTCGTACTAATCTGCGGATCATGGCCTTGCAACCGGATGAGTTCTATGACCACGCAGTCGCCGCTGCGGATAGCGCGCGCCGGCTCCCGCTGGCACGTATGACGGGGTGGGAGATCAGTCCGTTCGAGCCGGACGGGCTGCGCGTCGCGCCGCTGCGCCCGCCGGTTCTGCCCGAGCCAGCGCGGCACGGCGAGGACCCATCGGACTGCAACGACTGTCGCAACCGGAACGAAGGAATCTGGTTCGACGCCCACTGGCGGCTGGCCCAGATCACAGGAGTCGGCGTGCCGCTGGTGCTCATGCTATATCCGCGCGATCACTACGACATGGCGGACCTGCCCGATGAGCTGGCCGCCGAGCTGGGACTGTTAAACACACACCTCGTCCGCCACATGCAGGCACTGCCGCGCGTCTCGCGGGCCCACGTTTACCGCATCGGAGACGGTGCTGCACACCTGCACATCTGGTTCTTCGCCCGGCCCGAGGGACAGGCCCAGCTGTACGGGTCGTGGCTGGTCGTCTGGGACGACCTCTTGCCGGAGTACCCGGCGGACGTGGCGGAGGCAGACGCTGCGATCGTCGCGGACGCGTTGGTCGCCTCCTACGGAGGCCGCCGGTCGGCCACCAGCGAACCGCCAGCCGATCCTGGGCGACTGGATCAAACGGCGACGACCCACGAGCCGAGGTGACCAAGGCCGACAACGTCGGCGTCCCGCACCCAGCGCCGCCGGATGTCGTGGACCCGCTCGGCCGACAGGGTGAGCGCCATGAATACGACTCGCGCGAAGTACGACCTCGACGATCAGGAACTCGCTGACGTCGCCGTCCTTCTCGGCCGCCCCGTCACGCGCATCGTCGCCCATTGATGATCACACGCGCCTCATACTCGGTTCGAAGGTCGAATTCACGCTCACGACGCCGATAGGAAGAGTTGAGGCGTCTGGGGCCGCACCAAACTAGCCTCTGCCCATGAGCGAAGCATTCCGGGCCGAAGGAGTGTGGCGGCCGATTGAATACGCCGAGGCGTGGGCGGCGTTCGACGCTCGCTTCGACTTCAAGCCTGACTACTACGAGCGTACTGTGCCTGCCATCCGGCTGCCTGAGATCCATGATGAACATCCTTCCGGAGCACAAGCTCCTGATCTCGGATGTCCGTCAAAACGGGTCAGGCCCAGTAGGAGGGCTGATAGTGGTGGCTCGCCACACGCAGGACGGATCAGGTGGGATGAGTCAGCGCGCTCCGAAGGTTCCGATGCCGGGTCCGGTGCCGGCGGACCTGATGCCGACACCGTTGGACATCACGGCCGACGCTCTGATCGATTGGATCGCGAAGAACCCGGATGTGAATGTGGGCGGTGTTCGGATTCTTCGGGATATGAAGACGCAGCCGTGCAACGTCGGCGTGGAGCTTCTGGGCAGCGAGGTGCAGAGGGGAAACCCCGCCTTGTCAGCAAGATCAACCTCGGCGCCTCCCTCAAGTAGATCCCGCACGTCTGTCACGCGGCCTTCAGCGGCCGCGTAGTGCAGGGGCGAACGGCCAGCCCTGTCCAGTCTGGTCTCCACCCGCGGATTGTGTCAGCGGTGGTCGGTCCAATGTGGGTTGCGACGCGGCGGGAACTTCGCTCATGCCGCGTTGAGCGCGGCTACGCTCGACCGGACAAGTAGCCGCGATCAGTTCGTTGGTCGCGGAGGCATGTCAGGATGCTCCCCCCATGAAGTGACCGCTAGGTCATGCACCTGCGAATCGCTGAAGTCGATTGACCGCCACGGGACGTCGAACTCAGGGCAGGCCGCCCATACGTCATCCCAGGACCGCGCCCGCAACGTCCGTCCGTCCGGCTGGCGGGTCAGGCGAAATGAGCCATCGGCCAATCGGGGCCCGATGACGAAACGTCTCTCCGTCACGGGAACATCCTGACATGCCGCGTTCCGCGCGGTCGTGCCGATGACAACCATCAGCTGGCACACGACTGTCAGGCATCAGCCGTCACAGGACACAGTCCCGCCGATCTTGTGATCCGACAACTGATCCGCCGATCTTGTGATCCCTCTTGCCGAATTTGGCTCTTATGGATCAAGGCGCGCCTTCGGCGCGCGGCGCGGCGTGCGCATGCGGCCTCCGGCCGTTCACCGCCGCGCCCGCTCTCGGTGTCTTCCCCAGGACTAAGGGCATTGCCTCCGGCGGGGCCTCACGACTCCGGGTCACAGGGCCGATTTGGCCGGCTAGGTCGGAGTCGGGTCGGGGTGCGTCTTCCCGCCTGCCGCTCAGCCCAGTCCTGATCGCGCTACGCGTGGGCTGAACGGCAGACGGGAAGACGCAGAGGCTCAGCCATGTGCAGGCAGCGCCCGAAGGAGGCATGACGATCGTTAGTCATCGTCATCTTCTCGGAATGCGTCAACGGCTCGCTCCCGCAACATGTCCAGTTGGATGGTGAGGATGCCGATGACCTCTTCGATGTTCATTCCTTCGGTCTCGCGGAATGCCCAGCTTGGGCGGCCTTCGTCGTCCAGGCACTTGACCAGGATGACGCCTTCCAGAGCGGTCCAGCCTGGCAGTAGCGGCGGGACTCGGAAGCCGTCGCCGATGAGCTGGGCAAGAGGTTGTCCGTAATCAGTCGACATGACCAGCATGCTCTCAGGTGATCGCCGCTGGGGTGCTAAGAGGGATCTTGCTAACGGATTTGCTAACAAGCGGTGTAGACCGGGGTGGACGACCAAGCGCGAGCGGGGCCGGGTCACGCTCAACGCCGGAGCGTGTGAACGCCTCGTGTGGACGGGTGCGGACGGGGCTGCGGCAACTTTGAATCTCGAAGACCAGGATCGAAACCTGGCGGGGGAGCTAGAACTACCGGGGTTATTCCGCGCGGAGCTCGCGCGCTCCTGCCGTCGCGTGCTGCGCACACGACCGCTGGGACCGCAAGCCGAGTAGCACCATCTGGCCTGGCTGTGATCCGCCAGACCGGATGCGCGACACGTGTCCGCCAACTGATGCGCCTATCAGCGGATGATTGTGCTGGGAAGAGACGGCGACCTCGCAACCTCCCGCCGCGAACTCGTCGAGCTCTGAAGGAACCGATGGGCGTCCGGATCGGTCGCGAGAGCCCGCCAGAAGGTCTCACGAAAGTGCGCACATAAGCGCAATCGTCGAGAAGACGAGCGACTCGTGGAGACGGCGCGGTGCCGGGTGGCCGTGGTCTCCCGCGTGGAGCGAGGGACCGGTTCAGTTGCGCGTGCTCGGGTCGACCTCGCGCACCATGACGCAGTTGCCCTGGCCCTTGGGTCGGTCGTAGGTGAAGCCCTCGCGCTCGTACATCGTGCGGGTGCCGTTGTAGAGGAACGACGAGTTCTTCTTCCGGACCCCGCCGGTGTCGTGCGGGTAGCCCTCGACCAGGCCGCCGCCGGCCCGCGCGATCAGGTCGACGGCTCCGCGCAGGGCGATCGCCGCCAGGCCCTGACCGCGAAGGCCGCGCTCGACCAGGATGCAGGTGACCCGGTAGTCGGGCAGTCGCTCGGCAGTGGCCACGTACTCCTTGCGGTGCTGGATGTTGGGCAGCTCCTCGGGTGATCCGTACTCCGCCCAGGCGACGGCCCGGTCGCCGTCGTAGACCAGCGCCGCGTGCGCGATCCCGTCGGCCACCAGACGTTGCTTGAGCGCCCGGTTCCCCTCGGCGCTCTGGCCCTTCTCCGCGCAGTCGGGATGGAAATGCGTGCACCAGCAGCTGGCGAACATGCCCTTGTTCCGCTCGACGAGAGCGGCGAAGTCGTCGAAAGTCTCCGGCGTGAGCGCCTTGATCGTGAAGTCAGACATGCCAGCAACGTACCCCCGATTCCGGACGTTCGGCGTCCGGTAGCTCACGCTGCCAGGGCGGCGTACCCGCCGTCGCGGGTGAGGAGCTCGGCCGGGTGAAACGCAGTCATCTGCCGCATTCCACGCGCTCCTGCCGATGAGCGGACGGTTCGTAACGGCTATTCGGTTGCGACTTGGATGACGCTCAGGATGCTTGACAGGCTGGCCGGGTCGGCCATCTTCAAGTTTGCTAGGTCGCTGGGCCGGAACCAGCGAAGATCGTCGTGCTCCTCGGGTGCGGCGTTGACAGGTTCGCCTTCCCAGCGTGTGACGAGGAACGCGTGCTTGTCGAGGGTGGGGTCGCTGATCGTCATCGGGATGGGCAGGGGGTGGTGGATGTGGACGCCGAGTTCTTCGAGGCATTCCCGAGTGACGGCTTGGTGAGGCAACTCGCCTGACTCGACATGTCCGCCGACGAGGTCCCAGCAGTCGGGATACCACCGACGCGATGGGTGGCGATGCACCAGGAGCACGAGACCGTCGCGCACAAGTGCAGCGACTGAGATCGGAATCGGGGCGACCATGGCGACACACTAGGCGCGAACGCACTCCCATGCCGCGTTTGGTGCCTACGCGTCAGTCAAGTGGCGGCCGGTCGAGGATTTCCACGTAGACGATCTCATCGTCGACGACGTCGAGGATCAGCATGCCGGTCCAAGGCGGGTCGAGAAGGACGTTGCGGTGCTCAGGCCCGTAAGCGCCGTCGGGTGGACGGGCTGCGTAGAAGCTTTGGCAGAAGTCATCGCCACATCCGCACGGCTGCACAACCTCAAGAGAGTTGACGGAACTCGCGAGGCCGGCCCCGTCCTCGGCTGCGGATGGAGATTTGGTGTCAGGGGTGGGTGAGCGGTGTCCCGGTGCGTGCGGAGACGATGACGTCGTGGATTGCGCGGGTGACCGCTGCTGCGTGATCCGGGTTCTCCACGAGGGAGGCGTGGGTTGCTCCTGGAACGACGCGATGGAGGCTGTTGGTGGACAGAGTGGCTGTCTTGTTCTGGTCAGCCATCCATCCCTCGGAGTTTCCGCGTTCGGCGGTCAGGACGACCAGTGGCTTCGCATCGAGGCTGCGGAGTGTTCCCGCCTGGGCCGTGGACCGATTCGCGACGCCGTACTCATCGAGCGTCCCGCTCAGTCCCTTCCCGGTGGCGGCGGTGGCGCGGGCATCGTCGCGGTACTGCGGCGGGAGATCGGCGTAGGAGATGTTGGCCAGAAGCCGGCCGATGCCCAGCCGTGAGGTTGTCGCGAACAACGAAGACACGTGCTTCAAGACGCTGTAGGAACCCGTCTCCGGCGGGGGCGCGGGCTCGTTTTTGGCGGCGGTGGAGTCAATGAGGACGAGACCGGCGACCTCCCCGGGATACCTTGAGGCATACGTCCTCACGTACAGCCCGCCAAAGGAATGTCCGGCCAGGACATACGGACCCGGGACCTGTGCACGGTCCAGGAGCGTGTGGAGATCTGTGGCGATCTGCGCACCATCGGGTGGACTCGCAGCCGGATCGCTCCAGCCGCGGCCCGCCCGGTCGTAGACGCATACTCGGCTGTCACTGGCCACAGCGGGAGCGATCAGCCCCATAGACGCCGCCGATCCGCCCGCGCCGGGCTCGAGGATTACCGTCGGACTACGGGAGCCGTGGCAGTCCAGGTGGAGTCGGTATGGTCCCACGTCGACGAGTTGCCCGGGCCTGGCAACCGCCGGTGCGGTGGACCGACTGATCCTTTCGTACCCGCCGCCCACGGCGAGAAGTGCCAGGACGACCAGCACCGGGCACAGCAGCCACGCCCTGGTGCGGCTCTGCAGCTCACGCCTGGCGCGGACCCACACCCAGACCACCAAGACCACCACAAGGGGCGGCCACACCCACCCCAGCGCGTCCACCACAGAGTCCGGGACCATGAGCACCACCGCACCGGACACGGCCATGAAGATCGCGGGCACTAAGGCCCAGCGCTGAGGTTGGTCGGTGAACCGCACGGACAGCAACCCCAACAGCGCCCACCCGAGCGCAAACCCGAACAGCACCATCGCGGTGGAGAAGTTGATATCCACGGTGTCGACTGGCAGGAACGCGAGGATGACCGCCGCGGCGAACCCAGCGGCCAGCGATCCGGCCACGACTGTGCCGATCTGCGTACGCGCTGACTCTGGTGCGGGAGCAGCAACCTGGTCGGCGCGCGTGGTCCCAGTCGAACTTCGGTGGGTCATGACAACCACCTCCCCCTTGTCGAGGCCCCCCGCCCTCGTCTTCCAGCATGCGCTCAACGGCGCGGGCGACGGAATAGCCCGACCGTGCCCACGCAATGCCATACGGCTCGCGACCGGTGCCCCCGGCCCGGTCCGCCCGCTCCAGGCTGCTGCAGGCCGTGCCGATGATGGGCACTGCATTGGGTTGAGAGGTCTAGTTGCGCTCAGCCATGGGAGTTCGACGAGCAGTTCCGCGGTGCAGAGCTAGATGGCCGCCGAGGAAGCCCGCACCCGCCACGACCAGGTTCCCGGCTACGGCAAGCTTTGTGCCGAGCCGGTGCTCGCCGCGCAGACGCGCGACGAGCGAGCCGGCAAAGAGGAACGTCGCAGCGTCCATGCCGAGACCGTGGACCGCACCGATCCTGCGTTCAGTGCCTGACAGTTCCGCCCAGTCGCCGGCGCCTGCGAGAGCCGTCGGCACGGACGCCAGCAGCCCGAACCCGGCGAGGAGCGTCGCCCCGCGACGCGACTCGGACCCACCGGCGAGGTCGAGAAGGGACGTGCCGAGCCAGCACCCGGCGGTCACGTCGGTCAGCGACGGATGCAACGAATGACCGAGTACGTCGGTGTGCAGCGGGCTGCGTCGTACCCATTCGATCAGCGGCCCGTAAGCCAGCTCCTGAGCGCGGGCAAGCCACTCGGAGAGCGGGCTTTCGCCGACCGCGCGGACTGCGCGTTGCGGCAAGGATCTCGATGCCACGCGTATCAAGATACGCTCACGGCCGTCGCCCCTGGAAGCGCTGGCTGACGCTTTGCCGACTACGCCGATCACAAAGCGCGGACCTGCCGCGATTCCGTGCCTCGGGCTGGCGATTGACGTAGCCGGAGACGCGCGGAGCCATCAACGGGGGAGGATGACGCCATGTTGTGGGATGAGATCGCTCGCGATGCTGAGGACCACGGCGATTGGGACCGTGCGATATCGGCCGTGAGTGCTGTCGCGGAGTGCTACAGCGCTCATGATTGGCGACACAACGCGCACCTTTGGCATATGGATCTCCTCGCTCGGGCCGGGCGCCTTGACGACCTTGCTGCGCTGGGGCAGGACGACGTGCACGCTCGGAGGCGGCTCAAGCGGCAACTGTCAGAGGAAGGCCATTCCAGCTCGCCTGATCGTGTCGGTGGGGAGTGAGGGATGTACTTCGCCCACGGCCCTAGGCCGATTGTCGATAGTACGAAGGATCACGGACAGAGTGTCGCGAGGGCTGCGTCGATGGGGAGTAGGTCGGCTAGGGGCTCGCTAGGGTTCCACCAAGTGCTGTGGGACATTTCGTCATTCGGCGTGAAGGGCTGCGGCGAGACAATCTGTCCTCGGTAGATCGCCAGAGACTCGAGACGGTGGTCGGGTGCGACTCGGATGCGCGCTACGCCCGCGAAATCGAGGGAGTTCGGACGCTGCCCGCTCTCTTCGGCGAGTTCTCGTATCGCGGCCTCGCGAGGCGACTCGCCGGGATCGAGCATGCCTCCGGGCAACTCCCACGCCTGCCGGAACCTGTTGAAGACCATGAGGCAGTCGCCGCGACACCACAGCACCACGAGCGACGCCGTCAACGGCACGGATGGATCCAACCCAGCAAGCTCGTCTTCGCGGAGCCGATCGAAGCTCAGCAGTGCGGATCCGTCGGCGTTCTCTACCGGAAGCTCGTACACGGTTCACGAGTCTCGCATCAGCGCCAGTCCGACGGATCCCAATTACCGCCGTTGTCCATCCAAGCTTCTGCGACGCTCAGTCCAGTGGCGCGGGCCAGGTGTTGGCGGGTAGGAGGTCGCGGAGGCTGGACGTTTGGTGACTGCCTAGGACTACCTCGGTGTCGAGGTTTTGCAGACACCGACGTACACGTTGCCGCCGTCAGTTTGGCGATGGGATTTCTCGCGGGTGCGTCCGGTCGGCTCACGGTGCGCGGAAGTGGTTGGCGGCCTCTTGAACGGCGGTTCTTCTGTTGTGCCAGAACGTCGCGTCCGCATCGACGGTTGCCTCGTTGCCGCCGATTCGGCCGTCGATGAGTTCGCGGATGATGTCGGCGTGGCCGGCGTGCTGTTGTGTCTCGGCGACCATCCTGATCAACAGGACGCCCAACGTTGTCTCCTGGTGGCCTTCGGCCCAATGCGCTACGTGGCCTGGGCTGTCTAGGTCGAGCTCGGCGACAGTGAGGTCGGAATGAGTGCCGGCCTGCCGGTAGACGTCGGTGATGTAGTCGCTCGATTCGTCGGGTGTGGCCCACATGTCGATCTCGGAGTACGGGTCGTCTCGGAACCAGGACGGGCGCACGATGGGTGGGCGGCCGAACGACTGACCGAGATAGCCGTACTCCAGGCCGGCCAGATGCTTGACCAAGCCGAGCAGGTTCGTGCCTGTTGGAGTCGCTGGACGGCGCCGGTCGTACTCCGACAAGCCGTCCAGCTTGGCGAGCATTGCCGCCCGGCTGCCCTGCAGGACCCGCAACAGCTCAGCCTTGAGATCGACCATCATCTGTACCTCCCGACCGACTCGGATCTAGGTCAACGTTTTCTTGTAGAAGACGGCAGTTCTCGACGTTGGTGACCGCGAACATGCCGACCGCCTGCCCGACCAGCCCCAGCTCCACCAACCACTCCAACCCATCGCCGACAGTCGCCGGCCAACCCTATGCACCGGGCCGACGGTGCAGGCGGCGTACAGCACTCGCCGAGATCGACGACGAGGCATGCGGTTAGGCGAGGAATTGGCGGATGTGGTTGGACCAGGTTTGGGGGGTCTCGAAGTGGCACATGTGGGCGGTGTTGGGGATTACGGCTAGTTGGGTGGTGGGGACGGCGGTGTGGAGGCGGTGGGCTAGTTGGAGGGGGAAGCCCATGTCTTTTTCGCCGTGGAGGATGAGGATCGGGTTGGGGAAGTCGCGGAGGATCTGTTCGGGGTCGCCGGGGCACCAGGGGTGCATGAGGCCTTGGATTGCACGTTCCTCGGACCAGTCGCCCAGGTCTGGGCCGATGGCTTGGAGGAGTTCGAGATAGGCGGGGGCGAGGTCCAGGTCCCAGACGAAGATCGTGGAGTTGCGGAGGGCGCCGTTCGCGGCGTCTTCGGTGTGTTGGCGGCGTTCGTACTCCCGCCAGCCGGCTAGGTATTGGGCACTCTCGGTGCTGCTGTAGGCGGTTGTTGATGCCAGCACCAGGCGGCGGACCTGCTGCGGGTGCTTGTCCACGAAGTGCATCGCGGCGCGGCCGCCGGTGGAGAAGCCGAGGAGGTCCACCTGTCCGAGGCCAAGCTTGTCGATCAGGCGGTGGGTGTCTTGTACGACGTACTCCGGTTGGAGCTCGTCGTCCGGGAGACCGCGTGTGCTCCGGCCGCAGCCGCGGAAGTCGAAGAGGACGATGTGGTGGTCGCGGGCCAGGGGCTCGAAGCCGGGGAGCAGGTAGCCGTGGCCGACGTCCGGGCCGCCGTGCATCACTACCAGGGAGGGTTTGCCGGTGCGTTGACCGAGCTCACGGACGTACAGGGTGACGTCGCCGACGTCCACGAAACTCTCCATGCGGGCAGCATTCCAGAGCTCACCGACAGTCATGAGAGGGTCGCGAGGTGACCACAACGCCGCCCATCGAGAACGTTCGGGTCCTTCATCGCACGGGGCAGTGGTGTCCCGGTCGCCGGATCGGAGAGGTTGTCGCGTACGACGTACGGATCCTGCCCGAGTATCAGGTGGCTGGACGGCCGACCGTCGATCGCAGCTATCTGTTGCTTGACCAGGGCATCCAGTTGACCAGGCCGGTTGTGTTCGAAGGCCCGGTGGAGGGCTGGTGGTACGTCGACCTGGTCGACGTCGAACGCACTGAGGCTGGACTTGTCGTCCATGACCTCTACGCCGACTTTCTCGTACCGCCCGGTGCTGATCGCTATCACGTACTGGATCTCGACGACCTTGCTGATGCTCTGAGCAGTGGCGAGATCACAGCTGCCCAGTGCGCCACCGTCCTCAGGAATACCCAACGCTTTGTCGAGCGGCACCTGCGCGGCACCGAGAAAGGCTCGGTCGGTCCTCCGCAGCAGTTCCCGCCGGCGAGCATCGCACCGCTCGAGTCGCTGCCTTCTTTCTTCGAGGGCAGCACCCCAGTCACTCGATGACGCAGAAGACGGTGCCGTCGGGGGCTGCTAGTACGACGAAGTCCGCGTCTGGTGGGTAGGTCCAGTCTTCGACGCGGGTGGCGCCTAGTCCGATCAGGCGGTCTACCTCGGACGCGAGGGTCGAGGTGGTGCGGTCGACCCAGAGGTCGAGGTGCGTACGGTCGGTCTCGTCGAGGTGGAGGCGAGTGGCGGGGCCGCCGGGAGGGATGAGGAAGTCCGGGTTGTCGGGGGAGGCGTCGTACCCCAGGGCCTGCTTCCAGAACTCGGCGGCACGGCCGAGGTCGTTGGTGTTCAGCACGATCGCTCCGAGAGTCAGGCCCATCGCTGTGCTCCTATCCGTCAGTGCGGGATGACGACTATTTGGTGGGGGTCTTCGTAGAGGATTTGGCCGGGGTCGGGGGAGGTGTGGCGGGTGCAGGGGATGGCGTGGGCGGCGAGGATGGTGAGGTAGCCGGGGATTCGGTCGAAGAGGTGGGTGGCCGTGGGCTTGAACCAGGCGGCGGCCAGGAGGTTGTCGGCGTAGACGGTGGGGTCGACGTGCGACGGGTTGGTGTACGTGGCGTCGTACCAGGCGTTGTTCTCGCGGCGAAAGGCTTCTTCCTCAGGAGTCAGGAGGCCACGGTGCCCGAGCTGGTTGACCAGGCCGAAGATTCCGATGTGCCGGCCGCGGTGGTCGGGGGTGGGGCTCTGGTAGCGGATGTACACCTCAGATGAGTACCACGGCGGCGGATCGAGCACGGAGAGTGACCGAAGACGCAACGTGAGACCGATCACGGCCGGGGGATCTGGTCAAGGGCGTTCTGATGAGCAAGTAGGCTTGCGCGGGCACTGGTTCGAGTGCCCATGCTGATACTTGTTCGAGAAACTCGCAGGGAACTCGAGGAGAAGACCGCGTGACTTCCCATCGCCCCGCGGCGGTCGTCATCATGGCCGCCGGGCTCGGAACCCGGATGAAATCGGCGACCCCGAAGGTGTTGCACGAGATCGGCGGGCGCAGCCTCGTCGGGCACGCCGTGGTCACCGCCCGGGCACTCGCCCCCGAACACCTCGTCGTCGTGGTCGGCAACGGCCGCGAGCTGGTGGAAGCCCACCTCAAAGACGTGGACCCGGGAGTGAAGACCGCCGTGCAGGAGCAGCAGCTCGGCACCGGTGACGCGGTCCGGGCCGGGCTGAGCGCCGTACCGGTGGACTTCGACGGCTCGGTGATCGTGACGTCCGGCGACGTCCCGCTGCTCGAGGCGGAGACGCTGCACGAGCTGATCGCCGAGCACGACAAGCACGGCAACGCGGTCACGGTCCTGACCGCCCGCGTGCCGGATCCGACCGGGTACGGGCGGATCATCGCCGGCGAGGACGGCACGGTCGCCGGGATCGTCGAGCACAAGGACGCGACGCCCGAGCAGCGGGAGATCGACGAGATCAATGCCGGGATCTACGTGTTCGACGCGGCCACGCTGCGCGACGGGCTGAGCCGGCTGACCACCGACAACGCGCAGGGCGAGCTCTACCTGACCGACGTACTCGCGATCGCCCGGAACGACGGCAAGCGAGTCGGCGCGCACGTCACCGAGGACGCGATGCAGACCGAGGGCGTCAACGATCGCGTCCAGCTGGCCACGCTCCGCGCCGAGCTGAACCGCCGCACGCTCGGCAAACTGATGCGCGATGGCGTCACGATCGTCGACCCGAACACCACCTGGGTCGACCAGACCGTCCAGCTCGCCCGCGACGTCACCCTGCTGCCGAACACCCAGCTCCACGGCGAAACCACCGTGCAAACCGGCGCCACGATCGGTCCGGACACCACCCTCACGGACGTACAGATCGGCGAGGGCGCGACGATCATCCGCACGCACGGATCCAGCTCGGAAATCGGCCCCGGAGCGTCTGTCGGCCCGTTCGCATACCTCCGCCCCGGCACCAAGCTGGGCGTGAAGGGCAAGATCGGCACCTTCGTCGAGACCAAGAACTCCACCATCGGCGACGGCGCCAAGGTGCCGCACCTGACGTACGCCGGGGACGCGACGATCGGCGACGGCGCGAACATCGGCGCCGGCACGATCTTCGCAAACTACGACGGGGTCGCGAAGCACCCGACCCACATCGGCAAGCACTCGTTCATCGGCAGCAACTCGGTCATCGTCGCGCCGCGGACCGTCGCCGACGGTGCGTACCTGGCCGCCGGGACCGCGCTGACCGAGGACGTCGGCCCGGGTGAGATCGCGGTGGCCCGGGGCCGGCAGCGCAACATCAAGGGCTGGGTCGCGCGAAAGCGGGCCGGGACCAAGACCGCCAAGGCGGCCGAAGAAGCTCTCGCGGCGGAACAGTCCGCGCAGGGCGACACTGGCGAGACGGCGTAACGGGAGGCTGGCCATGAGCGGGATGAAGCGAACCACCGAGAAGAACCTGATGGTGTTCTCCGGCCGGGCTCACCCCGGTCTGGCCGAGGAGGTGGCCGAGCAGCTCGGCGCCGGCCTGGTCCCGACCTCGGCGTACGACTTCGCCAACGGCGAGATCTACGTCCGGTTCGAGGAGTCGGTCCGGGGCAGCGACGCGTTCGTGATCCAGAGCCACACCTCGCCGATCAACGAGTGGATCATGGAGCAACTGATCATGGTCGACGCGCTGAAGCGGGCGTCGGCCAAGCGGATCACCGTCGTCCTGCCGTTCTACGGGTACGCGCGGCAGGACAAGAAGCACCGTGGGCGCGAGCCGATCTCGGCCCGGCTGATGGCGGACCTGTTCAAGACCGCCGGCGCGAACCGGCTGATCTGTGTCGACCTGCACACGTCGCAGATCCAGGGCTTCTTCGACGGCCCGGTGGACCACCTGATGGCGATGCCCATCCTGAGCGAGTACGTCCGGAACAAGTACGGCGACCAGCAGCTGGCCGTGGTCTCCCCGGACGCCGGCCGGATCAAGGTGGCCGAGCAGTGGTCGGCCCGGCTGAACAACGCGCCGCTGGCCTTCATCCACAAGACCCGCGACATCGAGCGGCCGAACGAGACGATGGCGAACCGGGTCGTCGGTGAGGTCAAGGGCCGGGTCTGCATCCTGGTCGACGACATGATCGACACCGCCGGGACCATCACGAAGGCGGCCGACGCGCTGTACGCCGAAGGCGCCGCCGGCGTGGTGATCGCCGCGACCCACGCGATCCTGTCCGGTCCCGCGGTGGACCGGCTGAAGAACTGCCAGGCCAGCGAGGTGATCGTCACCAACACGCTGCCGATCGCCGAGGACCGCCGGTTCGACAAGCTCACCGTAATGTCGATCGCGCCGCTGATCAGCCGGGCCATCCGCGAGGTCTTCGAGGACGGCTCGGTGACCAGCCTGTTCGAGGGCCGCGCCTAGACAGCAGGGCGTACGACGTCACGCC
The DNA here is from genome assembly GCF_055562215.1 of Kribbella sp. NPDC020701. Classification (NCBI taxonomy): domain Bacteria; kingdom Bacillati; phylum Actinomycetota; class Actinomycetes; order Propionibacteriales; family Kribbellaceae; genus Kribbella; species Kribbella sp. NPDC020701. The sequence continues at coordinate 79,000 of NZ_JBVHFT010000015.1, read as the reverse complement.
GTACGCCCCGACGTGGTCGGTCAGGCGTTGATCCGCCGTCCCGTCAGCTTCCCGGTGACCGTCTCTACCACCTCGGTCGCGCTGCCCGGAGCGAACACGGTAACCCGGTAGGTCGCCGAGATCATGCCGTGCGACAGCGTGCCCCTGAGCTGCACCCGGACCGTCGGCCCGACCGATTCCGGACCTTGCTCGCCCGGGAAGCCGGTCCAGAACGTCGCCCGGAACGACTTGCCCTTACTCGACCAGGTACCGGTGAACGGTGGTCCGGCCGGGCTGATGTCGTGCGACACGAACACGCCGCCGCCGGCGAAGCTCAACACGAGCCGGACCTTGTCGGTCGTACCGTCGTCCTGACGCACGCACATCCAGCTGCCGAGCAGCCCGTTGTCGTTGCCCGCCACCGCAGGCGTGGCCGTCGCCAGCCCAGCGATCGCCACACCACCCGCGGCGATTCCTGCACCCCTCAGCGCCTGGCGGCGTCCCACTGCGTTCTCACCCATTGGATTCCCCTCCCCAGAGATCCGCTGTTCCTTCCAAGCTGCACCCGGCACCACGCCGTGACAACGGTTCGGCCCACTCGACGACGAGGGGTAGCGCGTTGCCTCCTCGCCGTACTAATCGACGGCGGTACGCCGCCACGCGTAGTACGCGATCGCGATACCGCCCGTTGCCATCGGCACCTGGACGGTCAGCCCGATCCACCCGTTGCCCGGGACCACGAAGCTGATCACGATGAAGAGCACGAGCAGCGGGACCCAGCGGGGTACGGCGTGCGACCGCCACAACCCGACCACCTGGACGACCGTGCCGACGGCAACCAGCAGCGCGCCGGCGAGCACCGGACCGAACAGGTGCAGCAGGTCGTTGTTGACGCTGGCAATCACCGGCGTACCGGCCGTGGCGTCGACTCCGGTGGCGAAGTAGTACGCCGCCGCGAGCCCGCCGACGCCGACCGCCTGGAACGCGATGCCGATCCACATCATGAAGCCGCCCGCGGTGGCCCAGGCGGCGCCGCGCTTGCGGACGAGGTAGGTGGTGAGGAACGCCTGGGCCGGCACACCCAGCAGCGCGCCCGCGGCCAGGAGCACCAGCAGCCCCCACCAGCGGTCCCGCAGCGGCTGGATGTCGGCGTACGAGTAGGTCTCGCCGCCGCCGGACGGTTCGGGCCAGAGCACGCCGCCCGGCATCGCGATGAGGTTGCTGATGGTGAGAACCAGGCCGACTGCGCCGATGCGCCGGCGGGTGACCGGATCGGCGGACGGAGCGACGGCTGGCCGGACAGTTTCGGTGGACATGCTGACCCCCTGCGAGAGAAACGGACAGGTTCAGCGAACGCCCGATCCCCAGGCCGGCACATCGGAGCCGGTACGGACGCCGGCCTCCGTGCTGGCTCGGAGCCGTCCGGCGTACGGCGGACTTACTCTGACGACATGCGGTGGCCGCGGTGGGGCGCGCTCGGCACCTTCCTGATCGTCGTTGCGATGGTCGCGGGGAGTACCTGGGTGCTGATCGCGTACCGCACCGGGCCGCACACGCTCCGGAACTTCGTCGGCCTGGCCGCGATCGGTACCGCGATCGCCGTACTGGGCCTCGCTGTCAGCCGGCGTGAACCGGCCAACCCGGTCGGCGCGATCCTCGGCTGGATCGGCGCGATCGCGGTCTTCCTGACCGCACGCGACGTCTACTACAACGCCGCGGTCCACGATCCCGGGCGCCTGCCGTTGGACAGCCGAGTCGTGGCCTGGCTCGAGGAGAGCGGCTGGTGGCTGCTGGTCGCGGTCGCGTACCTGCTGCTCTACTTCCCGACCGGTCGCTTGGTGAGCCGCCGCTGGAGGCCGGTCCCGCCGGCCTTGCTGGCGCTCGGCGTGGCGCAACAGGTCTTCGGCGTGTTCGCCTCGGAGCCCTTCCTGCCGCCGTTGCAGGAACTGCCCAGACCTTATGAACCGCTGTCCGGAGTCCTTCGGGTCGTGAGCGACGTCGAGTTCTTCGCGTTCCTGGCCCTGTGCCTGATCGCGATCGTCCCCGTGGTGATCCGGTTCCGCCGGTCGACCGGCAAGGTCCGGGCCCAGCTCGAGTGGCTGATGCTCGCCGGCCTGGCCGCCGTCCTCTACCCATTCGTCTGCGGCGCCGAGATCATCGTCACCGGCGACACCGGCATCGTTGCGACCATCGTCGGCATCGTCGCCCTGGTGTCCCTCCCGGCGTCCGTCGGGGTGGCCATGCTCCGGTACGACCTGTACGACGTCGATCGCGTGGTGGCCGACAGTGTCACGTACGGCATCGTGATGGTCGTCCTCCTCGGCACGTACGCCGTCGCCGCCGTATCACTGGGTCTGGTCGTCAGCGACTCCGCAGCCGTCGCCGCGGCCGCCACGGCCGTGTGTGCGCTGGTCCTGTCGCCGTTGCGCTCTCGCCTGCAGCGCTCGGTCGACCGGCGGCTCTACCCACCACGTCGCGCTGCCCTGCTGGCGATCGAGGACCTGCAGCGACGGATCCACACCGAGCAGGCGCAGCCGGAGGAGTTGGAGTCCGCTCTGCGTACCGCACTGCGCGATCCGGCGTTGCGGGTCGGCCTACTGGTCCCCGGGGCCTCTGGCTTCGTCGATGCCGCCGGTACGCCGGTCAGCGGACCACAGCTGGTTCCGGTGATGCTGGGTGGTGCGCAGATCGGCGTACTGGCGTCCGATGCGACGAGTCCCGCTGTACTGAAGGCCGTGGCGGCTGGGGCTGCCAGTCTGGTCGAGGTGACGCGGCTGCGGGCCGAGTTGGCCGGTGCGCTGCGTGAGGTCGAGGCGAGTCGGGCGCGGCTGGTGCAGGCGGGGGACGCCGAGCGGAGGCGACTCGAGCGGGATCTGCACGACGGCGCTCAGCAGCGGCTGGTCTCGCTGGGGATGGCGATGCGGCTGGCGCAGCGGCATCTGGGCGACGGGTCGGTCGATGTCGACGGGCTGCTCGACCAGGGCGTCGCGGAGCTGACCACTGCGGTCGCTGAGCTGCGGCAGATCGCCCACGGGTTGCGGCCGGCGAGCCTCGACGACGGACTGCACGCGGCGTTGAGCGCGATCACGCAGTCGATGCCGATCCCGGTCCGCCTGCAGATCCCGTCCGAACTGCCCGAGGAACTGGCCACGACGGCGTACTTCGTGGCGGCCGAGGCTGTCACGAACGCCGCGAAGTACGCGAACGCGACGTCGATCGCGGTCCGGGTGGCCCGGTCGACGGGCGAGGTGCGGGTGCTGATCGAGGACAACGGCTGCGGCGGAGCGGCACCGAGACCTGGTTCTGGTCTGAGCGGGTTGCTCGATCGGGTCGCGGCGGTCGGTGGGTCTCTGGAGCTGCGTAGTCCCGCCGGCCGGGGTACGACGATCGAGGCGGTGCTGCCGTGCGGATCGTGATCGGGGAGGACTCGGCGTTGTTCCGGGAGGGGCTGGCGCGGTTGCTGGCCGACGCAGGGCATGAGATCGCCGGCCTGGCCGTGGACGCGCCGACGACGGGGCCCGGGCCGCTCGTCGGCTCCGGATGCAGAACCCCGAGCTGGGCATCGTGCTGCTCTCCCAGCACGTCGAGACCCGGCACTCGGTCGAGCTCGTCGCGACCGGCCGCTTCGGCTACCTGCTCAAGGATCGCGTACTCGCGCTGGACGAGTTCCTCGACGCGTTGGACCGGGTCGCCTCCGGCGGATCGGCACTCGATCCCGAGGTGGTCGCCCGGCTGATCGGACGGCAGCGCGCCGACGATCGCCTTGCGCCGTTGACCCCTCGCGAACGGGAGGTCCTCGCACTGATGGCCGAGGGCTGCACGAACGTCGGCATCGGTCGCCGACTGTTCCTGACCGAGCGGACCGTGGAGACCCATGTCGGCAGCATCTTGGCGAAGCTGGGGCTGATCACCAACGATGAACAGCACCGCCGGGTGCTCGCCGTACTGGCCTATCTTGGAGACCACTGACCGCTCTCCCAGAGGACTGGCCCATGCGAATCGCTGTCTTCCATCCCGGCGCTATGGGCTCGAAGCTGGCCGCTCAACTGGTCGCCGCCGGCCATGAAGTGCACTGGGTGCCGGAGGGGCGCAGCGAGGCATCGGCCGCGCGTGCAGCGGAGGCCGGGCTGATCGGTACGCCGTTCGCCGAAGCGGTCCGCGGGGCCGAAGTGGTGCTGTGCTCGTGTGCACCGCAAGGTGCAGTGGATATCGCCAAGCAGGTCGGCAGTGCGGGCTTCAGCGGCCTGTACATCGAGGCGAACCCGTTGTCCCCGATGTCGTTGCGCGAGGCCCAGTCGGCGGTGTCGGAGGCGACCTTCGTGGACGCCGGTGTGGTGGGTCCGCCGCCGACCGGTGGGCCGAGTCCGACGCACCTGATGCTCTCGGGTGCCGCCGCTGAGCAAGCGGCCGAGCTCTGGGCCGGCACGGCGGTCACCCCGATGGTGGTCGGTGCGGAGCCAGGGGCGGCCAGCGCGGCGAAGTCGTCGTACGCCCTCTACAACAAGGGCAAGGCGGCGCTGGCGGTGCTGGCCTTCCAGCTCGCGGAGAAGCACGGCGTCACGGACGCGCTGATCGCCCAGCAGGTCCGCGCGGACGCGGGATCGCTCAAGGATCCGCGGTTGCCGGAGAATCTCAGGAGCGTGGCCTGGCGCTGGGGTCCGGAGTTCGACGAACTGGCCGAGACCCTGGACAACGCCGGCCTGGAAGGCGACGCGGCCCGCGCCCTCCGGAAGGTCTGGACCAGACTCAGCTGACCGGACACCCGAAAACCGGTCACGACCGGTGAGCCGGACGGGGAGAGAAGTGCCCGGGGGAACGGATTTCCTGTCTGGGCGAGGTGGTGGGTAGACTGTTTTGGTTGCCTCGGCGAGGGACGCCCCCCGAGAACTGATGGGCGCGGCTCCGTGATCGACGCGGTGGTTCGTTGCCTGACGCCTTCTCGGGGTCACCAGGCGCCCGCTGAGGCCGCAGCCGAGTTCCACCTAGACAACTGATCACCGCAACGCACCTGAGGAGTTCATCTCGTGGCCGAGGTCAAGATCCAAGCCGAATCGCGCACGGAGTTCGGCAAGGGTGCTGCCCGCCGAATCCGCCGGGACAACAAGGTTCCCGCCGTCCTCTACGGCCACGGCAGTGACCCGGTGCACATCACGCTGCCCGGTCACGACACCATGCTGGCCCTGAAGACCGCCAACGCCCTGCTGATGATCGAGGTCGAGGGCGGCGAGTCGCACCTGGCGCTGCCCAAGCAGGTCCAGCGCGACCCGATCAAGGGCTTCATCGAGCACGTCGACCTGGTCATCGTCCGGCGTGGCGAGAAGGTCCAGGTCGAGGTCGCGGTCCACCTCGAGGGCGAGGCCGTCAGCGACACGCTGGTCGTGCTGGAGCACCCGAGCGTCCTGGTCGAGGCCGAGGCGACCCACATCCCCGACGGCGTCACCGTCTCGATCGAGGGCCTCGACGTCGGCGCCCAGATCCACGCCTCCGACCTGCAGTTCCCGGCCGGGACGACGCTGGCGATCGAGCCGGACACCCTGATCGTGAACATCACCCAGGCCCAGACCGCCGAGCAGGTCGACGCCGAGCTGGCCGACGCCGAGGCCGAGGCCGGGATCGAGAGGGACGAGCCGACTCCGGTCGAGGAGCCGGTGGCCGCCGCCGCCGAGTAGTCTGCGCCTCACTACACAGACAGCAGGAAGGGCCGGGATCCGTGGCGGACGACGTGTGGTTGGTCGTCGGACTGGGGAATCCCGGCCCTTCCTATGCCCGCACCCGGCACAACATCGGTCACCTGGTGGCCGACGAGCTGGCCGCCCGCACCGGCGGCAAGTGGAAGCAGCACAAGCAGGTCAAGGCCGAGGTGATCGAGACCCGGATCAGCGGGATCCGGACCGTGCTGGCCAAACCCCGCTCGTACATGAACGAGTCCGGCGGCCCGGTGTCCGGGCTGCTGAAGTTCTTCAAGCTGGAACCGGCCAACCTGCTGGTCGTGCACGACGAGCTCGACATCGACTTCGGCGTCCTGCGGTGCAAGTTCGGCGGCGGCGACAACGGCCACAACGGGCTCAAGTCGCTGCGGAAATCGCTTGGCACCGGTGAGTACTATCGAGTCCGGTTCGGTGTGGGTCGTCCGCCGGGCCGGCAGGCTCCCGCCGACTTCGTCCTCAACGAGTTCTCCTCGACCGAACGCAAGGATCTTCCGTTCGCCGCCGACCGGACCGCGGACGCGGTGGAATCCCTGCTCACCGACGGCCTCGAAGCCACCCAAGGGAAGTACAACTCGTGAAACTGAGCGGTCTGGTCGACACCCTGATCACCGATCCGGTGGTGGCCGAGGCCGTTCGTGACGCCAAGGCGGACGGCGTTACGACCCTCGACCTGAGCGCGCCGACCCCGATCCGCCCGGTCCTGCTCGCCGCGATCGCGTCGGAGCAGAACGGCGCCGACCGCCCCGTACTCGCGGTGACGGCGACCTTCCGGGAAGCCGAAGAGCTGACCGAGGCCCTGCAGTGCCTGGTCGAGCCCGGCACGGTCGCCTACTACCCGGCCTGGGAGACGCTGCCGCACGAGCGGCTCTCCCCCCGCTCGGACACGGTCGGCCGCCGGCTCGCCGTACTGCGTCGCCTCGTGCACCCGGACCCGTCGGACGAGACGACCGGGCCGATCAAGATCCTGGTCGCGCCGGTGCGGTCCGTCCTGCAGCCGCAGGTCGCCGGGCTGGCCGATCTGAAGCCCGTGCAGTTGCACGTCGGCGACTCGGTCGACCTCGAGGACGTCGTCGAGCAGCTCGCCGGAGCGGCGTACCACCGGGTCGATCTGGTCGAGCGGCGTGGTGAGTTCGCGGTCCGCGGCGGCATCATCGACGTCTTCCCGCCGACCGAGGAGCATCCGCTGCGGGTCGACTTCTTCGGCGACGACATCGAAGAGATCCGGTACTTCGCGGTCGCCGACCAGCGCTCGCTGGAGATCGCCGAGCACGGGCTGTGGGCTCCGCCGTGCCGCGAGCTGCTGCTGACCGAGGAGGTCCGGTCGCGCGCCGCCGTACTGGCCAAGGAGCACCCGGAGCTGGCCGAGCTGTTCGAGAAGCTGGCCGAAGGACATGCGGTCGAGGGCATGGAGTCGCTGGCTCCGGTGCTGGTCGACGACATGGAGCTGCTGGTCGACCTGATGCCGGCCGGTACGCACGTCGTCGTGAGCGACCCCGAGCGGGTCCGGGCCCGGGCGCACGATCTGGTCGCGACCAGCCAGGAGTTCCTGGAGGCGTCGTGGGCCGCGGCCGCCGGTGGTGGCGAGGCGCCGATCGACCTGGGTGCGGCGGCGTACATGTCGCTGGGCGACGTCCGGTCGCAGGCCCTGGGCAAGGGCCTGGCCTGGTGGAGCCTGTCACCGTTCGCGGCCGCGCCGACCGATACGCCGGAGCTGCGGGACTCGATGGGCGAGCGGATCTCGTTCGACATCGACCCGGACGCGGGTGCGGTTCGCAGCCGGATCATCGCCGCGCACGAGGTCGACCCGTACCGCGGTGAGACGGCGGCCGCGGTCGAGGACGTCCGCGGCTGGCTGCGGGACGGCTGGCGGGTCGTGTGTGTCACCGAGGGTCACGGTCCGGCGCAACGCCTGGCCGAGGTGTTCTCCGAGGCCGAGCTGCCGGCCCGGGTGGTCGAGGGGATCGAGGAGATCCCGGCGCCCGGCGTCGTACTGATCTCGCAGGGCCAGCTGGACCACGGGTTCATTGCCGACGGCATCAAGTTCGCGGTGCTCACCGAGAACGACCTGGCCGGCCAGCGGTCGGCGGCCGAACGGCGTTCCCAGCAACGGATGCCGAGCCGGCGGAAGAAGGCGGTCGACCCGCTCGAGCTGCAGCCCGGCGACTACGTCGTCCACGAGCAGCACGGCGTCGGCCGGTACGTCGAGATGATGCAGCGGACCGTCGGCACGGGGGCTCAGAAGGCCACCCGCGAGTACATCGTGATCGAGTTCGCCCCGAGCAAGCGCGGGCAACCCGGCGACCGGCTGTACGTGCCGACCGACCAGCTCGACCAGGTCACCCGGTACGTCGGTGGCGAGCAGCCAACGCTGGACAAGATGGGTGGCGGCGACTGGGCCAAGCGCAAGGGCCGCGCCCGCAAGGCGGTCCGGCAGATCGCCGGCGAGCTGATCAAGCTGTACGCCGCCCGGCAGGCGACCAAGGGTCACGCCTTCGCCAAGGACACCCCGTGGCAGGCCGAGCTGGAGGACGCGTTCCCGTTCGTGGAGACGCCGGACCAGCTGGCCACCATCGACGACGTGAAGCACGACATGGAACGTGTCATGCCGATGGACCGGATCGTGTGTGGTGACGTCGGCTACGGCAAGACGGAGATCGCCGTACGGGCGGCCTTCAAGGCGGTCCAGGACGGTAAGCAGGTCGCCGTACTCGTGCCGACGACGCTGCTCGTGCAGCAGCACTACGCGACCTTCGCCGAGCGGTACGCCGCCTTCCCGGTGAACGTGGCGCCGCTGTCACGGTTCCAGACCGACAAGGAGGCCAAGGCCACCATCGACGGCCTGGCCGACGGGTCGGTTGATGTGGTGATCGGGACGCACCGGCTGTTCAGCGGCGAGGTCGCGTTCAAGGACCTCGGACTGGTCGTGGTCGACGAGGAGCAGCGGTTCGGCGTCGAGCACAAGGAGCAGCTGAAGCGGTTGCGGACGGCGGTCGACGTACTGACGATGTCCGCGACGCCGATCCCGCGGACGCTGGAGATGTCGATCACCGGGATCCGCGAGATGTCGACGATCGCCACCCCGCCGGAGGAGCGGCACCCGGTGCTGACCTTCGTCGGCGCCTACGAGGAAGGCCAGGTGACCGCAGCGATCCGGCGCGAGCTGCTGCGCGAGGGTCAGGTCTTCGTCGTCCACAACCGGGTGAACACGATCGAGAAGGCGGCCGCCCGGATCCGCCAGTTGGTCCCCGAGGCCCGGGTGAGCGTCGCGCACGGCCAGATGAACGAGCACACCCTCGAGAGCGTGATCCAGGGTTTCTGGGAGAAGCAGTCCGACGTCATCGTGTGTACGACGATCGTCGAGTCCGGGATCGACATCTCGAACGCGAACACGATGATCGTCGAGCGCGCCGACCTGCTCGGCCTGTCCCAGCTGCACCAGCTCCGCGGCCGGGTCGGTCGCGGCCGGGAGCGCGCGTACGCGTACTTCTTCTTCCCGCCGGAGAAGCCGCTGACCGAGACGGCGCACGACCGGCTCGCCACGATCGCGCAGCACGCGGACCTGGGCGGCGGCATGGCGGTCGCGATGAAGGATCTGGAGATCCGCGGCGCCGGCAACCTGCTCGGCGGCGAGCAGTCCGGGCACATCGCCGACGTCGGCTTCGACCTGTACGTCCGGCTGGTCGGCGAGGCGGTCGCGGAGTACCGCGGCGACACGCAGGCCGAGGAGCCCGAGGTCAAGATCGAGCTGCCGATCGACGCGCACCTGCCGCACGACTACATCCCGTCGCAGCGGCTGCGGCTGGAGATGTACCAGCGGCTGGCGGCGGTCCGCGACGAGGACGGCATCGCCGAGCTGGTCGAGGAACTGCACGACCGGTACGGCGACATCCCGCAGCCGGTGCTGAACCTGATCGAGGTGGCGAAGTTCCGCAATCACGCCCGCCGGGCCGGCCTGCACGACGTCACCCTGCAGGGCAACCTGATCCGGTTCGGACCGGTCGAGCTGCCCGATTCGAAGGTGCTCCGGCTGAACAGGCTGTACCCGAAGAGTCTGGTCAAGCCGCAACTGCGTACGATCCTGGTGCCGAGACCTGCCACCCGGCCGGTCGCCGGTCAGCCGCTCCGCGATCAGGAGCTGCTGCAGTGGTGCACCCGGTTGATCGACGACGTGATCGCCGAACCGGTCGGGGTACCGGCGTGAACCTGAACTGGACGAACGAGGAGATTCGGTGAGCACATCGCGACGGCTTCGGGCCATCGGTGCCGCAGTGGCTACGGTGCTGCTGGTCGGCGGTTGCGCGGCGGGGACGCACCCGGGCGCGGCGGCTGTGGTCGGCGGGACCGAGATCAGCGTCGGCGACGTCGACAAGACCTCGCGCGCGGTCTCCACGGCCCTCGGCCAGGACTTCAACGCCAACGTCACGCTGGGTGAGCTGGTGAACAACGAATTGGTCGAGCAGGTCCGCGACGAGCGGTCGATCCCGGTCAGCGACGCGGAGATCGCCGAGGCGGCCAAGCTCGTGGTCCGCGACGAGGCGTCGTACCAGAAGTTCCAGCAGGACACGGTCTCGCGCGACTTCCTGAACCAGGTCGCGGCGGCCGCCGTCACCACCATCAAGCTCGGCGGTGGCACCGGCGTCAACGACCCGCAGGCGCAGCAGAAGCAGCAGGCCGGCATCGCCGCGGTCAAGGACGCCTCGAAGGACATCAAGGTCACCATCGCGCCGCGCTTCGGCCAGTGGACCGACGGCGCCATCAACGGCAACATCTCCGGCTCGCTGTCCTCGGAGTCCGCGCAGGCCAAGGCCAGGCGCGAAGCCGCAGAGGCCCAGCAGCAGCAACAGGGCCAGGGCTGAGGCCGCCGCATGCCTGGTGACCCCACGGGCGGGATCACGGTCGTCCTGACCAGCCCGCGGGTGGCACCAGGCCTGCTCACCCGCGCCGCGTGGCAGGCCTTCACCGACGCCGACTCCATCGGCGCCGGCCCCGCTGGAGCTGGGCAGCTGCGGCCGGATGTGCAGGCGCTCGTCGGCTCCGGCTTGACCGTGACCCAGGTCGAGGGCAGCGTCGCCGAACACTGGGCTTGGTTGTCGACCGCGGCCGGCTCCGGCCGACAGGTCGCGTGGCTCGTCGGTGAGGATGGCGAGCCCGGTCTGCTCCGGGTCGTCGCCGACCAGCTCACGCGCGACCCGCGACCGCCGTACGAGGTGGAGATCCTGCACGGCTCGTACGACGTACCCGGCGCACGACTGATCGACCTCGTGCGCGTGATGGACCGCCTCCGCCGCAACTGCCCGTGGGACCAGGAGCAGACCCACGAGAGCCTCGCGAAGTACCTCCTCGAAGAGACCTACGAAACTCTCGAGGCCATCGACACCGGCGACCGCGCCCACCTCCGGGAGGAACTCGGCGATCTGTTGCTGCAGGTCGCCTTCCACTCCCGGATCGCCGAGGAGGACACCGACGACGGCTTCTCGATCGACGACGTCTCCGGCGACATCGTCGAGAAGCTGGTCCGCCGCCACCCGCACGTCTTCGGCACCGTCGACGCAGCCGACGCGGCCGCCGTCGAAGCCAACTGGGAAACCATCAAGGCCGCGGAGAAGCAACGCTCCTCCGTCCTCGAAGGCATCCCCCTGGCCCTGCCCGCGCTAGCCCTCGCCGACAAGATCCTCGGCCGCGCCGCCAAGGTCCTCTCCGCCGACGCGACGCCGGCGGCCTCCAGCGCCGAGCCCACACCCGTTGCGCCCGGCTCCGACGCAGAGCCGACGCCAGCGGCGCCTGGCTCCGAGGCCGAGCGCATCGGCGCGGAGCTGCTGGCCTTGGTCCGCGAGGCCCGCACGCTGAACGTCGACGCCGAGCAGGCCCTCCGGACCACCATCCAGCAGCTGGCCGCCGAGATCCGCGCCACGGAGTCCCAGCGCTGACCCGTCCGCCCCGCCGCCCAACGCCGACGCGGCATCCCGGGAAACGACGCGGACCTGCCACACTCACCAACCCCCGGGGTCAGCCGCCGAAGGGGCACGGCTGAGCGGCCCAGTCTCCGCCGCGCGCTGCTTGATGAGTGGCACAGGTCCGGTCATCTTCGGGAGGCGGACGTCCAGGCCATCACATTCGGCGAAGTTGGCCGTGGGTAGGCGGGGAGTCGTGCGCGCGGCCATCGTTGTGATGGCCTGGCGGTCCGGCTTGCGGCGGAGAAACCGGATGCTTGGCAGGCCCGCCGCTGGCAGGGTGGGCGCGTGGACGTCCCCGGAGTGCTGCAGGAGCGGTGGGGTCTCGAACCGGTGCGGCTGGAGGCGCTGACCGGCGGGATGGGGTCAGAGACCTGGCTCGCCGCGGCGGACGGCTGGCGAGTGGTCGTGAAGTCCGTGCACGCCGCGGACTCGGCGTTCGCGCCCGGCCTGGAGCTGGCCGTGCGGCTGGACGACGCAGGCTTCGTCACGGGCCGGCCGCAGGTGAGCCGCGCCGGCCGGGTCGTCGAACGCGTCGATGGTCGGCAGGTCGGCGTACTGGAATTCGTCGACGGTACGCCGCTGACAGGAGACGCGGCGGATCAGCGGGCCGTCGGGGAGGCGCTCGCCCGGCTCCACAAGCTGTCGAAGACCGCACCCGGTGAGCTGGAGGACTGGCTGCAGCTGGTGACCCAGTTCGAGCCGTACTTCGACCTGGAGGACTGGATCCGTCCGGCCGTCGAGAGCGCGCTGAACGGCGTACGGGCGTTCGACGACCTGACCTGGGCGTGGCTGCACGGCGACCCCGCCGCCGAGGCCTTCCTCCGCCAACCAGACGACACCGTCGCCCTGATCGACTGGGGCGCCGCAATGCACGGTCCCGTCCTGTACGACATAGCGTCAGCTGTCATGTACGCCGACGGCCAACCAGACCACGTCGTACCCGCCTACCTCCGTCAGCACCCCGACCTCGAGCAGGAGATCCGAGCCGGGCTGGACGCCTTCCTCCGCATCAGATGGTCCGTCCAAGCCGGCTACTTCGCCTGGCGCTGCGCCAACAACATCCGCACCGGCATCGCCGACCCGGCCGAGAATCGCAAGGGTCTCGCCGATGCCTGCCACGCCTTCGCTTCCGCGGACCGCTGATCGTGGTCAGCGGCTGGGCGGGTTCGGACGGGGATGTCGCGTAGACGGGGGCGGGCGGCAGCTTCAAGCTGCGCGGCGGGGCGATCGTGCGCGACGGCGACCGGATCCTGTTGTGTACCACTGACGATCAGGACGGCTGGTACCTGCCCGGTGGGAAGGTCGAGTTCGGCGAGACTACGGCGGCCGCGGTCGCCCGGCTGGTCGGTGGACTGCAGCCGCGCACGGTTTGCGGAAACAAGGGCCGCCAGGCGACCAGAACTTTCCGAGAAGGCGGTGTAGCTCACAGCCCGGAACGTCGACCCCCGAGGTGAGCGGCGCCGCTCAGCTGTGCGGCGGCGGGGGTGTGAGCGTGTTGGTGGGGCGGGGTTAGGTGTGGGCTAGGTCTTGGCGGATTGCGGTTTCGGTTGTGAGCCAGTTGTTGAAGAGGTAGCGGTGGGGGACTACTGGGGTGATCGCCGCGATGACGTCCGGCTTGTCGTCCACGAAGTGCGTGATGCCGAGTTCGGCGCAGTGGATCGCCTTCTCCGGCCGCCGCAGACAGAACCGAACGTTGCCCTCGGCAATCCCGGTCTGATCGAAGAACCCGTGATGCCGCACCACTCCAGCGACCGCTGCCGACGCCGGCGAACGGCTGGCCGCCTTCGCGAACGAGACGAAGGACCGCGCCGCCGACTTCCTGGAATCCCTCGACGCCGCGCCGCCGCGCCCGCTGGTACTGATGGCAGGGTCCGGTGCATATCTGTATCTGCTCGGCGAACCGATCCGGCGCATCCTCAGGAAGGGTCACGAGCTGCGGCTGCTCACCGGCGACGCGTCCGCCACGCTGGCCGCGGTCCGCGACGGTTCGGCAGACATCGGGGTCACCGCGCTCACAGTCCCGCCGGACGACCTCGAATGTGAACTGGTGGCGCAGTATCCGCAGACCCTCATCACCCGGGCCGATCACCGGCTCGCCGACCGGCGCAGCGTGAAGCTGAAGGACCTCCAGGACGAGGCGCTCGTCGTACCGCCGAAGGATCGGCCGCATCGACAGCAGCTGGAGCGGAGCCTGCTGGATCACGGCATCCGCTGGTCCGTCGCGGTCGAGGCCGAAGGGTGGGAACTGCTGGTCCACTTCGTCCGTCTGGGGATCGGACCGGCCGTCGTCAACGGTTCCGTGCGTACGACGGGCGCCGTACGGAGGATCCCGGTCAAGGATCTGCCGCCGATCCGGTACTACGTCGTCGCCCGTGCGGATCGGAGTGACCGGGTGGCCGAGCTGAAGGGGATGTTGGTGTGAGCAGGGACAGCCGGGCGATCTCCAGACTGCTCAGGCACACGGCGGGTGAGCGCGGTCTCACGATGAGTGCGGACGGTTGGGCGGCGATCGCCGACGTACTGAACCTGCTCGAGCTGCCCCGGGGCCGGCTCGACGCGGCGGTGATGGAGAACGACAAGCAGCGGTTGCAGGTGAACGGGGAGCGGATCCGCGCGTGTCAGGGGCATTCGCTCGACGGGATGCCGGTGACGCGTGAAGCCTTGGAGAACAGTTGGGAACGGGTGTACCCCGAGGACCTGCTCTGGCACGGGACCAATCGCGCCGCTCTGCCTGCGATCCACCGGGAAGGCTTGCGGCCAGGACGGCGTACGCACGTGCACTTGGCGTCGTCGAAGGACAGTCCGGTCGGGCGGCGTACGGCCGTAGAAGTCTTGCTGGGTGTGGATTCCGGCAATCTGGAGGTCTTTCGGGCGCCCAACGGAGTGTTACTGACGCGGGAAGTACCCGCGGATGCGATCGTTAGGGCCGACGCGGTCCACTGAGGCTGGTGGTCTGGAGGCTAGGCTCGGGACCGATTCGTCATCGAGAACTTGGGAGTCAATGTGGCCACCATCGAGGCCGTCGGCGCCCGCGAGATCCTCGACTCGCGCGGCAACCCCACTGTCGAGGTCGAGGTTCTGCTCGACGACGACACCGTCGCCCGGGCGGCCGTGCCCTCGGGCGCGTCCACCGGTCAGTTCGAGGCCGTCGAACTGCGCGACGGTGACAAGGCCCGGTACGGCGGCAAGGGTGTCCAGAAGGCGATCACCGCCATCCTGGAGGACATCGACAAGGAGATCGTCGGGTACGACGTCCACGAGCAGCGGCTGATCGACCACGCGCTGCTCGACCTGGACGGCACCCCGAACAAGGCCAAGCTCGGCGCCAACGCCATCCTCGGTGTCAGCCTCGCCGTCGCCAAGGCGGCCGCGGACAGCTCCGGCCTGCCGCTGTTCCGTTACGTCGGCGGCCCGAACGCGCACGTCCTGCCGGTGCCGATGATGAACATCCTCAACGGCGGCGCGCACGCGGACAGCAACGTCGACGTGCAGGAGTTCATGATCGCCCCGATCGGCGCGGCCACCTACGCCGAGGCGCTGATGCAGGGCGCCGGCGTCTACCACGCGCTGAAGGCGGTGCTGAAGGAGCGCGGCCTGTCCACCGGCCTCGGCGACGAGGGCGGCTTCGCGCCGAACCTGGCCAGCAACCGCGAGGCCCTCGACCTGATCGCGGTCGCGGTCGAGAAGGCCGGCCTCAAGCTCGGCACCGACATCGCCCTGGCGATGGATGTCGCGGCCAGCGAGTTCCACACCGACGGTGTGTACGCGTTCGAGGGTGGCAAGAAGTCGGCCGACGAGATGATCGCCTACTACGCCGACCTGGTCGCGTCGTACCCGATCGTCTCGATCGAGGACCCGCTGAACGAGGAGGACTGGGACGGCTGGAAGAGCCTGACCGGTCAGCTCGGCGACAAGATCCAGATCGTCGGTGACGACCTGTTCGTCACCAACGTCGAGCGGTTGCAGCGCGGCATCACCGAGAAGTCGGCGAACAGCCTGCTGGTCAAGGTGAACCAGATCGGTTCGCTGACCGAGACCCTGGACGCGGTCGACCTGGCCCACCGCAGCGGCTTCACCTGCATGATGAGCCACCGCTCGGGCGAGACCGAGGACACCACGATCGCCGACCTCGCGGTCGCGACGAACTGCGGCCAGATCAAGTCCGGCGCCCCGGCCCGGTCCGACCGCACCGCGAAGTACAACCAGCTGCTCCGGATCGAGGAGGAGCTCGACGACGCGGCGGCGTACGCCGGTCGCTCGGCCTTCCCGCGGTACCAGGGCTGACCTCAGGAGTTGACATGCCGTCCCGTCGGGAATCCGGTGCACGACCCGGCTCGCGTCCGTCGAGCCGGACCCAGTCGCGTCCACCGGCCCGACGGGGCGACCAGCCCAAACGCCGTACGACGGGGACCGCGCCCGGCCCGGCCCGCACCCGGGGCTCGCGTAACCTCACCGGCCGGGCGGCCGTCGTACTACTCGTGCTCGGCGCGCTGATCGTGTCGTACGCGCAGAGCCTGCGGGTGTGGTTCGACCAGCACCAGCAGATCACCGCGCTGCAGCAGGAGATCCGGGACCGGGAGAAGCGCGTCGGGGAGCTGAACGACGAGATCGCCCGCTGGAACGACGACGCGTTCGTGAAGGCGCAGGCGCGGCAGCGGCTCGGCTGGGTGATGCCCGGCGAGGTCGGCTACCGCGTGATCGGCGCGGACGGCAAACCGGTGGGCGCACCGCCGGAGCCCAGTGCGCCGCCGGACGGTACGACGGAAGCCCAGAAGCCGACCTGGTACACCAAGCTGTGGGGGAGCGTCGAGGGAGCGGGTAAGCCGCCGGCCCCGGCTGTGGCGCCGACCCCGGCCATGCCCACCCCGAAGCCGATCCTCACGCCGTCGCCTAAAGTGACCCGGTGAGCGTTAGTCCTGCGGACGAAGAAGCGGTCGGCAAACAGCTGGGCCGCACCCCGCGCGGCATCCGGTCCGTCGCGCACCGCTGCACCTGCGGCCTGCCCGACGTCGTCGAGACCGAGCCGCGCCTGCTGGACGGTACGCCGTTCCCCACCACGTACTACGTGACCTGCCCGCGCCTGGCGTCCGCGATCGGCACCCTCGAGGCCGAGGGCATGATGAAGGAAATGACCGACCGCCTCACCACCGATCCCGAGCTGGCTGCGCGGTATCAGGCGGCGCATGACTCGTATCTGGCCCACCGCGAGTCGATCGAGCACGTCGAGGAGATCGCCGGCATCACCGCCGGCGGCATGCCCACCCGCGTGAAATGCCTCCACGTCCTGGTCGGCCACTCCCTGGCCGTCGGTCCAGGCGTCAATCCGCTCGGCGACGAGGCCCTGGAAGCCCTGGACGACTGGGGCCGCCGAGGCCCGTGTGTCTGACGCCGCCGCGTCCGCCGCGTCCGCCGCGTCCGCCGGGACCGCGAGCCGCGTCGCCGCCGTCGACTGTGGGACCAACTCGATCCGGCTGTTGATCGCCGATCTGGTGGACGGCTCGTTGGATGAAGTCGATCGCCGGATGACCATCGTGCGGCTCGGCCAGGGCGTGGATGCGACGGGCGCCTTCGCACCATCGGCGCTGGAGCGAGTGTTCAAGGCCTCCGACGACTTCGCCGCAGCGATCCGTGCGGCCGGGGTCTCCCGGACCCGGTTCGTCGCCACCTCCGCGGCTCGGGACGTGAGCAACCGGGGCGAGTTCTTCACCGGGATCGCTCTCCGGTTCGGCGTGGAGCCGGAGATCATCTCGGGTGCCGAGGAAGCCGAGCTCACCTTCGCCGGCGCAACCGCCGGACTCGCCGCCCTCCACGTACCCGGGCCGTACCTCGTCGCCGACATCGGCGGCGGCTCCACCGAGCTCGTCCTCGGCGACGCCAACGGGGTCATCGCGGCCCAGTCCCTCGACATGGGCTCAGTCCGGATGACCGAGCGACACGTCACCTCCGACCCCACGACCCCCGGCGAACTCGCTGCCATCACCAAGGACGTGGACGCGCTGCTGGACAGCTCGACTGTCCCCATCCGCGAGGCCCGCGCCCTGATCGGCGTCGCCGGCACGGTCACCACCGTCGCAGCGGTCGCCTTACGACTGCCGGAGTACGACCGCGACGCCGTCCACCACGCCCGCCTCACCCAGGCCGACCTCCGCGCCGCCACCTCCTGGCTGACGAACTCCACCCGCGCCGAGCGTTCCGCCGTACCGTCGATTCACCCCGGCCGCGTAGACGTGATCGGCGCCGGCGCCCTCATCCTGCAACGCCTGTTCGACCGCATGACCGTCAACGACGTCATCGTCTCCGAACACGACATCCTGGACGGCGTCGCCCTCTCGCTCGGCTGATCAGGGCGCCTGTGGATAACCCACGGCCGCCAAGGGCCGTTCGCTGTACGCTCAAGTCAAAAGGAAGAACGCGCGCCGCCCGCACCGTGATGATCAGCGGGCGCGGACTCCGTCGAGGGCGATCTCCAGTACGCGCACCCGCTGGTCGTCGTCGACGAAGCCGGCTGCGGTCAGGCCGCTGACCATCCGGAGCAGGTCGTCGAAGCTGACGTCCGTACGCGCCTCGCCCGCGGCCTGGGCGCGTTCGAACAGCGGTGTGCCGGCGGCGTACATCGCCTCCCGGGCCGTCTTGAACCGGTCCGAATCGCGGTTCAGCGACTCCCAGATCGCCCGCTTCGTCGCGGCGTACTGGACGAAGCGACGCAGCCAGGTGGTGAGGGCTTCCCACGGCGGCAGGTCGGCGACGTCCTCGGCCGCGAGACAAAGCTCCTCGATCTCACCGAAGTACACGGCGTTGAACAGGTCCTGCCGGGTCGGGAAGTTCCGGTACAGCGTGCCGATGCCGACACCCGCCTGCCGGGCGATGTCCTCCAGGGACGCATCGGCCCCCTTGTTGGCGAACGCGTCCCGAGCCGCGGCCAGCAGCGCGTCGAAGTTCCGGCGCGCGTCGGCCCGCGCCGGGCGCCGTACGTCGACCTGCAGGGCCGGCCTGCTCTGTTCACTCACCACTCGATCACCCTAGTCAGTTGAAACCGGAGGCACCCCTCCGTTATAGTGGAGGCATACCTCGACTTTACCAGGCCGGGGAATTCTCGCGCCGCCGAGCGTGGCGCGCTCCACCCCTTTCGAAGGACTTCTGCATGCCTGAAATCAGGTCTGGAAACCCACGGCTGACGCTGGCGGTGCTGGCGACGGTCGTGGCGTCGTTCTCGATGTTGCAGTCGCTGGTGAGCCCGGCGCTGCCCGTCATTCAGCACGACCTGCACACGACCGCGAGCACCGTCACCTGGGTGTTCACCGCGCTGCTCCTGTCGGTCTCGGTGGCGACCCCACTGCTCGGCCGGATCGGCGATATGTACGGCAAGGAACGCACGCTGCTCCTCGGGCTGATCGCCCTCGCGGTCGGCTGTCTGCTCGCCGCGCTGGCCCCGAACGTCGGTGTACTGATCGGAGCCCGTGTGGTCCAAGGTGTCGGCGGAGCGGTGTTCCCGCTGTCGTTCGGCATCATCCGCGACGAGTTCCCGGCTGAGCGGGTGCCGTCGATGGTCGGCGTGGTGTCCGCGATCATCGCCGCGGGTGGCGGGCTCGGCATCGTGCTGGCCGGCCCGATCGTGTCGTCGCTCGGCTGGCGCTGGCTGTTCTGGATCCCGATGATCGTGATCGCGCTCGCCGCGGTCATGGTTCGCCGCTACGTCCCTGAATCGCCCAACCGGGTGCCCGGACGGATCGACTGGCTCGCAGCCACATTGCTGTCTGGCTGGCTGGTCGCGCTGCTGCTCCCGCTCAGTGCGGGACGGTCGTGGGGCTGGGCTTCATTGTCGACAATCGGATTGTTCGCGCTTGCCGTCGTACTGCTGGTTGCCTGGATCACCGTCGAACTGCGCTCGCGGAACCCGCTCATCGACATGCGCATGATGCGGCTGCCGGCGATCTGGACCACCAACCTGGTGGCACTGCTCTTCGGTGCGGCGATGTTCGCGGTGTACGCGTTCGTACCGCAGTTCATGCAGATCCCGAAGATCGCGGGCTTCGGGTTCGGCTCGAGTGTCACGCAGGCCGGTCTCTTGATGCTGCCGATGCTGGTCACGATGGCCGTCACCGGTTCGCTGAGCGGTCCGTTGGCTCCGCGTTTCAGCGTGAAGTCCCAGGTGGTCTGGGGTTCCGCACTGAGCCTGGTCGCCTCGCTCGCCTTCGCCGAGTTCCATGACGAGCCGTGGCAGGTCGCCCTGTCGACCGCGCTGTTCGGCGTCGGTCTGGGGCTCGCCTACGCCTCGATGACCAGCCTGATCGTTCAGAACGTCCCGCGCGAGCAGACTGGCGCCGCCACCGGCATGAACGCCAACATCCGCACCATCGGCGGCTCGATCGGTACGGCGCTCGCCAGCTCGATCATCACCGGCCACATCCAGCCCAGCGGCCTCCCCGCCGAGTCCGGCTTCACCGACACTTTCCTTCTCCTCTCCGCCTTCGCCGCAGCCGCCGTCCTCCTCGCCCTCGCCATCCCCAAGGCGCGACGTGTTGTGGTGCCGGTTGCGCAGCCCTCAGAGGAGCTGGTCGCCTAACCCTTCGACCGCTGCGAGAACCCTGTCCCACGGCAACTCCCGCCCGTTCTGTGTCGGCGGTTCGAGCAGCTCCCACTCCACGAGTACGACGCCTGCCGCGCGCAGCGTCTCCAGATGACCGGCCCACGCGGGATGCCTCGCGTGGGCCGCGTTCACGCGCGGGAACACGACCATCGGCGTACTCCCAAGGCCCTCCGAGAGCACACTCAACGCCTGGTTGTCTCCGATGCCGAGCGCAAGCTTGGCCACCGTGTTCGCACTGGCCGGCGCCGCCACGAACAGGTCGATCGGCGGGTGCGGCCGAGCCTCCCCGGGTCGCCGGGGCTGCGACCGCACCGGCAACCCGGTGATCCGTTCGAGCTCCCACCGCTCAGCCGGCGCCATCCATGCGGCCGCCGTCGGCGTGAGGGAGATGGCGGGCTGGTGCCCGCGCTCGAGAAGCGGTTCGATCAGCCCCACACGCAACTGCTCGACACCGCCGGTTGCCGACGCGACCACTCCGATGACGCTCATGTCTCTAGTCTGAACGGATGAAGCTTCCACATCCGCTGACGGGGGAGTTGTTCGAGAGCCCCGTGCCGCCCGGGACCGGCTGGCCGGAGGATCCCGCCGTACGACGAACTCCGGTGGCGCACGACGCACCTGAGGTTGTGCGGCTGTCGGAGACCGGGCAACTGCGAGAGCTGGAGGCTCGGGTTTCGGTGTGCCGGGCCTGTCCGCGGTTGGTGGAGTGGCGAGAAGACGTTGCCGTAGGCAAACGAAAGTCCTTCGCCGACCAGCCGTACTGGGGCCGGCCGATCCCCGGCTGGGGCGCAGCCGAGCCGCGGATCCTGATCGCCGGCCTCGCGCCCGCGGCCAACGGCGGCAACCGGACCGGCCGCGTCTTCACCGGCGACCGCTCCGGCGACTGGCTGTTCGCCGCCCTGCATCGCGTCGGCCTCGCCAACCAGCCCACCAGCGAACACGCCGGCGACGGCCTCCACCTCATCGCGACCCGCATGATCGCCGCCGTCCGTTGCGCCCCACCCGCCAACAAACCCACCCCCACCGAACGTGACACCTGTGCCCCCTGGTTCCGCGCCGAACTGAACCTGGTCCTCCCCACCACCCAAGCCATCATCTGCCTAGGCAAATTCGGCTACGACGCCCTCCTCGCCGGCCTGGCCGCAGCAGGCGCCGACGTCCCCCGCCCTCGCCCTAAATTCGGCCACGCCGTAGAACACCCCATCGAAACCCCACACGGCAAAGTCACGGTCCTAGGCTGCTTCCACCCCAGCCAGCAAAACACCTTCACCGGCAAACTGACCGAGCCAATGCTCGACGCCGTCCTCACCCGCGCGAAGTCGATCGCCGGCCTTGGTTGAGGCGCGGTCCGAACTAGTCGGGCGTGACGATGCTGAAGTTCGGGTCTCCGGGGTCGAGAAGCCCGAACAGCCGGGCGAGGATCTCGGCGTCGCCGGTGAGCTTGATGCCGGCAGCATCCAGCCGGCCGGGATCGGTCGTCTGCTGGGCGAGGACCGGCAACGAGGCGCGTGGCAGGCTCAGGGTCACGTCGGCCTCTCCGCGCTGCGGCGCTGAGCTGTAGACGAGAGCGCCGTTGGACAGGCGGAGTCGGTAGCGTTCGTCGATATCGTCGAAGCTGATGTCGATGGCAAACGTCTCGTCCCATGCGCGAGGTCCATCGATCTGGATCGCGAGGGCGTCGAAGAGCATCGTCGGGCTGAGCTGGGCGACCATGTCGGTTGAGGCGGTCTGGGTCGGCGTCCCGAAGGAGCCCTCGCGCAGCTCGGTGGCACCGGAGAGATAGAAGTTGCGCCAGGTGCCGTTCTCGCTGCCGTAGCCGAGCTGCTCGTAGGTGTCGGCGAGCAGGGCGCGGGCGGCGGCATGGTCCGGCTGCGCGAAGACCACGTGATTGACGACCTCCGCGACCCAGCGGAAGTCGCCCTTGTCAAAGTACGACTGGGCCTTGGCCACGACGGCGTCGGCTCCGCCCATGAACTCGACGTACCGGGTTGCGGCTTCGACGGGTGGGTGTGGCCACAGCTCGGCGGGATTGCCGTTGAACCAGCCGATGTAGCGCTGATAGATCGCCTTCACGTTGTGGCTCACCGAACCGTAGTAGCCCCGGGCGTGCCAGGCGTTCTCCAGGGCGGGCGGGAGCTGGATCTGCTCTGCGATCTCCGCGCCGGTCAGCCCCTTGTTCAGCATCCGCATGGTCTGGTCGTGCAGGTAGGCGTACAGGTCGCGCTGGAGGGTGAGATAGCCGACCGCCTGCTCGTTGCCCCAGGTGGGCCAGTGATGAGAGGCGAAGACGACTTCGAGGTCCGCACCGAACAGGTCGATGGTCTCGGTGAGATAGCCGGCCCAGCCGTGCGGGTCGCGGACAACCGCCCCTCGCAGGGTGAGCAGGTTGTGCAAGGTGTGGGTGGCATCCTCCGCGGCGCACAGAGCCTTGTGGTCGGGGAAGTAGATCAGCATCTCTGCGGGCGCTTCAGTGTCGGGCGCCATCTGGAACACCATCCGGATCCCGTCGAGGGTCTCCTGGTGGCCGGTGGCAGAGATGAAATCGGTAGGCGCGATCAGCGTGATCGTTCCGGTCGAGGTGGTCTGGCCGAGTCCTGCGCCGACTTGCCCGCGGGGCCCGCGCGCCAGCACTGCGCCGTACATGTAGCCGGCCCGCCGGGCCATCGCCGTACCGGCGTAGACGTTCTCGGAGATGGCGTGCTCGGTGAACCCCTCCGGCGCGAGGATCCGCACCCGACCGGCGGTCACGTCGTCTTGTGAGACCACACCCTTCACGCCACCGAAGTGGTCGACGTGAGAGTGGGTATAGATGACAGCGTGGACGGGCCGGTCGCCGCGATGCTCTCGGTACAGAGCGAGCGCGGCGGCCGCCGTCTCGGACGAGATCAGCGGATCGATGACCACCAGACCGGTGTCGCCCTCGACGAACGTGATGTTCGACAGGTCGAGGCCGCGGACCTGGTAGATGCCCTCGACCACCTCGAAGAGTCCTTGCCGCGCGACCAGTTGCGACTGCCGCCACAGGCTCGGGTGCACCGCGTCCGGGGCGTCTCCCCGCAGAAATGCGTACGAGTCGTTGTCCCACAGCACCTCGCCACTTGCGGCCCGCACGACACCCGGGCTGAGCTCAGCCAGCAGACCCCGAGAGGTCGCATCGAAGTCAGCGGTATCAGACATCGGCAAGGTCGCCAGGGCGGCACGGTGCTGCTCGCGAACGGCGGCGCTGGCGTCACGTGGGGTCGTCATGGCCCCGAGTCTTACCGTCGGGGCAATCTCGGGCTTCACCCCAGCAGGATGAGTGCGTCGCTGTCGGTGTCGGTCACGCTTGGGTCGTGCGGATGGCCTCGGTGTTCTCGTCGCTGCGTGGCTACCGCGTGGGATGGCTGCGTGCCGATCTGATCGCCGGCGTGACGGTGTGGGCTGTCCTGGTGCCCGAGGCGCTCGCCTACGCCGCGATCGCCGGGGTTTCCCCGGTCGTCGGACTCTACGCAGCGCCACCGGCGCTGATCTTGTACGCAGTCTTCGGCAGCTCGCGGCACCTGGTCGTCGGGCCGATGTCGGCGACCGCGGCACTGTCCGCGGCGACCGTGGTTGCGCTGGCCGCGCAGGGCAGCGCGGACTACGCCAAGCTGACCGCGGCGCTGGCGGTGGTGACCGGCGTGGTGGCGGTGCTTGCCGGGTTGTTGCGCCTCGGCTTCCTGGCCGGTTTCATCTCCGAGCCGGTGCTGAAGGGATTCATCATCGGCCTGGCGTTGATCATCATCGCCGGTCAGCCACGCGGCTGGGGTCGATCTACGGTCCGGCCGCGCGCGCCGACTTCCTCGCGGCAGTGGTCGCGCTGACCGGCGTACTGGTGTTCGACACCCTGCCAGGCCTGTTCCTCGGCATCGCAGCCTCCGTCCTGCTGCTGGTCTACCGCGCGTCCCGTCCCAACGTCGCAGTGCTCGGCCGCGTACCGGGCAGCTCCGAGCCGTGGGTGGACCGGGCCCGCTATCCAGACGCGCGGTCCGAACCGGGGGTCTTGGTCGCACGGGTGGAAAGTGGCCTGTTCTTCGCCAACGCGGACCACGTCCGGCAACGAATCCGGGACCTCGCGCGCACCGAATCAGCCCGGGTCGTGGTCCTCGACGCCGAGACGACGCCGTCGATCGACATCACCGCAACCCAGATGCTCCTGGACCTGTCCCGCGACCTGTCCCGCAACGGGATAGCCCTGCTGATCGCCCGCGACATCGGCCAGGTTCGCGACCTGCTTGGCCAGGCAGGCGCAGAAGACACTCTGACCCGCATCTACCGCACTGTGGACGCCGCCGTGACCGCCGCACTCGACAACGAAGGGGCCTGAACCGACCGGACCGAGTGCCCGGGACGCTCACCCGAGCCAAACCCGGATCCGCTGCGCGAAACCCCGTGGAGATCTGTCAGCAGGTCGGCGCAGTGGTGGGCTTGCGGTTCTGTGACGGTGGTTGTGAGTGCTGGCGACCGGGTGCTTCGGGCCGCACCATGAGGGGATGGTGATCCCTCGAGTGGGGGAGCGTTCGGTGGGTGAGATCACTCGCGGGAGGGTTTGTGAAATGTTTCACGAGCCCTTAGCGTTGAAGCGAACATGAAGTCGGAGAACCACTCAGGGAGAGTGAACCGCATGACAGCCCAGGTGCCGCACATCCTCGTCGTCGGAGGCGGTTACGTCGGGATGTACACCGCGTACGGCCTGCGCCGCGCGGCTCGCAAGGGCCGGATCCGGGTGACTGTGGTCGACCCGCGTTCGGTGATGACCTACCAGCCATTCCTGCCCGAGGCTGCGGCCGGCTCGGTGGAGCCGCGGCACGTGGTGGTACCACTGCGTAAGACCCTCAAGGGCTGCCGGGTGGTGACCGGCCGGGTGACCGGGATCGATCACGCGCACAAGGTCGCCAAGGTGATGCCCGAGGAGGGTCCGGAGTACGAGTTGGCCTACGACCAGATCGTGGTCGCGCTCGGCTCGATCGCCCGTACGCTGCCGATCCCCGGCCTGGCCGAGGAGGCCACCGGGTTCAAGAACGTCGAAGAGGCCATCGCGCTGCGCAACAAGGTGCTGGACCGCCTCGACGTCGCGTCGTCGCAGCCCGACCCCGCGCTGCGCAAGTCCGCGCTGACCTTCGTCTTCATCGGCGGTGGGTACGCCGGTGTCGAGGCGTTCGCGGAGCTCGAGGACATGGCCCGTTACGCCACCAGGTACTACGACAACATCAAGCCCGAGGACATGCGCTGGGTGCTGGTCGAAGCCACTGACCGGATCCTGCCCGAGGTCGGCCCGGACCTCGGCAAGTACACCGTGGACCAGCTGCGCAAGCGCAACATGGACATCAAGCTGGAGACCCGGCTCGAGTCCTGCGAGAAGGGTCGCGTGATCCTCAGCGACGGCGACGAGTTCGACGCCGACACGATCGTCTGGACCGCCGGTGTGAAGGCGAACCCGGCGCTCGCCGCGACCGACTTCCCGCTGGACGAGAAGGGCCGCGTCAAGACGCTGGCGAATCTGCGGATCGAGGGTGTCGCCGACGCCTGGACCGCCGGTGACAACGCCGCCGTCCCCGACCTCACGAGCGAGACCGGCGCGTACTGCGCTCCGAACGCCCAGCACGCGGTCCGCCAGGCGCACCAGCTCGCCGCGAACATCCTCCGGGTGGTCGACGGGCAGCCCCCGCAGGACTACAAGCACAAGTACGTCGGCTCGGTCGCGAGCCTCGGCCTGCACAAGGGCGTCGCGCAGCTGTACGGCGTGAAGGTGAAGGGCTGGCTGGCCTGGTTCCTGCACCGGACCTACCACGTGTCCCGCGTCCCCACCACCAACCGCAAGGCACGGGTCATCCTCGACTGGACGCTGGCGCTGTTCTTCCGGCGCGAGGTCACCAGCCTGGGCAGCCTGCAGACCCCGAACGACGAGTTCCGCCGCGCGACGCAGTCCTGATGATCGGCGGGAGCGGCACCCCATTCGCTGCGTGCCGCTCCCAGCTGTACGACGATCCGCCCGCCGCGCGTCACGAATGACTCCGGCAACCAAGACTCAGCTCGCGTGCGCCCGTTGAACGTCAGCGACTGCACGTACTGGTTCGCATCCGACGTCGCCGGCGCCTCCACAGTCAGCCGTATGCCGTTGCTCCGCCGCAGCTCCACCTTCGGGAACAGCGGGCTCCCGACCAGCAGTTCAGCGCGACCAGGAGTCTGCGGGAACAGCCCGATCGCGGCGAACACGTACCACGCGGACAGCGTGCCCAGATCTTCCAGGTGCCGTTGGCAACGATCGGCTGGTCGAAGGACGCGGTGAAGTAGAGGCGGTAGTACGACTTCCGGTTGTTCACGCCGCCGTTCGCGCGACGGCCGCAGAACGCGCCGGTCAGCACGGAGCCGGTGACCTTTCGGCCGGCGGCGCCGATGGAGATCTCCGCGTCCTCGCTGCCGTTGAGGGAGTTCGACGTACGGAACAGCAGGTTCGCGGCCCGGTCGGCCGGGAAGGTGAACTCGCCGACGCCCGCGCGGGTGCTGACGGCCAGGTCGGTCTTCACGCCGTTGGCCAGCGTCACGGTGTAGCGGCCGGGCTTGGCCGTCTCGTCCGCGTGGCTGAAGTTGCTTGCGTACTTCGCGTCCGTCGTGTCGGCGGTCGGCGAGGAGTCGACGGTCCCGGCGCCCGGCATGATCGGTACGTCGGTTGCCGTGCGGTGATGCTGAGGTGTCTAGTGCAACAGGCTGTCTAGTGCAAGAGACCGGCATCGTGGACGAGCAAAGCGATTTGCACGCGGTTGTTCAGGTCGAGTTTGGTCAGGATCCGGGAGACGTGCGTCTTCACGGTCGGGACGCTGAGGTAGAGCGTCGCGCTGATCTCCGCGTTCGACTTCCCCTCGCCGACCGCAACGGCGATCTCACGCTCACGCGCGTTCAGGCCGTCGAGCCGGGCGCGCGCCTTGGCCTTGCGGTCGTCGTGGCCGGAGGCGGCGACGCGGGTGATCAGGCGTTTGGTGACGGCCGGCGAGAGTACGGGCTGTCCGCCGGCTACCCGGCGTACCGACTCGACGATCTCGGCCGGCGGGGTGTCCTTGAGGACGAACCCGGCAGCCCCGGCGCGGAGCGCGCGCAGGACATGCTCGTCGGCGTCGAACGTGGTCAGGATGACGACCTCGGGCGCGCCCGGGCGCAGCCGTACCGCCTCCGTCGCGGTCAGCCCGTCGGTGCCGGGCATCCGGATGTCCATCAGGATGACGTCCGGAGCGAGCCGGTCGATCAGTCCTGGTACGCCGCTACCGTCACCGGCTTCGCCGACCACCCGGATGTCCGGCGCGCCCGCGAGCATCATCTTCAGCCCGGCACGCAACAGCGGATCATCGTCGACGATCAGTACCCGAATGGTCATGCGGGCCACGGTAACCAGGCGAAGAGGCGGAACTCGCCGTCGGGGGTGCGACCGTGTTCCACCCGTCCCTCGACCAGGGCCGCGCGCTCGGCCAATCCCTTCAAACCCTGACCGTCTCCTCGTCTGCGGTTCGGCGCCAGGTTGCGCACCTCGACTTCCAGGCCGTTGCCTGGGGCACCGGTCACGCTGATGCTCACATGCTCGCCCGGCGCGTGCTTCATCGCGTTGGTGAGACCTTCCTGCACGATCCGGTACGCCGTACGCCCGACGTGGTCCGGCAGTGGGCCGGGGGCATCCAGCGTGAGATCGACGGGGAACCCTGCGGTGCGGGACCCCTCGACCAGCTGCGGCAGGTCGGCGAACGTCGGCTGCGGGAGTTCACCCACCGGAGCCCGCAGTACGCCGATCACCTCGCGAAGGTCCTGCAGGGCCTGGTGCGCGCTGGCCCGGATGATCTCGGCGGCCCCGGAAACCTCCTCGGTGGACGCGTCCGGGCGATACGCCAGCGCGCCCGCGTGCACGCTCAGCAGCGACAGGCGATGCCCGAGTACGTCGTGCATCTCGCGAGCGATCTCCTCGCGGGCCCGCATTTGGGCCTGCTTGGCCTCGAGCTTGGCGACGGTCTCGGCCCGCTCGGCGCGATCGCGCAGCGTCTGCAGGAGTTGCCGGCGCGAGCGGATGTAGAAGCCCCAGCCGGCCACCGCGATGTAGATCGCCACGGCGGCGACCGCGAGCGCCTGCTGGTCCTCCTTCTGCCGGACCTGGAAGTACATGACCAGGCTGACGGAGTTCGCGACGAAGATCAGCAGCGACGTACGCCATGGCTTGTGGATCGCCACCGTCATGATCAGCAGCAGCGTCGCGCCGCTGGCCGCCTCGGAGTAGATCGAGACCACGGCCGCGACGAGGGCCAGCTGGACCGGCCAGCGCCGGCGGAACCAGAGCGTGAGGCAGAGCGCCATCCCCGACAGGAGGTCCAGCGCGAGCAGTGTCTGGTTGACGGGGTCGCGCTCGCCTTCGCTGTACGTGTACAGGCCGAGCAGGACAGCCAGGACGAAGGTGATGCTGTCCACGATCCAGTCGCGCGTACTGCGGCGGCGGTGCGTGGACCCGGTCATGCTCCGAATCTAGCGGTGCGTAAGCGCTCTCCGGAGCCTTTGGGGCTGTCCGGATACCGAAGTCGTTTTCTTGAGCTACTTAGGTCAACGGTAGGTTGCCGGGCATGAGTCAGCTCGCTGTCACCGTCATCGGACCCGACCGCCCGGGCATCATCGCGGACGTCACCGAGGCCCTGGCCGGGACCGGAGTCAACCTCGAGGACTCGACCATGACGCTGCTGCGCGGTCATTTCGCGATGATGATCGTCTGCTCCGGGCCGTTCGACGAGGTGAAGTCGGCGCTGGAGCCGCTGCGCGGCGAGCTGGTCATCACGGTGCGGCAAGTTGGCCCCGAACACGAGCACGCGCCGATCGGACCGCCGTACATGCTGAGCGTGCACGGGGCGGACCGGCCGGGGATCGTGGCGGCGGTGACCCGGATGATCGCGTCGGCCGGTGGGACGATCACGGACCTGACGACGCGGCTCAGCGGGGAGCTGTACGTCCTGACCGCGGAGGTTGAGCTGCCGCCGTCCGCTGTCCTGTCGATGCTCTACCGGGCGCTGGAGATCACCGCCGAGGAGCTCGGCGTCGGCGTCACGTTGCGCCCGGCCGAGAGCGACGACCTGTGACCGTCCTGACCGGCTGGAGCCCTTCGCAGCTAGGTGTTTCCGGCGAGGTTCTGGAGGTTCTCCACGCGCCGCACCCCGTCCTCGCGACCGAGGGCGCGACCGTGGATCCGCTCGACCCGGCGATGATCCAGCTCGCGGCCGACCTGGTCGCAACCATGCGGGTGTCGCCCGGCTGCGTCGGGCTGGCGGCGCCGCAGGTCGGAGTAGCTGCGCAGATGTTCTCGCTCGACGTCACCGATCACCCCAAGACCCGCACCTGCCACGGCGTTTTCGTCCTCTGCAACGCCGTCGTGGTCGAAGCATCCCGCCAGGAGAAGGGCCGCGAGGGCTGCATGTCCGTCCCCGACTTCACCGGCGACGTCAAACGCGCCACCCGGCTGACCGTCACCGGCGTCCTCCCCGGTACGACGGACGAGATCACGATCACCACCGACGCCTTCGAAGCCCGCGCCCTCCAGCACGAGATCGACCACTGCAACGGCAAGCTCTTCCTCGACCGCGTCGCCGGCGCCCACGCCGTCTACCCCCGCAAGGTCTACAAGTAAGTTGTAGTCTCAGTCCTCGCCGTACAGCCCGGGTGGCGGAACGGCAGACGCAGCGAGCTTAAACCTCGCGGCCCTAACAGGCATACGGGTTCGAATCCCGTCCCGGGCACCTGGCTCTGACCTGCGCAGATGCCGCGCATGGAATATTAGCCAGGCTGGAAACAAGCCAGCAATGGTTGCACCGGCGGTTGCAGTTGTCGCTGCGATCACGCCCACAGCGCCTTCCCCATCTTGGCCGCAGCATCCTCGGCAAGCTTGCTCGTCACATGCGTGTAGCGCTTGGTCACCGCCAAGGACGAGTGTCCGAGAATCTCTTGCACCACCCGAATGTCAACACCCTGCTCAAGGAGCAACGTGGCAGCCGTGTGCCGCGCATCGTGCGGTCGCGCATCCCGAAGGCCGGCCGATTTGAGCATGGCCTTGAACTCAGCCCAGTCCCGTCGCGGGTTGATAGGCCTGCCAGTCGGGCCAGCGAAGACGAGATCCCAGTCTTCCCACTGATCCCCTGCGGCGAGCCGTTCTGCCGACTGAGCGGCCTTCTGAGCCTTCAGTTGCGGGATCAGCGGCTCGGGGATGACGCTCCACCTGGTCTTCCCACCCTTCGGTGGTCGGAACACCCACTCACCGCCCTTACGCTCCGGGCAGTACCGAGCGTGATTCACACATGCGGGAGCACAGGTCGCACGATGACGGGTCGTCGCGCACTCCCTCGGATCTGAACAGCCGTGCGAGAACCTCTGACGCTTCAACTGCCACACCTGAACACGACGCTTCTCAAGATCGAGATAGCTCCACCGCATTCCGAGAGCCTCGGACTGCCGATGACCGAGCGCGAACGCTACAGACCAACGGGCGCCATTGCGCCTCTTTGCCGACTCTCGCAGGATCGCCTTTGCCTCCTCTTGCGCAAGGGCTTCGATCTCGGTGTCGCGATGTTTCGGCGCATCGATCAGGGTTGCCACGTTGACTCCGATGATCCTTCGACGCACAGCCATCTTGAGGCACCGACTGATCTGTTGATGGACCATCAGCACTGACTTGGTCGCCAGTCCCGCGTCGGCGACTTCGAGGTAGAGAGCATCGAGGTGCTCGGCCCGCAGCTTGTCGAGCTGATGCCGGCCAATGCGAGGAATGACCCAGTTCTCCAGGCGCGGACGGTAGACAGACTCGATCGTTGATTCACTTGCTGTCCGCGGGGCGATGTCAGACAACCACGTTCGTATCCACTGCGCGACCGTTGGAATCTTCCCGGCAACGGACACGACTCCGTCCGCACGGTGCTGCTCGAGCTCCTTGACCTTGTCGGTTACCTCCGTCTTCGTTTTGCCACGCCGGTGGCGTCGATCCGGTTGGCCGTTCGCCTTGACGCCGACGGTTACCCAGCCATGCCAGACACCATCAGCATCCTCGTAGATCGAGGACCGACCGTTGGCATTACGTGCCATCTGAACTCACCTCCTCTATGCCGCAGCTGATTCGAGCTTCTTGGCGTACTCACGCAACGCGTCGACTGACACGCGTCGGGAGCGCCCGATCAGTACCGAGTTGACCTCGCCCTTGGCGATCAAGTCGAACATTCGAGTCCGACCGATGCGCAGCGCAGCAGCGGCCTCCTCAACGGTCATGAAGATCTGAACCTCAGCCATGTCTGAAACCTCCTTTCGTTGACAGTTACGTGTCACTCGTCGTTGTTCTCGGCAAGTAGTTCCTTGACGAGGCGTCGGTGTTCTCGGGCTTTGGCGGCGGCGGTGTTGGCGAGGAGTGCGTCGCCGATGGTTCGCCAGCCGGTGCCTGCGTAGGTGAAGTTGCCGACGATGAGGGTGGTTTCGACGTCGTCGGTGTGGTCGGCGGTGCGGTGGTGGTCGCGGCGCCAGTTGGCGCGGGCTTCGCGGAGTTCTTTAAGGGTGGTGGAGTACTGGCGTGACTTGGTGGAGAAGTGGCCGCCGAAGCCGAGCATGTGCGCCCAGCGCTGCAACCGGCGATACGAGAGCCGTCCGGAGTTCTTGACTGCCTCTTGCTCGTCGAGGTCGGAGCCGGGGCGCCCGACCCGCCAGCAGGCGTCGACCAATCGGCCGGCATGGGTGTGCTCGCTGGCGTAGCGCCGAACCGTAGCTTTGGTGAGCCGTGCCGACGAATGCCCGGTGGCCTCAGCGCCCTTGGTGGCGTACTTGGCGAGATACCCGGCAACGGCGGTCTCGGTGATCGCACCATCAACGGCCTGCCGGACAGGACGTACGTCGAGCTGGGTCTCCCACTCGATCAGCCAGCCCTCGGCGTTGTCCGGGTGCGGCAGGGACCGGAAGCGGGTGCTGGTGGCGGCGCGGCGGACGGCCTCGGCAAGCAGGGCGAAGGTCGCGGCGCAGACCGGTGGTTCGATGAGGGTCGGGTCGAGCGGGTCAACCCCGTCGAGGCGCATCAGCGCGTGGAAGTGGGCGACTCCCCTGGCCTGCATTTCGGCGACCTTGCCGTAGGACAGCTTCACCGTCGCAGCGTGTTTCTTGGCTTCGGTGCGGAGGATGTCTTTGGCGCGGTCCATCGTGCGCCGCCACAGTTCGCCGGACAGGGCGTTCCAGACGACCTGGTGGTCGTGGTCGTAGCAGTCCAGGCACAGCGGGGTGCCGAGGATCTTCTCGCCGTCGCGGTGGGTCTGGTGACAGCGCAGGTCGATGCCATGGGGGCAGTGCTCGGGGTTGCGGCGGGGTCGGCAGGGCCGGTTCCTCAGTTGGCCGGCGCGGCCTCGGATGGCGCGGGTGCCGTGGACCGGGCCGAAGGTGGGAGCGGTGAAGGTGACGAACGCCGATGGATGCTGGGCGACGGTGGTGGGGATGCCTTTGCCGCCTTGGAGGCCGGCCAGAACGAGTTGGTAGGTGTCACCGCGGTAGGTCTCCGCACAGGAAGGGCAGACGGCAGCGCGGCGGTTACCGCAAGCCTTGTAGATCACACCGTCGGGCATCACATCGGTGTGCCGGGTAGAGATGATCCGCCCGGTGCGCTCGGACACGACGTACGACTCCCCACGGAGACGGATGGGCTGGGCGCAGCCACCTGCGGAGGCGGTGTGGTCAAGCCAGCCGCTGTAGTCAGCGGTCGACGCGGCGCGGGCGATGGCTTCCTCGACGCCGGAGGCGGGGTTGTGACGCTTGCCGGGATCGATGGCGGGTCGACGGGTCTCGATGACCAGGAGCGGCTCCTGGAGGCCGCTCGGGACGTCGGTGGCGGTGTCTGGGTTGGTGTGAGTCACGAGCGGCCTCCTCTCGATCGATGCGTCGTGATGGTGTGGCGGGTCGGTGTCCGGTTGGTGCTGGCTACAGGAGTCGGGGTGCGGCGGTGTAGCCGTGGCGGGTGGCGTAGCTGGTCTGCACAAGGCCGAGGCGCGGAAGGTCGATCAGTTGACCGGTGGCTTCGCAGTCCCGGTGGATCGCGGCGACGAGTGCCGTCATGCCGGCCTCCTCCTCGATGCGGACGGCGAGGGTGTTGTAGGCGAAGCGCAGGCAGCTGTGGAAGACGTCCCGCCTGGCGATGCAGGCCGGGTCGGTGAGGCGCGACCAGACGCCTCCCGGAGACCAGAGGCCGTCGTCGGACCAGGCGTCAGCCGGGGTGTTCACATCGGGGTGACCGTGGAGGTACGCGGTGCGGAGCGCGTCGATGACAGCGGTAAGGGTGGCGGCGGGCAGGAGCGCGCTGGTGTAGGTGGAGGTGATGGGCCTGGCCGCACTGGTGTCACTGGTGGTGCTCATGGGTGGTTCCTTCCGGTGGTGGCGGGCAACGACCCGGGATTGGTGTCGTTGACGCCTAGGTGTCAAAGGACGGGGATGGGGGCGGGTTCGAGTTCGGGGAGTCCGAACATCTGGTAGCCGCAGCCGATGCAGTAGCGGCCGATGACTCGGTAGGGCTCGGGGTTGCTGGCGGGGTTGATCTGGACGACGAGGGCGTAGTCGTCGCCGGGTTCGAGGACGGTGGGGCACCAGTCGTGACCGTCGAGGTGGTCGGAGGCGACCCAGTCGCAGAGGAACTGGTGGTCGGCGGTGGCGCGGTGGGCGGTGATGTTGGCGTAGGCGTTGATGTCGACAGTGGTCATGTCTGGTGTCCCTCCGGGAGTGGTTGGGTGTTCGGTGTTCGCCCTCGTCTCCGAGACCTCGTGGATTCCGGAGACGGGAGCCAGCAACGAACCGGGATCTATTCGTCAGGTTCGAAGGTGGACTCGCAGACGCCGCAGGTGATCTCGCCCTCGGCGAGGACTGCTTTGGCGACGCGGATGCGGCGTGGGCACTGGCATGCGCAGGCGACCGCGTTGTTGGAGGTCTTCTCCTTGCCGGTCCCGATGGCCTCGGGATGGCGGTAGGCGATCAGTGCCTTCTTCAATTCGCCGATGACACCCTTGTAGGTGGTCGCGGTCTCCGTGCGGAGGGTGCACAGCGACCAGCCGATGCGTGGGTCTTTGGTGGCGTCGAGTCCGAGCTCGGAGGCGAGTTCGGCGAACTTCTGGTTGTGCCACCGGCCTTGACGGCTGGTGTCCTTGATCTCGCGGACATCAGCCAGAGCGTGTGCTGCCTCGTGCAAGAGGGTGGTGAAGACCTCTTCGGCGGGGCGTTTGAGTCCTTCGCCGGAAATGAGAACCTCGGCCAGGCGCTGTTCGCCGTGTTGCCACCGCACCGGTGCGAAGTGCCCGTACTTGGCGTGTTTGGTGGCGGTGCCGGAGCCGACGATGATCACGACGGCCGGCACTTCTTGGTGGTTGGCGCGGATCGCGGCCCACGAGGTTTCAAGGGCCAGGACGAGCTCGGCGGTGGTGTATTCGGTTTGACGCTTACGTGTCAGCCGAGCCTTGGGCGACCCGTTGCGAGTCGTCTTGTTGGCGGGCTTCTTGGTGGCCCGCTTGATGGTGACCGTGACAGCGGGGTGGCTGCCGCCGGTGCTGAGTTCCTTGAGTTTGTTGCGCACAGCAATGAGTGAGGCGTAACCGGTGGCTCTGCCGCCCTCGGTGGCCCGGACCTGGTCCATGTGGGTCTGGACCGAGTTCAGTGCTGTAGTGGGTGCGCCGTTGTAGACGGCGGTGGTTTTCGACACGGTCCAGCCGGTGATGCCGGACAGCGCCGTGGTGTTGTGGTTGGTCAAGCCGGTGAGCTTGGTCGTGGTCGCGGGTTTCGCCGCAACTGTCGTGTGGCTCATGGCTGGTCCTCCGTCCAGTTGTCGGGGAGGTAGAGCGCGTCCTGGGTCCAGGCGGCGTTGTCGGTCGCGTGCTGGACTTGGTGTTCCTCGAGGAGGGCACGGGCTTCGTAGAGGGCGTCAATCAGGTGGCTGATCGCGGTCACGGAGCCGGTGACGAGCTCGACCTCGATCGGTGTCCCGCCGAGGTCAATGACGACCTGTGGGGTTTCGCCGTTGCAGACGAGGTTGAGGCCGGCCACTGAGTGATCGGTGAAGTCGTAGCCGACGATGATGCGGTCTTCGCGTTCGCCGCCGGAGGCGTCGTAGTAGGTCATGACCCCTCCTCGTGACGGATGAACAGCTGGTGCCAGGCGCCATAGTTGGACATGGCCTGGCGGCGATTGCTGCGGCACTCAAGGCAGCCGCTAGGGGTGGTTCGGCTGTAGACGATGAAGCCGCAGTCGTGGACGTAGGCGTACTTGTTGGCGCGGAAGTCGAGCAGTGCTGCGTAGCCCGTGCCGAGGTCGGACTCGACGCCGATGGTGATCATGCGGCCCTCCTGAGGTGAGCAGCGCGACGGACGATCTGGTTGACGTGGTGGTCGTTGAGAAATGCGCCTTTCATGCGGCGCGGGAAGCCGCCTTCGGCGCGGAGCAGTCCGACACCCAGGGCTTCGGGTTCGATGTCCACGGCGGTGTGGCCTTGGGAGGCCCAGCCGGTGCCGAGGATGATGTCGCTGCTGGAGTCGGTGGCGCAGCGGAACGCGAGCCGGTAGCCGAATAGGTCTCGCAGTGAGGTCGGGACGATGTCTGCCGAGGGCCGCTGGGTGGCAACGACCACGATGATGCCCGCGGCACGACCACGAGCGACGATGTCTCGGACGAGGGTCCGGAACTCTTCTTGCTGTTCCTTGGTGCCGACGGTGACGGTGAAGTAGGCCAGCTCATCGATGACCACGAGCTTGGCCCGGAAGCCGTCATCGGGGCGGATCTTCTTGCGTCCTGTGCGGGCCAGGTGCAGATAGCGCTGATCTAGGTCGGCTTGGAGTTTGCGCAGTACACGCAACGCCTTGTTCATGTCGTTGCCGACGAAGTCTTTAGCGACGGGCGCGTAGGGCAGGAATTCGACGATCTTGCCGTCGATCAGCACGAGATCAACGTCGACGCAGAGCGCGGCGTGGGAGACGATGTTGCCGAGCGCAACGGACTTCCCGGAGCCGGGTTCGCCGCCGATGAGGATGTTGCGGTACATCAAGGTGACGTAGACGGGTTTGCCTCGTGTGTCGACACCGAGGTAGATGGGGTCGTAGATGGATAGTGCGCCCTTCGGCGCAGGGGTGGCCCCCGGCGTGCGCCGGGGGAACACCTGTTTCGGTTTGAAGCTAGACATAGTCGGACACGTCTTCTCCGTTGGCGCCCAGGATCACCGCGTGGCTGTCGTCCACGGAGGCGGTGGTCTTGGTCTTCGAGGTTCTGGTTCGGGTCTCACCACTGCCGGTTCTGGCCGGCGGTTGGTTGGAGTCCTGCGGGGCGTTGTCCGGCGTGAGGAACGCGAGGACAGCGTCGTCGGCGACTGCCGCTTCGGGCATGCCGCTGGTGTCTTCGAGCAGTGGCGAGTCGATGGTCTTGTTCGACAGCGGGTCGCGGCGGTCGATGTCGATCCGCACGAGGGCGGCGTTGCGCTTGTGCCGGGCGATGGTGGCTTTGCGTGCCCAGCAGGCCGAGGCGAGGGTTTCGGCTTGGTTCTCGAGCTTCTCGACTGAGAGGCCGGGGCGCATCCACAGCCAGACGACCTGTCCGGTCTTGGTGGCGAAGCAGCCCACGATGAACGGCAGGTTGCCGGAGTAGTTGAGCATCCTGGTTTCGATCAGGCAGGCCCTGACCCGGTGGCGGGTGATGACGCACCACATCCGGTTATGCAGGAACCGGCGTACCGGGGTGTCGGCGACGAGCCAGTAGAGGGTCCCGATCAGGAACACGACGGCGACCCAGGTGGGCAGGGTGTCGGTGAAGAAGGTCCGGATCGAGGTGAGGTGCCAGTGCCAGACGTAGATGAGTCCTGTCAGGCAGGCCAGTTCCCAGCGCCAGCGCCACACGGTGAGCAGGAGGATGACCGGCCAGGTCTGGTTCGGCCGGGTGATGGTTTCGACGGCTCCGGGCAGGACACGGCTTGAGCGTCCGCCACGGCGTGATCGCCACGACGACTTCGAGCGGGTAGATTTGGGCATGACAAGACCTCCCGATCAGGGGGTTGAGTCAGGAAAGACACGAAGCCAGGACGGTTTCTCAGGCCTGTGACCCGGCTTCGTGTCTCGCTTCCAGGGAGCGGCCCTTTCGAGGGCCGTTCTTGGTTTCTAGCGGTTGTTGATGGGCGTTGACACGTAGGTGTCAGCCGCGGTGGCTTCATTCGAAGCCGACGTCCACACCAGCAGCGCGTAGTCGCGTGCGGCGTACAGATCACGACGCCGGTTTTCGGCCTCGCGGTACAGGTCCAACAGTTTCCAGAACGCGTCGGACGCGTAGACGGCAAGCACCTCGTGATGGTCGGTGACGACCGGTTCGGCAGCGTGAAGGCTGCGCACGAGGGCGGTTTCGAGGTACGTGAGTACCATCTCGATCTCGATGAGTTCGTTGCACTTGGCCACATACTCGGCCCGTGCCTGATTCGCTGTGACGGTTCGATGTTCCATCGGTTGCGACATGACTACCCCTAGCTGAGCAGTACACGAATCACGGGATCAGTGGAGAACTACTTGCTCGCACCCTGCGCGCCGAGGGTCTTGGCCCGGTACGCGACACCGTTCCGCCCATTGGTGGCCCACGGCATGGCCTCCAGCTCGACCGGCACGACAACAGCGCCAACGTTGACCTTCGGCATGGCATTGCCCGCCAGAGTCACGTTGATCACCTCGCCGCCCGTCTCGTCGAGCGCCATCACCTGAACCGACCAGAGCAGCTCGCCGGTGTTCCGATCCGTCTTCTGCCGACCCGGCCGGCCGTTCTGACCCGGCTCCGTCTTCTCCTCCGCTCCCCTGGTGACCGTGAACGTCTTGCCCGTGGTGTCGATGTTCAGCTTCATGAGGAATCGCCCCTTCTAGGCGTCCGACCCGCCCCCATTGAGCAGGTGTTCTAGTTCGAATACTAGAACACCAATCTCGAGCAGACAAGCACTAAGAGCGATTAGTTGATAACTGATTGTTGACGCTTAAGTGTCAACGCGAGACGCGAGTGGGGGAGTCGCCGAGTCGGCCCCGATAGGTCACGCGCCCGAAGGTGATGCTTTCGCCGTACTCCAGCACGTCGCCGGTGTCGTCGTAGATCCAGTTGCGGCCGACCATGATGAGGGCGCCCTCGTCCAGACCCAGCTTCTCAGCTTGCTCAGCGGTAGCGGCAGCCGGTTCGAACTGGTCCTGCCACGCATCGATCTCACGCTTGAGGATGTTCGCTATGTAGGCGAATGTGCCTTCTTTGATCCGCTCAGCGCTCAGCAGCAGAGGTGCCTTCTCGGCCAGATGACCTCGGTAGTACGACGTCGACGCAGAGGCCGGCTTATCGTCCGACCGATAGGTCGTCCGGACGCGGCGAATGACCGGAGCGCCGGGCTTCAGACCTAATGCGTCGGCAACCTGCTCTGACGCCTCAGTGATCACAGCCTCAGTGATCTTCGCGTAGCTCCCAGTGGGATAAATCTTGCCGGTACGCCGAGAATTGTCGACACGGTCGTTGGCAGCTCGTCCGCGCTCCTCCTCGGTCGTAACGATGCTGCCAACACCACGCTCGGGCTTGATGTACCCCTCAGCCCGCAGAGTCGACAATGCTCGCTGAGCGGTAGCGATAGCCACACCCCAGTCACGCATCAGCGAACGCACAGACGGCACCAAATCGCCAGCCTGCAACTCACCACTGGAGATCCGGGTGCGAATCTCGGTGGCAATCTGCTGATACGGCGGAGCGGGACGCTCCAGCTTCGGGGGCATGACCAGACCTCGACTTCTTGCAATCAGTGTTCTAGAACACCGCAAGCATAGACGGAACAGCGGGGAGCGGTCTAGTAATCGTCCCGCGCGTTGACCCGGTCGATACCGCCGTATCCAGTCGCGGCGACCGAGCGGGCAACCTCCACATCGTGAGGATCCGGCTCGACACCCTGCTCTTTGGCGGCGAGCAGGCGCTTGTGCACCTTCTGCAGCTCCAAGACCTCGCTGAGGCGAGCCTGTGCGATTTCATCCCATGTGGCCATCGTCAGTCCCACTTCAGACCGGTGATGCGCTCGTACATGGCAACGTAGCGAGACCGCGTCTCCTCAACGACCTCCGGCGGGATCTCGGGTCCGGGTGGGGTCTTGTCCCATGTGCCCAGATCACGCGCCCAGTCGCGGACGAACTGCTTGTCGTACGAGATCTGCCGCTGGCCCGGCTTCCAGTCCTCATCACGCCAGTACCGCGAGGAGTCCGAGGTCAGAACCTCGTCCGCCAGGACCAGGGTCCCGTCCTTGGCGAGACCGAACTCGAACTTCGTGTCCGCCAGGTGCACACCACGGTCCTTGGTGATCTCAGTGGCTCTTGCGAAGAGCTCGAGCGTCGTCTCCTCGAGCGTCTTGGCCAGCTCAGGGCCAACAGCCTGCGAGACCTCGTCGAAGGTCATCGGTTCGTCGTGCCCATCCTCGGGTGCCGTCTTCGTGGTCGGCGTGAATACCGGCTGCGGAAGCTTGTCACCCTCGCGGAGCCCCGGAGGGATCTCGACGCCAGAGATCTTGCCGGTCTCCCGGTACGCATCCCAGCCAAGGCCGGCCAGGTAGCCGCGGGCGATGCACTCGACCTGCACGATGTCGACCTGCTGACACCGGACAGCACGACCCTCGAATTCGGCCGGCACGTCGGTAGCCGAGATCACATGGTTCGGCATCACATCCGCCAACTGCTCGAACCACCACAGCGACAGACTCGTCAGCAACTTCCCCTTGTCAGGGACCGGCGTCGGCAGCACCACGTCATAGACCGACACCCGATCAGTCGCAACCAGGATCACCTCCCCCGGCCGATCGCTGTACACATCCCGAACCTTGCCCCGATGCAACAGCTCCATAGGACTGTTCTAGCACACCTGGCCTACGAGCGAAGAACCTCCCCGTATCTCAGGACGACCTTAGTACGGACCGTCAGATGCACCGTCCTGGCCGCGGCAAGTCCGTCTCGAGGCTGGAACCGGGACACAGCGCCTTTCCTCGGCCTGCAGGTTCTTTCGCGGACAGAGCGAGCGCACAAGAACGGCCACCGATCTCGCCGGATACTGAAAATCAAAGCCGCCATCTAACTGCAACTTCTCATTTCTCGTCACCGGCCGGCGCTTCCTTGCGCCCCAGTGATCGCAGATCGACTGCAAGTCCACGGATAGCCGCGATTCTTTCTTTTGCCGTGGGATCCAGTACGAACAGGAACCAAACCAATCCCCAGGTAACGCTAACTAACGCACCTCGACTTATAACATTCTTGTCTGAGCCAACAAGTGGCGCCACCAAGATATATATCAAGCCAGGCACGATTATTGCGATAGTGAACTTGGCTACACCGAGCAGTCGTAATTTTATTCCTCGGGCAGCAGCGGGTTGTGGTCTCCGATACGGAGCTGCTCGCCAGTTTTCAGTAGCGATCGCAACCAGTTGCTGATCCAAGATCTTCGTCAATCGGCTCCAACTTTGACCGGACGGCGAGATTACGAACGTCTTCATATGTCGAAACGATTCGGCGACGCCTTTGGACCAACTGGAGAGCGATGTCTGTGCGCTAGGATCATTAAGTGAAACCTCACGAGCAAAGTACCCCTCGATCACAGCGGCATCTCGCTCAAGCATCCGTATCCATCGGCGACGCATTTCCGGGTTATGCCGATGCTCGACGTTGCGCACCTCCCGAGAGAGGAATGAAATGCTTGCGATAACCCAACCCCGAGCATAGTGAATAAAAAATTGATTTGAGAGAATCCCGCCAATGACACTGATTACGAGATTGAAGAACAGCAAGAATGCAGCCATTATGGCGCCAAGCTTCAAAAGGAGCGCTAACGAGAAGAGGTCGCGCGGCGGAGGCTGCGAGTACAGGCGCTCAACGATCGTTGGAGAGAAATAGATTAGAATTGTTACCACAGCGGCAATAGTTATGCCACGCGCCCGAACTCCAAGCTGCTGGTACACCCATACCAACAACAAGAAAGCGGCCAGGATGGCACCTGTCCACAGGAACCGGGTCGTAGTCCGAACATCGGGGGTCTCGCTATAGAACTGTATGAGTCCCATGATGACTAACGGAGCGGTCGCCAAGAGAGCAAACTTCCGGGCCAACGATGACAAGAAGGAAATAGCAGTGCCGAGCAATTCAGTCTCGTCCAATAGCGCATTTAATCGATACCGTTGCGCACGCACACTGTAAGGTAATCTTGCGATGAGATCATACGACTCGTCTGGTAACCACAGTTGACTTTGAAACTTTCGTTCCAATCTCAACAAAACTTTGTCCAGCGTTGCCCGCAGAAGCCATTGGCCTATTTGGCCAAATCGCGACAAGGTAATGTTGTACTCGTCTACCTCAGTGCAAGCGGGCGGGCTTACCATCCGAGCATGGGCTGTGAGCCCGATTGCTTTGTAAACGCGAGATAAAGTTGCCTGGATTCTGCGATCGTCCTTCTTGTCGTGCGGGAGACGATCATAGACCATTAGCATCTGCCGATAGTTCCTTGCATGGAAAAGCAAGTCAAGCTTCTTGGCAATTGCAGCGGTGTCGTCGCCGTCGAGAATACACGCTTCATCAATGTAGTCGAGTGCATCGCCGAGGTGGTCCTGAGCTTGAGCAATTCGGGCCATCCAATAGCATGCCACCTGACGCATGCTATCTTGCTCCTGCAGTTCAGACGCAATAGACAAGGCAGCGTCATAGTCGTTCTCACCGAAGTGTCGCTCAAGCTCAGCGATCCTAGGTGCGTTCACCGAGCTACTAATGCCCACGACGTCTCCCGCCGCATCGTCAATCTGCAGTTGATCGCCCACTTGAACCCCTCCAGTCCACCAGATCTCTGCTGGTCTGCAGACGCTTGGCGACCCCCACACAACACGATAGCCGCCATGCTTGACCTAGGTATATGGGCACGGCGGAGCGTCCAACCTCGCCAGGCCAGTCAGGCCACTGGTCAATCCCGGAAGCTCTGTCGGTCGCACGCCGATCCACGAGACGATCTGACAAGTTTCTCTACGTCTTCAAGACGGCCCCTTCAGGGCCGAATGCGCGCCGCCACCGGAGGGCGGGCCACCTGCCCTCCACTCCGCTTCGCTCCGCTCCGAGCGCGGCCCTTGGCTTGGCGCGCACGTGCCAACAGGGTGCCGGGTCGAAGACAGCAGAACTCGCCATCAACGATCGACACCCTGTCGATGTACTGCTCGCCTCGGCGGCCGGCTACCCGCTCACGGCGACTGACGCGTTCCCGTCTGACCCGTAGGCTCCCGCATCGCCCCGCTAGCAATCATGGGACAGTGCGGTCCGGACCGGCATGCGTCAAGGGCGCCTGCGGCGTCGCAAGCGATCGAGCAAGCTCGACCCTTGACCCCCACCGGTCCGGACCTGAGGTCGGCAGCTATCGGGGCGATGCCGGGGGACTGCCGTGCGTTGACACGTAATCGTCAACCGACAGTAGTCTTTTCCTCTCCCCTGGGATATGGCTTCTTCGCAATATCCAGAGCCGGGTGGAAGGTGGGATGGATCATGAATCCCGTAGCTTGTCGCAAGTTCGTCAGATGGTCCGGAAATGTCGGGTCGTCGTAACTGAAAATTGCCGGCTCATCATACTCCTTCTCCGAAATAACCGCGCCGATGAAGCCGATGTTGTGCAGCAGGCGGATCAATGGCTGGTAGATCTCTACCCAATCGTCCCCTGAGGTAGAGGACCACAGCGGCTCAGTGAGCTCAGTTAACCAAACAACACCGGGAAAATCTGTGTCCGCCATCATCATGGCGCACTCATCGAGCCGCTCGGTGAGTGCGTCAACTTCTAGGACGTACGGAGATCTTCTAAAATGAGCGAAGATTTCATCGATTCCCGGATATGTTGGTTTCCATTCATCTCGGAGAGCCAAGAGGCGATTAACGGAGTAATCCTTCTCGGCCGTGGCGATAGCCTTCCAAGTCACCTTGCCTTGACTATTTGCATTGGCTAGACACCGGTTCATGAAGGAAATAGCGTCTCGAGGGCGCATCAAGGTCCGATTGATGATGTACCGGAACGGGTCACCCATAGTGTCATTTGCCCGCGGCAAGACATCGCGGACGGTTGAAATCTGA
Organism: Kribbella sp. NPDC020701; assembly: GCF_055562215.1. Lineage (NCBI taxonomy): Bacteria > Bacillati > Actinomycetota > Actinomycetes > Propionibacteriales > Kribbellaceae > Kribbella > Kribbella sp. NPDC020701. Next base: position 35,640 of record NZ_JBVHFT010000015.1, on the reverse strand, counting down.
GACAGATCCTGTTGTGATGCTGCGGCGGCCACTCGCCCATCAAGCATGGCCCGAAGCTCTTCGCTCGACCATCTGATGACTTGGGTCAAGTCGCGGTACTTCTCTTCCTGGCCGCCTGAGCGACCAAAGTCTAACGCTTCGAAAATGTTGGTGCGCAGGGCAACCAGGACCTTGAGATTGTCGACACCTTTATTCAGATCGTAAGTTGCCCGGAAGAGGCAGCGGATCAGGTCGTTCGTTATCTTCTCGTCCGCCCAATCGCGGTCTAGATCATCGATCACGATATAGGTGTAGTTTTGCTCGGAGTCGAGAATGTTTTCGTTCAGAATGTCGATCATCTTGTTCAAGCGAGGCAGTTGTGTGGCGTTCACGACTCGCTGGAACACGCTGGCCAGCTCGACTCTCTCGGTCCTGGAAGCAGTGCCTGTTTCACCAATGCCGGCACTCAGGTTGGTGCCATTGGTTCCGATCTTGAGGCCAAGCTCGTCCTTAACCTGCGCCTCGAATTTGTCCGTGACCTCTCGGATGCGCATGTCGGCTTCGTTCCAGAATGTTCCTTCAAACTCCTCCATGTACGCCAGCGCTTCAAGCTTACTCTTGTCTTTCCGAATCTTCTCGCGGAGGTTGTTAAGGAAGCGCGCCTTGGCATCAGCGGAATCAACATTGTAGCGATGCCTAATCACCTCAACCACGAGGACATGCTTCCAGAGCGCAATGAAGAGTGGATCTGGACTCACACCCAAAGAGGTCAGTCTCTGCATGACATCGAGACCGGCCAAGTAGGTTAGAGAGAGATCTTCGGGATTTATATTGATGACGTGCTCGGCGTGCTGCTCCGCCAAGTGCTTGAAACACGCGGATTTGCCGCTTCCGGTGCGCCCGACAATGAAGCATTTGACGTGATCATGAGATTCTAGATCTGCATAGAGCAGGTTTTCGTAGAAGGCATCTCGCAGCAAGCTGTCGAATTCTGCCTGTTCTCCCCCCAACGACAGTTTGCGTCTCAGTACCTGTTTGTTATGTGACCCCACCAAGTCCCCCTCAGGCCTACGGTAGATGGCTCTGCCGCCAATCCGTGTAGCGCATTCGATCCAAGGGAGCATAGTGCGTGCAGCGCCGGATGACACGTACCTGTCAAAGCTGCCTGTTTCGCGAGGCGAACAAACCGGGAGGTCGGAGCACCGCAGGTCCACCAGACCGCCCACGCCGACCAGCAGTCGAGTGACGCAGCGAGGCTGACCAGTACTGTCTCTGTCGAGCCTACAGATCAAGCCGGGTGGTTGCAGTTCTGGTTGCAGTTCGGCCGCATTCAGTTTCGTTCGGACGAGTCGCGCTCGCGGGCAACCGTGACGGCGTGAACCCTTGCGGATCACTCTGGACAGCGGCAGGTCGAACTTAAACCTCGCGGCCTCACAGGCATACGGGTTCGAATCCCGTCCCGGGCACAAGACGCCGGTGTGGTCCGGCCAACGCGTGCTCCGCAGTCGCTCCCTCGTCGCGCCGCTCCTCGTCGCGTCAGCTACGCCCGCTCTCACCCACCCCCGGCTCATCGCCGGTGCATCCCATCCGGCTCTCGCCGGGTCCTCCGGCTTCGCCGGGTGTTGCCGGCTGCCGCTGGCGACCTGCGGGCTATCGCCCGCGTCTTTCGGGCTGCCGCCCGGTTGTACGCGCTGCCGCGCGATCAACCACCTCCGCGCCTCGCCATCTCCTGATGAGTAAGCCTGTTGCGATGAGACGCGGCAACGAAGACCGTCGTGTTCCAGGTGTCATGATGAGGCGGAAACTGCGAGACCAAACACGCTTCAGCCAGTCACCCCCCACTCACACCTGCAAGGCACACACAGGCTCGCATCCGGGCACCAGGCACAACATCTGACAAGCTTCTCCACGTCTTCAAGACGGGCCCTCGAGGGGCCCGAATGCGCGCCGCCACCGTAGGACCGGGGGAGCGGGGCAACCTTCGGCTCCTCGCCTGAGGACTCGTCGGCCCCGTCCCCCGTTGGCTTGGCGCGCACGCGCCAACCGGGTGCCGGTCGAAGACAGCAGAACTCGCCATCAACGATCGACACCCTGCCGATGCACCACTCACGCAAGGGGCGCGGTTACCCGCGGCCTCAGACCGGTGCAGTCTGCCGTCTGAGCCGTGGAACTGGGCTCCGCATCGCCCCGCTAGCAATCATGGGAAGTGCGGTCCGGACCGGCACGCCTCAAGGGCGCCGCCGGCGTCGCTCCGCGATCGAGCAAGCTCGCCCCTTGACCCGCACCGACCCGAACCTAATGGCGGCGGCTATCGGGGCGATGCGGAGAGACTGCCCGCGCAGCTTGACACGTAAGTGTCAGCGGTTGTGGAGGCAACCAGTCGTCGCCGAGCGAATCCCGCCCGGGACGCGACGCCTCAGCTTCCGCGGACCGACAGCGGAAACCAGCGACTCGCGAGGAGGCGCATCGTGCCCTTGCCCTTCGGGGGGATGTAGGCGACCAGTTCGTAGCGCTCCTGCCGAGTGATCGACGACGTGACCTCTGATGGCAACCCGAATCCCTGCTGCATGTCGCCCGCGGTCTCGGTATCCCACACCATGTTGGTGTCACCCTTGTTGCGATAGGAGTGCAGCAGGTCGAGCCCGAACCAGACGAGCGCACCGCCGGATTTCGTCCGCACGGCAAATACCGGGGTCGGGGCGGCAACGGCCCGGCTGGTCCCGGCCCAGTCGTTGCTCGTGTAGGCACTCCGGTTGTCGACGATTCTGCCGCGCACCGTCTGGAAGATGTCATCCTGCGCGAACCGTCTTGCGTACGGGCTCTTGCTGCCCTCGGTCACGGCGCTGGCCAAGACGGCGGCAACCTTGCCCGGTGCGGTCGCCAGGTGGGTGTCGCCTGCGGCCACGACCGCTGGAAAATCTGCAACGTCCACTCCGGGCGCGAGCGCACCGGTCGCCCTACTCGAGAATGGCGCGTAGGTCGCGCGCCACGGCGCACCGCTACGATCCTGGACGAAAAGCAGGAAGTCCCGTGTCGCGGGCTCCGAACCGCGGTCCGTCGCGGCCGTGAAAAACCACTTGGGATAGCCCGTGACCATCGGTGCCGCGCCCAGCGCTCCGACGTACTTGACCGGCGGGTAGCGCAAGTCGTTCTTCCGGTACACGCGGTACTGCGCACTGTGGATCTTCAGAGCCGATCCCGTCTCTATCTTCGCAGCTCGTGCCGGGTCCAGTTTTGTGTTCGCCTGGCCGATAGCCGACATGTACCGCTTTAGCACGTCCTCCGCTCCACGCGTGCTGATCGCGGGGGTCGGCTTCGGTCGGGCCGACGGGGACGGGGACGGCTTCGATGAGACGGTGGCAGCGCGATCTTCGGCGTCCTCCTGATCCCCGCCGCAGCCTGCCGTCGCAAACATGAGAGCAACGACCAGGGCGGTCGCCGGGGTCCAGCGCATTCGTCTCTCGCTTTCGTCGGAGTTGAAGCCGACCGATGATCTCGTCTCCTCGGCAGACGCGCCAAATCCTGCTCTCAGTAGCCGATGAATCGCACGTCCAGGCACGGCCGGTGTCTTCAACGTGTCTGACCGTGAAGCGCCACGGATCATGCTCGATCCCGCCGCAGACAACACAGACGTCTTCGCGCTCCCCGCGCACGAAGGGCCCGGCAAGCTGACCGCCGCTACGAACGGGTCCCGCTCCAGAGCCCGGCCGGCGGCCCGTACTTCGGCAAACTCGACCTGGCCTGAACGACACTCGACCCGTCAGCGGGGTCGAACGCGTGCGCCACCTGATCTGGCGCTGGAAGGAAGGCTGCCATCAGGCGGGTAAGCGGTAGACGGAGATGTGGGAGGGGGAGTCGGCGGTGAAGGGGGTGCCGGTCCAGTCGGCGTGGCGGGATTCGAGGGTCAGGCCGGCTAGTTGGGCCATGAGGTCCAGTTCGGGGGGCCAGATGTACCGGTGGGGGCTTCGGAAGAGTTGGGCTGAGGTGCCTTCGCCGAAGTGGACGTGGTGGGAGACGACGTGCTGGTTCAGTACGTCGTACGTGTCCAAGAGGATGTAGCCGGGATCGGCCACGCCGACGGTGGCGGGGATGCCGGGTGGGAGGCGGCGGAGTTCGGGGACCCAGAGTTCGATGACGAAGCGGCCGCCGGGGGAGAGGTGGCGGGCCGCGTTCCGGAAGCAGGCGACCTGCTCTTCCTGGGTCAGCAGGTTCGAGATCGTGTTGTAGACCAAGTACACAAGGGAGAACTCGCCGGGGACCCGCACCGCGGACATGTCGCCGACGGCGACCGGGATCGTGGCCTCGTCGGCCTTCGTGCGCAGCTGGGCGAGCATCGCGGTGGACATCTCGATCCCGCTGACCGGTACGCCGCGTTCGACCAGCGGTACGGCGACCCGCCCGGTGCCGATCGCGAACTCGAGCGCCCGCCCGTCGCCCGTGAGCTCGGCCAGTCGGTCGACCGTCGGCCCCAGCACCTCGGGGGCGAACATGCCGGCACCGGGGGTGTCGTAACGGCCGGCGGCGTCGGCGTTCCAGATCTCGTTCTGCCGTGCCGCGGCCGGTGCGAGCCAGCGGAGCTTGTCCTCGCCGCCGTCCTCGCCGATCTTGCGGAAGCCGAGGCGGTCGTACAGCCGGCGGGCGTTCGGGTTGTCCTGTTCCACCCCGAGATCCAGCGGTACGCCCGTACGAGCGGCTTCGGACTGCAGTTCCGTGATGATCGCCGTACCGATCCCGCGGTTCTGGACCGTGGGATGGAGCTGGATCCCGTTCAGCTGGATGGATTCCGCGGTGCGGTTGACCCGGAGGCGTCCGACCGGGCGGCCGTCGAGTTCGACCACGCTCAGGCTGGACGACTCGTCCTCGAGCAGGTCGCGGCGGTGCCACTCGGCGAACCCGGCGCGCCACGCATCCTCTTCGAAGTCGGCGTCCAGCCTGCCCTGGGCGCGGGTCGCTTCGAGCGTGACGTCGGTGAGGAAGTCGACATCGGCCGACGTGGCTGGGCGAAGACGGTATGGCTCTGTCATGGCACCCCAACCTAGGCGCGCGGGTCCGCGCCAGGCCACGGCTTTTCTACTCGCCGACCAACCCGTCGGTGCACTCGCGAAGCAGGTCGAGATGGCCGAGATGACGGGCCGTTTCCTCGATCAGGTGGGCGACGGCGTACCGCAGGGTGAAGGTCATGCCGTCCGAGCGGGCGCGGTCATCGAGCGACGCTGCCGCGACGATCTCGCGCGAGCGGGCGCATTCGGCCCGGTACGACGCCAGTACGCCGTCGACCGTGTCGCCGGGGGCGATCGGGAACCCGCCATGGGGGTCCTCCTCGGTCCACGGCCACGCCAGGTCGAGCCCTGCGAAGTCGATCGCGAACCAGAACCGCTCCACCGCGGTCAGGTGCTTGACGATGCCCGCCGGTGTCAGCGCGGACGGGTGGACCGGGCGGGCGAACGCCTGGGCCTCGGTCAGGCCGGTCAGTTTGAGCTCGATGGTCGAGCGGAGGAAGTCGAGCAGGCCGGTGAGCGTACTGCGTTCGTCGGCGTCCTCAGCGGGTCGGATGCGGGCGATTTCGGGCACTCGATCACGGTAGGCCCGATAGACCTCTGTGAGAAACGTTGATTGCCGGCGTCGGGTGAGGATCAATAGGAGTGTGGAGACCTACCGCAATCCGGTCCTGGCGGGTTCGCTGCTCGTACCCCCGGCCGTGTGTGCGCTGCTGACGCCGTTCCGCGACAACTTCGACAACGCGAACGCGGCTCTGCTGCTCGTCGTGGTGATCGTCGGCGTCGCGGCGTTCGGGATCCGGCTGGCCGGCGTACTGGCGGCGGTGTCGAGCGCGGTGTGGTTCGACTTCTTCCTGACCGTGCCGTACAACACGTTCACGATCAACAGCAGCGACGACGTCGAGCTGACCATCCTGCTGGTGCTGATCGGGGCCGCGGTCACGGAGATCGCGATCTGGGGCCGGAGGCAACAAGCCAAGGCGTCCCGGCATCGTGGGTACCTGGACGGGGTGATCACCACCTCGCAGGCGGTCGCGGCCGGCGGGTCCACGGATAACCTGATCGAGCAGGTGCGCGCGGAGCTGACCGCCGTACTGGGGATCGACGCGGCCAAGTTCGTTGCCGGGGACAAGCAAACGCAGGCGCCGCGGCTGAACGCGGACGGATCCGTGACCCGCGGCAGCCACGTCCTCAAGATCGAACGCGACGGACTGCCGACGAACTCCGAGATCGAGCTGGCCGTCCAGCACGCCGGCGAGACCCGCGGCCGCTTCCTGCTGATCGCCGCCGCCCACATCGCCCGCCCGGACCTCGAGCAACGCCTCGTCGCTGTCGCCCTGGCCGACCAGGTCGGCGCCGCCCTCTCCTCCCACGAGGCTCTGCACCCGCACCTCTGACCACCCCCTGATCCGGCCTGCGGGAGCACCGCGTCCTGGGTGGCCGCCGGTCCCGGGGGGGGGGGGGGGGGGGGGGGGGGGGGGGGGGGGGGGGGGGGGGGGGGGGGGGGGGGGGGGGGGGGGGAGAGGGGGGGGGGGGGGGGATCCCCCTCCCCCCCCCCCCCCCCCCCCCCCCCCCCCCCCTCCTCCCCCCCCCCCCCCCCTCCCTCCCCCCCCCCCCCCCTTCCTCCCCCCCCCCCCCCCCCCCCCCCCCCCGCCGGACCGTGATTTCCTTGCCTCCAAACGCCCGTACGACGTACTCGCATCGGGAAGCGATTGAGTTGTGCAACCGTTTGCCCAGCGGGGATTTCGGTTGGGGAACATCGGGTTGATTCTCAGATGTTGTTAAGGGTGGGACCGTAGTATCTCGATACGGCCCCGGATGTGGGTCACCAGGAGGATGACATGCAGAGCAGTAACCCGGTCCTGAACCGGTCGAGTGCGTTCGCGCCTGGCCACGGCCAGGCGTATCCGGGCGCCGCTCCGTACGGCCAGCCTGGACCGTACGGCTCCGGCGGTGTGCCGCCGCAGCAGTACCAAGGTGCTCCGGCCGGCAGCCGCCCGATGACGATGGACGACGTGATCGTCCGGACCGCCGCGACCCTGGCCGTCGTCACGGTTGTCGCCGCGATCGCCTGGAACACGATCCCCGACTCAGTCGTCACCCCCGCTTTCCTGGCCGGTGCCTTGCTGGCCTTCGTGCTCGGCCTGGTGCTGTCGTTCTCCCGCAAGGTGAACCCGGCGCTGGTGATGGTGTACGCCGCGGCCGAGGGTGTGTTCCTCGGGATCGGCAGCAAGTTCATCGCCAACTGGGTCGGTGACTCCGGCATCATCGTGCAGGCGGTGCTCGCGACGCTGGTGACGGCCGGTCTGACGCTGGCGACGTACAAGTACTTCGCGATCAAGGTGACGCCGCGATTCACCAAGATGGTGATCATCGCGACGATGGGCTTCGCCGGCGTGATCCTGATTAACTTCATCGCCAGCCTCTTCGGCTTCAACACCGGGATCGGCGGGTTCGGCGCGATGGGCCTGGTGTTCGCTGCGCTCGGTGCCGGCCTGGCGGTTTTCAACCTGATCCTCGACTTCGACATGATCGAGCGGGGAGTCGCGAACGGTGCCCCGCAGAACGAGGCCTGGCGGGCCGCATTCGGCCTGACCGTCACCCTCGTCTGGCTGTACTGGAACATCCTGCGCATCCTCGCCATCCTCCGCGGCGGCGACTGATCCCGCAGTAACCCGAAGGGCCGGCCCACCAGGGCCGGCCCTTCGGCGTTTCATGCGACAAGAGCGTGCTCGTCACCTCGGGCGGCCGCTGTCCGATCGGGCAGGCGGCGGCGGGGGGCGGCGGCTTGCGTGGGTTGGGACACCTTCAGGCGGGCTTGAACAAGCAATAACCTGTCCAAGCCCACCGGTTCCCACCCCAACCCACCACTTCCCGTCCCAGGCCCCCGCTGGCTGTTCAGCCCACCGGGTTCCGGTCGCAGCCCCCCGGTTGCTGTTCAGCCCACCGGTTCCTGTCGCAGCCCCCCGGTCGTTGTCCGGGGTCGCCAGTTCTGGTTGCGGCATGTTGGGACAATCCGGACGGGAAATGTCCGGATGTGGTTCTACGCTGACGGCATGACGCGACTGGCGGAAAGTGAGTTCGAGCAGGCGGATGGTGTGGGGGACTGGCGGGTGCTCGGGGCTGGGCTGAGTGCATGGTTCACGGCCGGGTCGCTGGGCGCCGGGGCGGAGCTGATCACACGCGTCGCGGAGCTGACGGGTGGGAAGTGGCTGCCGGATGTGGATCTGCGCGCCAGTGGCGTGCACGTCCGGATTGGCGCGTCAGAGCCGGCGGGTTTCGGCGAGAATGACGTCGAGCTGGCCCGCACGGTCTCGGCGGCGGCGCGGGAGCTGGGTTTGGTGGCGGATCCGGCCGCGCTGCAGATCCTGCGGCTGGCGATCGATGTCGTCGACCAGCCCGAGGTGATGTCCTTCTGGCGTACGACGTTCGCCTACGAGCCGATCGGTGACAACGCGCTCGCAGACCCGTTGCACCGGGATCCGGCGATCTCGTTCCACTCCACGGATCAGCTACGGCCATTGCGGAATCGGATCCATGTTGATGTGTGCCGGGGCGCCGAAACGGTGGACGAGGTCAAGGCCACCCTCTCCCAAGAGGCGTACGGCGCCTACGGCCTCACGCTCGCCGATGCAGAAGGAAATGAGATCGATCTGGTCCCGGGGGATGGGCTGCCGGATGCGGCGGACTGGCGGACGCAGTTCGGGGCGATGACCTTCTACCCGACGGCATCGCCCGTACAGGCGAGCAGTCTCGCCGCAGCCGTCGCCAGGTTGGCCGACGACGCGGACGAGCCCGTCCTGGTGGATCTGCGACCGGACGGCGTCACGATCGACGGCGCGAAGGACCAGTGGGAGGTCGACGGCGTGGCCCGGCCGGAATTCGTGGAGCTCGCCGGTCGGATCCAGGCAGGAGCCCACAACCTTGGCCTGACGGCGGACCCCACGCGGCTGAGGTTCGTGCAGCTCGGCATCGACGCTGTCGATGTCCCCACGGTACGAGCGTTCTGGAAAGCGTTGCTCGGCTACCGGCCCGACCCGCGCACCGACCTGACCGACATCTACGACCCGCGCCGGCTCAACCCGGTCATCATGTTCCAGGAGATGGACGCCTCGGACGAGGACCGCCGCAAGCAGCGCAACCGGATCCACGTCGACCTCGACGTACCGCACGACCAACTGAAGGCCCGCATCGACACCGCGCTCGCAGGTGGTGGACGACTCGTGACCGAGACCCCGCAGCAGTGTCTGCTCACCGACCCGGAGGGCCTCGAGATCAGGCTCATCACCCAGGAAACATGAAGACCTGCCCCTCCACCTGAAAGGGCAGGTCTTCTGTAAGTTCGCTCCTGTTCGGGATCAGCCCATTCGCCGGTGCGCTCTGACCAGGTCGTACTCGTGAACGATGGCGGTTGCGTGCCCGTGCGCGAGGGCGTACTCGCTGGAAAGCCATCTCACTCTGTCGTCGAAGCGCAGGAACGACGGTCCGTCGTTCATCAGCTGGAACCACTCGGTCATCTCACGTCCGGTGCACCTGGGCACCCTCTCCACCAGACGCTGATGCGTCTCCTCGGAGTGGCTCAAGCCCATCTTCGCCTCCCGTCATCGGGGTAATGCGTAGTTATCGACTGTGCACCACAAAGATGCCCACAAGCAAGACTTTCGTCATGAATGTCCCCGCTCAGCGGACGCACGAAAACGTCGCGACCCGACCAGAGCCGTCGCCGTACGGCGGAACGCCGCGAAGGTGACGTTGTCAGTTGCCGACCGGGACGGCGTCGGCCGTCTCGGTGCTCTCCTCGTCGACCCGCTCGACATCGACCTCCGGGTGCCGGCGGCGGTGCCGGAGGGCGGCCCAGCGACCGCGTGGCCCGCGCTCGCGACCGGCGACCTCGGTGGCCGCGACCTCGGTCCCGGCGGTCCGGGCGGCCTGGACGGCGGCCTCGGCGATCGGCAGGATCGCCTCGCCCCGGAACGACTCCGGGTGCACGAACGACTCCGGTCCGACCCCCATCGCGGCCGCTACCGAGGGCAGCAGTGCGGCGGAGGCCGCGGCGTACCCGGTGGCTGATGGGTGGAAGTTGTCCCGGCCCCACATCGTCGGGTCGGTCCGGAACACCTTGCCGAGCAGCGACCCGAGCGACACAGATCGGCCGCCTGCCTCGACCACTGCGATGGTCTGAGCGGCGGCCAGCCGCTGGCTCCAGGACCGGGCGACCTGCCGCAGCGGCGGCATGATCGACCGGACCGCGCCGAGGTCCGGGCAGGTCCCCACCACCACCTCACAGTGCGCGGCCCGCAACCTGCGGACCGCGGCCGACAGCAGCCGGACCGAGGTCGAGGGCGGCATCTTGGCCTTCACGTCGTTGACGCCGATCAGGATCACCGCGACATGTGGCCCCGCCTGCAGCGCGGCGTCCACCTGCGCGGCGAGGTCGGTCGACTTCGCACCGGTCTTCGCCACATCGACCAGCCGCACCGGCCGTCTGGCCAGCTCAGCCAGCCCGGAGGCGAGCAGAACCCCGGGTGTCTCGTCCGGCGACTCGGTGCCGTACCCGGCGGCACTGGAGTCGCCGAGCATGGCGAACGTGATCGGATGTCCTGGATAGCGGCCGTACAGGCCGTCGCCCGGAGTCGGGTAGTAGCGCGTCGGTCCGATCACGCGCTTCGCATACTCCGCCTCAGCGGTGAGCACGCCGTACAACGTGGCACCGATGAGGCCGAGTCCCCCGCCCCCAAAAGCTGCGGCCTGGGCCAGTCGCTTCGCGGCCCTGGCTCTACTCATGAGTCAAGGATTACACGCTGTGACGACAACGCAAGTGAAATAGGGATAGGACGCGCCTGAAGTTCCAGAGAACCGAGCACTACAGTAAAGACGTGCGCTACGCAGACTCTCTCCTGGACCTGGTCGGCAACACCCCGCTCGTGAAGCTGGGCAGGACGACCGACGGTGCCAAGCCGCTCGTGCTCGCCAAGGTCGAGTACTTCAACCCCGGCGGCTCGGTGAAGGACCGGATCGCGGTCCGGATGATCGAGGCCGCGGAGGCCTCCGGCGAGCTCAAGCCCGGCGGCACGATCGTCGAGCCGACGTCCGGCAACACCGGCGTCGGACTGGCGATGGTGGCCCAGCAGAAGGGCTACAAGTGCGTCTTCGTATGCCCGGACAAGGTCAGTGAGGACAAGCGCAACGTGCTCAAGGCGTACGGCGCCGAGGTCGTGGTCTGCCCGACCGCGGTGGCCCCCGAGCACCCCGACTCGTACTACAACGTCTCCGACCGCCTGGTCCGTGAGATCGAGGGCGCCTGGAAGCCGAACCAGTACGCCAACCAGAACAACCCCCGCTCCCACTACGAGACCACCGGTCCGGAGCTGTGGGAGCAGACCGAGGGCAAGATCACCCACTTCGTCGCGGGCGTCGGTACGGGCGGCACGATCAGCGGCACCGGCAAGTACCTCAAAGAGGTCTCCGGCGGGAAGGTGCAGATCATCGGCGCCGACCCCGAGGGCTCGGTGTACTCCGGCGGCACCGGCCGGCCGTACCTGGTCGAGGGCGTCGGTGAGGACTTCTGGCCGGAGACCTACGACAAGGACATCTGCGACCGCGTCATCGAGGTCTCGGACGCGGACTCGTTCGCGCTGACCCGGCGGCTGGCGCGCGAGGAGGCCATGCTGGTCGGCGGTTCCGCGGGCATGGCCGCGGCGGCCGCGATCCGGTTGGCGCACGAGCTCGATGACCCCGAAGCCGTCATCGTCGTACTGCTGCCGGACGGCGGCCGCGGCTACCTGACCAAGGTCTTCAACGACGACTGGCTGGCGCAGTACGGCTTCCTCGCGCACGCCCGGCAGGGCGCGACGCTCGGTGACATCCTGGCCGGCAAGGACGGCAGCCTGCCGCCGCTGGTGCACACCCACCCGCACGAAACGGTCGCCGAGGCGGTCGCGATCCTGCGCGAGTACGGCGTCTCCCAGATGCCGGTCGTCCGGGCCGAGCCGCCGGTGATGGCGGCCGAGGTGGCCGGCGCGGTGTCGGAGCGGACGTTGATGGACGCCCTGTACACCGGCAAGGCGCGGCTGGCCGACATGGTCGAGCAGCACATGGACCCGGCACTGCCGTCCCTGGGCGCCGGCGAACCGGTCACCAAGGCGGTCGAGCTGCTCGAGGGTCGCGACGCCCTGATGGTGCTGGACGACGGCAAGCCGGTGGGCGTTCTGACCCGGCAGGACCTGTTGGTCCATCTGTCCGCCGGCTGACTTCCCCTGTGGGGAAGACTTATCGGTCGACGACCGAGGGCACGATGGCGAGCAGGACCATGACCACGATGCCGATCACGATGGCTGCCGCTCCAGCGATCTGAAGGATTTCCATACCTCAAGAATCCTTCAGCGCGGGCCTGTGGACATCGGCCCGAGGACCGGTCTTACCTTCATCCCAAGGTCGTACGCCGCCATCCCCGCACTCCTACTTCGGGAGTGCGGGCCATCCCCTAAGGGACGCTGTCCCTAATGGACCAGCACGAAGTCCGACGGATCCAGTCGTCGCGTACGGCGCCAGTACGAGAGCGTCCACTCCGGCCAGATCGTCGAGTTGCGCCCGGACGCATCCATGTACCAGCTGCTGCAGCCCGACTGCCAGACCGTGTCTCCGAGCTCACCCTGGATCCCGTCCACGAACCGCTCCTGGGCGTCCGCGCGGACCTCGACGTACGACGCTCCGCGCCGCCGCAGCATGTGCAACGCCTGCATCACGTAGCGGACCTGGGCCTCGATCATGAACACCATCGACGAGTGGCCGAGGACCGTGTTCGGGCCGACCAGCAGGAACAGGTTCGGGTAGCCGGCGACCGTGATGCCGAGGTGGGCGCCGATGCCGTTGCGCTTCCAGTGGTCGGCCAGATCCACGCCGTCCTTGCCCAGGATCGGCATCCGGGTCAGGTTGGCCGACACCTCGAACCCGGTGCCCAGTACGAGCGTGTCGCACGCCCGCTCGGTCCCGTCCGTGGTGACCACACCGGTCGGCGTGACCCGCGCGATCGGGGTGGTCACGATGTCCACGTTCGGCCGGGCTAGCGCGGGATAGTAGTCGTTCGAGAGCAGGATCCGCTTGCAGCCGATCTGGTAGTCCGGGGTCAGCTTGGCGCGCAGTTCGGGATCGGTGACCTGCTTGCGGAGGTGGTGTTTCGCCTGGACCTCGAGGCCTTTCATCAGCTTCGGATTGCCCGCGAAGCCGGCGCCGCGGCCCTCGAGCCCCCAGTAGATGACGTTGCGGATCGCCCGCTGACCCGCCGGGAACCGCTCGTGCAGCCGGCGCTCCCAGTGTCCGATCGAGCGGTCCGGCTTCGGCGTGATCCACGGTGGCGTCCGCTGGTACACATCGAGCTGCGCGACCTCCGGGGCGATCGCCGGGACGAACTGGATCGCCGACGCCCCGGTCCCGATCACCGCGACGTTCCGCCCGCGCAGGTCCTGGGAGTGATCCCACTGAGCGGAGTGGAACGTCGTACCGGCGAAGGAGTCCAGGCCCGGGAGGTCCGGGAGCTTGGGTTGGTGCAAGCTGCCGACTCCGGCGACCAGGGCCTGGGTCTCGATCGTCTCGGTGTCGTTCACGGTCACGGTCCACTGACCGGTCGCCTCGTCGAACACCGCCTCGGTGACCTCGGCGCCGTACCGGATCTTGTCCGCGATCCCGTACTTGTCCGCGCAGTGCCGCAGGTAGGCGAGGATCTCGTCCCACGGCGCGAACATCCGCTGCCAGTGCGGGTTCTGCTCGAACGAGAACGAGTAGAGGTACGACGGGATGTCGCACGCGCAGCCTGGATAGGTGTTGTCCCGCCAGGTGCCGCCGAGGTCGTCCGCCTTCTCCAGGATGACGAAGTCCTCACAGCCGGCCTGCCGCAGCTTGATCCCCATGCACAACCCGGCGAACCCGGACCCGATGATCACGACCTCACTCATGTCTGCCGAGGTTACCGGCGGGTCACTCTGTGAGGCTAGTGCTTCAGGCGGTGCAGGATCTCGCCGGCGTTCGGCACCACCAGGGTGTCGGGGTCTTTCTCGTACTGCTCCAGGTCGACGTCGGCCGGATCCAGGTAGCCGAGGTTGGCCGCGCGTACGACGTCCTCCGGGATGCCGGTCGCGAGCGTGACCTGGACGCGGAGGTGCTCGCCGGTCGCGGGATCCCAGGTGCCGGCGCCGCGGAGATGGGTCGAGTGCGCGAGGACGCCCCAGTGCAGGTCGCGGAACCGCTCCCACTGGCCGATGAAGTAGTCGCGGCAGTGGTAGCCGATCTCCTCGATCTCCGGGTGCATCGCGGCCAGTTGGGTGACGTGCGGCGCGTAGAGGATCACCTCGCCGCCGTCCGCGACGATCGGCTCGACCTTGTAGAACCCCTTGGCCGCGGTCCAGATGTCGGCGTACCTTGGCGGCATCACCGAGACCACGCGCTGGACCGGGTGGTCGACGTACCGGACGTGGGTCTGGGCGGAGATCCCGGCGGCGGCCTCCCACGACGAGATCGTGTCGCCGAACGCGATCGCGTGCAGGGCGTCGGTGCCGGACTGCGCGACAACCGACAGCGCGAGCTTCTCGGCCGGGATCATCGCCGCTGCCTCGTCGATCAACGCCCGCACAGGTGTGGTGCCCGGCGTACCGATGATGTTCGCGCTGGTGATCAGGGCGCCGAGCCAGTGGCTCAGGTCGATGACCTCCTGGCCGGCGACACCGGGGAAGAAGTACTTGTTGCCGCCGGAGAAGCCGACCACCTCGTGCGGGAACACCGGGCCGACGACGAGCGCGACGTCGTGCTCGACCACGGCGCGGTTGAGCCGGACCGGGACCTCGTCGCGGAGCATCTCGTCGGAGATCTCGCCGACCCGGTCCGGGCTGATCGTGCCGAGGTCGGCGAAGGTGTCCGGCTTCCACCACTCGTGGTTGATCACGTTCGGGTAGTCGCCACCCAGGTGGGCGCTGAGCTGCTCGGCGGTCATCTCGGCATGGGTGCCTAGGGCAACCAGGATGGTGAGGCGGGAGACCCGGCCGTCGAGCGCGGTGTGGACTGCCTTCAGCAGCAGGGGCAGCGGGCAGCTGCGGGTGGCGTCCGGGACGATCACGCACACGCTGCGTCCCTCGAGCCCCGCGCCGGCCAGGGAGTCGGCGACGAAGCCGATCACCTGGTCCTCGGTCAGTACCTGTCCCGCCCCACCGATCACCGCCGTACTGGTCACGCTCCGACCCTACCGAGCAACGATCCGCGATCCCACCCCGCGACCCGATCCACCTTGGGCACGGGTCAACCAGATCCCGCCGCAAATCATGGTTGAACCGTGCTCAAGGATGCCGGGGGTGACCGGGTGGGAACCGTTGGTAGGGCGGGGGATTGGGGCATCGGGGGGTAAAGGGGCGAGGCGTTGACCGGGTGGGGCCGGCAGTGGACCATCGGTGGATCACCTGGGGGAGTGAGCAAGGGGGAGATCCACCATGGCCGAGACAATCGAGTGGTCGAGACCGCAGGGTTTCGGGGGCGTGCTGCTGCGGAACGGGGACGAGGGGTACGACGACGCCCGGACGGTTTTCAACGGGATGATCGACAAGCGGCCGGCGATGATCGCGCAGTGCGAGTCCGCGGCCGACGTCCAGGCGGCCGTGCGGCACGGCGTGGCCCAGGGACTCGAGATCGCGGTCCGGGGCGGCGGTCACGGGGTGGCCGGGACGGCGGTGACCGAGGGTGGTCTGGTCGTGGATCTGCGCCGAATGAACAGCGTCCAGGTCGACCCGTTCGCCAAGATCGCGCGGGTCGGCGGCGGTGCGACCTGGGGTGATTTCGACCGGGCCTGCCAGAAGGACCTGCTGGCGACGACCGGCGGACGGGCATCTACAACGGGGGTTGCCGGTCTGACGCTCGGTGGTGGATCGGGCTGGCTGGAGCGGAAGTTCGGGCTCGCCTGTGACTCGCTCATCTCGGTCGAGCTCGTCACCGCGGACGGGCGGTTGCTGATCGCGGACGAGACGAAGAACACCGAGTTGTTCTGGGCCCTGCACGGTGGTGGCGGGAACTTCGGTGTCGCGACCTCACTGACCTTCCACCTCCAGCAGTTGCCGACGACAACGTTGGCGTTGCTGATGTGGCCGGCGGCGATGGGTCCCGACGTACTCCGCGCGTACCGGGATCTGATCGAGGCGGGCGCCCCGGAGGATCTCGGGGGTGGCGTGATCTACCTGACCGGGCCGCCGGAGGAGTTCGTGCCCGCGCACCTGCAGGGGCAGCTGATCATTGGTGCGGCCGCGATCCTTGCCGGGAGCGAGGCGGACTTGCGCGAGGTGTTCGCGCCGCTGTTCGCGCTGGCCCCGGAGGCCGAGCTGGTCGCCGAGATGCCGTACGCCGACATCCAGTCGGCGCTCGATGATCCGCCGGGGTTCCGCAACTACTGGTCGGCGGAGCACCTGTCGTCGTTCCCCGATCCGGCGATCCAGGCGTTCAGTGACCGGTCGAAGGACATGATCACGCCGTCACCGTCGCAGCAGATCGCGGTGCCGTGGGGTGGTGCGGTCCTGCGTGGAGCTGACACGTGGCCGCTCCCGCACCGGCAGGCGGCATGGGTGATCCATCCGTTCGGGCTGTGGTCCGATCCGGCGGACGACGCGCGTGGGCGGCAGTGGTCGCGGGATGTGTGCATGGACCTCGAGGAGTGGGCGACCGGGTTCGTGTACCTGAACTTCATCGGCAACGAGGGGCAGAACCGGGTGATCGCCGGGTTCGGTGAGCAGAACTACCAGCGGCTGTCGCGGGTCAAGTGCGAGTACGACCCCGAGAACGTCTTCCACCTCAATCAGAATATTGAGCCGGGCTGGCCTTGCTAGCCGGCTGACGCGACCACTGCACGGCGACGACCGCCGCATAGGCGATCGCGCCCACCGGGACGGACCACAGCCGGAAGAACGGCAATTGGCCGGTGAGCGCGGTCGCCGCGAAAATCACGCCGAACACGGTGACTCCGGCGACCGCACCACGTCGCCTGCTGTCGAGCGTCGTACTGGGAAGTGGACCCATGTGCTGGTCCAGGACAACGCCGAGTGCGCTCAGGCCGGCGATCGACGCGATCGCGAAGAGGATCCCGCCGGGGAGTCCGCCGAAGATGATCGCTGCGGCGTTGAAGAACGTGAGTACGGCGACGACCACGCCGACATCGAGCGCACCGAAGGTCAGTTGGTTGATCATTCGGCGGCGCAGATTCACGCCGTCTGCTGTTGTGGTGACGCCGGGTTCGCCGGAGAACCTCTTGACTGTTTGCACTAGCCCGGTCACGAGCACGATCAGGATCAGTACGCCGACGATCGACAGCACCACGGATCGGGTCGTGGACATGTATTGGACGGGACCATTCCCGAAGTCGCAGCTCGCCGACGGCGGGAACCATCCGGTGTGGACCTCGGCGCCGCCGGTGTTGTCGTATCCGCCGACCTTCCGCGTGCAGGCCTCACTCGGGTCGTACGAGTCCGGCATGGACAGGGTCACCGCTGCCGTCCATCCCAATCCCAGAACCAGGCCTGACCCCAGCAACAACCCGGCCCGCCGCTTCACCCACTCCACCCGCCTACCCTCTCATCGATGACATTTGAAGGCTCATACCTGTGGGAGCTCCGCCAGCGGGTGGGCCCGCGGCTGCTGCTGATGCCGGGCGCCCAGGTGCTGGTGGTGGACTCGGACGATCGGATCCTCTTCCAGCGAAGCCGGGACTCCGGATTATGGGAGCTGCCTGCCGGTGCCGCCGAACCGGGCGACAGCTTCCGTACGGCGGCGGCCCGGGAACTCTTCGAGGAGACCGGGCTTCGGGTGGAGGCCCAGGATCTGGTTCCGTTCGCCAGCCTGTCGGAGGCGGATCTGCATACGCTCACCTATCCCAACGGCGACGTGCTGCAGTGCTTCGCGTTGTGCTTCGAGGCCCGCGTTTGGACCGGCTCCCTGGTGGCGGATCCTGGAGAGGTCCTGGATCTGGGGTTCTTCGAGCGGCCGCCGGCTGAGCTCCATCCGCCGACGAAGGTGGTGCTGGAGTTGTACGCCGCCTATCGCGAATCGGGAGTGTTTCAGGCCCGATAGGCCACGGTGACGATGTTCTCGCTGGTGGGAGTGAGGGGGCCTCGGGACCAGTCGCCGTACTGCGCCTCGACATCGAAGCCGGTCTTGATGAGTACGGCGTTCAGGGTGTCGACCCCGAGGAAGTTGAGGGTGGCGCGGTCGGTGCGGAGCGGGGTGTTGTCCCGGAGGGCGGTCGTTTCGGTGAAGGTGACGGCGTCGCCCTCGACCTGCTCGACGTGATAGATCATCCGGAGTTCGCGGCCGGCGTGGTCGACGACGTCGTACGGGTTGGACGGGTTCCAGCTCTCCCACTCGCGGACTTCCGGGTTGCGGGTGCCGAACACGAACCGTCCGCCGTCGACGAGCGCCGTACGGATCTTGACGAGTGATTCCTCCAGGTCCGCCACGAGGAACTGGAACGCGTTGCTCGCCATCACCGCGACGTCGAACTCATTCACCCACGCGATGTCCGCGGCCTTGCCCTCGACCCACTCGGCGTCTGGCACCCGTTGCCGCGCCCGATCCAGCATCGCCACATCCGGATCGATCCCCGCGAGCCGTCCGGTGTGTCCATCCTGCCGAGCTTTCGCGAGGAGCGATCCCGTCCCGCAGCCCACGTCGAGCACACTGCCCGCGCCCATCACCAAGGACAGGTAGAAGTCGTCGCTCTCGCCCCACCGGTTGAGCAGGTCGTAAAGCTCGGCCGCATCGGCGTCGGAGTACCCCATCCCCCCACCTTCTCCTACCCTGCAACTGATTTTGCTCCCCTGGCACCCGGGACGCCCGGCCGACGGCAATTCGTGCGATGCGGGTATCTCGGGTGGAAAATGGTAGGCGAATTCACTGGTCGGGGTGAGATATTTTCGGGATGCGCGCGGTCACGGGACACGACATTGTGGACGGGTTGTACAGGCTTGGTCTGGATCGGTCGTCGAGTGTGATTGTGCATTCGTCGCTCAGTTCGTTCGGGTACGTCGATGGTGGTGCAGAGGCGGTGTGTCACGCGCTGACGTCGGTGTGCGGGACGCTGCTGCTGCCAGGCGGGACCTGGGATCTCACCGGCGTCCCGGCACCTCCCGGTCTTGTCCGACCGGACAATGCTTACCCGATGGCTGAGACCTGGCCGGAGTTCGACGAGAAGTTGTCCAAGGCAACTAGCTTCCGGATGGATCTGCCGGTCGATCGCTGGCTGGGGCGGATCCCCGACACGTTCCGGCTGGCGCACTCGCCGTTGCGCACCTCGCATCCGCTCTTCTCCTATCTCGCGGCCGGGCCGGACGCCGAGCGGCTGCTCGCCGCGCAACGCCTGGACTGGCCGCTCGGCCCGATCGAGGCGCTCGACGGCGACGTACTGCTGATCGGCGTCGACCACACGACCAACACGACGATGCACCTGGCCGAGCAACTCCTCGGCCGCTCGCGCTTCTACCGCTACGCGAAGACCGCCGAGGGCGTGTGCACGGAGCTCCCCAACATCCCCGGTGACAGTCACCGCTTCGACGCCATCGAGCCCGAACTGCGCTCGGCGACGAAGGAGGTCCGGATCGGACGCGCGCGAGTACGTCGCATCCCGAAGGACGCCGTACTCGCGGTCACCACGCGCCTGATCCTGGACGACCCGGCGGCCCTGCTCTGCACCGACGATCCCGCCTGCCGCTGCGCCGCCGCACTTAACCAACGGTTACGCGTCGCCTGAATTCGATCAGAAACCAATGCAAACATTTCTCTTTCAGAAAGGCTGAGGTCTGGCCGGGCGTCATTCGCCCGGTTAGATTGCCGGCAGCGTGCGACCTGGGGGACTCGTCAATTCGCTTTGTGGGGGAACCATGCGCGTTTTCCGTCGTCGTGGCGCCGCCGGCGCCGTCACTCTCACTCTGGCCGTCGCCGTGGTGGCAGTACAGCAGGCACCGGCCAGTGCCGTTCCGAAGGACGAGCAGTACGCCGAACTGCTCGTCAAGAAGGTGGACGGCAAGAACGTCGAGAAACACCTGGTCGCCTTGCAGGCGATCGCCAGTGCCAACGGCAACACCCGCGCCGCCGGGACGAAGGGTTACGACCTGTCGGCTGCCTATGTCGCGCTTCAGTTGAAGGCCGCCGGGTACAAGGTCACGCTCGACCCGATCAACTTCGTCGAGGCCTGGGTGGAGAACAGTCCACCGGTGCTGCAGCAGACGGCCCCGGTCAACAAGACGTACGTGCCGAACCAGGAGTTCTTCACGTTCCAGCCGTCGCCGCCCGGTGACGTGACGGCGCAGGTCCAAGCTGTCGACCTGACCCTGCCGCCGACACCGGCTCCGTCATCGACCAGCGGGTGCGAGACATCCGACTTCGCCGGTTTCGTGACCGGCCGGATCGCGCTCATCCAGCGCGGGACGTGCCCGTTCGCGACCAAGGTACGCAACGCGGGCTTGGCGGGCGCGTCCGGCATCATCATCTTCAACGAAGGCCAGCCGGGCCGGACCGACGCGTTCCCGCTGGACATCGGCGAATGGCGAGCCGGGATCCCGATGGTGTTCGCCAGTTTCGCCATCGGTAACGAGCTCGCCGCCGGCCCCGCGACCACGGTCCGGCTGAAGGTCGATTCCACCTTGACCCTCGGCACCGACACCAACGTGATCGCCGAGACCAAGAAGGGCGACCCGAACAACGTCGTCATGGTCGGAGCACACCTCGACAGCGTCCCGGCGGGACCGGGGATCAACGACAACGGCTCGGGTACCGCCGCGATCCTCGAGACCGCGCTGCAGATCGGGAACTTCCCGGTGAAGAACAAGGTCCGGTTCGGGTTCTGGGCGGCCGAGGAGATCGGGCTGCTGGGCTCCGACCAGTACGTCGAGGGCCTGTCCGCCGTGGAGCGCGACCGGATCCGGCTCTACCTCAACTTCGACATGGTCGCGTCACCGAACTACGCCTACAAGGTGTACGACGGCGACGACTCCGACGCGACCGGTGCACCGGCCGGACCGCCCGGCTCGGCCCAGATCGAGAACCAGCTGACGTCGTTCTTCGACAGCCGCGGCCTCGGTCACGTCGGCACCGACTTCGACGGCCGCTCCGACTACGGCCCGTTCATCGCGGCCGGCATCCCCGCCGGCGGCATCTTCACCGGCGCCGAGGGCATCAAGACTGCCGCGGAAGCCGCGCTCTTCGGCGGCACGGCGGGCGTCGCGTACGACGTCTGCTACCACCAGGCCTGCGACACCATCGCCAACGTCAACTCCACCGCGCTGGACGTCAACTCCGACGCCATCGCCGACTCCACCGCCCGCTTCGCCTTCAACCTCAGCAGCATCCCCAACTAACTCTGGCGAGAGCTGACCGGGGGCACGTCCCCCGGTCAGTCCCTCAGGTCGATGAGGACCTTGCCGACGATGCTTTGCTGCACGGCTGCGTGGGCATCGGCGGCCTGCTCGAGGGTGTAGTGGTGCAGCGGGAGCCCAGCCTCAGGCCCGACGCGTACGGCGCCGGCCTGGACCGCGGCGGTGAGATCGCCCAGGGCACGTGGGCGCCAGGAGTCCGGGGCGGTGTAGAGCAGAACGAATTGCCACCGCACGTTCGGCACCATCGACGGCCGTACCGGCAACTCCATGGTGTTGCCTCCGTCGGTGGCGTAGACCGCGACGGATCCATGCAACGCGACCACCTCGGCGTCGATGGCCGCGTTCGCCGCGGGAGACACCTCGACGATCGTGTTCACGCCGTGCGGCGCGATCGCGCGTACCTCCTCGACGACGTTCTGCTGTTTGTAGTTGATGACGTGGTCGGCGCCCGCCAGCGCGGCCAGGTTGCCCTTCTCCGGGCTGCTCACCGTCGTGATCACGGTGGCGTCCGACCACCGCGCCAGCTGGATCGCGGCGTTGCCGACCGCGCCCGCGCCGCCGGCCACCAGGACGGTACGACCGGCCAGCCTCCCCGGCCCGAGATGTTCAGGCCCGTCCTCGGTCACCGTCAGACAGCGGTGGGCCGTCAAGAACGGCACACCGAGACTGGCACCGAGGTCGTACGACGCTTCGTCCGGCAGCGGCACCACATGCCGCACCGGGACCACGGCGTACTCCTGCGCCGTACCTCCGGAGGGACGCAGATGGGCCGCCTCCCAGATCCAGACGCGGCGACCCTCGAGCCCCACGTCGACACCTTCACCGACGGCGTCCACGGCACCGGAGCCGTCCTGATTCGGCACCTGCGGCGGGTCGACCGGCGTACCGGCTTCACTGCCCTGGCGCGACTTCCAGTCGGTCGGGTTGACCCCGGACCGGTGGATGCGCACCCGCACCTGGCCCGGCCCGGGCTCAGGCATCGCCCTGTCGACGAGCTTCAGAACACTGGGATCACCGGTCATCGAGTACTCGATCGCACGCACCCCACGACGCTACCTCGCGGCCCACTCGGCGACGAGAGGGCGCCGCTGCCGAGCGGCGCCCTCCTGGAGTCACCGGGTGGCTCGGGCGGCTTGTTCTATGACCTTGGTGATGGGGGCCGGGTTGGAGATCAGGCCGAGGTGGCCGGCCTTGATTCGGGTGATCTCGGAGTTGGCCCGGGTCGCCATGAAGAGCTGGGCCTCCGGGGTGATGATCAGGTCACGGGTGCCGAGGACGTACCAGGACGGGATCGTGTCGTACGCCGGCGTACCGGACGGCTCGAAACCGGCGCTGAGCGTCAGGGGGCGCTGGGACGGGTAGAGGTTCTCGGCCTCGCGGCGGGGGACACCGGACGCGAACGACGTCAGGAAGGTGTCGCGCTTGAGGTAGAGGTCCACGTCACCGGCGGGCGCGCCGGGGTAGGGGACGAAGTCGAAGACGTTCTCGGGCGGGACGGCCAGGGCGGAGTCCGCGCCGGCCAGCGGGAAGATCGGTTCTCCCGCCGCGGGGGCGAAGGCGTCGACGTACACCAGCGCCTTGACGTTCGGGTTGCCGGTCGCCGCGTTGGTGATGACGGCACCGCCGTACGAGTGGCCGACCAGGACGATCGGGCCGGACAAGGTGGACAGGAAGTCCCTGATGGTTGCGGCGTCGCTGCTGAGCAGGCGCAGCGGGTTCGGTGGCACGCGGACGGTGTAGCCGTCGTCCAGGAGGCGACTGGTGACCTTGGCCCAGCTGGATCCGTCCGCCCAGGCGCCGTGCACCAGCACGATCGTCGGTTTGGGTTTGTCCGGGTGTGACGCCGCCGCAGGACTGGCCGCGGCCAGCACCACGGCCAGTACTGCGACCAGCACGGTCAGCAAGCGTTTGAGATGCGAGCGGTGCATCGAAAAATCCTTTCGTCAAGCGACTGTCGCCATGGGAGGGCGCTGATGCATGACGAACTGAAGGGGCCGGGCTATGACCGCAGGAACTCCAGCAGGTCGGCGTTGACCACATCGGCGTGCGTGGTCGGCATACCGTGCGGGAAGTCCTTGTAGGTCTTGAGGACGCCGTTCTGCAGGAGCGCGGCGGACTTGGGGCCCGAAGCGACGTACGGAACGATCTGGTCGTCCTCGCTGTGCATCACCAGCACCGGGATCGTGATCCGCCGCAGGTCCTCGGTGAAGTCGGTCTGGGAGAAGGCGACGATGCCGTCGTAGTGGGCCTTCGCCCCGCCCATCATGCCCTGCCGCCACCAGTTGGCGATGACCGCTTCGGACGACTCCACGCCCGGCCGGTTGAACCCGTAGAACGGGCCGGAGGGCAGCGCCCGGTAGAACTCCGACCGGTTGGCCGCGAGCTGGGCCTGCAGGTCGTCGAAGACGTCCTTGGGCAGACCTTCGGGGTTGGCGTCGGTCTTCACCATCAGCGGCGGCACCGCGCAGAGCAGTGCGGCCTTGGCAGCCCGTCCTTCGCCGTGCCGAGCCAGGTAGTGCGTGACCTCACCGCCACCGGTCGAGTGGCCGACGTGGATGGCGTCGTGCAGGTCGAGATGTTCGACGACCGCGGCGAGGTCGTCGGCGTAGTGGTCCATGTCGTGACCGCCGCCGGTCTGCGTGGACCGGCCGTGGCCGCGGCGGTCGTGCGCGACGACGCGATAACCGTGCTGCAGGAAGAACAGCATCTGGTTGTCCCAGTCGTCGGCCGACAACGGCCATCCGTGACTGAAGACGATCGGCTGCCCGTCGCCCCAGTCCTTGTAGAAGATTTCGGTACCGTCGCTGGTCGTGATCGTTCCCACGGTGGTGCCCCCTTAGAAGGTCATCCAGGCATGACTCAATCAGACCGAACAGGCTCCCCACGGCCCCAGGCCCTCGGTCTCGGCGATCAGCACGAAACCCTTTGTCCACAACAGGTTCGGTGGCCTCGCCACCCCCACGACACCTTAACCCTCGCCCGCCGATCTGAGGAGCCCCGAAATCATGCGGTGGGGGTGATGCCGGCCGGCGGGGTGGCGGGCAGGGTAGGCGCGAAGTCCACCCGTCAATCGGAGGGAGGATCCCGATGGGGATCACACTTCCGGCCTTCACGCCGCTCGAGGACAGCCTGTGGTTGACGCTCTGCTGCCGCGCACTCGACTACCGCTCGCCACGTCCGGTCCTCGGTGACGCCATGGCCGACCAGATCGTCCGTACGGTCGACTACGACTACAAGCGGCTCAACATCGGCACCAACCTGCTGCTCAACGCGACCATCCGGGCGAAGAAGATGGATGAGGTGGCGTCGAGGTACCTGACCCGGAACCCGAATGCCATCGGGCTCGACCTGGGCGCCGGGCTCGACACCCGCCGGCAGCGGCTCGCCCCGCCGGACACCGTCGACTGGTACGACGTCGACTTCCCGGTCGTCGCCACCGCGCGCCGCGAGCTGATCCCGGAGCGCCCGCACTCGCACGTCATCGGTGCCGACGTGACCGAGAAGGGCTGGCTGGACGGCGTACCCAGCGACCGGCCGGCGATCATCGTGGCCGACGGCCTGATGGGGTTCCTCAGCCAGGAAGAGCTGGCGGGACTGTTCGACCAGCTGCTCACCCACTTCCCCAGCGGCGAGATGGTGTTCAACAGCTACACCAAGTTCGCGGTCTTCGCGGCGCGGCACTCGCGCGGCACCGCGTCGGTCGCTGAGCTGATCAAGTTCCCCGGTGTCGACGATCCGCGCGACTTCGAGAAGTGGAACCCGAAGCTGCAACTGATCAAGGAGATCCTGATCAGCCGCGAACCCGAGGTCGCCAGCTTCCCGAACCCGCTGCGCCTCTACTACCGGGCCCAGGCTCGCAGCACCTCGTGGTCCCGCAAGGGAACCATCGTTCTGCACTACCGCTTCTGAGTAGAGGTCACAAACTGACCGCTATGGCTTCTAGGGTCGGAGTATGACGACGAACGAGCAGACCGTGACCGGGGAACGTGCCGACATCCTCGACTTCCTCGCCAAGCACCGCTACTTCCTGCGCCACACGGCGCAGGGGCTGACCGACGAGCAGGCGAACACCCGCAGCACCGTCAGCGCGCTGACCGTCGGCGGCCTGATCAAGCACGTCACCGCGGTCGAGCGGTCGTGGGCCGAATTCGCGCAGCAGGGCGGCGGTGGCGGCAAGGAGGTCGCCGAGGAGATCGAGTACACCCCGGAGATGATCGCCGAGTGGGAGAACCAGTTCCGCCTCGCCGACGGGGAGACGCTGGCCGGCGTACTCGCGGAGTACGAGAAGGTCGCCGCCGCCACCGACGACCTGGTCCGCACGCTCGACCTCGACACCAGCTACGAGCTCCCGGCCGCCCCTTGGCAGCCGCCGGGCGTCTTCTGGACGGTCCGCCGCGTCTTCCTCCACATAACAGCCGAAACCGCACAGCACGCCGGCCACGCCGACATCATCCGGGAAACCATCGACGGCCAGAAAACCATGGGCTAGTCTCCGATCCCCCTGTCGGGCGGCCCGTTCCGGACATTCATTTTCGGACTAGAAACCTCGTGACCTTGTCGACGGCGCCGGGCTAGCCTGCGGACGTCTGGATGCCGGGACTCGGAGGATCTCTCGTGGGCGAGTTGGCGATCAGGGCGTTGCGCGACGACGACCCGGTGGTGATCTCGGCGGCGTTCACCGCAATCGGCTGGGACAAGCCGGTGACGCAGTACGAGAAGTACCTGGCGGACCAACGGTCCGGCTTGCGTAACGTGCTGGTGGCGACCGTAGACGACGAGTTCGCCGGCTATGTCACCGTCTGGTGGGAGTCGACGTACGAGCCGTTCAACGGGATCCCGGAGATCTCGGACTTCAACGTCCTGCCGAAGTTCCGCCGCCGCGGCATCGGCACCGCCCTCATGGACGCCGCCGAGACCCTGGTCGCCGAGCGTTCCGACACCGTCGGCATCGGCGTCGGCCTCTACGCCGACTACGGCACAGCCCAACGAATGTACGTACGCCGCGGCTACCTCCCCGACGGCCGAGGCCTCGTCTACAACGGCAAACAAGTCCCCCCAGGCGAAACAATCCGCAACGACGACGCCGCCAACCTAATGTTCACCAAACCCCTCAGCAGCTAACTCCGGTCCGCGCGCTCAGTGGTCCAGCGCCCGCAGATCGTCGATGCTTTCGTCGATCAAGCGCGCGGTCGGAGCGAGCCTTGCCCCGATCCCCTTGGGCGGGGTCTTGCTGCCCTCGTGGGCCGGCGCGCGGGCACTATCCGCAGGCGGGTCGAGGAACGAGACCGGTGACAGCAGGACCGTCCCCTCGACGGTCAGAAGCCGCAATCCAAGCAGCCGTGCGACCAGCGAGGTGCGTACGACGGCGCCGCCGGCCAGGGTGTTAGTTCCGGCTGGTCTCATCCAGATAGCTGTCGAGCCCGTTGCTCCCCGCTCGGGAAGGCTTGCCGCGTTGACGGCGAGCCTCGTCGAACCGCTGCGACGACCTCTGGACCGCCTCGACAATCTGAACATAGCGTTCACGTCCCGCCTTGGCCCCGAGCACGTACCCCACGCCGAACAGCGCCAGACTGCGCAGCTTCATTTCTTCTCCTTCTGGCGCCGCGAGGTGACCACAGCGCTGGCTGCGCTCACACCGATGGCCGCGGCAGTTGCGGCGAGGCTATTGCGCACCGCACCACGGCGCATCGCCTTCGTCGTGCCGGTCGCGATCTGATCGACGATTCGCTCCGTCCGGCTCTTCCTGTGCAACAGTCCCATGATCGTCTCCACTCCTGGCTAGCGCCGCTTCGACCCGGTCGAGCGTTTGAGGGCGGTCACCAGTTCGGTCTTGCTCATCGCCGACCTGCCCTTGACCTCCTCGGCCGTCGCGAGGTTCAGCAGGTCCGTTTTGGTCATCTCAGTGAGGTCGGCCTTGGCGTGACTCGGTCCGTTGCGCTTGCGCTGTACGGCGGCGCGAGATCGGACCTGTTCGGCCTCGCGGACCCGTTCATCGGCGCTCTTGGCCTCGCGATCGGCGTTCGCGGCAAGCTGCGCGGCCTGCCGGTGTGCCTCCTCGGCCGCAGCCTTCGTCGCCTCGGTGGCCTCGTCGGCCAGCCGCCTGGCCTCTGCGAGGCTGGCGGTCGCGTCGGCCATAGTCTGCTTCGCCTTCGACTGCGCCGCCTCGGCCTCCTCGCGGGCCTTCGCGACCCGGTCGTCCGCCTCCGCCTTCGCCTTTTGCACCATGCGGTCGGCGTCTGCCTGCGCGGAGGCCCGAGCCCGCTCGACCCGCGCATCCGCCTCGCGGCGGGCTTCGCCGACCTTGTCGTTGACTTCCTGGGCCTGCTCCCGCTCCACGTCACGCACGTACGCTCGGCACCGTTCGGCGACATGACGTGCCTCGTCGCTGTACGCCTTCGCCTCCTCGGCCTCGCGAACTGCCTCTTCCTCCGCCTGCTGGGCCTCGTCGGCCGCGGCTCTGGCTCGCTGAAGCCTCAGCTCGATCGAGTCGCCGACGGGCAGCACGTCCATCACGGATGCCCCCGCGTGGCGAGCGATGTCCACCAGGCCGCTTCCTGCCGACTGAGTCGCGCTACCCGCCGCGTCCTTCGTCGCTTCCAATGGCGTCAACGCCTTCGACAGCAGCCAAGTCGTGTTCCGAGGTAAGTCCTTCACCCCGCTACCCCAGGCCTTCACCAACCTGCCCGCAGCGCCTGTTCCGGCCATATCGCTGCCTCCCTGATCCTGATCCGCACGACCACATACCAGGCCCCCAGCCACTCCGCAGGTACCCGGCCCTCGCCACCACAAACTCCTGCCCGACTTGCTTTTGCAGCAGTACCCGTTGAACCGAGGCGGTGCGTAGGGCGTCAATCAGGGGATGGAGTCGTTGGCGGGCGGACGGAGTACCGGATGAGCAGGACGGCGACGCGTTATCTCTATCTCGTCAGGCATGGTGAGGCGCTGGCGGATGGGAGTGGGTTGAGTGAGCGTGGTCGTCGGCAGGCGGTGTTGCTTGGGCGGCGGCTGCGGGACGTGCCTTTGTCCAGCGTTCATCACGGTCCGCTTCCGCGGGCGGCGCAGACTGCACAGCTGGTCAAGGAGCAGCTTAAGAAGGAAGTCCCACAGGAGGTTTCGGAAGAGGCCGGAGACTATGTCCCCTACGTGCCGGAGAGGGACGAGCTGCCGGCGGAGTCGGCGGATTCCTTGCTCGGCTTCCTCCAGCAGTCGACAGCCGAGGAGCTCGAGCGCGGACCTGTGTTGGGCCGCCTGGCACCGGAGCGGTTTGCCGGGCCGGTGGATGGCGAGGACGATCGGCACGAGCTGGTGGTGACCCACAACTTTCTGTTCGGCTGGCTCGTGGGACATGCCATGGATGCGCCGAAGTGGCGGTGGCTCAACCTTGCCCACTGAAACGCCGCGCTGACTGTCCTTCTGTACGCTCCTGGCCAGCCCTCTTCGGTCGTCTTGTACAACGACATGCGGCATCTGATTGCAGAGCTGCGTTGGACCGGTTTCCCTGCAGAGCTGCACATCTGAGCTCGGCTTCCGGGGAGACGAGGAGGGCGTCACCTTCGGGTGACGCCCTCTCTGTGTGGTCAGGTGAGCAATGCTTTGGTGAGGCGGTCGGGCATTGAGGCGAAGGGGGGAGTGGCTGGAGGGGAGGGTGCGGACGGCGAACTTCCTGCTCTCGGTCTTCGAGGGCGGCTGCTCGATCGAGGCCGCGATGGCGCTGGCTCGCGTCGGCGGCATCGATCCGGCCGCGAGCTCTGACCGTGATCTGCTAACTGGCCGGCCAGCAGTTCGATCTGGAGAACGCCGTCGCCGCGGGCGAGGAGGCCGTCACGGCGACCGCTGACCTGTGGACGACCGCTTGGTCCAAGCAGGCGCTCGGGCTGGCGCTGGAGGTCGCGGGCGATCATCAGCGAGTGCCGTCCTGCTCACCGAAGCGAGGGCGGTGATGGATGCGAAGGGCAGTCACTGGTACGTCGCCGCGAACGACCTCATCACCTGTCTTCGATCACTCCGCACCGGCGATTTGGACGAGCTCGACACGGCGAGTCACGAAGTACTCAGCCGGGCTGCCTTGATCGGCTATAAACCGTTCCGCTGCTGGGCGTATCTGTTGTGCAGCCGGGTCGCGGAGCTCCGGGGCGAGACCGCGACAGCTCGTGCAGAGGCCGAACGAGCAGTCCACGCGGCCCGGCGTACCCAACTGAACCACTACGTGTCGTTCGCCTTAGTGCAGCTCGGTCGGACCGCTCTCCTCGACGACGACCAGGCCGCGGCCGAGGGGGCCTGCCGCGAAGCGGTGATGGCTGCCGAGTCAGGCGGCGCTGGCTGGTTCGCAGCCCTGGCCCGCGTCGGCCTCGCGGCGGCCATGCGCTCAAAGGGCGACGATCAGGGCGCGACCTCTGCGCTTCAAGAGGTCGTCGCCTGGGGCGCCAGTACCAATGCAACCGGTCGCCAGTTCTTCTACCTCGCCCTCGCCGGAGACCCCCGAACCCTGGCAGCCGAGGCGCTCAGCGGATGAAATGATCCCTCTGGTCCGATATCCGTGGCCGATCGTGACTGGCCGGCGATGGTTAGGGTAGCCTTTCCTGCGTGATCGTCTGCCACTGCGAGGTCGTCAGCGACCGCGACGTCGTCGAGAGCATCGACGACGGCGCTCGTACGGTCGCGCAGGTGTGCGGGGCGACCGGGGCCGGGCGGAACTGTGGTGGCTGCGTCTTCTCGTTGAAGCGGTTGTTATGCCAGCATGGGAGGTCGGTCTCGGCAGCCTCATTCACGGAGGTGGCAGGTGCAGCCGGTTAGCCCACGCGTCGTCGTACTGCTCAACGAGGCGCTCACACTCGAGTTGACGGTGATCAACGGGTACTTCCTGGAAGCCAGGATGCTCGACAACTGGGGATTCGGCCGGCTCGGCAAGGTCTTCTACGACCTGTCCATCGACGAGATGAAGGACGCCGACGAGCTGATCAACCGCATCCTGTTGTTCGACGGTCACCCGAACCTGCAGAAGCTCGGTGCCGTGACGGTCGGTGAGGACGCCCAGGAGATGCTCCGGCTGGGCCTCGAGAGCGAGCACTCCGCGGTGGCGAAGTTCAACGCCTCCGCCAAGGAGTGCCACGACCTCGGCGACCACGGCACCGCCGCGGTCTTCGAGGACATGGTCCGCGACGAGGAGAAACACGTCGACTGGTTCGAATCCCAACTCGACGCCATCGAACGAGTCGGCGCTCAGCAATACCTCGCCCAGCAAATAGACCCCGGCAACTCACCCGGCTAGAGCAACGGCGGCTTGCTGATCAGGGTCGTGCGGCCGTCGAGGAGATCGATGGCGGCGAGCGATGTGCGGTACCACCTCACGCTGCGCTGGAAGACCGACTGGAACAGATTGCTGATCACGGAGAACCGGAAGTCCCAGTAGCAGAGGTCCCAGCTGTAATCGTTCACACCGGCTTTGCGCAACGCCTCCCAGTAGCGCCGCAAGAGTTCGCGGTCCCGGCTGAGTCGATCGATGGACGGTACGACGGTCAGGCAGTAAGCCAGGTCGTGTGGCGCCAGGCCGGGCTTCAGCTCGGACCAGTCGATCACCTTCGGGCGCGGGTCGCCCGTGGTGAAGAAGATGTTGCCGAGGAAGTGGAAGTCGCCGTGGACGAGCGTGATCGCACGGCCGTCGGCGACGCGGGCCCGGAACTGGCGCTCCCACGCGTCGACGACCTCCGCGAGGACCGAGCGCTCCGCCGGCTCCAGTTCGGAGGTCGTGGCGAAGAATCGCTCGGCCTCACCGCGCACCGCGTCGGCATTGCGCGTGATCACGTCGGGCGGCCACGCTTGCGCCGTACTGGTCACCGACGGCTCCGAAACGCCGCTCAGGTAGTCCGGCACGTCGTTCCAGAAGTGGGCGTGGAAGTCGGCGAGCATGTCGATCGCGCCGTGTAGTTGTGCGTCCGAAACCTCAGCACCGACAACGTGATAGCCCATTGCGCCCAGGTCTTCGGACAGCAGCAGTACGTCGTCGCCGTGATCCTGGAAGCCGAGCAGCCGCGGCGCGGGATGGTTCCACTGCGGTGCCAGTTGCTGGAAGAAGCGGATCTCCTGGCGGGCCGCCGTGGCCCCGGCACCGTTCGCCCGCTTACCGATGACGGTGGTACTGGAGCCGTCCGTACGTCGCAGTCGCAGCCGAACAACCTCAGCCTGCGACGCCACGAACGTGTCCAGCACCTCCACTGCGGCCACCGGCGTACCTAGGGCCGCGCTGACATCGGGGACGGAGAACACTGTGCGGCTCATCGAGCACCATCCCACCACAGAAGCCCGCCCGCCGACTGATCCGTTGCCAGTGCAGCGGGGGCCTGGCGTAGCGTCGAAGACGGGGATGTTATGCAGCGCACGGTCTTCGTGGTCGCCGTTGCGGTGATTGGTGCGCACGTTGTCGATGACTCGTACTCCGCAGCCCAGCATCCGAACCCCCGGGTAGGCCTAGGCACGCCCTGATGCCTCAAGTGGGGTGGATGTTCCTGTTGTGGTGGAAGGTGTTGTCGGGGTCGTACTTGGCCTTGACCTCGGCGAGCCGCCGGTAGGTGTGATCGCCGTATGCCTCTCGGATACGACTGCTGTCGTCGTCGGCATCAAGGAAGTTGATGTAGACGCCGGCGGCTCGGTGTGGCTGGAGGGCTTGCAGGAACTGCCGCGCCCACGCGGTCTCGGCGGCGGCCAGTTCGCCGGCCTGGTCAGGCAACCACACTCCTTCGATGACGATGGTGTGGGCCACATCGCGACCGGCGTATGCGGTGGCGTCGTGGGGGATTCGGGCGACGGCGCCGCCCATGTGAAACATCGCCGCGTACGACCTGGGCGAACCGGCGGTGTAGGCGTGCTCGGCGATGACAGCGATGGCGTCGTCGGAGAGTCCGGCGAGGTTCGTGGACTTCCAGTAGTAGTGCCAGCCATGGGGAACGGTGTCGTCGATGGCACTCTGGTGCGCGACGTACGGCGTGGGCGCGAGCAGGTCCGCGAGCGGCGTCCCGAACCGCCGCAGGCTCCGCACGGCACGCTCGCCGTCTTCCACGGCGCCGGCGTAGCAGCACGCAACAGCGATCGCCGGCCGCCAGTGCAGGTCATCGGGGATGGCCGGCCAGGGTGGGACCGTGCCGAGCCTGACCACGCTGCCGAGCTCGTCGGGGGCATCGGCAACGAAGTCCCGGTAGAAGCGCAGTACCTCCGCGGTGTCCTCGGCCGCCCAGAAGACGGCACCGGCGACGACGTCCGGGCCTACGGAGTGCAGCGCGAACTGGAACGAGGTGACGATGCCGAAGTTGCCGCCGCCGCCTCGTAGGGCCCAGAACAGGTCGGGGTGTTCGTCGGTGGACGCCCGAACGATGCTGCCCTCGGCGGTGACCACCTCGGCGGCCAGCAAGTTGTCCACGGCGAGCCCGTGTTTGCGCATGAGCCAGCCGAGGCCGCCACCGAGGGTGAGCCCGGCGACGCCGGTGTGGCTCACGATGCCGCCGGTGGTGGCCAGACCGTGGGCCTGCGTCTCGTGGTCGACGTCGCTCCAGAGGGCACCTCCCTGGACCCAGGCGGTGCGGCCCGCGGGGTCGACCCACACGGCCCGCATCGCCGAGAGGTCGATGACGATCCCGTCGTCGCATACCGCCGTACCGGCCACGTTGTGACCGCCGCCACGTACTGCGACCTCCAGGTCATGGTCGTGGGCGAAGCGCAGAGCCGCGACCACGTCGGCGGTCCCACTGCAGCAAGCGATCAGCCGGGGGTGCCGGTCGATGACGCCGTTCCACACCGCTCGGGCGGCGTCGTAGTCGGTGTGGTCGGCGGTGATCAGCCGGCCCAGGAACCCGTCGATCTCCATGGCGGTCACCTTCTCGCTCGGGTGGCCGACCTCGCCGGCCGTTTCGCTGTCGACGGCACCATCGCATCGCGGTCGCTCAGGGCCGTGAAGTCAAGAATCTGGACTTCACACGCGAGAGCCGCCGCAAGACACTGGCGTCGTGAGGACATACGGCCAGTACTGCCCCATCTCCCGCGGCGCCGAGATCTTCGCCGAGCGCTGGACGCCGCTGATCGTCCGCAACCTGTATCTGGGGTGCGGCACCTTCAGCGAGATCCTGGAGGGCGCGCCCGGGCTCTCTCGCACCCTGCTCTCGCAGCGGCTCAAGCAGCTCGAACGGTTCGGCATCGTCAGCTCGGCACTCAAGCCCGGCGGGCGTGGGCGCCACTACGAGCTCGCACCCGCGGGGCAGGGCCTGTTCAAGGTCTGCGTGTCGCTCGGCGAGTGGGGTGCCGCCTGGCTCGAGATCGCCCCCGAGCACCTCGATCCCTTTGTCGCCCTGTGGTCGATGTGCAACCTGCTGCGCCGAGACCGGCTCCCTGGCGGGCGCGTCGTCGTCCGCTTCGACTTCACCGGCCGCCAACGCCCCGAGCGGTACTGGCTGCTGATCGAGCACGGCGACACCGAGCTTTGCAAGACCTACCCCGGCCTCGATGAGGACCTCTACATCACGGCGGAAGCCGAAGCCTTCGTCAAATGGCACGCCGGCCAGCTCAGCTGGGCCGACGCCACCCGCAACCGCCGCATCCAGCTCCACGGCCCGTCGTCGCTCGTCCGAGCCTTCCCCACCTGGAACGCGCGCAGTGCCTTCGCCCACATCAAGCCGGTCCCCCGCACTACGGCGACCTCCGCAGCCTGACCGGACGGCTACACGCCCTGACCGGGGCCCAACGACCGAGGGCACCACCATCACTGAACTGCTCCCCGGAAGTTGGACTGAGGTTTTTGGTTCCGACTCCTGGGGAGCAGTTGTACGGGTGGACGTAGTTGGTTGTCTGGGGAGCAGCGGGTCGCGGCGGTAGCGTTGTTCGAGGCTGGCTGGGCCAGGCATGCGGTCGCGACGCGGCTGGGTGTGGGGGATTCGGCGGTGGGCCGGTTGTATGGCCGGTGGCGGGTTCGAGGTATGGGAGCGTTGGTGACGAAGCCGACGAAACGGGTCTTCTCGTTCGAGGTCAAGCGTGAGGTGGTACGGCGCTTCCTGGCGGGTGGGCCGAAGGTCGCTGTCGCGCAGGAGTTCGATCTGTCGTCGCCGAAGCTGGTCGAGACCTGGGCCCGGAAGTACTGCAACGAGGGCGAGGATGGGCTGCGTCCGAAGCGGGCTGGGCGGCCGCCGGGCTCACGGTCAGGACCAGACGGTGCACGCCAGGATGCACACCGGGATGCACACCAGGACGCGGCCAGTGAGTTGGAGCAGCTTCGCCGGGAGAACGAGCGGTTGCGGGCGGAGAACGCCTACCTGGGAAAATTGCGGCCTTGAGAGCGCGCGAGCGACGGGCTCAAGCCGTCATCGCTGTCAAGGCCGATCACCGTCTGGAGGTGTTGCTGGAGGTCGCCCGGCTGGCCCGGTCGACGTTCTTCTACCACCAGGCCCGCCTCGCCCTGCCTGATCCACAGGCCGATCTGAAGGCCGCCATCCGGGACGTGTTCGAGGAGAACAAGGGCCGCTCCGGGCATCGCCGTGTCCACCGTGAACTGTGCGCGCCGGGTGGCGGGTCGCGAAGAAGACCGTCCTCAAGCTGATGCGGCACCTCGGGCTTGTCTGCCTGGTCCGGCGCCGCCGCCGCTACAACTCGTTCAAGGGCGAGGTCGGCAAGATCGCCGAGAACCTGCTGGGCCGCGACTTCACCGCGACCGCCCCGAACCAGAAATGGGTCACCGACGTCACCGAGTTCAGCATCGGCCAAGGCAAGATCTACCTCTCACCGGTCATGGACCTGTTCGACCGGCAGATCATCGCCTGCTCCATCAGCGACTCACCCAACCTCGCGCTGACGAACTCCTGCCTCACGCAGGCACTCACAACCCTCGAACCCGGTCACGCCGTCCTGGTCCACTCCGACCAGGGATTCCAGTACCAACACCCCTCCTGGCAGGCCCTGCTCACCGACGCCGGCGCGACCCAGTCGACGTCCCGCAAGGGCAACTGCCTCGACAATGCAGTCATCGGGAGCTTCTTCGGACACCTCAAAGAAGAACTCTTCCACCACACAACGTTCACCAGCACCAACGCGCTCACCGCCGCGCTCCACGACTACCTCAGCCGGTACACAACCACCGCATCTCACTAGCACTCGAGGGCCTGAGCCCGGTGCGATACCGGACCCAGACCCTCGCGGCATAGGCTCTTACCTAGCCTCGGCGTTTCACGGGAATTTGGACAACACGTGAGGTGAAAAGGCGAGAGTGCCTTGTCTGTAAGGGAAAATTGGGCTTGCGAAGGACC
>NZ_JBVHFT010000014.1:0-269469 GCF_055562215.1 Kribbella sp. NPDC020701 | reverse complement strand
GACCCCGACTCCGGGCGAGCTCCCCAGCCAACCAGCGGGAGAGGCCAACCGAAACAACAAATCTCAAGTCTCTACGGTTTCAGGGGATTGCCGGAGTCGTGGATCCGGGTCCAACGAATCGGCGTGTCGGCAACCGCGGTAGTGGGCCGGGGTGCTTGGGGGTGGGTGGTTGATAGGTGGGGGCTATCAGGTCATAGGCAGGAATGCTTTGACCGGGGTGGTGGGGGCGGCGGAATATTGTATACATGGTTAGCGAGGTTGTGGCCGGTGCTTTCGTCCCGGGGCCTGGGCGTGCGGTGCGGGTGCGTGAGATTGCCACTGAGTTGCGGGGGCTTCGTGGGGCGTTGATGCCGGTTTTGCACGCGGTGCAGGAGGAACTGGGGTACGTCGCTCAGGATGATGTGGCTGTGATTGCGGACGTGCTCAACCTGTCCGTGGCTGAGGTGCATGGAGTGGTCACGTTCTACAAGGACTTCCGGCGTACGGCGGGTGGGCGGACGACTGTGGGGATCTGTCAGGCCGAGGCTTGCCGGTCGGTGGGGGCTGTTGAGCTGGCTGAGCACGCGAAGCGTGTGACCGGGTGCGGGTTTGGCGAGACGACGTACGACGGGCGGATCACGCTCGACGAGATCTTCTGCTTCGGGAACTGCGCACTGGGGCCGGCGGTGCAGGTCGGGGAGAAGTTGCACGGGCGGGTCACGGCGGCACGGCTCGACGCCTTGCTTGGGGAGGCTCGATGAAGGTCTATGTGCCTAGGGACTCCGCGGCGCGGTCGGTCGGTGCGGATGAGGTCGCGGAACGGATTGCTGCGGTCCGGGGTGAAGTGGAGATCGTCCGCACCGGTTCGCGTGGCATGTTGTGGCTTGAGCCTCTGGTCGAGGTGGAGACACCCGAAGGCCGCGTCGGTTACGGACCGGTGGCTCCGGAGGACGTCGATGGGTTGATCGCGGCCGGAATGCTGCAAGGTACGGGCGCGCACCTGGGGCTGGTGGAGGAGTTGCCGTGGATGAAACGGCAGCAGCGGTTGACGTTTGGGCGGGTCGGAGTGATCGATCCACTGTCCGCCGAGGACTACACGTCGTACGGCGGGAATACGGGCCTGAGGCAAGCACTTGCCATGGCCCCGGCCGAGGTGGTCGAGACCGTGGTCGACTCGGGGCTGCGCGGGCGAGGCGGTGCCGGGTTTCCGACCGGGATCAAGTGGCGGACCGTGCTCGGTGCGCAGGCGGATCTGAAGTTCGTTTGCTGTAACGCGGATGAGGGCGACTCGGGTACATTCGCGGACCGGATGCTGATCGAGGGCGATCCGTTCACGCTGATCGAGGGCATGACGATCGCGGCGTACGCCGTGGGGGCGTCGGAAGGGTATGTCTACCTGCGCTCGGAGTACCCGGATGCGGTCGCGACCTTGAAGGCCGCGATCGAGATCGCGCGGGCGAAGGGCTGGTTGGGGCCGGACATCCTTGGCTCAGGGTTCGGCTTCGACCTGCATGTCCGGGTCGGCGCGGGTGCGTACATCTGTGGTGAAGAGACCTCGATGCTGGAGAGTCTCGAAGGCAAACGCGGGATGGTACGCGCGAAGCCGCCGATCCCCGCTCTGGAAGGGCTCTTCGGCCGCCCGACCGTGGTCAACAACGTGTTGTCCTTGGCGACAGTCCCGACGATCCTTGCCAATGGCGCCAAAGCGTACGCCGCGTACGGGACCGGAAGATCGCTCGGTACGAGCGTCTTTCAGCTGGGCGGGAACGTCGCCCGCGGCGGCATCGTCGAGACCGCCTTCGGCATCACGCTCGGCGAACTGGTGAACGACTTCGGCGGCGGTACGTCGTCCGGACGGCCGGTGCGGGCGGTCCAGGTGGGTGGGCCACTGGGGGCTTACCTGCCGGTCGAGCAATTCGATTTGCCGATGGATTACGAGGCGTTCGCGGCGGCCGGCGCGATGGTCGGGCACGGCGGGATCGTGGTGTTCGACGAGACCGTCGACATGGCGTCGATGGCCCGGTTCACGTTCGAGTTCTGCGCGGCCGAGTCGTGCGGCAAGTGCACCCCGTGCCGGGTCGGCGCGGTCCGCGGCGTCGAGACCATCGACCGGATCGTGGCCGGCGAGGACCGCCAGAAGAACCTTGTTCTCCTCGACGACCTGTGCGATCTCATGACCGACGGCTCCCTCTGCGCGATGGGCGGCCTCACCCCGATGCCAGTCCAAAGCGCCGTCCGCCACTTCGGAGAGGACTTCAACGCATGAACGAGCGAAGCGAGTTCATCATTCAATACAGCCCCCTAAGTGCCTCATCGGCGCCCGGAGCGAAGCGAGGACGCCGATGAGCTTGCTCAAGGAACCCGACTTCGGTACGCCGGCCCGCGCGGGCGAGGCCACCATCGAGCTGATCGTCGACGGGGTCGCGGTGAAGGTCCCACCAGCTACGTCGGTGATGCGGGCGGCGAAGCAGGCCGGGGTCGACGTACCGAAGTTGTGCGCGACCGACAACCTGGAGGCATTCGGGTCGTGCCGGTTGTGCGTGGTCGAGATCGACGGCGTGCGCGGTACGCCGGCCTCCTGTACGACGCCCGTCGCGGACGGCATGGTGGTCCGGACGCAGAACGAGCGGCTCGGCAAACTCCGTCGCGGCGTCATGGAGCTGTACATCTCCGACCACCCCCTGGACTGCCTGACGTGCTCGGCCAATGGTGACTGTGAACTGCAGGACATGGCCGGTGTCACCGGACTCCGCGAAGTACGGTACGGATCCGGCGTCGAGGCGGGCGCGAACCACATGGATCTGCCGACCGACAGCTCCAACCCGTACTTCGACTTCGAGGCGTCCAAGTGCATCGCGTGTTCGCGGTGCGTCCGCGCGTGTGACGAAGTACAAGGGACGCTGGCGCTGACGATCGAGGGGCGTGGCTTTGATTCGAAGGTCGCCGCGGGTGCCGGGGTGTCGTTCTTCGACTCCGACTGCGTGTCGTGTGGCGCGTGCGTCCAGGCCTGCCCGACCGCGACGCTGCAGGAGAAGTCGGTGGTCGAGCTGGGCATGCCTACGCGATCGGTCGTGACCACGTGCGCGTACTGCGGTGTCGGGTGCTCGTTCAAGGCCGAGCTCCGCGGTGACGAGCTGGTCCGGATGGTGCCGTACAAGAACGGCGGCGCGAACGAGGGCCACTCGTGTGTGAAGGGCCGCTTCGCCTTCGGGTACGCGAGCCACCCGGACCGCGTGCTCGAACCGATGGTGCGGGACACGATCGAGGACGAGTGGCGGACGGTGTCCTGGGACGAGGCGATCTCGTTCACGGCTCGCCGGTTGCGCGAGATCCAGGCGTCGTACGGCCAGGGGTCCATCGGCGCGATCACCTCGTCGCGGACCACCAACGAAGAGGTGTACGCCGTTCAGAAGATGGTGCGCGCGGTCTTCGGCAACAACAACGTGGACACGTGTGCACGGGTCTGCCACTCGCCGACGGGCTACGGGCTCAAGCAGACGTTCGGTGAATCGGCCGGCACGCAGGACTTCAAGTCGGTCGACGAGGCCGATGTGATCCTGGTGATCGGCGCGAACCCGACCGACGCGCACCCGGTCTTCGCATCCCGGATGAAGAAGCGGCTCCGGCAGGGCGCCCAGCTGATCGTGATCGACCCGCGCACGATCGACCTGGTCCGCTCGCCGCACATCGAGGCCGCTCATCACCTGCGGCTCGCACCCGGGACGAACGTCGCGATCATCAACGCGATTGCCCACGTCGTGGTCACCGAAGGCCTTGTCGATCGTCCTTTTGTCGACAATAGGTGTGAGGACTTCGAGTCGTGGGAGGCGTTCATCGCGCGACCCGAGCACAGTCCCGAAGCGGTCGCCGAGCTCAGCGGCGTACCGGCCGAGGAGATCCGCGCGGCCGCCCGGCTGTACGCGACCGGCGGGAACGCAGCGATCTACTACGGTCTCGGCGTCACCGAGCACAGCCAGGGCTCGACGATGGTGATGGGCATGGCCAACCTCGCGATGGCCACTGGCAACATCGGCCGCCGCGGTGTCGGCGTGAACCCCCTGCGTGGGCAGAACAACGTGCAGGGCTCGTGCGACATGGGCTCGTTCCCGCACGAACTGCCCGGCTACCGGCACGTGTCCGACGACGGCGTCCGCGAGGTCTACGAGAAGCTCTGGGGTACGCCGCTACTGAACGAACCGGGACTGCGAATCCCCAACATGTTCGACGCGGCGATCGACGGATCGTTCAAGGCGTTGTTCGTACAGGGTGAGGACATCGCACAGTCGGATCCGAACACGCAGCATGTCTTCGCGGCACTCGGTGCTCTCGACCTGCTCGTCGTACAGGACCTGTTCATCAACGAGACGGCGAAGTTCGCGCACGTGTTGTTGCCGGGGACATCGTTCCTGGAGAAGGACGGTACGTTCACGAACGCCGAGCGGCGGATCAACCGGGTCCGGCCGATCATGGCGCCGAAGACCGGCAAGCAGGAGTGGGAGATCATCTGCGAGATCGCCCAGGCGATGGGCTACCCGATGCACTACGACTCGGCCGCGCAGATCATGGACGAGATCGCGGTCACCACGCCGACGTTCATGGGTGTCTCGTTCGATCGGCTGGACGAGGCCGGGTCGATCCAGTGGCCGTGCAACCTCGAGCACCCCGACGGCACGCCGATCATGCACGAGGACGAGTTCACCCGGGGTAAGGGGCGGTTCATGGAGACCGTGTACGTGCCGACGTCGGAGCGGTCGACGCGGAAGTTCCCGCTGATCCTCACCACCGGGCGGATCCTCTCGCAGTACAACGTGGGTGCGCAGACCCGGCGTACGGCGAATGTCGCGTGGCATCCCGAAGACATTCTCGAGATCCACCCGCACGACGCCGAGGTACGCGGGATCGAGGACGGTGACACGGTCGCGCTGTCGAGCCGGGTCGGGCGGACGACGCTGCGGGCGAAGCTGTCCGGGCGGATGCCGGTCGGGGTCTGCTACACGACCTTCCACCACCCGGTCACCGGGGCGAACGTGATCACGACCGACAACTCCGACTGGGCGACGAACTGCCCGGAGTACAAGGTGACCGCGGTGCAGGTCGACCTGCTCCCCGACTCGGTCGCGACCGCTGCGGAACGCGAACCAGTTATCGCTGGTGGTAGCCGATGAGCGGGGCTACGATCCCGCCGTACGTGCGGCTGGCGAACGAGATCGCGGCCCAGTTCGCACACCGGCCCCCGACCGAAGCCGCCACCGCGATCGCCACCCACCTGAAGGCGGTCTGGGACCCCCGCATGAAGAAGGCCCTGATAGCCCACGTAGAAGCCGGCGCCGAAGACCTCGACCCCGTGGCCGCCCTGGCAGCCCAACAACTGGCAGCCGCCCAGTGAGCCAGCCAACGCCCGACGGCGAAGGCGCCGGAGGCCGGCGGCAGGTGGAGGCCGGCCTGGCCCGAAAGCCTTCCGAGGGCCTCGGCCTTCGGGCGCGGCGGGACGCTCTGCCGTGGGATGTGGCTCGGGAACTGGCGCATGCCGCAGGGCGGCCGGGGCGGGTGGTTTCTCGGGGGTTGGGTGAGGCTGAGGGGGGTGTGCTGGCCACTCCGTTGGTTTCGGTGGGGAATGTGCCGCCGGTGGATCGGGCGGCTATGGATGGGTACGCCGTTTGTGGTGCGGGACCGTGGCAGGTGGTTGGTCGCATTGGGGTGAGCTGTGCGGCGGGTGTGGTGCTGGCGGATGGTGAGGCGTGCGGGATTGTCACAGGGGCCGCGGTGCCGTCGGGTGCCTCGTCGGTGATGCGGTCCGAGGATGCTGTGGTGGTTGGGGATCGGCTGCACGGGCCGGCCGAGGAGGGTCGGCATATCCGGCGAGCGGGTGAGGAATGTGCGGCCGGCGAGCAACTGCTTCCTGCGGGAGTGGTGGTCGACCCCGCGGTGCTTGGGCTGGCTGCCGCGGTAGGGCTCGACCGGCTGACCGTCATCCCGCCACCGCGAATCGCCGCCCTCGTCACCGGCGATGAACTCGTGCACCGCGGACCGTCAGGACCAGGCCGAGTACGGGACGCGATCGGCCCGATGCTGCCCGGCCTGATCCGCCGGGCGGGCGCGCACGGCGCCCCCGTGAACCCCGTGCCGGGAGCGTCAGGTTCCCCCGTGCGGCATTTGCCGGACTCTCGGGACGAGCTGGTCCGCGCTCTGAGCGACACCGAGGCGGATCTGATCCTCGTTTCCGGGTCCTCGGCGGCTGGGCCCGCGGATCACCTGCGGCCGGCGCTGGCGGCGCTGGGAGCCGAGCTGATTGTCGATGGGGTGGCGTGCCGGCCGGGTCACCCGCAGGCGCTGGCGCAGCTTGCCGACGGTCGCCTGGTGCTCGGCCTGCCGGGCAACCCGTTCGCTGCCCTCGTCGCCTTCCTCACGCTCAGCGTCGCCACGATCAGCCGGATGCGCGGCCTCCCCTTGCCCACGCTGACGAGAGCCCCCGTCCCGGGCGGACTCGCCTGCCACCCGACCAGCACCCGCCTCGTCCCCGTCCGCCTCACCCCACAAGGCGCCGTTCCGGTGGGCCACGGTGGTTCCGCCATGCTCCGCGGCGCCGCGGCCGCCGACGCGCTCGCAGTCGTCGACCCCGGCCCGTCCGAAGCGATCGCGGCTCGCCTGCTCCCCCTCGACCCCGGAGCCCGGCCATGGACCGTCTAACCGCCCGCCTGCTCCCCCTCGACCCCGGAGCCCGGCCATGGACCGTCTAACCGCCCGCCTGCTCCCCCTCGACCCCGGAGCCCGCCCGTGGGCCGGCTGATCGCCCGCCGCCCGGTCGTCCGCATCACCCCGACCGGCGACCGCTCCCGCCCGGACTCGATCGCGGTCGAGGAACCACTCGAGCTCCGCGTCGACGGCAAAGCGCTCGCCGTCACCATGCGCACTCCAGGCCACGACGTCGAGCTCGCGCACGGGTTCCTGCACACCGAGGGCGTGATCGGCAGCGTCGACGACATCCGCGACGCCCGGTACTGCGACTCCCGCGACGACGAGGGCCGCAACACCTACAACGTCCTCGATCTCGGCCTCGCCCCCGGCGTCCCAGCACCCGTCACGGGCGTCGAGCGCAACTTCTACACGACCTCGTCCTGCGGTGTCTGCGGCAAGGCTTCACTGGACGCAGTACGAACGAAAACCCGCTTCTCCCCGGCCGACGACGACGTCCAGGTCCGGTACGACGTACTCGCGGGCCTCCCGGACGCACTCCGGACCAGGCAGCAGGTGTTCGACCGTACCGGCGGACTGCACGCGGCCGGCCTGTTCACCTCGGAGGGCGACCTCCTCGTCGTCCGCGAGGATGTCGGCCGGCACAACGCCGTCGACAAGGTCGTCGGCTGGGCTCTGCTGAACGACCACATCCCGGCCCGCGGCCTGATCCTCATCGTCTCCGGCCGTACCTCGTTCGAGCTGGCCCAGAAGGCCGTCATGGCCGGCATCCCCGTCCTTGGCGCCGTCTCCGCGCCCAGCTCGCTGGCCATCGACCTCGCCGCCGAATCCGGCCTGACCCTGGCCGGGTTCATCCGCAACGGCAGCATGAACCTCTACAGCCGCCCCGACCGCATCACCACACCGGCGTTGCAAGGCCGGCAGGAAGGTCACGCCGTGCAGCCGCCGTTGTGACCGGTAGCTGTTGCCCATCCACAGCGAAATGTCGAGGTGCGGGAATCGGTGCCGACGTGACTTGCATGGATGACTACGGAGTGACCGGTGCTACCACCGGAGCAGAGGTGTTGCTGACGCTGCCGGTCGAGACCGTCTGGACGGGGATCACGGCCATCGACCGGTACGGCGAGTGGAGCCCGGAGTGCTACTACGGCGCCTGGCTGGATGGCGCGGACGCGGTGGTCGCAGGCGCGCGGTTCGAGGCGCGGAATCGGTTCCGGGACGGGCTGGAGACCTACGTGTCCTGCGTGGTGACGGTTGCCGATGAGCCCTGGCGGTTCGGCTGGGATGTGTACGGCGATGAGGAGGTGCCGTTCGCACACTGGGAGTACCAGCTCGAGGCGCAGGGCGCGACCACTCTGGTGAAGCAGAGATTCACCCACGGGCCTGGAGACAGCGGGATGCGGGAAGGCGTTCGGCTGCATTCGGACCGGGCTGCCGAGATGATCCAGGGACGCCTCGACCAATTGTCCGCCAACATGCGCACGACTCTGCTGGCCATGCAGACGACGCTCGGCGGCTAGGAGGCTTCGCTGGCCTTCGTGGTGGACGGGGCCACCCACAGGGAGTCGGCGGTGCCTTCGGCCACGTGCTCTTCGTAGATGGTGACCTTGTAGGTGATGACGTTCAGGCACTCGTTGAGTTCATGGATCTGGGCCGCGACATACTCCTGGTGGCCGCGCAGCAGGGCCAGACGCTCCTGCTCGTTGCCAGGACCCTGCCGGACGAGTTCGGTGTACTTGCGGATCGTGTCCAGCGGCATCCCCGACGAGCGGAACTTGATGCACATGTCCAGCCAGTCGACATCGTCCTCGGTGTAGACGCGCCGGCCGTTCGACTCCCGCCGTACGGCGTCTGCCAGCAAACCCTCACGCTCGTAGAACCGCAAGGCGTGCACGCTCAGCCCGGTCCGCTCCGCCACCTGCCCGATACTCAGTCCAGCGTCCATACGCGGCACCCTAACCCCGCAACCAGCTCTCAGAGCAGTGGTTTCAGGGCGGTGAGCG
Organism: Kribbella sp. NPDC020701; assembly: GCF_055562215.1. Taxonomy (NCBI): domain Bacteria; kingdom Bacillati; phylum Actinomycetota; class Actinomycetes; order Propionibacteriales; family Kribbellaceae; genus Kribbella; species Kribbella sp. NPDC020701. The sequence continues at coordinate 260,794 of NZ_JBVHFT010000014.1, read as the reverse complement.
CCTGATGGACGTCGGCGAGGGTCGTGTAGATGTGGAACGACGCGCGCAGCTTTCCGTCCCGGACGGCCGCGCGGATCCCGGCTGCCTCGAACGCCTCTTTCGCGCCCGGCAGCGACGTACTGACGATCGCGGAATCGCCCGGCGGCAGCCCGAGACCGGCGCGGAACTCGTTCGCCAGGTCCAGGTTGTGCCGTTGGATCGTCTCGACGCCCATCTGCTCGACGAGCTCGAGTGCGGGCGCCGCGCCGACGAAGCTGAACCAGGCCGGCGACTGATCGAACTTGCGCGCGCCGGGAGCGAGTTCCATCCGCGTCCCGTAGTACGAGTCGTGCACCTGAGCACCGGAGTACCACCCGGCGGCCGACGGACGGCAGCGCTCCTGCAACCGCGGCGAGAGATAGCCGATGGTCGCACCGCGTGGCGACATCAACCATTTGTACGTGTGGGCGATCAGCACATCGACGCCGTCCACACCGACCGGCAGCCAGCCCAGCGCCTGGCTGGCGTCGATCACCAGCAGCGCGCCGATCTCCGTGCTGGCGGCAACAACCGCGGCCAGGTCGAGGACAGCGCCCGTGGACGACTGGACCGCACTCACCGCAACCAGGTCGGTGCCCGGCCGGATCGCGGCCACCAGCTCATCCCCCGGTACGGCGACCACCTCGACGCCACGGTCCGCGTGCACCTGCCACGGGAACACGTTCGACGTGAACTCGACGTCGTCGGTCAGTACCTTCGCCCCGTCCGGCAACGCCGCCGCGATGGGCACCAAGGCAGCGGAGACCGTGCTGCCCACGAACACATCGGTGGCGTCCGCACCGACCAGCCGCGCGAACGATTCGCGAGCCCGGGTCGTCGACTCGTCCCACGGCTCCCAGCTCGTCGCGCCGACCCGCCAGTCGGACAGCGCGGCCTGCAGCGCCTCCCAGGCCGGTCGCGGCGGCAACCCGTACGAGGCCGTGTTGAGCCAGCCCGGCTCCGGATCCCAAAGCTCCGCGAAGTCCATTGCCCCACCCTACGTGTCACGCAGATGCGCAAGCAGGGTCGCCAACCGCCGCTGAGCCCGGGCCGTGCGGCTCTTGACCGTGCCGAGCGGGACACCGAGTACTTGCGCGATCTCGGTCTGGGTCAAGTCGTCGTAGTACGCGAGTCGCAGCACCTGGCGCTCCCCCGGCCGTAACCGCTCGAGCGCCGCCTGCACCTGCCCGGCCTGCCAGACCGCCACGATGTTCGGCGCCTCCGTGACCACGGTTTCGGTCGCCGGGTCGAAGGTCAACTGCTGCTGGGTACGCCGTTCCCGCCGATAGATGTCCACCGCCGCCCGGCGCGTGATCGCGTAGAGCCACGGCTTCAGCTCGCGCGCCGGGTCGAACCGGTCGGCCGCCCGCCACGCCTGCACGAAAGCCCGCTGTACGGCGTCCGCCGCGTGCTCACGATTTCCGAGCAGGGTGAGCGCGGTCGCGTCCATCGGCGCGGAGTAGCGCTCGTACAGTTCGTGCATCGCCACCCCGTCGCCGACCCGAAAGCGCTCCCCCAGCGTCTCCTGTTCCATCAAGGTCGTCATGGAATCCCATGCTCGGCGCGGCCACTACCTGCCCACATCGGTGGCGATCACCTATTCGCTGGGCCCACCTACCTATGGGTTGACCTAGACCGGGCTCTAGCTCCTAGCGTTCCGGGCACAACGAACGGAACGCTAGGAGCTGTTACATGCGCTATCGCACGCTGGGTGGGACCGGGATCGAGGTCAGTGCGCACTGTCTCGGCGCGATGATGTTCGGCGCGGTCGGGAACCCCGACCACGAGGACTGTGTCCGGATCATCCACGCCGCCCTCGACCAGGGCATCAACTTCGTCGACACCGCGGACATGTACTCCACCGGCGAGTCCGAGGAGATCGTCGGCAAGGCGCTCAAGGGGCGCCGGGACGACGTGATCCTCGCGACCAAGGTGCACTTCCCGTTGCACGACGACAGCCGCAACCGCAGCGGGAACTCCCGGCGGTGGATCACCCGCGCGGTCGAGGACAGCCTGCGCCGGCTCGACACCGACTGGATCGATCTCTACCAGGTGCACCGGCCTGATGACACGACGGACATCGAGGAGACGCTCTGGGTGCTGACCGACCTGGTCAGCGCTGGGAAGATCCGTGCGTTCGGGTGCTCGACGTTCCCGGCCGAGGACATCGTGGAGGCGTACCACGTGTCCGAACGGCGTGGGTACGGACGTTTCCGCACCGAGCAACCGCCGTACTCGATGATCGGTCGCGGGGTCGAGCGTTCGCTGCTGCCGACGTGCCAGCGGCTGTGGATGGGGGTGCTCACCTGGAGCCCGCTCGCGTTCGGATTCCTGTCCGGCAAGATCCGCAAGGATCAGCCGGTCGACCTCACCTCCGGCCGGGCCGCCATCGCACCGCACCGCTTCGACCCGTCGCTGCCCGCCAACGCCGCGAAGTACGACGCCGTCGAGCGTCTGATCGAGGTTGCCGAGGGCGTCGGGGTGTCACTCCCGGAACTGGCGATGGCCTTCGTCACCACGCATCCGGCGGTCACGTCGGTGATCAGCGGACCCCGCACGATGGAACAACTCGACGGCCTCCTCAAGGGCGCCGACCTCACCCTGGACGACTCGACCCTCGACCAGATCGACGAGATCGTCCCCCCAGGCACCGACCTCTGGGACACCGACGCCGCCTGGCGACCCCCGTCCCTCACCAATCCCACCACCCGCCGCCGCCCGATCCCCGACCGCTGACGAACTTCCCGTCGGACCAGGGCGTCTCACAAGATGCCCTGGTCCGCAACAGACGGTAGTTAGTTTTTGACAGAGCCCGGCTGGGCACCGGGAGATCGTCAACCGAAGAAAGAAGTGAGAGCGATGACACCCCTGCCTCTGTCCATCCGCAACGCAGAGGAGCCCTGGACCGCCCGAGAAGTCAGTACGTTGAAGCAGCTCGCCGCGGCGAATCTCTCGCCGTCGCTGATCGGCCTCCGCCTCGGCCGCCCCGAGCCGGCCATCCTGAGCAAGGCCGTCCAGGCAGGTATCACGCTCACCCCGCTCAACCGCCCGCCGTACGGCGTGTGACGCCGACATTCTGACGCCGGGACGGCGCCGTCGTACCGTGGAGTGCAAACACGTCCCAGGGAGGGTGTCATGACTGTCCGCAGACCCGGTAGATGGGATCCCGGCGAAGAGCCGTCCCCGGTGATCGACGAGACGCTGCAGGAGGAAGGCCTCGAGCTGACCAACTACGACGGCGAGATCCCCGACCACCCCGGTGGCAAATCCCTCGGACCGCAGCCCAACCCACCCCGGCGCCCGCCCCACAAGGCACCCCCGGAGGAACCGGCGGAGGAGCCGGCGGACAGCTGACCGGAGCGACCCTCCAGCGGCGAGCGAGCGCGCGGCCGACGGCGACAGCCGGCCGCGTGCACTACCGTGTGTGCTCATGACCTTGGGGGTGATGTCGTGGCGGTGACGATGCGGGACGTGGCCCAGCATGCCGGGGTGTCGCCGAAGACCGTCTCCAACGTGATGAACGGGTATCCGTACATCCGCGAGGAGACCCGGACCAAGGTGCTCGCCTCGATCGACGCCCTCGGCTACCAGATGAACATCTCGGCCCGGAACCTGAAGTCCGGCCGGACCGGCATCATCGCGCTCGCCGTCCCCGAGCTGAGCAACCCGTACTTCGCCGAGCTCGCCGATGCGGCGATCGCGGCCGCCGGCGAGCACGGACTGACGGTGATGATCGAGACCACCGGCGCCGACCGCGACCGAGAGCTGACCGCGCTGGCCCGGCCGCGCGGCCACCTGGTCGACGGCCTGCTGTACAGCCCGCTCGGCCTCGGCCCCGAGGACGTCGAGCAGCTGCGAACGCCGACGCCGATGGTGCTGCTCGGCGAGCGGATCTTCCACGGCCCGGTCGACCACGTGATGATCGACAACGTCGAGGGCACCAAGGCCGTCGTCCGGCACCTGCTCGACCAGGGCCGGCGCAAGATCGCGGTGATCGGCATCCGCCCCGGCGAACAGGTCGGCACCGCGGCCATCCGGTACGGCGCCTACGCCGAGACACTCGCGGAGTACGGCGTACCCGTACCGGCGGATCTGGCCGTGTCCGGAGGGAAGTGGCACCGGTCGAGTGGAGCGGACGCGATGGAGGTGCTGCTCGCGACCGGCCAGAAGTTCGACGCGGTCCTCGCCCTCAACGACACGCTGGCGCTCGGCGCGGTCCGGGCCCTCGCCGCGCACGGGCTCCGGATCCCGGACGACGTCGCGGTGGCCGGCTTCGACAACATCGACGAGGCCAGCTACAGCAGCCCGACCCTGACCACGGTCGATCCGAACCGTGTCGACATCGCCCGGACCGCGGTCGACCTGTTGGTCCGGCGGATGGCCGGGGACGACTCTGAGCACGTGGAGATCGTCGCGCCGTACAAGCTGCACACCCGTGAATCCACGCTCGGCACGGACTGATCAAACCCTGAACTATTGACGCTTCCCGGCCTCTCGGGCATCCTCTCTACACCGATGTAGTACACCGATGTAGAAGTCCCTGTCCCCACCCCCGCCTGGAGGACACGCAGATGCTTGACGACTCCCCTCCGCCCTTCCGCCCACGGCGTCGAGCAGTACTTGGTGGCATGCTCGGCGCCCTCGCGCTCACCGGTTGCGGCACCCTCGGCAGCAGACCCAGGGTCCGGGAATGGAATCTGTTCGGCGGCGGTGACGGTGCCCGCCTGCTGCAGATCCACCAGCAGTACGTCGCCGAACACCCCGGCGTACGGTTCGAGGCGACCACGCTCGCCTGGGGCCCGCCGTTCTACACCAAGCTCGCGATGTCGGCGGCCGGCGGCCGGGCGCCCGAGGTCGCGACCATGCACATGTCGCGGCTGAAGGGATTCAGCCCGACGACGATGCTCGACCCGATCCCGGTCGACCTGCTGAGTGCCGCCGGGGTGCACCAGTCCGACTTCCTCCCGGCGACCTGGGACCGCTGTGTGATCGACGGCAAGCTGTACGCCGTTCCGCTCGACCAGCACCCGTTCGTCCTCTACTACAACACCGAGATCTGCAAGAAGGCCGGGCTGCTCGGACCAGACGGCAAGATCAAGGCCGTCAAGGGCGTGAACGAGTTCCTCGACATGCTCCGGGCGGTCAAGGAGACCACCGGCAAGTACGCCGTCTCCGTCGACACCACCAGCCCGTGGCGGCTGTGGTACACGCTGTACGGCCAGCTCGATGGCGGATTCTTCAGCGAAGACGGCAAGCAGTTGGTGATCGATGACGCCAAGGCCCTCGAGGCCCTGGACCTGATCGCGAAGCTCGCCGCCGAAGGGCTCACGCCGCGGTCCGCGAACTACCCGGCCCTGGTCGCCCAGTTCACCAACGGCGAGGCCGGGATGAGTTTCAACGGCGAGTGGGAGGTCACGACGTACCAGACCGCCAAGATGCCGTTCAGCATGGCGCCGTTCCCGGTCGTGTACGACGTACCGAAGTTCCAGGGGGACTCGCACACCTTCGTGCTGCCGCACCAGGCCCACCGCAACGCCGACGACACGAAGGCGACGATCGAGTACATCGCCTGGATGCTGAAGCACAGCGTCGAGTGGGCGGCCGGCGGCCACATCCCGGCGTACCAGCCGGTGGTGAAGAGCACGGAGTACCTGGATCTCAAGCCGCAGGCGGAGTACCGCAGCGTCGCCCCGAACGTGCTGTACGACCCGGACGCCTGGTTCAGCGGTTCGGGAGCCCAGCTGGAGAACGAGTCCGCGGCCGCCTTCAGCGGGATCGCGACCGGTCAGGCTACCCCGAAGGCCGCGCTCGCCCAGTTCAAGGCGGCCACCCAAAAGCTGCTCGACACCCCGTCCCCGGTCTGAAAGGAGGCCCATCATGGCTCTACTGATGCCACGCCTCCGGCGCGGCGGGTCATGGGGCTGTGGCTCCCAGCCTTCCCTCGTCACTCCAGTCGCTGCGCTCCCTCCGTTCCTCAGTCCAGGCCGGGAGGCCCCATGACCGTGCAGACACCACCTCGTGCCGTCAGCAGCACCCGACCGGCCGCGGCGAAGCCGGCTGCGGGCCGGCCGTGGCAGGAGCGTTGGAGCGGGCTGTTCTTCGTGGCGCCGTTCCTGCTGCTGTTCGCGGTCTTCCTGCTCTGGCCGATCGTCTCCGGGCTGTGGAACAGCTTCTTCAACACCAGTCTGGCCGGGGTGAAACACCAGTTCCTCGGCCTGGAGAACTGGCGGGAGATGGTCGGCGACCCGGCCGTCTGGTCGTCGCTGAAGAACACCTTCGTCTTCACCGCGATGAGTACGCCGCCGCTGGTGATCATCGCGCTCCTGATGGCCCTGCTCGCCAACCGCAAGGGCCTGCTCGGCTGGCTGCTGCGGTTCTCGTACTTCGCTCCGTTCGTCCTCCCGGCCACCGTCGTGACGCTGATCTGGGTGTGGATCTTCCAGCCCGGCTTCGGACTGGTGAACGGGCTGCTGACGGCCGGCGGGTTCGCCGAGATCGACTGGCTGAACACCGAGAACCGGGCCATGCTCGCGATCGTGATCACCACGGTCTGGTGGACCGTGGGGTTCAACTTCCTGCTCTATCTGGCCGCTCTGCAAGGGATTCCGGCCCAGGTGTACGAGGCGGCCGCGATCGACGGCGCCAACGGACGGCAGCAGCTGTTCCGGATCACGCTGCCACTGCTGAGCCGGACCACCGGGCTGATCGTCGTACTGCAACTGGTGGCGTCGCTGAAGATCTTCGACCAGGTCTACCTGATGACCGACGGCGGGCCGAACTTCGCGACCCGGCCGATCATCCAGTACATCTACGAGAACGGCTTCACCAATTACCGGATCGGCTACGCCTCGGCGATCTCGTACATGTTCTTCGCGGTCATCGTGGTGGTCGCGCTGCTGCAGTTCAAACTGTTCTCCGGCCGTAAGGAGGCCGGCGAATGAGGACGACGTGGACCTTCCCGAAGGTGGCGAGCATCGTCGGGGCAGTGATTCTCGCGGTGGTGTGGCTGGTCCCGCTGCTGTGGGCCCTGGACACCTCGCTCAAGCCGGAGCCGGAGACGACCCGGTCGCCGATCACTTGGTTGCCCAACGCACCGACCGCGGACGCCTACCGCAGCGTCATCGACCAAGGTGACCTGATCCGCTGGTTCCTGAACAGCAGTGTCGTGTCCGTCCTGGTGACCGGCCTGACGCTGCTCGTCTCGGTGCTGGCCGCCTTCGGGTTCTCACGGACCCGGTTCCCCGGCCGGCGGGTGCTGTTCGGGCTGATCATCGCCGGTATCCTGGTCCCGCCCCAGGTGCTGATCGTGCCGCTGTTCCAGGAGATGACCGGGCTCGGCCTGGTCGACACCTACTGGGGCATCGTGTTGCCGCAGGTGGTCGCGCCGGTGATGGTGTTCGTCCTGAAGAAGTTCTTCGACGGCATCTCCCGCGACTACGAGGACGCCGCCCGGGTCGACGGCGCGTCCCGGTGGCGGATCGTCTGGAGCGTGATGGTGCCGATGTCGCGGCCGATCCTCGTTGCCGTCGGCATCTTCACCTTCATCGGGGCCTGGAACAACTTCCTCTGGCCCTTCATCGTGACCACCGACCCGTCGATGATGACGATCCCGGTCGGTCTCGCCAACGTGCAGGGCTCCTACGGCCTGCGCTACGCCCAGATCATGGCATCCGCCGTACTGGGCGGACTTCCCTTGCTGATCGTCTACGCCCTGTTCCAGCGCCATGTGGTCCGCGGTGTCGGCGACGCAGGCATCAAGGGATGATTACACCCATCACGACAGGAGCAACCTGGTGCCCTCTGCCACCCTGACCATCGATCCCGCCTTCACGATCGCGCCCGTCAATCGCCGGACCTTCGGGACCTTCGTCGAGCACATGGGCCGGTGTGTCTACACCGGTATCTACGAGCCCGGCCACGCGACCGCCGACGAGGACGGTTTCCGCAAGGACGTCCTCGAGCTGACCCGGGAGCTCGGCGCCTCCGTGGTCCGCTACCCCGGCGGCAACTTCGTCTCCGGCTACCGCTGGGAGGACGGTGTCGGCCCGCGCGAAGGACGGCCGCGCCGGCTCGACCTCGCCTGGCACAGCATCGAGACGAACGAGTTCGGCCTGGACGAGTTCATCCGCTGGTGTGCCAAGGCCGGCGTCGAGCCGATGATGGCGATCAACCTCGGTACGCGCGGAGTCCAGGAGGCGCTCGACCTCCAGGAGTACTCGAACCACCCAGGCGGTACGGCGTTGTCCGACCTGCGCGAGCAGCACGGCGCATCGCCGTACGGCGTGAAGTTGTGGTGCCTGGGCAACGAGCTGGACGGCCCGTGGCAGGTCGGCCACAAGACACCGACGGAGTACGGACGGCTCGCGGCCGAGACCGCGCGGGCGATGCGGATGATCGAGCCCGACCTGGAACTCGTCGCGTGTGGCTCGTCGTCGTCCGCGATGCCGCTCTTCGGCACCTGGGAACGGGAGGTCCTGCGGGAGACGTACGACTTCGTCGACTACATCTCCTGCCACGCCTACTACGGCAACGACGACGGCGACACGGCGTCGTTCCTGGCCTCGGCGGTGAACATGGACCGCTTCATCGAGTCCGTCGTTGCGACTGCGGACCACGTCGGCGCGGAGCTGAAGAGCCGCAAGAAGATCGGTATCTCCTTCGACGAGTGGAACGTCTGGTACGGCCAACGGTCTCGCCGGACCGACGGACCGCACGACCAGTGGGAGGTCGCGCCGCGGCGGATCGAGGACGAGTACAACGTCACCGATGCCGTTGTCGTCGGCAACCTGCTGATCTCGCTGCTGCGGCACAGCGACCGGGTCGGGGTCGCCTGCCTCGCGCAACTGGCCAACGTGATCGCGCCGATCATGACCGAGCCCGGCGGCCCGGCCTGGCGGCAGCCCACCTTCCACCCGTTCGCGATCACCTCCCGGCTCGCGGGCGGCCAGGTCCTCCAGGTGCAGACGAACTCGCCGACTGTCAGCACCACGAAGCACGGTGAGGTCCCGGCCGTCGACGCGGTCGCGACGTACGCCGAGGGCCGGCTCACGGTCTTCGCCGTCAACCGCTCGACCGAGGGCCCGATCGAGGTCACCATCGACGTCAGCCGGGCCGGCGTCACGACCGTCGACGAAGCCGTCCTCATCCACGACGCGGACCCGCTTGCCACCAACTCGGCCACCCAACCGGACCGCGTCACGCCGCAGCCTCTCGAATCGGCGCAACTCGCCGACGGCAAGCTGACCATTACGCTACCGGCGATCAGCTGGACAGCGCTTTCTCTGTCGACGGACTGATGGTGCTGGGTCAGACTGGGTGGCCGTGAGCACCCAGTCTGACCTTGCCGAGACCACTCGTCTGGAAGCCTTCAGTGACGGCGTCTTCGCGATCGCGATCACCCTCCTGGTCCTCGAACTGCACAACCCCGAGCTCGAGGAGGGGCAACGGCTGTGGCCGGCCTTGCTGCACGAGTGGCCGCAGTTCGCCGCCTATCTGACCAGCTTCGCGATTCTCGGCGTCATGTGGGTCAACCATCACTCGCTGTTCCGCCAGATCCAGCGCGCCGACCGCGGGCTGATGTTCCTGAACCTGTTGCTGTTGCTGTGGGCCACGTTGCTGCCGTTCCCGACCAGTCTGTTCGCCGAGCACCTCAGAGACGACTCGATCAACGCCAGCGTCGCCGCAGCCGTCTACAGCACCAACCTGACCCTGGCCGCGATCGCGTTCAGCCTGATCTGGTGGCACGTCCTGCGCAAGCACCTGGTCGAGCACAACATGACGAACGCGCAGGTCCGGAGGTCGCTGCTCAGGTACTCGATCGGCACCTTGATCTACGCGGCCTGCATCGGGCTGTCCTTCATCTCCGCGCGGGCAACACTGCTGGTCGTCTTCCTGCTGGCGGTGTACTACGGCTTCGAGCAGCTCAGGACACGCGCCTGAACTGCGTGAGGTGGATGCCGGCGGCGATCTCGACCTGGCCGATCTCGGTGTAGCCGCGGGACTTGTAGAGGCTGACCGCCGGCGTGTTCGCCGAGCCGGTGGAGACGACGCTGATCGGCCGCGGTTCCAGCTGGTCGAGGTGGTCGAGCAGGGCGCGTCCGTGGCCGCGACGGGCGTGCGCGGGGTCGACGATCAGGCGGGAGATGTCGACGGTGTCGTTGTCCGGGAGTTCGTAGGCGACCGCGCCGACCAAGGTGTCGCCGGCATACCGGCCGAGCCAATACTCGGTGGACGCCATCAGGCCGGCCAGATCCTCCTGTAGCGGCGGGATCCCGTCGAACCCGATCAGCTCGGCCTCGACGGCGTACGCGGCGTGCTGGATTGTCAACAATCGCTCGGCGAGGGCCTGGTCGGTCAGGTCGAGGGGTCTGATCACGCGCGTCAGGCTACGTCAGGCTGCTCTCCAATAGCCGAGCGCCTTCACCCGGTGCTTCGGTACGGCGAGGTCCTTCACGACGTAGGCCGTGAGCGCCCGGGTGGTCGCGGTGTCGCAGGCGATCCACACGTAGGCGTCCGGGCCGATGAGCTCGGAGAGATCGGCCTTGAGGGTGTCGACCAGCTCGGGACGCGGAACGGTGCGCAGCTCGTGACGCTCGGGGTCGAGGCGGAACGGCAGCGCGTGGTCACCGTCGTGCGTGGTCTCGAACCAGATGGTCGCCGGCAGCTTCGGCGCGACCGCGAGCAGCGAGTTGATCGCCGGCAAACGAGGCCGGGTCGCCGATCACCAGCATCCGCTGCGGCAGCGGATCCGGGACCTCGAACCCGGTCCCCTGCACGGTCGCCTCGATCGTGTCGCCGGCCTGCGCCTTGCGGGACCAGTCGCTGGCGCACCCGTCGTGCAGCGCGAACTCCAGACTGAACGTGGCGGTCTCGACCTCCGGATCGACCAGCGTGTACGCGCGCTGGTGCGGCTTGCCCGCGTTGTCGAACCACAACCGCACCCACATGGTCGGGTGCACCCCGATCGCCGCGAGCAATCCACCGTCGGTGAAGTGCACCCGACGGTAGCGCTCGGTGACCTGTTCGGCGCCCGTCACGGTGAAGGTGAAGTCCTTCGCGCGGAACAGCTTGAGCACCACGCCTTCCCAGCCATGCCCCACTGCGCACCTCCAGCGACAATTGCCCTTGCGACCACGATTCCTGCTTTGTAAGTTAGCGCAGCCTAACCTAACTGAAACGAGGACCCGTTGTGAATGCGAGGGTGTTCCGGGACGCGTACGGCGTTCCGCAGCTGCAGGCCGGAGACCCACTTGCCCTCGTCTATCTCCAAGGCGTCACCACCGCCCGGGACCGGGCCTGGCAGATCGAGCTCGAGCGCCGCCGGTACCTCGGGACGAGTGCGGCGTTCCTCGGTCCGGAAGCCGCCGGCTGGGACGTGTTCGCCCGGCAGGCCCGCCTCGCGGACACAGCTCAGCGCTGTTTCGAGGCGCTCGACGAAGAGACCCGCGAGTGGATCACGGCGTACGTCGAAGGTGTCAACCACGGGCTCCCCGGTGGGGCGGCGCGCGCCCCGGAGTTCGCCGAGACCGGGCTGAAGCTGCAGGAGTGGGAGCCGTGGACGCCGCTCGGGATCTGGCTGGCGATCCACGTCCTGTTCGCGGGGTTCCCGTCGAAGCTATGGCGGACGCATGTCGCCGAGCACCTCGGTGACGAGAACATCGAGTTGTTCAGCTCGGAGGGTCCGCGGACGGCCGGAAGCAATGGGTGGCTGATCCCCGGATCGCACACCGCCTCGGGGCAGCCGATCGTCGCGGGCGATCCCCATCGCTTCATCGAGAGCCCAGGTGTCTACCAGCAGATCCGGCTGACCTGCCCGGAGTACGACGTCCTCGGCCTCGCCGTCCCGGGGGTCCCGGGGATCGCGCACTTCGGCCACACCGGCAAGGTCGCCTGGGCGATCACCAACGCGATGTCCGACTACCAGGACCTGTACGCCGAACAACTCCGCCGGACCGAGTCCGGTGTCGAGGCCCTCGGGCCTGACGGGTGGACGTCCTGCACGAGGCACACCGAGGTGGTCGAGGTGGCCGGCGTGGATCCGATCGAGATCGAGGTGATCGAGACCGATCGCGGCCCGGTGATCATGGACGGTATCAGCCTGCGGTATCCGCCCCGAGTGACTGGCCGGCTGGGTTTCGAGGTGCTACCTAAGTTGCTTCAGGCAACCACTGTCGCCGACGTCGACGCGGCTGCGGAGAGCTGGGTCGAGCCGGTCAACGTGATCCTCGCGGCCGACACCGCGGGCGGACTGCTGCATCGGACCGCCGGACTGGTCCCGCGGCGCCACCCCGACAACCGGCTCCGCGTCGTACCGGCCTGGGAAGCGGACCACCAGTGGGACGGCTGGCACGATCCGATGCCGCGGGCAACCGTCGACGGTCCGGCCGTGATGGCGAACGCGCGCGAGCTGGCGGCGCCACTCGGCGTGGAGTTCGCAGCCCGGCACCGGTCTCATCGGATCCGGGACATGATCGCCACGCGGTCCGACTGGTCGGTCGGCGAGATGCCTGAGATCCACACCGACACCTTCCTCGGATCGGCAGGCTCGATCCTGGATCTCCTGGCCGGCTTGGCGGATCTGTCCCCGGAAGCCGTTGCCCTACGCACCGAGTTTCTCGACTGGGATCGCCGGATGGACGCCGCGAGTACGACGGCGTCGTCGTACGCCGCACTCCGCAAGGCCCTCGTGTCCCGGCTGGCCGATCACTTCACGGTGCTCGAGAACGCCGAGTGCACGGAGCTGTTCGCGCCGTGGATGGACACGCTCACGCATGTCTCGTACGCGGTGGAGAACCTGCTGAGCGCGGACCTCCCGGACATCAACGTGAGCTGGCTGACACGGGAGGCGCTCGAGGAGGTCGCAGGCCGGAAGCCCCGGCCGCCGTGGGGTGAAACCCATCAGCTGGCGCCGCTGCATGCGCTGCGGGGTCCGGTCTTCGCAGCGGACGAGGAGCCGTTCGATCTCGGCCTGTCCGGAGACCACCACTGCGTGATGTCGACGTCGAGCCTGCCCGGTCTGACCGACGTGTGCATCCGTGCCTCCGCCGCCCGCTATGCCTGGGACCTGGCCGATCGGTCCACCAGCGCCTGGATCGTGCCGCTGGGTGCGTCCGGAGTACTCGGGGATGCTCATCACCACGACCAGCTCCCGCTGTGGTTGCGCGGTGCGCTGGCGCCGGTCCAGGGCGAACTCACTCGGGAGGATCGGAGCTTCACCACGAAGGTCGACGGTCTCGGCACGGTTCACCTCGAGGAGTCCGATCCCGAGCGGGACCTCGATCTCATCTACGAGTGGGTGACGGCCGAGCGGGCGACGTTCTGGGGAATGGGTGAGCTGTCCCGGGATGAGGTTGCCGCGACGTACCGGTTCCTGGACTCGGTGCCGACGCACCATGTGTACGTCGTACGACTGGACGACGTACCGGTCGCGCTGTTGCAGACCTACGATCCGCAGGCGGATCCGGCGGGGGCGGCGTACGACGTCGAGGCCGGGGACCTCGGGCTGCACCTACTGATCGCACCCGGGGAGCGCCGGGCTGGCTTCACCGGCCAACTGCTCGGCGCGCTGGCTGAGTTCATCTTCAGCCACCTCGGGCATCCGCGCTTGGTGGTCGAACCGGACATCCGCAACACAGGAGCCATCGACCGCTTCCACCGCACCGGCTTCATCCTCGGCCGGGAAGCCAAGATCACCCACCCGGACGGCACCACGAAAACAGCCCAGTTCGCCTTCCTGACCCGGGAAGCGTTCTACGGCTGAGGGTCAGTTCTTGACGGCGAGGACTGCGGCGATCAGGCGTTGCCAGTCGGTGAGTTCTTCGGGGGCGTCGGGGTTGCGCCAGTTGACCGCGGGCACCAGGCCGGGGTCGACGACGGTGAAGCCGTCGCCGAAGAGCGCGAGGATCTGCTCGTCGGTGCGCCAGCGGCCGCGGCCGAGGGAACCCTGCAGGACCTGCTCCAGTTCCTGGCTGCGCGGGTCGTTCTCGCTGCGGAAGTGGCTGATGAAGACGTAGCTGCCGGAGGGGATCCGGTCGTACCAGAACCGGACCAGGCCGGCCGGGTCCTCGTCGTCGTTGACGTGGTGCAGCGTGGCGCTGAAGACGACCGCGACCGGCTGGTCGAAGTCGATCAGCCGCGCGTCCTCGCTGTCGTAGATCGCCTTCGGGTCGCGCAGGTCGGCCTGGAGGACCGTGGTGTTCTCGTTCTCCGCCAGCAGGGCTCGGCCGTGGGCGAGCACGATCGGGTCGTTGTCGACGTACAGGACCTTCGCCTCGGGCGCGTACCGCTGGGCGACCTGGTGGACGTTGTCCGCGGTCGGCAGACCGCTGCCCAGGTCGACGAACTGCCGGACCGGGGTGCTGGTGATGATCTCGCGGATCGCCCGGACCAGCGCGCCGCGGTTGTCCGGGGCGATCTGCCGGGAGCCGGGCAGGTCGTTGATGAACTTGTCCCCGAAGGCCCGGTCGATGGCGAAGTTGTCCTTGCCGCCGAGCAGGTAGTCGTACGTGCGGGCAATACTCGGCCTGCTCACGTCGAACCCGGGGAACGGTGCGTTCTCCGGGACCTGCTCGTCTGCATCGGCCATCGCGGCGGTCCTTCCGATCCGGTGGTGACAGCAGTCACTCTATGCGACTCCGGAACTACCTCGCTCGGCACCCCGGCCAGTCTTTGCGCACCCTTGTCCTACCGGCCGGTCAGCGGGCATGCCACAACGGCCGTCGGGTTCCGGCACGACGGCCGCTGTGGTACCGGCTGAGTGCGGTGACTTGGTCTGGCGGGCCCTGCCACCGGGTGTCTCAGGTCAGGACGGTCTTGGACTTGTCGCGCTCGCGGGCGGCCGGATGGCGCTCGCGGGGTGCCTCGTGCAACGAGACGTCAGCGGTGCGTGGAGCCGGGCACACGGGGCCGCGGTGAATCGGTCCACCTCCCAGCCGCCGGCTCTTCCACTGCTTCTCTTCGTAGTCGTAGTAAGTGTCGACGCCTCCGACTGTCATCCAGTTCCTCCCGTCGAACCCCCCGTCCCCTGCTGGCCAAATCCACAGTCCGTCACGAGACCCCTGTCACACAAGCGATTCCTGAAATCACCATCGATCAACAGGGTCGAACGCCTTGTTCTGTTGGATTCGGCCGGAAATATGCGTCCTTGGAAAGTCTCAGACAGCAATGATCGCAACGCCGTGAGCTGGCAACCGGACACCGTCAGTGACCGTGTCCGCGTCCCCGAAAGCCATCACCACCCACGACGGAGGCTCGTCGACCGGTACGACGGTCTCGTGGGCGGCCAGGTTCGCCACCACCCGGAGACTGCCACGGGCCACGACCAGCCAGTCCCCGCCGGGATCGAAAGAGATACCGACCGAGCCCAGATCGTCGTTGCGCAGCTCCGGCATCCGGGCGCGGAACGTCAGCAGGTGGTGGTACCACGCCCACAGCTCCCGGTGCGGTGACGCGTCCAGCTCGGACCAGTCGAGCACCGAACTGCGCCAGGTCTCGGGGTCCTGCGGGTCCGGGATCTCGTCGGCGCTCCAGCCGTGCGCGGCGAACTCGCGGCGCCGGCCGGTCCGGACCGCCTCGGCCAGCGCGGGTTCGTCGAAGTCGGTGAAGAACCGCCACGGCGTCGAGGCACCCCACTCCTCGCCCATGAACAGCATCGGTGTGTACGGCGAGGTGACCACGAGCGCGGCGCCGATCGCGAGCTGGCCGGGCGTGAGCGCGGGCCGGTCACCGAGCGCGCGGTTGCCGATCTGGTCGTGGTTCGACGTGTAGGCGAGGAACTCGGTCCCGTGATGTTTCGCCGGATTGACCGGCCGGCCCCAGTCCGCACCGCGGAAGGTCGAGTACGACCCGTCGTGCAGGAACACGCGGGTCAGGGTCTTCGCGAACACCTCCGGCGCACCGAAGTCCACGTAGTACCCGAATCGCTCACCGGTCAGCAGTGAGTGCAGCGCATGGTGGAAGTCGTCGCTCCACTGCGCAGTCATGCCGAGCCCGCCCTCGGCCACAGGTTCGACCGTGCGCGGTTCGTTCAGATCCGACTCGGCCACCAGACCCAACGGCCGGCCGAGCTCAGTGGACAGGTCCGCGGTCTCCAACGACAGCTGCGCGATCAGATGCATCGGGCTGTCGTCGACCAGCGCGTGAACGGCGTCCAGCCGCAGAGCGTCCACATGGAACGAGTCGAACCACCGGAGTGCGTTGTCACAGATCCAGCGACGTACCTCGGTGCTGCCGGTGTCGTCGAGGTTGACCGCCGGACCCCATGGCGTCGTGTGGTTGTCGGTGAAGTACGGACCGAAGCTGGCCAGGCGGTTCCCACTCGGACCGAGGTGGTTGTAGACGACGTCGAGACACACGGCCAGTCCGGCGTCGTGACAGTGGTTGACGAACCGCTGCAGTGCTTCCGGGCCGCCATAGGGCTCGTGGACGGCGTACAGGTGCACACCGTCGTACCCCCAGCCGTGGCGGCCCGGGAACGCAGCGACCGGCAGCAGTGAGATGACCTCGACGCCCAGCAGCGCCAGGTAGTCCAGGTGCTCCGCGGCCGCGTCCAGCGTGCCTTCCGGGGTGAAGGTCCCGATGTGCAGCTCGTAGAACACCGAGCCGCGCACATCCCGGCCCATCCAGTCTTCGTCCGTCCAGGTGAAGCGGTCCGCCTCGAACACTCGACTGAAGCCATGAACGCCGTCGGCCTGCCAGGCACTGCGTGGATCAGGCAGTGGCTCGCCGCCGTCGACAGAGAACGCGTAGTCGGTGCCGTGGCGCGCCTCGACCACCTCCCGCTTCCACCAGCCGTCGGCCGCCCAGCGCATCGGCAGTACGCCGTCCCGCAGCACCAGGTCCACCGACGACGCGGCGGGCGCCCACACGGAGAACGTGTGCATCTGTTCAGCTCCTGACGAGCAGAGCTACCGGGAGGTCTTCCAGTAGCTCGTGGATCCGGGCAGCCCCACTACCCACTTCGCGACCGGTCAACACGTTCTTCCATTGTCCACTCGGCAACACCACAGTGCTGTCACCCCAGCCACCGAGGCGGTGCAGCGCCGCGGGCAGTCTGGTTGCCACGGTGAGGACTGCGTCGCCACGGGCGAAGGCGACCGCGTGACCGTTGGAGGTCGGGAGCGGGGCGTAGCTACCGGCGAAGGCCTCCGGATACTGCCGGCGAACGCGCAGCGCCCGCGAGGTGACGAGCAGCTTCTCGTCGGACAGGTCCTCCGGCTTGGCGCCGTCATCCAGCCTACGAAGCCGGTCGATCCGGTACTGGTAGTCCACCGGCCGCCGGTTGTCCGGGTCCACTAGCGACAGGTCGATCAACTCCGTGCCCTGGTAGACATCCGGTACGCCGGGCATCGTGAGCTGGACCAGCTTCTGGCCGAGCGTGGCCGCCCGGACGAACTCGGTCTGCCTGGCGGCAAAGCGTCGTACCGACTCGAGTACGGCGTCATCGCGCAGAACCGCCGTGGTGAAAGCGGCGACGGCCTGCTCGTACTCCTCGTCCGGCGAAGTCCAGGTGGTGTGGCGCTTGGCCTCGCGGATCGCCTTGAGCAGATAGGCCTGCAAGCGATCCTCGGAGAGCAGGCCGTCGTCCCAGGTGCCGAAGAGCGTCTGCCAGAACAGGTACTCCGTACTCCCGTCCAGCACCGGACTCCGGTGATCCTCCGACAACCGCCGCCACTCCCGGACGGCCTCGGACCAGGCCGCGGGCTGCTCCGACAACACACCGAGCCGCGCACGCACGTCCTCGGACCGCTTGGTGTCGTGAGTGGACAGCGTGGTCATCGTCTTCGGCCAGTGCTGGTTGAGCCGGGCCGCGAACGCGTGGAACTCCTCCGGAGTCACACCGAAGTGCTCTGGATCCCCACCGACCTCGTTCAACGACGTGAGCCGGAACCACCGGTAGAACGCGGTGTCCTCGACGCCCTTCGCCATAACGGGTCCACAGGTCTGCTGGAACCGCACGATCAGCTCGTGCCGCGCGTGCTCGTCGATCCGGCTCGCGGTCCCGGTCTCCTGGCCGAGCAGCAGGTGCAGTACGACGTCGAGCGTTTCCTGCCGGTCCTCATCGAGGTTCTGCCGAGCCTTCGCGGCGGCCCGCTCCAACGCGTGCATCGCCCGCGCGGACGGCTGCTCACCGGGTACGACGTACGCGCGGTAGACGTCGAAGTGGACGAGCAGCTCGACGACCACCTCGTGGAACGCACGCCGGGTGTGGTCACGCAGCCGAACGTCCTCCTGGCAGATGTGAGCGAGGAGCTCGACGAGTCGATGGACCTCGGCGTACTGCCCTTGCCTGACCACCTCCCGTTTCGCCTCTTCCACCACCGGGCTGAAGTCGGCGGGGGCGCCAGACAGCTCGGAGTGCAAGGCCGCCAGCGGTGCGGCCCCGGCGGGGTCCACGAACAGGCCGCCGACGCGGAGGAGAGCGTCGTACCCGGTGGTGCCGGCGCAGGGCCAGTCACTCGGCAGCTCTTCGTCACCTTCGAGGATCTTCTCGACCACGACCCAGGCACCGCCGGTGCGCTCGGCCAGACGCCGCAGATAGCCACGCGGGTCGGCCAGACCGTCCGGATGGTCGATGCGGAAGCCGTTGAGCTTGCCCTCACGCAGAAGCTCCAGCAGTAGCTCGTGCGTGGCGTCGAAGACCTCTTGCGTCTCCACGCGCACTGCGGCGAGCGTGTCCACATCGAAGAAGCGCCGGTAGTTCAGTTCCTCGTCAGCGACTCGCCAGTGCGCGAGGCGGTACCACTGCTCGGTCACCAGCTCCGCGATCGGCAGATTCTCGGTGCCCGGCCGGAGTGGGTACTCGTGGTCGTAATACCGCAGTACGTCGCCCTCGACCGACAGCTCGCCGTCCGCCAGCACCCTCCCGATGCGCTGACCGAGCACCGCCATCAACAACGGCTGGTTCCCCGAACCCCAGTCCACGTCGAACCACTCGGCGTACGGCGAACCCGGACCGTCCCGCAGCACCGACCAGAGCGCCTTGTTGAGCCGCGCCGGCGTCGGCACGGCCACATGGTTGGGTACGACGTCCGCCACGGCCCCCATGAGATGGCCGGCCAGCCGTGTCGCGAGCCGATCGAACGCAGGGCGACCGCCGGCCGGTTCGGACAGGCGGCTGTGGTCCACCACGTCGTACCCGTGGGTGGAACCGGGCGCGGCCTGGAGGATCGGGGACAGGTAGGCGTGGGAGATCCCGAGGCCGTGCAAGTACGGAACTACTGCCGCGGCGTCGTCGAAACCGAACTCGGCGCGCAGCTGCAACCGATACGTGGCCTGCGGGACCCCGGTCATCCGGCCGCCCGCGCCCGGGTCAGGACGAGGGTGCTGCGGGACTCCAGCGGCACTGTGCTCCCGGCGGCATGCGGCTCGTCGGTCGCGGTGCCCTGGGCGGTCGTCGTGTCCACGACCACAGTCCACTCCTCGCCGTACTCCTTGGGCGGGAGGAGGAAGTCGACCGGCTCGTGGTCGCTGTTCAGCAGGATCAGGAACGAGTCGTCGACCACGGGCTCGCCGCGCGGGTCCGGCTCGGAGATCGCGTCGCCGTTGAGGAAGACCGCGATCGCGCGGGCGTCGTCGTGCTGCCAGTCGCCGTTCTGCATCTCGGTGCCGTTCGGCGTGAACCAGACCAGGTCGCCGAGGCCGTCGATACCGGTGTCGCCGTGGAAGAAGCGGCGGCGGCGCAGGACCGGGTGGTTGTTGCGCAGCTTGACCAGGGCCTGGGTGAAGGCCAGCAGGTCCTTCTGCGAGTCGGTGAGCTGCCAGTCCACCCAGGCGATCTCGTTGTCCTGGCAGTAGACGTTGTTGTTGCCGGTCTGCGTCCGGCCCAGCTCGTCGCCGTGGGCCATCATCGGCACGCCCTGGGAGATCAGCAGCGTGGTGAGGAAGTTGCGCTGCTGCTTGGCCCGCAGCTTCTTCACCTCGGGGTCGTCGGTCGCGCCCTCGACGCCGCAGTTCCAGGAGCGGTTGTGGCTCTCGCCGTCCTTGCCGCCCTCCCCGTTCGCCTCGTTGTGCTTGTCGTTGTACGAGACCAGGTCGCGCAACGTGAAACCGTCGTGGGCGGTGATGAAGTTGATACTCGCCAGCGGCCGGCGGCTGTCGTCCTGGTAGAGGTCGGACGAGCCGGTCAGCCGGGACGCGAACTCGGCCAGCGTGTACTTCTCGCCGCGCCAGAAGTCCCGGATGGTGTCGCGGAACTTCCCGTTCCACTCGGTCCACAGCGGCGGGAAGTTGCCGACCTGGTAGCCGCCGTCGCCGACGTCCCACGGCTCGGCGATCAGCTTGACCTGGCTGACGACCGGGTCCTGCTGGACCAGGTCGAAGAACGCCGACAGCCGGTCGACCTCGTGGAACTGCCGGGCCAGCGTGGACGCGAGATCGAAGCGGAAGCCGTCGACATGCATCTCGGTGACCCAGTAGCGCAGCGAGTCCATGATCAGCTGCAGCACGTGCGGGTGCCGCATCAGCAGGCTGTTCCCCGTGCCGGTGGTGTCGTAGTAGTGCGACTTGTCCTGGTCGACCAGGCGGTAGTACGCCGCGTTGTCGATGCCCTTGAACGACAACGTCGGGCCGAACTGGTTGCCCTCGGCGGTGTGGTTGTAGACCACGTCGAGGATCACCTCGATGTCGGCCTCGTGCAGGGCCTTCACCATGATCTTGAACTCGGTCACCTGCTGACCGCGGGTCCCGCCGGCGGCGTAGTCGTTGTGCGGCGCGAAGAAACCGATCGTGTTGTAACCCCAGTAGTTCGACAGGCCGAGCTCCTGCAGGTGGCCGTCCTGGGCGAACTGGTGGATCGGCATCAGCTCGATCGCGGACACTCCGAGGTCCTTGAGGTGGTCGATGACGGCCGGATGCGCGAGGGCGGCGTACGTACCGCGGATGTCCTCCGGCAGCGCCGGGTGGGTCTTGGTCAGCCCCTTCACGTGCGCCTCGTAGATCACCGTCTCGTGGTAGGCGTGCCCCGGCGGGCGGTCGTTGCCCCAGTCGAAGAACGGGTTCGTCACCACCGACAGCATGGTGTGCTCGCGGTTGTCCATCGTGTTCAGCTCGTCCGGTTTCGCGAACCGGTAGCTGAACAGCGACTCGTCACCGTCGATCTGCCCGTCGATCGCCTTCGCGTAAGGATCCAGCAGCAGCTTGGACGGGTTGCACCGATCTCCGTCGGCCGGGTTGTACGGCCCATGCACCCGGAACCCGTACCGCTGTCCCGGCTGCACCGCCGGCAGGAACGCGTGCCAGACGAACCCGTCCACCTCGGTCAGCTGGACCAGTTGCTCGTCCCCGTCTTCGTCGATCAGCGCCAGATCTACTCGTTCCGCAACCTCCGAGAACACAGCGAAGTTCGTCCCGGCACCGTCGAAGGTGGCGCCGAGAGGATAAGGACGGCCAGGCCATTTCTGCACCAGATGACAGTAGCCACCCCCACCCCCGGACACGGCATGGTGGGTCCATTTGAGCCCGACTATTCATCCGCCCCGAGTGATCCGCCGGCCACTCTCCGCAGTCATCCTTCCACCGGACTCCCGCGACCCGCCGGTAGCCCGTAACATCCCAGGCTTGTGAAGTCGCCCTCCGCGCGGCGGCCGGTCTTTCTGGACTCGACCGGGCGCCGTCATCGTGCCATCCGCCGTGCCGGCGTGGTGCTCGCCGTACCCGTCGTCGGCTACCTGGTCCTGATGACCAGCAGCCTGTTCGGCGGACCGCGGCTGGACACGCCGCTGGTTCCCCTCCCCGAAGCCATCGTCCGGCCCGCGCACCGACCTCCCACGAGTCCGCCGCCCGCCGCGATTCCCACGATCGGCTCGACGCCCACCCCGGAGCGCGCAAGCAGCACACCGAGTACGACGCCTTCGGGTACGCCGTCCGCCACGCCGGCGGGGACGCCGACCGTCGTACCGACGACCCCGACCGCCACGCCGACCCCGCACACCACCGGCTCACCCACCTTGCCACCCGGTAAGCCGACGAGCGCGCACGCCAGCAACAGGCCGACCGCACCGCCCGGCCAGACGAAGACGCCCGGCAAGCCGTGAGCCGGCCGGTCGCCCGTCGTGCCAAGCCCGTCCCGCTGCGCTCCCACTGGGTCGTGCTGACCATGCTGCTCGTCTGCCTGTCGAGCATGCTGCTCCTGAACGGCTACACGCACCATCTGTACGGCGCGGAACCCGACGGCGCGGTCGCGGCCGACGGACCGGCCGACGCCGTCCCGAAGGCCATCGCGACGGGCGGGCCGGTGATCGACGCCAGCCCCTCGGCGATCCGCTCGGTCCGGCCGGCCGCGCGGACCATCGCGCTGACCTTCGACGACGGACCGGATCCGGTCTGGACCCCGAAGGTGCTCGACCTGCTCAAGGCCCAGCACGTCAAGGCGACCTTCTTCGTGGTAGGCACCGAGGTCGCCGCCCATCCCGGGCTGGCCCGCCGAATAGTTGCTGAGGGCCACCAAATCGGCCTGCACACGTTCACCCACGCGAACCTGAGCACGGTCCCCGGCTGGCGCAGGTCACTCGAGCTGCGCCAGAGCCAGCTGATCCTGGCCGGCGCCACCGGTGTCAGTACGCCGCTGCTGCGGCCGCCGTACTCGTCCGAGGCGGACGCGGTCCGGAACGCCGACTGGACCTCGATCGAGAAGACCCGGCAGGCCGGGTACCTGACCGTGCTGAGCACGCAGGACAGCGAGGACTGGCGCCGCCCCGGAACGGCGAAGGTGATCGCGAACTCGATGCCGCGCGGCACCGCCGGACAGGTGCTGCTGATGCACGACGCGGGAGGCGACCGCAGCGAGACCGTCGCGGCGCTGGCCAAGCTGATCCCGACGCTGAAGGCGCGCGGATACAAGTTCGCGACGGTCAGCGACGCCGTAGGTCTGCCGCAGCCGGTCCACGCGGCCGGCCTGTTGGAACGCGGTCGCGGCATGGCAGCGATCTGGGCCATGCGGGTGAGCGACGGCGTACTGACGCTGCTCACCTGGCTGCTGTACGCCGCGGGCGCGTTGAGTGTGCTCCGCGCCATCACGACCGTGGTCGCGGCCCGCCGGCACGCCCGGATGCGCGACTGGTCGTGGGGGCCGCCGGTGACGGAGCCGGTCAGCGTGATCGTCCCGGCGTACAACGAGAGTGCTGGGATCGAGGCGGCGGTCAGGTCGCTGGTCGCGTCGGACCATCCGCTCGAGGTGATCGTGGTCGACGACGGTTCGACCGACGGTACGGCGGACCTCGTCGAGGCGCTGGGCATCCCCGGGGTCCGGGTGATCCGCCAGCCGAACGCGGGCAAGCCGGTGGCCCTCAACACCGGTCTCCAGGCCGCCCACTTCGACCTGGTCGTGATGGTCGACGGCGACACGGTATTCGAGCCGGACGCGGTCCGGATGCTGGTCCAGCCGTTCGCCGACCCGTCCGTGGGTGCGGTGTCCGGCAATGCCAAGGTGGGCAACCGCGGTGGGCTGCTCGGTCGCTGGCAACACATCGAGTACGTGATCGGGTTCAACCTGGACCGGCGGCTGTTCGACCTGGCCGAATGCATGCCCACCGTGCCCGGGGCCGTCGGCGGCTTCCGTCGTACCGCGCTGGAGCGGATCGGCGGGCTGAGTGATGTGACGCTCGCCGAGGACACCGACCTGACCATGGCGTTGTGCCGGGACGGGTGGCGGGTCGTCTACGAGGAGCGCGCGATCGCCTGGACCGAGGCTCCGGCGTCACTCGGCGCGTTGTGGCGGCAGCGCTACCGCTGGTGCTACGGCACGTTGCAGGCGATGTGGAAGCACCGCGGTGCCTGGCTGCGGCGCGGCCGGGCCGGGAAGCTCGGCCGACGCGGTCTGACGTATCTGCTGCTCTTCCAGGTCCTGCTGCCACTGCTCGCACCGGTGGTCGACGTCTTCGCGATCTACGGCTTGGTCTTCCTGAACCCGCTGCGCGTGGGACTGGTCTGGCTGGGCTTCCTCGCCCTGCAGTTCGCCATGGGCCACTATGCGTTCCACCTGGACGGTGAACGGGCCGGGCCGTTGTGGACGCTGCCGCTGCAGCAATTCGTCTACCGGCAACTGATGTACCTGGTCGTGATCCAGTCGGTGTTCACCGCTTTGGCCGGGTCCCGGCTGCGCTGGCAAAGGATGGAACGCTACGGAAGTCTCCAGGCCCCCGCGAGCGACTCCTCACTCCTCTCCTGATCCTTGCCCACCAGGTGGGATCACCGAAGGTTTTCCCTAGATCGCGGGAGAATCAGCGGTGATCGCTTCCGTGGCAGGGAATTTGTTGCGCAGGATGCCGGGCAACCGGCCGCCCGCCCAGCGGCCCGACCCGGAGGAGCGCAGCTATGCGATCTTTCATCACCCGTCCCCGCGCCGCGGCAGTCCTGCTGGCCAGCTCGGCGCTGTTGTTCACTCCGCTCGGCGGCCAGGCTTCGGCCCGGGTGCCGGCGGACCGACTGCCGGCGGCTGACTGTTTCGTGCCACCGGCCGGCGCCGCCG
The DNA here is from genome assembly GCF_055562215.1 of Kribbella sp. NPDC020701. Taxonomy (NCBI): domain Bacteria; kingdom Bacillati; phylum Actinomycetota; class Actinomycetes; order Propionibacteriales; family Kribbellaceae; genus Kribbella; species Kribbella sp. NPDC020701. The sequence goes on along the minus strand of NZ_JBVHFT010000014.1, from coordinate 236,313 downwards.
CCAAGGGCGGTCACGGCCCGGACACCCGGGACATCTCGGTCGCCGAGCAGAAGGCGATCGAGGCCCGGACCGCGCAGGTGCTGAAGGCCAAAGGTGCCTTACCGAAGGGTGCGCTGGCCGCCGCGACCGTCCCGGTCTACGTGCACGTGATGCGTGACGCGGCCGGGAACGGTGACGTCACCGACACCCAGATCTCGCAGCAGATCGCCGTACTGAACACTACGTACGCCGGTCAGGAGTCGTCGCAGGCGGCGAACACCGGCTTCACCTTCACGCTGGCCGGTGTCGACCGGTTCAACAACAACAACTGGCACAAGGACAAACAGAGCAGCACCTACCGCAAGCAGACCCGCCAGGGCGGCGCGAACGCGCTGAACATCTGGCTGGTCGACTTCGCCTACCTCGGCATCGCGACGTTCCCCTGGGACTACAGCCGCAACCCGGGGATCGACGGCATCCGCGTGCACTACGACTCGCTGCCCGGCGGCGGGATCGCGAACTACAACCTCGGTGAGACCGCGACCCACGAGGCCGGGCACTGGCTCGGCCTCTACCACACCTTCCAGGGCGGCTGTACGCAGACGAACGACGAGGTGTCCGACACTCCGGCCCAGAGCAGCTCCACCAACGGCTGCCCCGAGGGCCGCGACTCCTGCTCGCTGCCGGGTCTCGACCCGATCCACAACTACATGGATTATTCGTACGACACTTGCTACAACCAGTTCACGCCAGGCCAGAGCACCCGCATGAGCAGCATGTGGACCGCCTACCGCGCCTGAGCACTCGATGTGGTCACCCCGGCATGCGTGGCCGGGGTGACCACCCCGGGCGGCGTCGGCCGGGTCGAGTCCGGCACCGATGAACAGCTCGAGCAGGCGCTCGTTCAGGGCCGTCGTCCGCGGGCCGTCCATCGGGCGCACTGATCGGCGAACACCTGGGCGAGTTGCTCGGGATCGCCTGGAGCGTCGGGGTCAGCGTGTTCATCCTGCGGACCTCCGTACTGCCGCGGTGGATCGGCTGGGCGGGCTTGGTGGCGGGCGTCCTCTATCTGGCCAACCAGGGCGACATCCTGTCGACCGCCGTACCGGACTTCCCGGTGTGGGATGCGGCCGGACTCCTCGGGAGCACGGCGTGGGGGGCGTGGACCATCCTGCTCGGTGTGGGACTTTACCTAAGGCAATCAGGGTCTCACTTGGAGTAGTCAATGCTGAAACGCGCCACGGTTCTCGCCGGTGTTCTCCTACTGGTCACGGCGGGGTCGGTCTCCGCGTCCACGACCTCGGAGAAGCCGCTCGTCGTCGGGGGGACGCTGGCGAGTGTGACCGAGGCGCCGTGGGCGGTGGTGCTGACGAACACGCAGTCCGCCCGACCGACCGGGCGGTGGTGTGGTGCGGTCCTCGTGAGGCCGGACAAGCTCGTCACTGCGGCGCACTGCATGATCAAGCCCGCGTCGACGTACGCCGCTGTCCAGGGGCGGGCCGATCTGACGGATGACAGCACCGGACAGGTGTCCGGGATCAGCAAGGTGTGGATCCATCCCGGATACAGCACGAACGACAGCCACAACGACTTCGCCGTACTGACGCTGTCGAAGCCGTTCACCGGTGTCCCGGTGCTCGGGCTGGAGACGAACCCCAAGGCCGACCGGCGTGGCGTCGTACCGACGGTCTACGGCTGGGGCGACACCGACGGCACCGGCCCCGAGGACACGCTGCAGAAGCTCGCCGTCCCCGACCTCGGCGACGCCACCTGCCTGGCCAACAAGGAGTACGTCGCCAACGGGTACGCCGCCGCCTCGAACATCTGCGCCGGCTACCTCAACGGCACCGCCGACACCTGCCAAGGCGACTCCGGCGGCCCGCTGGTCCTCAACGGCCGCCTGCTCGGCCTGGTCTCCTGGGGCAAGGGCTGCGCCGAGCCCGGTTTTCCTGGCGTTTACGCGGAAATCGCCCCCGTCGTCAAGGTGCTACGGGCTCAGCTCCAACAGGTTCGTTAGCCCGAAACATACCTGTCAGTACCGGTCTCAGTTCGTCACCGCCCGGACACAGTCCGAAAACATCAAGTCCTTACCTTTCTGGTCAGCTACCCCGTTGCCCAGTGAGGAGAAGGCATGGCGCAGACCAGACGTCAGTTCCTGCAACAGGTCGGTATCACCGGTGGGGCCGGTGTGCTGTACTCCACGATGTCGGCGCTCGGCCTCACGGGCGTCGCCGAGACGCCCGCGTACGCCGCCCCGTCGCGGATCGAACTGAACGGCCGCGGCACCAAGCACGTCGTCGTCCTCGGCGCCGGGATCTCCGGCCTGACTTCGGCGTACGAACTGCTCAAGGCCGGCTACAAGGTCACCCTGCTGGAGGCCCGCAACCGTCCTGGCGGCCGCAACTGGACAGTCCGCGGCGGCACCGTGGAGACGGATCTGGCCGGGAACACCCAGCGGGCGACGTTCTCGCCCGGCCAGTACATGAACGCCGGCCCGGGCCGTCTTCCGCAGCACCACGTGACGCTGGAGTACTGCCGTGAGCTCGGCGTCGCGATCGAGCCGTTCGTCAACCAGAACGCCGACGCGTACCTCTACCGCGAAGGCACTACAGCCCTGTCCAACAAGGCGATCCGGCACCGGACCGCTAAGGCGGATGTCTACGGCTACGTGGCCGAACTGCTGGCCACGGTCACGGATCAGGGCGCGCTCGACGGCCGGCTGACGGCGGCCGACAAGCAGGCGCTGACCGGGTTCCTCAGCAGTTTCGGTGCGATCGGGAACAAGGCGGCCGGCTTCGCCTACACCGGTACCGACGGCCGCCGCGGCTACACGGTCGAACCAGGCGCCGGGCTGGAAGGCGGTACGACGGCAGCGCCGTACCCGCTGAGCGACGTGTTCGCGAGTGGGGTCGGCAACTACTTCTCGTTCGAGTTCGGCTGGGATCAGGCCATGATGATGTTCCAGCCCGTCGGTGGGATGGACCGGATCCCGTACGCCTTCGAGAAGGCGATCGGCCGGGAGAAGATCAAGTACGGCGCCGAGGTCACCGGTCTGCAGAACACGACAACCGGCGTCCAGGTCACGTACCGGACCGGGACGCGGACGCGGGTGCTGACCGCGGACTACGCCATCTGCACGTTGCCGCCGCACCTGGCCGCCAAGGTCCCGTCCAACCTGCCGGCCCCGATCCTCGAGGCCCTCAACTACGCCCGACCGACGAACGCGGGCAAGATCGGCATCGAGTACGGCCGGCGCTGGTGGGAGGAGGACCACCGGATCTACGGCGGAATCACCAACAGCAATCTCGACACGGTCAACACCTGGTACCCGTCGACCGGGTTCCACGGCGAACGCGGCACCGTCATCGGCTACTACAACACCGGCGCCAACGCCACGGCGTACGGCGCTCTGACACCGGCCGCCCGGCTGGAACGCGCGCTGATGCAGGGCGCCAAGATCCACGGTGACGTCTACACCAAAGACGTCAAGGCGGCCTTCTCGGTGAACTGGCTGGGCACCAAGTACTCCGAGGCCTCCTGGGTGAGCTGGCCGTCGCAGACCGACGGGATCTACGCCCGCCTGCTCGATGCCACCGGCAACATCTACTTCGCCGGTGACCACCTGTCCCACACGATCGCCTGGCAGCACGGCGCGATCGTGTCCGCCCGGGCGACCGTGACCGCCCTGCACAGCCGGGTGACGAGCCGATGAGGCGCCGGCTCCTGATCGGCTTCGTCGTCGTACTGATCGCCTCGTGCTCGTTCACTGCCGGCGCCGCGGGGTGGTGGGACCGGCCGAAACCGCCGCGGCCGGGCACCGTCGTACCGGTCTTGCCCGCGGGTCAGTCCAACCCGATGATCGCCAGCGGCGTCGGGATCGGGGCTGACACCCCGGTCTACAAGACGAGCGGGATCGGGCCGTCGGCTCTCAACACGGGAGCACCCGCGGGCTCGGAGGCGGCGTACGTCGACACCGTCGTCTTCCCCGGCGGCACCCTGCCCGCGGGCGTCACCATCACCGAGGCCCAAGGGATCAACGTCCTGCGCCGGATCGGTGAGAACCTGCAGGCAGCGGGTCTGTCGTACGCCGACGTCTACACCATGCGCGTCTTCCTCCAGAACCCCGCCGGCGCGACCGCCGCCGACTTCGCCGGGTGGAACCGCGCCTACCGCCAGTACTTCGCCAACACCGACCTCACCACAGGCAACTACGTCCCCGTCCCCCTCGGCACAGCGCCACCCGCCAAACCCTTCGTGACCAACAAGTCCCGCCCGTCCCGCTTCGCCCTCGAGATCGAGAACCTCCCGGTCACCGGCTGGCTGGTCGAAGTAGAAGTAGACGCCGCCTTCCCGAAACGCTGACTCCGGTTACAGGACCGCACCTCGTGGGGCGATCTCCACGGCGGCGACTCCTCGCGCGTAGAGCACGAGGAGTCGATCGCCGTGTCTGCACCGAAGCATGCCGGCATCGTCCGCAAGCGCTGCGACAGCGTGCTCGACGACCTCGTCGTCATCGGCCGCGGCAGTCTCCTCGTAGGTGACATCCAGGTGGTCACCGCTCGTGAGCCGGATCCGCAACACAATGTCCGCCATGCTCGCAGCCTAGGCCCGCCGACGCGTCGTTGACAGTGTTCCCGGCGAGCCGCAGGCTGCAGTCAACGGCGTCGGCCCGAGGGAGGGCGCATGCTGCACGGGATCTACTTGCCGAACCAAGGTGCTTTCGCTGACGTCGGTGTACTCGTGGAGCTGGCGCGGTCAGCTGAAGCGGCCGGATGGGACGGATTCTTCATCTGGGATGAATTGCTGCCGCTGCACCCGCACACGGACGCGGTCCGGGAAGCACTCGGTGAGTCCGACGACGTGGCCGACGCGATGGTGGCACTCACGGCGGTGGCCCGGTCGACTGAGCGGATCCGCTTCGGGACTCTGGTCACGGCGGTCGCCCGGCTGCGGCCGGAGACGTTCGCGCGCCAGGCGGTGACGCTGGATCGGCTGTCTTCGGGCCGCCTGATACTTGGCGTCGGCCTCGGTCACCCGGATGACCAGTTCACCGCGTTCGGGATGGACCTGGACCTTCGGACCAGGGCGGCGATGGTCGACGAATTCCTCGACCTGGTGAACCGCCTGTGGACCGGCGAACGGGTCGACTTCGAAGGCAGGCACTACACCTGCCGCGGCGTCTCTCTCCGCCCCACGCCGCTTCAACGCCCCAGAATCCCGATCTGGATCGGCGCCGGCGGCTCCTTCCGTCCGCCCCGCCGCCGAGCCGCCCGCTGGGACGGGTTCGCCCCAGCCAGCGAGCAGTGGCCGCTGGTGGTGATCCCGCCCGAAACGTACGAGGAGATCGCCGAGGATCTCCGCGCCGTCCGGACGCCCGATACGCCGTACGACCTCGTCCTCATCGGCAACGCCGATGCGACCGAACCCACCCCGGCCACGGTCCCGCAGTACGAACGCTACGGCGTCACCTGGCTTCTCACCCAGGCCCTCACCGTCCCCGATGCCCGCGCCCGCATCCTCCAGGGCCCACCCGGTGGCAGGATCAGCTGAGGCGGAGGCAGACTGCTGGCATGACTGAGCCTGTGCGGGTGATCAAGGCCGGTGAGCTGGTGGCGGCTGATCCGACGGCGGGGATGTTGCGGATGCGGGCTTTCGAGTTGCCGATTCTTTGGGCGGGGCAGGTTGTCACCGAGCCTGGGGCGATCTCGGGGTGGCATCACCATGACAAGAACGAGAGCAGTCTCTACATCGTCTCCGGCGTACTGCGGCTGGAGTTCGAGGGCAGCGATGAGTACCTGGATGCCGTGGCCGGGGACTTCGTACACGTGCCGGCCTTCACCATCCACCGGGAGAGCAACCCCTCCGCCGACCCGTCCCTCGCGATCATCGCGAGGGCGGGCGGCGGCATCCCCACCGTGAACGTCGACCCACCTCAGCTGAAGCGCTCGTAGGCAGGAAGCGTCAGGAAATCTACGTACTCATCAGCCAGAGCCACCTCGAGGAAGAGAGCTCGGGCTGACTGGTAGCGGAGGTACTGGTCGAGCTTGGTGATCTCCTCGTCGGCGATGCGTTCGACCAATTCGGTGGTGACGGTCTCGCCGGTGTCGAGGACGACGCCGTTCCGGCGCCACTGCCAGATCTGGGAGCGGGAGATCTCCGCGGTGGCGGCGTCCTCCATCAGGTTGAAGATGCCGACCGCACCAAGACCCTCCAGCCAGGCCGCCAAGTACTGAATCGCGACGCTGACGTTGTTCCGCAGGCCGGCCTCGGTCACCTCGCCGGGCGTGGCTGCGACATCGAGCAACTGCTCGGCTGTCACCGACACATCCTCGCGGAGCTTGTCGACCTGGTTCGGCCGGTCGCCCAGCACCGAGTCGAAGACGGTCCGGCAGGTCTCGACCATGCCGGGGTGCGCGACCCACGACCCGTCGAACCCGTCGCCGGCCTCGCGCGTCTTGTCCGCCTCGACCTTCGCGAACGCCTGCTCGTTCACGGCCGGGTCCTTGCTCGGGATGAACGCCGCCATCCCGCCGATCGCGTGCGCCCCACGCTTGTGACATGTCCTGACCAGCAGCTCGGTGTACGCGCGCATGAACGGCACCGTCATCGTCACGCTGTTGCGGTCCGGCAACTGGAAGTCGACGCCCCGGGTCCGGTGCGTCTTGATCACGCTGAACATGTAGTCCCAGCGCCCCGCGTTCAGCCCGGCCGAGTGCTCGCGCAGCTCGTAGAGGATCTCCTCCATCTCGAACGCGGCCGGGTAGGTCTCGATCAGCACCGTCGCCCGGATCGTCCCGCGTGGGATCCCGAGCGCCTCCTGCGCGGTCACGAACACGTCGTTCCACAGCCGCGCCTCGAGGTGCGACTCCATCTTCGGCAGGTAGAAGTACGGCCCCTGCCCACGGTCGAGCTGCAGCTGCGCACAGGCGGCGAAGTACAGCGCGAAGTCCACCAGCGAACCGCTCACGGGTACGCCGTCGACCCGGATGTGCTTCTCCGGCAGGTGCCACCCGCGCGGCCGGACGACGATGGTCGCCAGCTCGTCGTCCGGCTTCAGCGCGTAGCTCTTCGCGTCGGTGCTGAAATCGATCCGCCGGGTGATCGCGTCGAGCAGGTTCAGCTGACCGCCGACCACGTTCTCCCAGGTCGGCGTGTTCGCGTCCTCCTGGTCGGCCAGCCAAACCTTCGCGCCCGAGTTCAGCGCGTTGATCGTCATCTTCCGGTCGGTCGGCCCGGTGATCTCCACCCGGCGGTCGACCAGCCCCGGCGCGGCGGCGACGACCCGCCAGTCCGGGTCGTCCCGCACATCCTTGGTCTCCGGCAGGAACCCCAGCGACGCCCCGGCCGCGATCTCCGCGACCCGCTCCTTGCGCCGCTCGAGCAGCTCACGCCGCCGCCCGTCGTACTCGCGGTGCAGTTGCTCGATCAGTCCGAGCGCTCGCTCGGTCAGGATCTCGTCGTACCGCTCGTTCCGTGCACCGGTGACCTCGACTGCCACGAACCCACTCCTTCTCACTCGAAGACCACGACCTCGTGATCGGCGATCCGCGCCACCTCGACCGTAATCCAGCCGTCCCGTTCGTTCACCTCCGCCTCCCCGCCCGCGACCAGGAACCGCGCCCGCCGGCCGCCTGCCCTGACCCTGATCGTGAACGGACCGGCCGGCGTGAACTCCTCCAGCCGCCCTCGCCAGGCACCTCCCTGGTCGAGGTTGACCAGGTGCAGGACGTGCCGCTCGCCCTGCCGGTACAACTGGCAGTCGAGCACCCCGGCACCGTCCACCTGCAACGGGATCTCGCCGTCGGCCGCCCGGCGGACGAGATTCGCCAGCAGCCGTCCGTGGTCGGGATGGTGATACTGCGCGTACAGCCGGTCCAGGTCCGCGGCCAGGTACGCCGTCCGCTCGCCGAGCACCACCACGGGTACGTCGGTCCGCGGCTCGGCCATCCACGACAGTTCCGGCGGGTAGATCGGGAACGGCGGCACATAGGTCACCGCGGCCCCGGCGGCCTCGACCAGCTCCAACTGTCCACCGAACGGCAACAGATCGGTGTCCCCGAAGCCGTCTGCGATCCCCCGATCCTCGATCCGCAGATAGCTGTGCGCGCCGTACGTCTCCCAGTCGACCTGTCCCGCCTCCAGCCGCTTCCCCTGGTGACGCACCCCGAGCAGCCCGGCGAGCGCCGACTCGTCCCGCCGATCACCCCACTCGTCGTACAGGCCTGACTCCCCGGTGACCACGAGCCGCCCACCGCCCTCGACGTACGCCGTCAACGCCTCGCACTGGGGATCGGTGAGCACACCGACGTTCGGGACGATGATCACCGCGAGCCGCGGGTCGACCTCGTGGATCGGCAGGTACGGGATCCGGGCCCGGACCAGCGCGTCCACCCACCCGCGATACGGCAGCTGGCTCGTCGTCTCCGGATCGTCCTTGCCGTGGAAGTCCACACTGCGCTGACTCCACAGCAGCCCGACCGTGGCGACCGGCTCCCGGTTGATCAGGAAGTCCTCGTGCTTCTCATGCCACTCGAACAGCGACTCGGCCGTGGCGTACTGCCGACGGTCCTCGTGCAGAGACCCGATGTGGTGCCACCACGGCTGGATCCCGCCCGCGAACCCCTCGACCGCCCACATCCGCGCCTCCGGCTCGGGCTTGCTCCCGAGCCGGAAGGTCGGTACGCCGGCGTCGTACATCGCGGTGCTCTCCGGGATCAGCGTGTCCCACCCGAGCAGGCCGTGCAGCCGTTTGCCGGAATCCGCGTTCGCCTGGAACCCGGACTCCTCGTGCCGCCACTGCGAGTCGAGCATGAAGATCGACGCCCGCTTGCTGATCTCCACGTCATCGCGGAGTCGTTTGCTCTGGGCAACGACCTCGCCGCCGTTCATGCCGATCCACAGGCAGTCCGGCCCGCCGGCTCTGCGCGTCACCTCGTTGTTGAGATCCCAGACCGCCAACCGCCGGTCGTAACTCCACCGGATCCACTGCCGGTACGCCGGATCCGCCCAGTCCACGCCGGTCGGGAGGTCCTGGCCGAAGCTGTCCCGGCAGTTCGGGCAGTAGCAGATCTGGTCCCGGCCGAGTCCGCTCCAGCTGTTGTCGGTGAGCCCGTCCGGCGCGGTGCGTTCGATGATCTCCTCGAGGATCCCGGTCAGGAAGTCCCGGTAGTACGGGCCGGTGACACAGGCGACGTACAGCTTCCCGGCCCGGTACGGGTTGCCTTCGGCATCGATCGCGAACCAGTCCGGATGGGCGTCGTACAAGGGCTGGTGGGCCCGGTTCGAGTCCATCCGGGCCAGTACGGTGAGCCCGTCCTCCTTGGCGAGCTCGACGATCTCGCCGTACAGGTCGCGATCGCCGAGGAACTCGGCCCGGTGCTGCAGTTCGAACTTGCTCGGGTAGTAGGCGACGATCCCACCGGCGTTGACGATCACCCCCTGGACGTGCGTACGACGCCAGTGCTCGCGCCACCAGTCGGCGTCGTACCGAGCCGGGTCCTTCTCGGTCAGATTGGTCTGCGCCCAGCGCAGGGTGCGTCGGTACCAAGGTTTCACTCGAGGCTCCGGAGAGCGTCGCCCGCGCCGGACAGGTTCTCCAGCAGCATCTCGGAGTACTTGCGACTCAGTACGACGCCCTCCGCGCCACCCGCGAACGCGGCCAGCGTCGCGTCCCGCACGGACTCCCGGCTGCACGCGGTGAGCTCACCCTCGTTGTCGTCCCAGTTGATCTTGGTCCCGAGGTCGCGCGGCGACTCCAGCCCGCGCTGCTTGGCGACGCCGACCGGGATGTCGATGTCGATCCCCGGGTAGATCTTGCTCTGCCCGCTCACACCCGCGACGGCTCGCTCGGTTTCACGGCGGACGTAGTCGGCGCTGAAACCGGTCTGCGGCAGCTTCTCGTAGTCGCCCTCGTCGAGCTGCAGCAGCTTCATCATCAACGGGTAGACGTCTTCCGGATCCGCGTCGGCGAACAGCGCGCCGCAGATGCTCTTCACCCAGGTGAAGAACCGCGGACCGGCGCAGTTGTTGTAGATGACCACCTTGATGAAGTCGGAGAACTTCGCCATCTCGGTGTAGTCCTGGTCAGCCCGGTAGAACGGGCTGAACGAGATGTTGTGGTAGACGTGCCAGCCGACCTGGACCTCGGGCGAGATCGACTTGGCGACCCCGTAGATGTCGCGGTACAGCTGCCGCTGGCTCTCGGTCCACAGCGTCTGCCAGGCCAGCACCTCCGGGAAGTTCAGCAGGATCCGCCAGAAAGCGACGAAGGCGCCGTCGACCGGACGCTCACCGGCGCCGACCCGCTGGTTCCACTCGACCAGCTCGCGGTAGCCCTGCATCGCCCGGGCCACGTCGATGCCGCGATCGCGGCCGATCTGCCGGCAGTGCGGGCAGAAGCAGCCGACCTCGGCCACGTCGACCGTGCCCTGCATCAGCATGTTCAGCGGACCCGGCCGCTCCGAACACCACGCCAGCCCGTCGAGCTCGTAGCTCTGCACGTAGTCCTCGACGAACCCGAGATGCCAGTTGCGGTAGTCCGGATTGTTGAAGCAGGGCCGCCGCCCCGGCCGCGACCACGCGTCCACCTCGAGCACCTTGGCGAAGTTCGGGTACGTGCGGAGCTGGCGAGCGCCACCGCTCTCCTCCATCCACGCGAACGACTTCATCCCGCGCTCGCGGGCCTTCGGGATCACCTCACTCAGCAGGTCCAGCTCCGGATGTTCCGGTGCCCGGCCGACCGCGCCGAGCGCGGTGTTGCCGTAGTACTGCGGGTGCGGCGTCGCGTAGTTGCCGCCGACCCAGCCCAGGTCGTACTCCGATCCGCCGTGATCGGGGATCGGGTGCCCGGGGATCTGCCGCCCGCCGGTCCCCCGGGTCCAGGTCGGCGTGGCCAGGAACAGCGCGTTCACCGCGCCGCGGTCGGCCAGGATGTCCAGTGTCTGGTCGACGCCTTCGTCGACGAACGAAACCGCTCCGATCTGCATGGCAACGAGCCGGTCCGGCACGGAGCTCACCCCTTCATTCCTGTCATCGTGATGCCTTGGATGAAATAGCGCTGCGCAAAGAGGAAGACGGCGATCACCGGTACGACGGACACCGTCGCACCGCACATCAGCAGACTGATCTGGGTGAAGTACTCGCCCTGGAACTGGGCTAGTGCCACCGGCAACGTCTGCAGGTTCTCGGAATTGATGTAGATCAGTGGACCGAACAGGTCGTTCCACGACTCCAGGAAGGTGAACACGCCGATCGCGGCCAGCGCCGGTTTGGTCTGCGGCAGCATGATCCGCCAGTAGATGCCGAACGTGGACGCCCCGTCGATCTTGCCCGCGTCCTCGAGCTCGTTCGGGATGGTCAGGAAGGACTGCCGCATCAGGAACGTCGCGAACACCGGCGTGAGCACCTTCGGCACCCACAGCGGGTACTGCGTGTCCACCCAGCCGATCTGGCGGAACACGATGTACTGCGGGATCAGGTAGGCGATGCCCGGGATGATCGAGGTGGCCAGCAGCACCATGAACGCCGCGTCCCGGCCGGCGAACTTCAACCGCGCGAACGCGTACCCGGCCATCGACGCGACGATCAGGATGCCGACCACGTTGAGCCCGGCCAGTTTCACGCTGTTCCACAGGAACACCGGGATCAGGTCGAACACCTGCCGGTAGTTGTCCCACTGCGCGTCCGACGGCAGGAACTTCGGCGGCACACTCAGCACCTTCGCCTCGGGCCGGAGCGACGCACTGATCATCCACACCAGGGGCGCGAGGAACACGAGCGCGAACAGGGACATCACGACGTACTGCGAGGTCTTGCCGACGAGTCTCATGAGTAGAACACCCACCTCTTCTGCAGCTTCCACTGCAGGTAGGTGACGGTCGCGATCACCGCGAAGAGGATCCACGCCATCGCCGAGGCGTAGCCGATCTTCCCGAAGCCGAACGCGTTCTGGTAGATGTTGAAGATGTAGACGCTGGTGGCGTGGCCCGGCCCGCCCTTGGTCATCACGTAGATCAGGCCGAACACCTGGAACGACGTGATGAACTGTGTGATCAGCAGGAACAGGAAGTGCGGCGTCAGCAACGGCAGCGTGATGAACCGCAGCCGCTGCCAGGCTCCGGCACCGTCGATCTTCGCGGACTCGAAGTACTCGTTGGGCAGGCCTTGCAGACCTGCGAGCAGGATGATCATCGGGTAGCCGATGCCCTGCCAGACGCTGACCATGATCACCGCCGGCATCGCCCAGGTCGAGCTCGACAACCACTGTGGGCCGTGGATGCCGACCTGGCTGAGCAGTCCGTTGACCACGCCGCTGTCCGGCTGGAAGAACCAGAACCAGACGAATCCGATCGCGACGACATTCGTGACGTACGGCGCGAAGTACGCCGTACGGAAGAAGGCGACGCCGCGGATCGGACGGGAGCACAGCAGGGCCAGAACCAGTCCGATGCCGATGGTGAGCGGGATGCTGGCGAGGGTGAAGTAGACGGTGTTCTTGAAGGTCTGCAGGAACAACGGGTCGTTGCTGAACAGATCGGTGAAGTTCTTCAGGCCGACGAACTTCGGTGCGGAGATGCCGTTCCAGTCGGTCAGCGAGGCGGCCATCGAGACCAGGATCGGGAAGAACTGGAACGCCACCACGCCGACCACGATCGGACTGATGAACAGCCAGCCGGTCAGGTTCTGCTTGCGGCGGGCCCGGCGTACCTCAGCGCTGCGGTCGACTGGCGCGACCGCGGTCACCGGGTCCCGCGTCGATGTAGTCGTTGCCATCGACATCAACTACCCTTCAGCGCGTTCTCCACCTGAGGTTTGACCTTCTGGAGCACGTCGCCGACCTGTTTCTCGCAGTTGTAGGCCTGGTCCAGCGCGGGCCGGTACAACTCGCGGGCGCCGAGCGTGTTCTTGGTCTGGTTGGTCGCGGTCAGGTGCTTCGCGGCCTCGCCGAACAACGCGATGTGCTCGGGCATCTTCCCGTTCGGGGCGAGGGTTGCCGCGACCTTGTTGTTGATCGGGGTGAACGCGCCGCCTTGCAGGAGGATCTTGCCGCCCTCCTCGCCGGCCAGGAACTTGAGCAGGCCCCACGCCTGATCGGGATTCTTCGCGGTCTTCGGGATGCAGAAGACGATCACGCTGGACTCGGTCTTCTGCTCCAGGTCGGCCGGCGGCGGCGCAACGTCCCAGGTGAAGTCCTTCACCGTGGTCCGCAGGTACGGCACGGTGCCGAAGGTCGCGAACATCATCGCGATCTTGCCCTGCGCGAACATCTGGTTCTGCACGTTGTCCTGCTGCAGTGCCGACCACGGCGGCTGCACCTTGTCCTTGCAGGTCAGGTCGGTCGCCCACTGCAGCGCCTCGACCTCCTTGGCGTCCGGCAACGTGAACTTCGTGCCGTCGGTGGAGAAGATCCCCGTCTGACTGCCGTGGTTGACCGTGAACGTCTGCTCGTACCCCGTGTCCAGATAGACCAGAGCGCCGTACTGCTTCTTGGCCGGGTCGGTCAGCTTCTTCGCCGTCTCGGCGAAATCGGACCAGGTCCAGCCGGCCGACGACCAGTCCGTCGGCGGCAGCGGTACGCCGGCCTGCTTGAACAGATCGACGTTGTAGAAGATCAGCCGCGGCTGGTACCCGAGGATCCAGGCGGTGTGCGAACCGTCCGGCTGCTTGGGGAACTCGTACGCCTCCTTGGCGAAGGCGCTGGTGTCCAGTTGGTCCTTCTCGATGTACGGCTTCAGGTCGAGCAGCGCACCCTGTTCGGAGAAGCCGCGGACGAAGTCGTCGTTGATCCGCATGATGTCCGGCGGACTGCCGCCCGCGAGCAGCGTGCGCATCTTGGTGTCGTACTCCTGGGTGACCGCCGGCTGCACGGTGACTTTCGCGCCGGAGGACTTCTCGTAGGCCTGGATCGCCTGCTCGAGCGGGGTGCCCTTGACCTGCTCCCAGTTCAGGAAGGTCAGGCTCTTGCCACCGCTCGCGCTGCCGTTGCCGTTACCACCACAGCCGGCCAGCGCACCGCCGGCCGCCAGTCCCGCCGAGAGTGTTCCCAGGCCGGCGAGAAACCTGCGGCGGCTCAGGTTGGAGAGTTGTGTCTGCACCGGAATCTCCCATCCGCGAGGGATGAATACGTATACAATGAATACGTATACAATGCCTGGTTACCGAGGTCAACGGCGAACGGCGACACTCTTCAGTAGGGTTCAGCATCCGGACAACAAGGGGGAGGCGGATCGTGACGCGACCACCGACGAGCAGAGATCTTGCCCGGCTGGCCGGGGTGTCCCAGGCCACGGTTTCACGGGTGCTGACGAACAATCCGAAGGTCAACCCGGACACCAGGGCCCGGGTGCTGCAGGTGCTGAAGGACGCGAACTACACACCGAACGCGTTGGCCCGCGCGATGAAGACCGGGCGAACGGACACCATCGGGGTGTTCATGACCCGGGTCACCAGCCCGTTCCATGCCGAACTGCTGGACGAGATCGGCCGGGTGCTCAGCTCGCTCGGCCAGCACATGATCCTCTGGAACATCGAGCACGACCCCGAGGAGACGATCGCCGGGGTTCTGCAGCAGCGCCTGGTCGACGGATTCCTGCTCACGTCGGCGACGTACGACTCGAAGCTGCACACGATGGCGCTCGCCTCGGGGACACCGACGGTTCTCCTGCACCGCGGCATCGACGGCCTCGACTGCGACCAGGTCGTCGGCGACAACTGGCAGGGCGCGTACGACGCCGGCCAGTACCTGGTCGATGCGGGCCACACCAACATCGGCCTGGTCAACTTGACCCACACCGGGAACACCTCCCGCGACCGCGACCTCGGCTTCCGGGCCGCGCTCGCTGACGCCGGGGTCAAGATCAAACTCGGCAACGTGATGTCGGTCGGCGTATCGCACGCGGACGGCCATGCCGCGGCGACGAAACTGCTCTCGCGCAAGAATCCGCCGACCGCGATCTACACGGTCACCGACCTGCTCGCCTTCGGCATCCTGGACGGCGCCAGAGCACTCGGCCGCAAGGTCCCCGACGACGTCTGGGTCATCGGCTTCGACAACACCGAACTGGCCGCCTGGGAGTCCTTCGACCTCACCTCGGTCGAGCAGCCCGTCCACGCCATCGTCGAAACCGGCATCAACCTCCTCCGCGAACGCATCGCCGACCCAGACCGCCCCACCGAAATCATCACCCTCCCCTGCCCGCTGGTCATCCGAGGCTCAACCGCCCACCACCGCTAGCCCACAACAGCAGGGGGATATCCGCTCGCGAGGATCGAGCTAGGTGAGTCTCGGGAGCACGTCGCGGAGGACGGCGGCGTGGTCTTCGGGTTTGGCGAGGCCCATCTTCATGGTGTTGACGCCGAGGTGGGTCGCGCCGAGTTCGCGCCAGCCGTCGGCGAACGCTCGCCAGTCCTGCTCGGGGACGGCGCCTAGCGTGAGTCGCGCTTCGATGCCGATCGTGTTCGGATCACGGCCGGCTTCTTCTGCTGCTTGCCGGATCATCGCGACCTGTTGGCGCGCAGTCTCGTCGGGTGCCGACTGCGGCATCCAGCCGTCGCCGATCCGTCCGGTCCTGCGCAGTACGGCGTCCGCACCGCCGCCGAACCAGATCGGGATCTGCCGCGCGGGCAACGGATTGAGGCCGGCCTCCTCGATCTCGTGGAACTTGCCTTGGTAGGACATGACCGGCTCGGCCCACAACTTGCGCAGTACGTCGACCTGCTCTTCCAGCAGTGCACCGCGCTGTCTGAACGGCACACCGAGCGCCTGGTACTCGACCTGGTTCCACCCGATGCCGACGCCCAGCCGCAGCCGACCGTCGCTCAGCACATCGATCTCGGCCGCCTGCTTGGCCACCAGCGCTGTCTGCCGCTGCGGCAGCACCAGTACGCCGGTCACCAACTCGAGCTCGGTGGTGATCGCCGCCATGTATCCGAACAGCACGAAAACCTCATGAAACAAGGACTTATCGGTGTAGCCGGTCCAGCCGGGTCGGTTGGCCGGATCCGCGCCGAGCACATGGTCGTAGGCGAGCGCGTGGTTGTACCCCGCCGCCTCCACGGTCGTCGTCCACTCGCGCACCACCCGCGGGTCCGCGCCGATCTCGAGCTGCGGGAACACCGCACCGATCTTCACTTGGTAGCCTCCGGCAACAGGTTGATCAGGCCTTGCACAGCCAACTCGAACGGCTCGACCGAGCCGGCCGCCCGGGCCAGCACATACCCACCCTGCAGCACCGCCGCGATCGTCGCGGCCGTCTGCTCGGCGTCCAGCCGGTCAGGATACTCGCCCTTACGTTTGCCTTCAGCAACAATCTCCGCCAGCCGGCTTCGCAACCACGCGAACGTCTCCGCCACCGGCGCGCGCAACTCCGGATCCCCCATCACATCCGGATCCGCCGTCAACCGCCCGATCCGGCACCCCCTCAAGACGTCCCGCTCCCGCTCCAGGTAGTGCGTAATCCGGTCGGTCGCCGTACCCGGTTCCTCGAACTGCTCCTCAGCCGCCGCCCGCAACTCCAGCCCCGACCGCTCGATGGCCGCCTTCGCCAACTCCGCCTTCCCCGCGAAGTGGTGATACATGCTCCCCTGCCCCGCATCGGCAGCCCGCTGAATCGCCTTCGGCGAGGTCCCCACATACCCCCGCTCCCACAATAACTCCTGCGTACTCCGAATCAACCGCTCCACCGTCTCCACCCACCCACTGTACCCACAGGTACAGCCCTGACGCCTGAAGCTGGGGATCACGCTTGCGCCAGGCCCCGGCCATCCGTCCCGGTGAGCAGACCGGACGGGGACGCGACGGACGAGAACTGCCGCCGCGGAGCGCGTCCTTTGGCCGGGACCGATAGTCTCGGGCGCCATGAGCACCAGCGTCGCCATTGCGGTAATCACGTTCAGGCGACCTGCTCTGTTGCACGCGCTGCTGGCCAGCCTCCAGGCTCAGGAATTGCCGGAGGACTCCGACTTCGCGATCCGGATCGTGGTGGTCGACAACGACGCCGAGGGGTCGGCCGCGCGGGTGCTGGAGGAGTTCGGAGCGGGTACGCCGTACCCGATCGAGTCGGTGGTGGAAGCGGAGCCGGGGATCCCCTTCGCGCGGGAGCGGTCGGTCGAGCTGTGCTGGAACGACGACGCGCTCATCTTCGTGGACGACGACGAGGTCGCGCCGCCCGACTGGCTCACAACCCTCCTGGAGGCCTGGGAGTCGACCGGCGCCGACGTGGTCACCGGGCCGGTCAAGGGCAACCTGCCACCGGGCGCCCCGCCGTGGAACCACTACAGCGACGTCCACGACTCGACCGGCAGGCACACCACCGGCGAGGAACTGCGCAAGGCGTACACGAACAACACCCTGGTCAGCCGGCGGGTCTACCACGCGGTCACGCCGGGCTTCCACCCGGCGTTCCGCTACACCGGCTCCAGCGACCTGCACTTCTTTCTTCGGGTGCACCGGGCCGGGTTCCGGATCGTGTGGTGCGAGGATGCCTGCATCGCCGAGGACGTGCCGGTCGGGCGGACCACGCTGCGCTGGCTGGTACGGCGTGCGTTCCGGTCCGGCAGCGGGGACACCATCAGCCGGTTGCTGATCCGGCCGGGTGCGGTCAGCTATCTGCTGGTGCTGGCCTATGCTTCGGCCCGGGTGATCTCGGCGATCGGGTACGCCCTCGCCGGGCTGCTGCTCGGTCGTAAGACGCACCTGCTGAAGGCAGTCCGCCGGTTCTTCTCCGGCGTCGGCAGTCTCGCGGGCATAGTGGGGATCAACCATGACGAGTACCGGGAACGGCACGGCGCCGAATCAAGGGCCGAATCAAGGGCCGACGGTGGCGAGCCTGTGCCGGGCGATCTGGCAGGTGGAGACGGACCTGAATCTGCTCGACTGGCGGATCCGGAGCGCGCATCCGTGGCCGATCATCCGGATGCGCGTCTTCCATGAGCTGACCCGCCGCAGCGGCATCCATGGCGCACCACATCCGGTACGGCGTTCGCCGTACGACAAAGCCGGTCTCGTCGCCAAGCACGTGAGCGGACTCGTCACCCGGAACCCGTTTCCCGGCCGGTACGACGCTCTCGTCGTACCGCATCCGCGGAAACCGGACGGTGTCGAGATCTACACCGATGAACTCCGCGCCACCCTAGGCCCATCCGCACTCGTCCTCGATTCCGGCATCAACGGCACTCCACTGCCCGGCAGCAAGAACCTGGATTTCTTCACGTCAGCCGCCGGCGCGGTACACCGACGCCAGCTGGACGACCGTGGGATCAGCCACGCGCTGAGGGACCTGACCGGCGTCCAGGTGCCAGTGGGTGCGCTGCTCGCGAGGGAGGTCCCGAAGCACCAGCGACTGCGAGCGCTCTACCGCGCGCTGCTGCGACGCCACCGGATCGAGACTGTGTACGTGGTCGTCGCGTACTTCCACCAGCACATCGTCGGCGCCGCCCGCGATCTCGGGATCCGGGTGGTGGAGCTGCAGCACGGCGCGATCAGCCCGTTCCACCTCGGCTACAGCTACCCGGGCCGCCCGGTCGTCCCGGATCAGCCGGACGAACTGTGGTGCTTCGGCTCGTACTGGACCGACGTCGCCGAGCTGCCCGCCGGTACGTCGACCGCGGTGGCCGGCGCGACCTTCCTCCCCACGCCGGGCCCGAAGGATCCTCGGCGCGTCGTCTTCCTGTCGCAGGGCACGATCGGCGCCGAGCTCCTCCACATCGCCGAGTCGGTCGCCAAGGAGCACCCGGACCTGGAGGTCCTGTTCCGCCTGCACCCCAGCGAGTACGCGTCGGACTACACGATCCCCGCCGGCGTGCGGCTGTCGACCGGCGGCAGCACGCTGGATCTGCTGGCTTCGGCCACCTACCAGGTCGGCGTCTCGACGACGGCCCTGTTCGAGGGAATGGCCCTCGGCTGCCGCACCGCTGTCGCGAACCTACCCGGGCACGAGTACCTCGCACCGGCGATCGAGAAGGGGCACGCGCTGCTGATGTCCCGACCGTCGGAGCTCACGAAGGCCCCGCTCTGCGCGGACCCCGGCACGTACTACGCCCCGAGCAACCTGGCCGGCCTCGTCAACAGTTAAGGCTGACGACCGATCATTCCGAGCAGGCGGTCCTGACGTGAGGCGTCCGCCGGAACCTTGACCTCCGGACCGAACACCTCGATCCCCTCACCGAACGCGCCAGGCGTCCGGAACTTCTCCATCAGCTCCGGCGGGATGGCCGCCGTACTCGCCCAGAGCAGCTCGACGTCGATCGGATCCATCGTCTCGTCCTGACCAGTTGCCCGAGCCAGGTCCCAGCCGTGCAGAACCAGGTCGTCGGAGATCACCTGGTCGATGTTGTTCTCGGTCGTCAGCGGCCCCATCGGCGTGTCGGCCTGGGTCAGCGCGAGTACCGGGTCGTCGAGCACCTGTTCCACCGCCGCGCGGGCCTCCTGGAAGGCGACCAGCGGATCGTCGCTCGGCTCCAGCTTCCGGCTGACCGGCTGGAGCAGATGGGCGTGCATGCCGACCACATGGTCCACCACGTCGCGCGCCGTCCACCGTTCACACGGCGACTGGTTCTCCCACTGCTCCGGCCGCACGGCCGCGACCTTCCGCTCAAACGCCCCGGCCCGTCGACTGTACCGATCCGCGATCTCACCCATTCCCGCATCCTGCCGCCCCCACCCCCGCCAGGGAAGACGCAACCTTGTGCACGGCTCAACCAAGATTCGGCGCCGGGAATGGTCGACCGGTGCTCAAGGTGGGGTTTGCGCGGCGGTGGAATGTCGGCGGCGGATCCTAGGGTCGCGGCATGCGGATGGTGGAGCTCGGGCGGACGGGACTGACGGTGAGCCGGCTGGGGCTGGGGCTCGCTTCGATCGGGGGGATGTTCTCGGCCGTGCCGCAGCGACAGGCCGTCGCGACCATCGACCGGGCCTGGGAGCTCGGCGTCCGGCTGTTCGACACCGCGCCGGTCTACGGCTACGGACTCTCCGAGCAACGCGCCGGGCTCGCGCTCCGCGGACGACCGCGTCACCAATACGTCCTCGGCAGCAAGGTCGGCCGCCTGATCGAGCCCGGCGGGCCGGACATCCAGCCGATCTGGGCCGAGCCGCCGCCCGGTCTCGGTCCCCGCCTCGACTATTCGTACGGCGCAGTGCTCCGCTCGTTCGAGGCGAGCCTGGAGCGGATGGGTATCGACCGGATCGACATCCTGCACATCCACGACCCCGACCTCGACTACTTGACCGCCTCGACCGAAGCCCTCCGGGCGCTGTCCGAGCTCCGCGGTCGTGGCACGATCCGGGCAATCTCGCTCGGTGTGAATCACGCTGATGTGGCGGCCCGGTTCCTCCGCGAGAGCGGCCCGGCCGGACCCGACTGCATCCTGCTCGCCGGTCGGTACACGCTGCTCGACCAGTCCGGCGCGGACGAGCTCCTGCCGCTGTGCGAGAAGCTCGGCGTCGCCGTTCTCGCCGCCGGGGTGTTCCAAGGTGGCGTCCTGGCCGACACGGCCGAGGGCGCTCCGCATGGGTACGCGCGGGTCCCACCCGTCCTGCTCCGGCGGATCGACCGACTCCGTGAGCTCTGCCGGGAGTACGGCGTACCGCTGCTGGCGGCCGCACTCCAGTTCCCGCTCGAGCATCCCGCCGTACCGGCCGTGGTGGTGGGTGCCCGAAGTCCGCGGGAGATCACCGACGTCGCGGCGTGGCTCGACCACGAGATCCCACAAGCGTTCTGGACCGCATTAAGGTCTGCCGTATGAGGTACATGTTGCTTCACAAGACCAACGACAGTCTGGAGGCCGGGAACCCGCCGGATCCGGAGATGCTGGCGCGGGCGGACGCCGTCCTCGAGGAGATGCGCCAGGCCGGCGTGCTGCTGCTCGGCGAGGGGCTGATGCCGAGCTCGCGCGGGGCCCGGGTCACGTTCCCGAGCCCGGGTCAACCGCGCGTGATGGACGGGCCGTTCGCCGAGACGAAGGAGCTCGTCGCGGGCGTGTCGATCATCCGCGTCGACTCCAAGGAGGAGGCCGTTCAGTGGGCCCTCCGCTTCGCCGAGGCCGACCCGAACACCCCGATCGACATTCTCGAGATCGCCGGCTAGAGCGTCAGGTGCAGTAGCGGGTAGGGCTTGTTGGTCGAGTCGGTCTCGCTGCGGGCGACGACCCGGAAGCCGTGGTGCAGGTAGAAGCCGACGGCCTGCGGGTTCTGCTCGTTCACGTCGACCTTCGTCGCGTCGAACGACCGGACGCCGTGCTCCAGCAGCAACGAACCGCCACCTTGCCCGCGGTACGCCGGGTCCAGGAAGAGCATCTCGACGTTGCCTTCGGCCACCCCGATGAAGCCGATCAGCAGCCCGTCGTCGGCGCGCAGCCCGGCGAGCTGCGGGATCTCCCCGAACGACGCCCGGACCAGCGGCCGGAACACGTCCAGATCCGCCTCGGTGACGAAGTCGTGCGTCGCCCGGACGGACGCCTCCCACAGTTCGGCCGCCCGGTCGTACTCCTCCGGCCGGACATCGCTGATCTCCATGTCGCCAACGGTCGCACCGACACTGGGGGCTGTCAGGTGGATTACCCCTCGCCAACGCCTTCCTCGGCGACCACCAACGAGTCGATCGCGGCGAAGAAACGCGCGATGCCCGGCAGGTTCCCGCCCTTGTCCCGGGACGCGGCGAAGTCCTCCGGGCCGGCCCATTCGACGATGTCCAGCCATTCGTCGTCCGGCAGCCGCACGAGCCGGGCGCCGAGGAACCCGGTCCGGTCGGCTGCGAAGTCCGCCAGCATCTCGGCCCGGGCGGCGAGCAGCTCCTCGGTCTTCTCCGGTAGCACCCGGAAGCGAGTCAGCTCGACAGTCGTCATGAGGTTCCTTTCAGGAGAGGTTGGTCGAAGCCCAGGAAGTGATGTCTTCATGGCGGATGGCCGCAGCCATCAGGTCGGGGAAGAGATCGGGCGTGCAGGCAAAGGTGGGTACGCCGAGGTCCGCGAGAGCCGCCGCGTTCTCGGCGTCGTACGACGGGGTGCCCGAGTCGGCCAACGCCAGCAAAGCGATCAGCTGTACGCCGGACTCGACCAAGGACCGGGCTCGCCGCAGCATCTCCTCGCGGACACCGCCCTCGTAGAGATCCGAGATCAGGACCATCACGGTCTCGGCCGGCTTGGTGACGAGCTCCTCGCAGTAGGCGAGCGCACGGTTGATGTCCGTTCCACCGCCGAGCTGCGTCCCGAACAGTACGTCGACCGGGTCCTCCAGCTGATCGGTCAGGTCGACCACTGCGGTGTCGAACACGACCAGACTGGTCCGCAACGTGCGGATCGACCCGAGCACCGCGCCGAACAGCGACGCGTACACCACCGACTCCGCCATCGAGCCGGACTGGTCGATCGCGAGCACCACGTCCCGCTGGACGCTGTGGTTCCGTCGCGCGTACCCGACCAGCCGGTCCGGGACGATCGTGCCGAGCGCCGGCGAGAAGTGCTTGAGGTTGGCCCGGATGGTCCGGTCCCAGTCGATGTCCGAGTGCCGCGGCCGCCCGGTCCGCCCGGCCCGGTCGAGCGCGCCGGTGACGGCCGCCCGGGTGCGCTCGGCCAGGCGCGCCTCCAGTTCGGCGACGACCCGGCCGACCACGTCCCGCGCGGTCTGCTTGGTCTCCTCCGGCATCACCTCGTTGAGCGCGAGCAGCGTGCTGACCAGGTGTACGTCGGGCTCGACCGCCCCCAGCAGCTCCGGCTCCATCAACATCCGGGTGATGCCGAGCCGCTCGACCGCATCCCGCTGCATCACTTGGACGACGGTGCTCGGGAAGTACTGGCGGATGTCGCCGAGCCACCGCGCCACCCGCGGCGCCGACGAGCCGAGCCCGGCCGCTCGCTGCGTTCCGGACTCTCCCGGGACAGCGTCGTACAGCGCGGCCAACGCTGCGTCGACGGACTGGTCCGCCTTGGACAGCGTCGTACCGGTCTCGGGATCGGCTTCGCTCCCGAGCACGAGCCGCCAGCGGCGCATCCGGTCGTCGTTCATCTCACACCCCCAGCAACTGCGCGACAATGGGCAGGACCGACGCGGCCAGCTCGACGTCGAGGTCGTTGTCATCAGCAACGATCACGGCCGCCGGATCACCGAGCGCCCGAGCGCGGGTCCCGATCGACCGGCGCTCCGGCGCGGCGAACGTCCCGAAGGTACGGCGCAGCAGCGGCAGCACCTCGACGAACGCATCGTCCGGGATCGCGTCCAGCCACGCGTCTACCAACGTCAGCAGGCGTTCGTCGTGCACGAGCAGCAATCCACCACCGGCCAGGAAGCCCTCGACATACCCGGCGGCATCCGCGGTGGGCGTACCTGGTGAGAGCGCACGCCCGAGCCGCAGCGCGACCTCGTGATCCGGCAACCGCGAGGTGTCGAGCATCAGCCGGGTCAACCGGCCGCGAATCAACGGCGGCACCGCCGCGCGATCGCTCAACCCCTCCAACGTGTTCAGCCACTCCGACCGCACATCCTCGGCCAGCAAGGCGGTCGCGTCCTGCACGCCGTCGATCAGCTCCTGTACGGCGGCAGCCGCATCCGGATCGAGTCCGTGCACGGTCCGGCCGAGGCCGGCGCAGATCCGCGAGACCATTCGCCCGGCAACCGAGGCAAGTCCCGCGGTATCGGTGCCACGCACATCGCCGTAGCGCGACGAACGGGCGAGCGCCGGCAACGCCGCCATCAGGTGGCCGACGTCAGCATCTGCAGCCGCCCGGGTGTCCACGCCCTGCAGCAATGACGGCAGAGCCTCGGCGAGGTCGGCGAGCAGCGATTTCTCCAGCGCTGCCGTAACATCGGCGAGCGTCGACGACTCGTCGGCCACGCGCAGCATGACCGTGGTCGCGGCGCCGACAACCGTCGTGCCGTGCGCACCCGCGGCGACCAGCTCGACCTCGAGTCCCGGGTCCCAGGTCAGCCGCCACATCTCGCGGAACGTGCCCTGCGCCCGCCGCTCATCGGTGGCCGGCACACCCCAGTGCACACCGAGAATCCGCAAGCGGTGCAGGAGCCTGGACTTCTCCACGTCATTCGGCTTGCGCAGGTCGAGCTCGACCACCCGCTCGGTCGCGTCCCGCCGCATCCGCAGCCGCCGCGCCTGCGCCGCGAGATCGGCTGCGACCGGCGCCTGCGGCGTCTCCCCGGGCACCGATCCGAGCAACTCACCGACCACCGCTTCCCTTGTCACGAGATCGAGCAGTACGTCGTTCCCGCCGCAGAGCACCGCCCGTGTCGCCTCGGTGACCTCGCTCAATCCGGCCAGCGGGCGTTCCCGCAATGCGGCCAGGGTGTCCGCGAGCCGGACCGCCTCGATCACGTGCGCACTGGACACTGGAAGATCTTCGGCACGCAATACTTGCGCGACCTTCGACAGCCAGCGGGTGGTGATCTGGTCGGGTGCGGTGAACAGATGGTGGTACCAACCCGGTGAGGTGATGCCGGCGCCGTACCCGCTCGTCGCGGCCAGCCGGCCGTGCGTCCACGGAACCCAGGTGCAGGCGACCTTCCGCTTCGGCAGGCCCTTCAGGATCCGCTGATCATGTGTTGCCGGAGGCAACGGTAGCTCCAGGGCCGGCACATGCCAGGCACCGCAGATGACCGCGATCCGCTCGAATCCTTCGCGGATCGCCTTCCGCAGCACGGTGCGCATGTAGGCCTCGCGCTGCGCCTCGCGGCCGGTTGCTTCTTCGTCCTGCCGCAGCTCGCGCATCGCGTCGGCGATCACGGTGAACGGCTCGGCTCCCTCGCGCCGCGACTCGATGACGTCGTCCCACCAGCGCTCGGGATCGTCGTACCCACCGGCGTTCGCGAGCGTGGCCAATGGATCGATCGACGCCGCGCGCCGGCCGTCGCGACCGGACGAGGCGAACTGCTGCGCGGCGGGCAGGTCGCAGAACCGCACCGGTACGTCGGCAGCGAGCGCGTACTTGATCGCCTGCCACTCGGGACTGAACACCGCGAACGGCCAGAACGCAGCGCGAGTCGAGTCGTCGACCGCATACGCCAGCAGCGCGACCGGCGGCTCCATCTCCTCGGACGCGGCCAACTCCACGACCTTGTCGGCCTCGGGCGGACCCTCGATCAACACGATGTCAGGCCGCAGTTCGGCCAGGGCGGTGGCCACCGCCCGCGCCGACCCCGGCCCGTGATGCCTGATCCCGAGAAGGTGAACGGTCATCCGGAGATCTCTCGGCAGGCGCGGTAGAACGGTGCCCAGTCATCGCGCTCGCGAACGACGGTCTCCAGGTACTCCGACCAAACGACGCGATCCGCGGACGGGTCCTTGACGACAGCGCCGAGGATGCCGCCGGCCACGTCGGTCGGCCGGAGTACGCCGTCGCCGAAGTGGGCCGCCAGGGCGAGGCCGCCGGTGACGACGCTGATCGCCTCCGCGGTGGAGAGCGTGCCGGACGGCGACTTGACCGCGGTACGGCCGTCCTCGGTCCGGCCGGACCGCAGTTCGCGGAAGATCGTCACGACGCGGCGGATCTCGTCGAGCGCGTCGTCGGGTTGCGGCAGCTCGAGCGCCGTACCGAGCTGGGCGACCCGGCGGGAGACGATCTCCACCTCGTCCTCGGCGGAGTCCGGAAGCGGGAGAACGACGGTGTTGAAGCGGCGCCTGAGTGCGCTCGAGAGTTCGTTGATGCCCTTGTCGCGGTCGTTCGCGGTCGCGATGACGTTGAATCCCTTGCGGGCCTGGACTTCCGTGGCCAGCTCGGAGATCGGCAGCGTCTTCTCGGACAGGATCGTGATCAGCGCGTCCTGGACGTCGGACGGCATCCGGGTCAGCTCCTCGATCCGGGCGATCTTCGCGTCCGTCATCGCCCGCTGCACCGGACTCGGTACGAGCGCCGCCTCACTGGGGCCCTGGGCAATCAACTGGGCGTAGTTCCACCCGTACCGGATCGATTCCTCCGCGGTCCCCGCCGTACCCTGCACGAGCAGGGTCGAGTCACCGCTGATCGCCGCCGCGAGGTGCTCACTCACCCAGGTCTTCGCGGTTCCCGGTACGCCGAGCAGCAACAGGGCCCGGTCCGTCGCAAGGGTCGCCACCGCAACCTCGATCAGCCGCCGCGGACCGACGTACTTCGGTGAGATCTCGACGTCACCCGCTTTGCCGCCCAGCAGATAGGTCACCACCGCGGCCGGCGAAAGCCGCCACGCCGGCGGTCGCGCCCGGTCATCCGCATCCGCCAAGGCGGCGAGTTCCGTCGCGTACTCCTCTTCCGCATGCGGTCGCAGTACTTCAGTGGTCATGACAACTCCTCGTACAGTTCGCGACGGAAGGTCAGGGTTTCTACCAGGCGGCGGCGCCAGGTGTCTTCTTCGCCGGTCGGCTCGCGGGTGATCGGGTGGTTCAGTACGTCGGGTGGCACGGCGCGGGCGGTGATACTCGCCAGCCTGGCCCACGCGCGGTTGGTGCCGACCTTGGCGAGCTGATCGAGGATCATGCTTGCGAGCGAAGGCGGCCACGGCACGGGTAAGCCGCCGACCAACTCGGCCACGTCCACTGTGGTCCGGAGGACGTCGACCGCTCGGGCCCATTCCTCTGGAGGCAGCAGGCGCAGCAGTTCGGCCGGGCTTCGGCTGCCGGTGCCGGCGTTCGTCCGCAACAACTCCCGCGCCCACGCGGTTGCCAGGTCGGAGGAAGCGCCTTCTCGGATCGCTGCCTCGGTCCAGGCTGCTTGTAGAAGCTCGGGAGCGCAGCCCTCCACCGGTGTCTCCAACCAGCTGAGCTCCATTGCGGATAGCGGGGTGTTGGCGACGACTTGGAAGAACCACCAGGCTCGTTTGCCGATGCCCTCTGGGTTCTGGGAGTCGATGCCGTCGCGTTCCATCGACGCGCTCAGGCGTCGGGGCAGGTCGACGGAGAGCACGCCTTGGGTGGCGGTCAGGTGGGAGTGCAGGCGCTCGGTCATGCGTTCGCCGTACTGAGAACCGGGAATGCGGGTGAGCAGGCGAGCGGCGGCTCGGCGGACTTCCTTGGAGCGGTCGTCCAGGGCCGCTTCCAAGAAGTCCTCGTCGGACAAGGACAATCCGTCGGCGAGCAGGGCAAGGAAGTCGGTCCGGGTGGCAGCGGACTCGGTCGGCCAAACCTCGGCGAGAGCTTCCAACGCGGCCTCGGGGTTCTGACCGCGGAGGGCGCGGAGCCAGCTGCGTCGTTCGAGGGCGTTGCCATGCGTCCAGAGTTCCGGATCGTTGCTATCAGCAACCGCTGCGTAGAGGAAGCGCCACTCCGGATTGAGGTCCGCGAGCCAGCGCGCACGCCGGCCGGCGGCGGCGATGACGAGTGGATGGTACTCGGCCCGGTTGCGCGCGTAATCCGCCAACGCCGGCAAATGCTCGGGCGGCACACCCCACCCGCGGGCGTCCGCCGCGCGCAACCACTCGCCGAGCGCGGTCGTCTGGAATCCACCGAGCATCGCGGCCAGCCGGCGCATCGCGACCGGTCGAGGCAGCGGCCGATCCGCACCGGGTGCGGCCGGCAACGGTTCGAGGTCGCGGAGCGGCTTGCGACCGGCACGCTTGTACACGGTCGCGAGCGCGGCGGCGTCCAGCAGACCACCGTCCCCCAAACGTTCCTGCACGGCCTCGGGCAACTCTTCCAAATGCGCCGGCCGCCGATCCGTGCCCAGCAACGCCGAACTGACCAGTCCGTCCCAACCCTTCACAGGATCACCGGCCGATCGTCGTGCCAGCAGGTCATCGGGCGGAATCCGGCCCGGTTCCACTCACCCGCGACGGTGACCGGGTCCCCGGCCGAGACCGCGAGCAGCTTCCACGGATCCACTCCAGGCAGCAGTTCCAGCCCGTCGCCTTCGGAATCCACGAGCGCCCACCCTTCACCGTACGGCGCCGGGCGGGCGTCCCGCAGGACCAGCGGCCAGCGTTCGTTCCACGGGTCGGCGGCGACGGATTCGACGTACGACGCCAACGCCTGGCGCGCGGTGAATCCGGACGGCCGGGGTGCGGGCAACCGAGGCGCGGTCTGGGTGAGAAGGGCTCGCATCGGGAGTGCGCCGGGATAGAAGGACAGCGCGCCCGGGACGTACTCACCCGGTCGAGCCGGGAGCGGGTCGAGCGGTCGCCCCGCGGCGGCGAAACTGAGGATCAGGCCGAGTCGACCTGTTGTTGCCCCACGCAACCAGATGCGGCGGACCGTGAGCCGCTCGTCGGGCTCGATCACGCGCCCGAGCACGAGCCAGTCGTCCTCGACCTTCTCCCCCTCGGCCAGCACCCGCGCGGTCTCGACGGTCCAGCCGATCCGGCTCTGCACTGTGTCCGCGAGCGACGGTGGCAGCTCGGCGAGCCGGTCGTGCGACGAGACGATCAGGTGGATGAGCGACAACTCCTCGAGCAGTTCACCCGGCCACCCGTGACCGCGGCCGACGACGCCGGCCGCTCGGCGTACCGCTCCCGCCACCCCTGGTGCCTGCGCGTCGACCATCCGGGCAGCCAGCCGGCTCAGCTCCGTATACGCCCGCTGGTCGAATCCGCCGAGCCCTTGCCGGACCTGATCGTCCAGCCAGCTCGCCAGCTCAGCCATCCCGGCCGACACCCGATCAGCCCGGCGGGACGCCCGCTGCTGAGCAGCCAACGGGTCCGCAACCTCGCCCGGCTTCCGCTCCGGCCGCTCGGCCCGTGCCGCGCGCTGATCCACCCACGACGTCACCCACTCCGGCTCGTCCCCAGGTCGCACGTCCCCGCCGGCCCACAGCAACAGCAGTCCGAGCGCATGCTTGCACGGGAACTTCCGGCTCGGGCAGGAGCACCTGTACGCCGGTCCGCTCAAGTCGACCGTGGTCTGGTACGGCTGCTTGCCGCTGCCCTGACACAGTCCCCACACCGCCCGCTCGGACGCGCCCGTCTCCGACCACTTCGCCGTACGGGCTTGCCCTTGCCCAGCCTTCGCGGACGCAGGATCAGACGCCAGCCCCAGCACCTGCTCCACGTCCCACGGCCCCACGGCACTCCTCGCTCGACAACCCTCCCCCGGAAGCATGCCATCCACCCCCGACACCCCCACCAACCACACCCAAAACCGCAGACATGAACCCGGGATCGGGGACACGAACGCGGGACCGGGGACAGGTATCCGCGGCCGGAGACAGGAACCGGGGGCCGAGCCCAGGCAGTCGGGACCGGGAACCTGTTATTCCCTGTCTCCAGCCCCGACGAGGTGAGCCAGGTCCCGACTCCTGCCCGTACCTGCGTTGGGGTGGTTAGCCGAAGGGTTGGCGGGTGGGGGTGTTGTCGGGGTGGCCGTTGGGTGCGGTGTGCGGGATGGAGGGTGGTGGGGGCGGGGTGTGGGAGAGGCCGTCGCGGATGGTGCCGAGGAGGCGTTGTTCGACTGCCTCCAGTTCAGCGATGCGTTCTCTGATTTCCAGTTCTTCGGCGCGGGCGACTGCCAGCACTTCGTCCGCCTCGGTTCTCGCGGTTTCGCGGAGGTGATCGGCGGTGCGTTGGCTGGCGCTGAGGACGCTCAGTTCGTAGCGGCGGAGTTCGTCGACGAGCTCGCCGGCTGGGTGCTGGGCGTCGAGGATCGCGGCGGCCGGGTGGGGGACCGCGTCGGGGAGCGTGTCCTCGAGGGCGGCGATCTGCTGGTCGACGCGGGTGAACAGGTCGGCGACGTCGGTGCGCATCCGGCGTACGACGTTCGCCGCGGCCTGGACACGTTCGTTCGCCTCACGTTCGCGTTCGCGGGCGGTCCGCTCGGCCGACGTGATCACGTCGAGGGCGACCACCGCGGCCCGCTCTGCCGGATCGTCGGGAACGGTCTCACGCACCGGTGCTGCTTCGGAGGAGGTCATCCCGACCGTACGCCGCAGTGGAACCTCCCGGATGAACAGCACCGCAAGCAGGCTGACCACCGCCGCACCGGCCGCGATCACGAAGATCATCCCGGTCGCATCGCCGTACGCGTGCCGCACGATCTCGGCCACCGGCGCCGGCAGCGCATTCACGTCCAGCACGCTGCCACTCGACCTGCTGGAAGCCGCGGCCGCCGCCTCCGGCCCGAGAGCCCGGATGTTCTCGGCGATCAGATTCATCACCCGGTTCGCCAGGACCGCGCCGAGCACCGAGACCCCCACCGCACCACCGAGGCTGCGGAAGAACGTGACCGTGGCACTGGACGCGCCGACCTGGCTGACGTCGACGGTGTTCTGTACGGCGAGCACCAGGTTCTGCATCATCGTGCCCATGCCGATGCCCATCGAGAGCATCCCGAGGCCGACGTACCAGTAAGGGCTGGCGTGGTCGATGGTCCCGAGTACGCCCAGGCCCGCGGTGAGGAACAGCCCACCGAGCACGAGGTACCGCTTCCACTTGCCGAACCGGGTGATCAGCTGCCCGGACCCGACCGACCCGAGGAACGACCCGAACATCATCGGGATCGTCAGCAGCCCGGCCTCGGTCGCGCTGTAACCACGAGCTACCTGGAAGTACTGCCCGAGGAACACCGCGCTGCCGAACATCGCCACCCCGACCGACAAGCTGGCCAGGATCGCCAACGCGGTCGTACGTTCGCGGACCACCTTCACCGGTACGAGCGGCTCGCCCGCGTGGGTCTCGACGATGATGGCCAGGATGCCGAGGACCGCCGTACCGCCGAGGTAGGCGCCGGTCTGCCAGGACCACCACGGGAAGTGCTCGCCGGCGAACGACACCCAGATCAGCGGCAGGCTGGCCGCGCCCGCGATCAGGATCGCGCCGACGTAGTCCATCTTCACTTTGCGCTTGATGACCGGCAGGTGCAGGTACCTCTGCAAAACGAGCAACGACAGTACGGCGAGCGGCACGCACACGTAGAAGCACCAGCGCCAACCGAGCCATGACGTGTCCACGATGACGCCACCGACCAGCGGTCCGGACACGGTCGCGACCGCCATCACGGCGCCCATGTAGCCGGAGTACCGCCCGCGGTCGCGCGGCGGGATCGCGGCGCCGACAATCGCCTGGGCGAGGGCCATCAGGCCGCCCATCGCCAAGCCCTGCAGGACTCGCGCGCCGATCAGGAACGGGACGTTGTGCGCGGCTCCGGCGAGCGCCGACCCGGCCACGAACATCAGGATCGCGAGCTGGACCAGCAGCTTCTTGCTCATCAGGTCGGAGAGCTTGCCCCAGACCGGGGTGGACACCGTCATCGCGAGCAGGCTGGCGGTGATCACCCAGGTGTACTGCGTCTGGGTGCCTTCCAGGTCCGCGATGATCGTCGGCAGCGCGTTGCTGACGATGGTCGAGCTCAGGACGGCGGTGAACAGCGCGGCCAGCAGTCCGGCCAGGATCTCCAGGATCTCGCGGTGCGAGAGTCCGGGATCACCCGAAGGGGTAACGGCTGTGGGCGTGTCCAAGGTCCGGGTGGCAGACATCGGGTTCCGTTCGTACGCGGGGTCGCTGCGGCCGAGGCAGCGGGGTGTGCTGCTCCGGGGCGGAAGCGGCCGGCGTGTCCTCACCCAGCCTGTTATTTGGTTGCAAGAGCCAACGATAGACCCGCAGCGTCAGCGACCGCTCACCGGGAGCCATCGAACCCGGCCGGATCCAATGATGAGCGAGCCCTCCTCGGAACAGGCTTCCCCGCGTACAGTCCCGTTCTTGTTGAGAGATCAACACCCGGCCCCCGGCGGTGCTGTCAGGGCCCGCCGGGGGTCATTCGAAGGCCGAGACGAGTACGTCGGCGCACGCGGCCGGCCGGCCCGGGGCGATCACCAGGTTGCCGGGAGCGCTCAGTGGTGGCGCGAACGGCCCCATCCACAGGACCCCTTCGGCCGATCCGCACGACGTGCCGTACACGACGGTCCAGGCCGGCGAACCGGTCGACATCTCGACGATCGCGCTCTCGAGGTCGTCCGCCGCCCGTCCCGGCACCGGCTCGAGTCCGGCGTCGCGGCAGGCAGCGGTGAGGAACTCCCGCAGCCAGGGGTCGGACGGCAGTCGCATCGGCAGGCCGGCCAGGTCGACGAGCTTCACCCCGTCGTCCGACCGGTACGCCGATGGCACCAGGACCGACAGCGGATCCCGCCAAAGCTCGATCACCTGGAGATCGGCGGCGGCCACCTCGCCGCGAACGAACGCGGCATCCAGGTCACCGGACCGAAGGGCATCCAGGTGATCGGCCGCGGCTCCTGAGCTGAGCTTGATCTCGAGGTTCGGAGTACTCGACCGGAGGGTGGCGAGACCGCGCTCGAGCCGGTCCCGCAGACCCGGCGCCGTACCGATCCGGAGAACGCCGGCCCGGCCGGAGGCGAGCTCCGCGGCGACCTCGGTGGCGTGGTCCGCCGCGGCGAGGATCGTTCGCGCCTCGCGCAGCATCCGCTCGCCGTCGCCGGTGAGCCGGACGTGCCGCGACGAGCGGTCGAGGAGCTTGAGGCCGAGCTCCCGTTCGACCCGCGCGACCTGCTGACTGACCGCGGGCTGGACGATGTTCAGCCGTTCGGCGGCCCGGCCGAAGTGGAGTTCCTCGGCGACGGTGACGAAGTACCGCAGCTGCCGTAGCTCCATTGGCCACCCCCAGCGATCACGATTCCTTATCACTGCACAGCGTAGCTGCGTCTTGGTCGCCGATCGCCGCGCTCGTTGACTGGTGCACATGAGAAACGGACTGTGGATCGAGGAAGAAGGCCTCCGGATCGAGGAGGTCGGGGCAGCCGCGCGTACGGCGCAGGACCACGGCGTGGACCGCATCTGGTTCAGCCAACGGACGGGTTGGGACGCACTCACTCTGATCGCCGGGGCCGCGCCGCTGACCTCGACCATCGAGTTCGCCGTCGGCGTCGTACCGATCTATCCGAGACACCCGATGGCCCTGGCAGCGCAGGCG
The DNA here is from genome assembly GCF_055562215.1 of Kribbella sp. NPDC020701. Lineage (NCBI taxonomy): Bacteria > Bacillati > Actinomycetota > Actinomycetes > Propionibacteriales > Kribbellaceae > Kribbella > Kribbella sp. NPDC020701. The sequence continues at coordinate 203,518 of NZ_JBVHFT010000014.1, read as the reverse complement.
CTCAGCGTGCAGGCCGTATCGGGCAACCGGCTCACGCTAGGGATCGGGACGAGTCATCCGCAGATCATCGAGGGGATGTTCGGCCTGTCGATGGAGCAGCCCGCGAAGTACACACGCGAGTACGTCGAAGCGCTTGGACCACTGCTATCCGGCGAGCCCACCAACTACGCGGGTGAACGGCTGACGGCTCGCGGTCAGGTCGAGATCACCGGCGCGGAGGCGCCCGACTTGATCCTCGCCGCACTAGGCCCGCGAATGCTCACGACGGCCGGCGAACTGACCGCCGGGACGACGACCAGCTGGGTCGGACCCGAACTGATCGAGAGCTACATCCGCCCGACCATCGACCGGGCCGCGACTGACAAAGGTCGGCCGCAACCACAGGTGATCGCGGCCGCCTGCATCGCACTCACCGACGACGCAGATGCGACTCGCGAGTGGATCCGGGAACGCTTCGGTGCCGCCGGTGACATGCCGGCGTACCGGGCGGTGCTCGATCGCGGCGGGAAGGCGGGACCGGAGGACACCGCCGTACTCGGCGACGAGTCGGCAGTGGCGAAGGAGATCCAGCGATTCGCGGACGCCGGGACGACGGAGTTCGTCTTCTGCCCGGTCGGGACGCCGGAGGAGCAGGAGCGGACGATCAGGTTCGCCCTCGACTACGCGGCACAGCAGTAGCCGCTGCCGGAAGCGTACGAGAGGTTCTTCAGCTGACCGGCCACGTTCGACGTCCCGTGAAAGTGGTCGATGCGCTCGCTGAGGAACGGGAACAGGTCGCCTTGCGCGACGACCACGAAACGGATGCCGGGGTAGCGGGTCAAGACACCGGTCAACGCCAGATCGGTGACCGCCCGGGCCGTGTCGAAGGGGAACTCGATCATCGGTCGCGGCCGGTCCAGCGCGACCTGACGCCACTGCGGTGGTGACGTCGGATGCAGCAGGACCATGGCCGACCTCGCATCCAGCTCCCGCCACAGTGGCTCCCACGACGGGTCGCCCGGATACATGCCGCCGGCATTGCTCAGCAGCACGACGCCATCCGCGTGCAAGACGTCGTACGCGTAGTCCACCTCGACCAACGCGCCTTCGACATCCGGCAACGGCAGACTCGCGAAGAATCCGAACCGGCCCGGGTGATCACGGCCCAGCGTCGCGGCGGCCTCGTTGACCTGCCTGGCCAATACCTGGGCCCGGAAGTCGTCACCGAAGTGCACGCCCGGCGACGGCACCGACAGCACGGCCTTCTCGATCCCGGCCCGGTCCATCTCCGCCAAGTGCTTCCGCACAGACCACTTCGGCCAGGCGGGCATCCCGTCTGGCCGAAGGTGTCCCGCCCGCTCCGCCGCCGCGACGTACTCCGGCAGCAGGAAGTGCGCGTGGAGGTCGATCCGCCGCGCCGGAGGCGTGGCCAAACGCACCGTCATCCCGCCACCGGGTGCAGAAGGTCGTCGAGACCGATCCGGCGGAGCAGCTCGGCTCGGACCCGGTCGGCAACTCCGTTCACCACCGCGGCGCCGTCGTCCGACGGGTCGATGTGGACCCGGAACGGCCGGCGGCCCTTCTCGATACCGACCACGGTAACGATCGCCTGGGCGACCTCGGCGACATCGGCCCAGGCCGGCTCGAGCTCGGCCAGCTTCTGGGAGACCTGCTCCATCAGCCCGGCGTACTTCGTCTCGTACGCCGCGACCACGTCCGCGTCGGCCGGCGAGCCGCTGTGGGCGAAATGGTTGGTGCCGTGGGTGAAGGCACCCGGGACGACGATCGTCGTCTCGATCCCGAACCGCGCGACCTCCAGCGCGTAGCTCTGCGCCAGCGCGTCCATCGCCGCCTTCGCCGCGAAGTACGGAGCCAGGTACGGCGGAGTGCCGCCGCGGGTGCTCGAACTGCCGACCCACACCATCAGCCCGTCGCCCTGTTCGCGCAGGTGCGGGAGCGCCGCCCGGTTGAGCCGTTGCGTGCCGACCACGTTGGTGTCGTACAGCGCGGCCAACTGCTCCGGCGTGAAGGCCTCGGCCGGACCCGTGACCATGTGGCCGGCGTTGTGCACGAGTACGTCGAGACGTCCTTGCTCGCTGATCACGGTGGCGACGGCCTGCTGGGTGGAGGCGTCCGTGCTGATGTCCAGCTCGACGGCGCGAAGGTCGACCTTGCGCTCGGTCGAGTACTGCTTGGCGTCCGCGGCGGCGGTTGCGTTGCGGCCCGCGACATCGCGCATCCCGGCGTAGACGATGTGGCCGGCGTCGGCCAGGGCGCGGGCGGTGAGGGCACCGAACCCACTCGACGCACCACTGATCAGAACTGTCTTGCTCATGACGGTTTCCGTTTCTGGGGAGGGGTCGGGCGAAGGGATGGTGCTGGTCAGGCGGCCGAGCCACCGTTGGCGTAGATGACCTGGCCGTTGATCCAGCGGGCCGGGCCGGCCAGGAACGCGATGATCTCGGAGATGTCGGACGGCTCGCCCAGACGCTCGAGCGGCGGCTCGGCGGCGATCCGGTCGATGAGTTCCTGCGGCTTGCCTTCGAAGAACAGCGGGGTCGCGGTCGGGCCGGGGGCCACGGTGTTGACAGTGACGTCGCGGCCACGCAGCTCGCGGGCCAGGATCAAGGTGATCGCTTCGACGCCGCCCTTGGTGGCGGAGTAGGCGGAGTATCCGGGCCTGGCCAGCTTGGTGAGGGAGCTGGAAACGTTGATGAGTGCACCGCCGGAGCGGAGTCGCCGGATCGCCTGCTGGTCGACCACGATCGTGCCGCGGAGGTTGGTCCGGACGACCCGGTCGAAGACCTCCAGGTCGAGGTCGGCGAGCGGCGACAGCGGCATGATCCCAGCGGCGTTCACGACCACGTCGACTCCGCCGAACTCCTGCTCGGTCCGGTCGAACAGCGCGGCCACCGCGGTCTCGTCGGCGACGTCGGCCTGGACCGCGATCGCCCGGCCACCCGCCTGCTCGACCTCCTTGACGGCTTCTTCGGCGTTGCTCTGGTTGCTGGCGTACACGATCGCCACCGCGTAGCCGTCCCGGCCCAGGCGGGCAGCGGCCTCACGGCCGATTCCGCTCGATCCCCCGGTCACGATGGCGACCCGTCCGGCGGTGGTGTTCTCGGTCATCGTCCTGCTCCTCGATCTCGGTGTCTTGCTGACACCAAAGATCTTGCTGCGACCGATGCATCAAGTCCAACGACTCAAGTCGATGGGTAAATCAACCTCATTGATCCAACTGCCCTTCCGGGGGATCACTTCTGTTGATTCACGTCCTCGCCGAGTTCCGTGCCCGGCGGCTGCCGCAAGTGGGTACTGACCAGGCCGAGCAGAGCCCGCAGCGCCGCGGTCGGCTTCCGCTTCTTCAACGTGGCCATGTACAGCGACCACTGGAACGAGTCGTCCTTGATCGGTACGACGCGGATCGCGTCGACGCCGGCCACGGCGTACCCGGGCAGGACGCCGAGGCCGACGCCATGCGCCACGAACTGGACACCGTTCTCGATCCCGAGCGCCTCGACCACCACGTGCCGCGACAGCCCGGCCGCCTCGAACCGCTGGTCGATCAGCGTCCGGGTGCCGAACCCGGGCGGGAAGTCCACGAACGCCTCGTCGGCGAGGTCGGCCAGCGTCACCGTCCGCCGGCGCGCGAGCCGGTGCCCGACCGGGACCGCGAGAACCTGGGGAACCCGGAGCAGTTCCCACGCGGTCAGCTCGCGCGGCACGCTGCCGGCCGCGATCCCGAGGAAACCGACGTCGATGTCTCCGTTCCGCAGCGCGACGATGACACCGGCCGACCCCTCGGCGTCGACCCGCAGTTGCAGCTCGACGTTCGGGTAGCGCCGGCGGAACTCACCAGCCGCGGCCGGGAGGTCGATCAGCCCGAGGCCCGGCAGCAGGCCGACGCGGACGGATCCACGCATCCCGGAGCCGAGCTCGTCGACGACATCACGAGCCCCTTGGACCGCGTCCATCACCGCGAGCGCTTCCGGGAGGAACGCCGTACCGGCTTCTGTCAGCACCACGCGCTGGGCGCTGCGCTCGAACAGCGTGACCTTCAGATCCCGTTCCAGCGCGGCGATCGCGGCGCTCACCGCGCTCTGCACCACGTGCAGCCGCCGGGCCGCCAACGTGAAGCTCCGCTCGTGCGCCACCGCCACGAAGTACTCCAGCTGCCGCAACTCCACCACCGCAGTCTGTCATCGCCATCACGTCAAGAACGCCATTCCCGCTCCGACCATCCTGTGAAAGGGCACCGAGAGAGACAGGATGAGAAATGTGACGAACCTTCAGGATCAGATCCAGCAGCGGCTCGACGAACTCGTGGCGACCGAGCTCGGGCTGCAGGTGGCGGTCTATCAGCAGGGTGAGCTAATCGTCGACGCGACGGCCGGGACCACGTCGGACACCCTTTTCTACAGTGCATCCACCGGCAAAGCGGCCACCGCGACCGTCGCCAACGTGCTGGTCGACCGCGGTGTTCTCGAGTACGACGCCCCGATCGCGAATGTCTGGCCCGAATTCGCGGCGAATGGCAAGGAGAAGGCAACCCTGCGACATGTGCTGACCCACTCGATCGGACTACCGGCCCTCGCACCCGGAACCACGGTCGAGGACACGACCCGGTGGACGACGATCACGTCGTACCTTGCCTCCGCCGAGCCCTGGTGGGAGCCGGGCACCAAGATGACCTACCACGCCGAGACTTTCGGCTATCTGGTCGGCGAGATCGTCCGGCGGGCAACCGGCCGGCGGATCTCCGACGTACTGCGGGACATCGCCGAGCCACTGGGGATCGCGGACGAGGTCTACATCGGTGTACCGCTGGACCAGCAATCCCGCGTCGCCACGCTCGTCGAACCGGACGGGGCCGAGGAGACGTTCGCAATGCTGGCGGGACTGTTCGCGAAGGTCACACCGCCCGAAGTGCTCCCACGGGCAGCGCATTTCAACGGTCACCCGGAGGTGCTCGCCGCCGAGCGTCCGTCCAGCGGCTTCCTGACTGCCCGCGGCATCGCCAAGCTGTACGCCGCTCTGATCGGCGAGGTCGACGGTGTTCGACTGATTCGGCCGGAACGGGTCGCCGACGTCACGGGACCCGTGTTCACCGGGCCGGACGAACTGCTGGGCAACGACGGAACGTGGGCGATGGGTTACGCGATCGGACGGCTCGGCTCGACGGCCGAGGAGAGTCCGACGACGTTCGGCATGCCGGGTATGGGTGGCAGTGTCGCCTGGGCCGATACGCGCTCAGGCGTTGCGTTCGCCTTCACTCGGGCGCTGTTCGACCCGGCGCAGTCGGCGTCGGCGATCGAGATCGGCAACCTGGTTGCGAAATCTCTCTGCTGAATCAGCCTTATCTGTCAGGGGATTCAGCTTCCTAGGATTCGCGCACCGACTGCTGGTCGACCCAGACGAGATGGCCGTGGTGGCTGACGAGAACCTCGTCGGCCCCGGCCGTCCCGGTCCGGCGGCCCAGTTCCTGGCCCGCGATCCAGCGGCCGCCGATGCGGACCTGGACGGCGGTTGGCCGGACCGGAGAAGTGGCTACTGGCATGGCACCTGACTTCTGGACAGGGGCGGAGGGAGTGGAGTGACGTCGTACTGCGCTGGGGTGGTGCTGGAGTTCGGTCATCGTCGCCCTCGCAAGGGAACAAAGCCAACGTCGGGGGGCTGGCTTCCCAACCAAAGGCCACCCTACAACCGCTAAGTGACGCACCGTTAGCGGTAATTCAGATTGCTCGGAAAGGACAGCCGGCCGACGCATAACCGCCCTATCCTGGGGTAGGAATGTCAGAGCATGCTCCTGACCGCGGTCCAGACCATGTGCCGCGCCGTGACATTCCCGTCGCGCGAGGTCAGAACAGATGAACACCGCACCACTCAGCACCACCGCCGATCAGACGGCCGATCCGGCCGACCGGCGAGACGAGGAAACCCGATCCCTGCTCACCCGCCGCGCGGCCAGCGCCGACGCCGACGTCCGCCGGGCCCTCCTGGATCAAGCGATCGAGCTCAACCTCGGCATCGCCCGCAGTATCGCCATGCGCTTCCGTGGCCGTGGCGTGGAAGCGGACGACCTTGACCAGGTTGCCTCCCTGGGCCTGGTCAAGGCCGCCCACAGCTACGACACGGCCACGGACACCCCGTTCCTGGCGTACGCCGTACCGACGATCCGGGGCGAGGTGAAGCGGTACTTCCGCGACTGTTCCTGGACCGTCCGGATCCCGCGGCGGCTTCAGGAGCTCCAGGGGTCGATCGGCGCGGTCCGGGCCGGGCTGTTCCAGGAGCTCCACCGCGAGCCCACGGCGCCGGAGCTGGCCGAGGCGATCGGCAGCGACGTCGAGGACGTGTCGGCCGCGCTCGCCGCGGACGGCTGCTTCGCGGTGATGTCGCTGGACCGTCCGCTCGAGGGGGACGCGGCCGCGAACCTGGGCGAGTCCCTCGCCTCCGACGACACGGCGTACGAGCGGCTGGAGACCGTCGCCATGCTCGAACAGGCGCTGAGCAGCCTGGAGCCGCGCGAGCGTAGGATCCTGGCGTTGCGGTTCATCGAGGAACAGACCCAGGCGGACATCGGCGCCGAGATCGGAGTGAGCCAGATGCAGGTCTCCCGGCTGCTCCGCGACATCCTCGAGGTGCTCCGGGACCGGATCGAGTACCCCGCGGCAGCCGCCGCTTGACGTCGTCCAGGCCCATTTTCGTGGTGCAGCTGCACGATGCCCGGCGGCTGCACTACGACGTCCGGCTCGAGGTGGACGGCGTACTGAAGTCGTGGGCGGTTCCGCGCGGGCCGTCGCTGGACCCGACCGTGAAGCGGCTCGCGGTGTTCACCACGGACCATGATCTGGAGTACGCGTCGTACGAAGGTGTGATCGCGGACAGTCAGTACGGCAGTGGCGCGGTGATCGTCTGGGACGCGGGCGTCTTCACCAACCTGACCCGGGACGATCGCCGGCAGTTGGTGGATCCGGCGGTGGCGATCGAGCGCGGGCATCTGAAGGTGCAGTTGCACGGGGTGAAACTGAACGGTGCTTGGGCCTTCACCCGTACCGGCGAAGACTGGCTGCTGGTCAAGGTTCGCGACGACGCGGCCGACCCGGCACTCGACCTGACCGTCGCCGAACCACGCTCGGTCCTGAGCGGCCTGACCATCGAGGAGATGGCCGCCTCCTGACCTACCAGGTGTCGAGGTGCAGAACCTCGTCGACTGGCTGACGGGGTGCGGACTTGAAGTTCGTGCCGATCGTGTACGCCGTCGGGATCAGCACCGTCTGCCGGACATCTTCGGGCAATCCGAGCAGCTCGCCGACCTCTTGCTCGTAAGTCATGTGCAACGTGGTCCACGCCGTACCGAGTCCGCGGGCCCGGGCGGCGAGCATGTAGCTCCACGCGGACGGCAGGATCGAGCCCCAGAGGCCGGCCTGGTTCCCGGCGGGCAACGAGGTGGCCGTCATGCACGGGATCACCAGCACGGGGACCTGGCCCATCCGCTCACCCAGGTAGGCCACGCTGTCCCCGACCCTGCGCTGCACAGGCCCGCGCACCGGATCGTCGGCGTACAACTTGCCGGCGGCTCCGGAGCCGGCCAGGTACTTCTCGACCGCGAGGCGGTAGTACTCCCCGATCGCCGCCCGCTTCTCCGCATCCGTGATCACCAGCCAGTGCCAGGTCTGCCGGTTACTCCCCGACGGCGCCTGCAACGCGATCTCGATGCACTCCCGGATCAGCTCGAGCGGAACAGGCTTCTCCAGATCGAGCCGCTTCCGCACCGTGCGGGTGGTGGTGAGCAGTTCGTCGGGCGACAGGTCGAGTGTGGTCACAGCCCCAACTATGTCAGCAGGTGTAGAGCGAGTTCGGGTGGACCTTTTCGCAGAAGCGAACGTGGAGGTGGTTGTCGTGGGCGGGCCACTCGGTGGTCAGGCCCTCGTTGATCAGGGTGGGGTCGTTGAAGAAGATGATGCGGACGTGACCCGGCGCCGCCGCCTTGATGGACTGGATGAGCTGGCGGGTGGCCGCGCGGTCGTACGTCGCCGACTGCCAGGTGATCCGGCCCGCGGTGCATTGGCCGTTGTCGGTGCGGATCGGCCAGATGTCGATGTCCATCCCCACGTCGTGACTGCCGTGGCCGGGGATGTCACCACCGTGCTCGAAACCGGCATCGCCGTACGGGACCTGGCCTTGCCCGGTGGAGGCGAAGGATCTCGCGCCCTGTTCGAGCTCGGCGACCGCGGCCGCGGTGGCCCAGTTGGCCGCCGTACCGTTGCCGTCCGGATCCTGGTCGCACAGGTTCGCCGTGAAGTCCGGGTAGTCGTAGTGCCAGGCGAGGTTGCGCCAGGTGATCGGGCCGACGATCCCGTCCGCGCCGATCCCGGCGTGCGACTGGAACGCCGCCACCGCGTCGCGGACCGCCGTACTGAACACTCCATCGACGGCCAGGCTCAGCCGCCGCTTCGCGTTCAACTCGACCTGCAGAGCCTTCACCGCCGCGTTGTTGTCGCCTGACCGGATCGTCGGCGCCAAGGCCGTCCACGTCTGCGGTCCGACGATCCCGTCGACGCCCAGTCCCTTGGCTGTCTGGAACGCCTTGGCCGCCGCGACTGTGGTCGCACCGAACACCCCGTCCGCGGCGACCGACTGCCCGTTGTACTGCAGCAGAAATTGGATCGCCTGGACGTCGGCTCCACGATTCCCACTGCTCTGGGTCGGGAAGAAGGCGTTGGCATACGCGTACGCCGGGGCCGGCAGGCCAACCAGCAGGACAAGGGCGAGCAGCGCGAACACGAGACGTTTCATGGCTCCTCCGGGGCGGGTGAGGATGCGTTACCGATTGACTTCCATCCGCCACCATCGGGCACGAACTTGCCAACCGCAAGAGCTCACTCGAACGGTCCGGGGTCCCCCGCACCGACGCGGACGATCTCGGGTACGTCGTCGGAGAAGTCGATGACCGTGGTGGGTTCGGTGCCGGTCTCACCCTCGATGACGGCGTCGATCTGGTTGTCGAGCTCTTCCTTGATCTCCCAGGCCTGCGTCATCGGCTCTTCGTGGTCGGGCAGCAGCAAAGTGCTGGAGACGAGTGGTTCGCCGAGTTCGGCGACCAGGGCCTGGGTGACCACATGGTCCGGGATCCGTACGCCGACCGTCTTCTTCTTCGGGTGCAGCAACCGGCGCGGGACTTCCTTGGTGGCCGGCAGGATGAACGTGTAGCTGCCGGGCGTCGCCGCCTTGATCGAACGGAAGACGGCGTTGCTGATGTGCACGAACTGCCCGAGCTGGGCGAAGTCCTGGCACACCAGTGTGAAGTGGTGCCGGTCGTCCAGGTGCCGGATCGTCTTGATCCGGTCGATCCCGTCCCGGTTCCCCAGCTGGCAGCCGAGCGCGAAACACGAGTCGGTCGGGTACGCGATCAGCCCGCCGTCGCGCAGCAGGTCCACTACCTGCCCGATCGACCGCCGCTGCGGATTCTCCGGGTGAACGTCGAAATACCTGGCCATGACGGCCGAGCCTACTTCGCCAGACCGAGTGCGGTCGCGGTGACGACCAGGTTGTCCTCGTAGCCGCCGCGGGAGGCGTCGTACGCGCCGGTGCAGGTGATCAGGACCAGCCGATGGCCACCGGTCTGGGTGAAGGCGCCACTCTTCGTCGCCAGCGCGTCCTTCGGCACCGACGCGATCGAGGCGACCTTGTACGACGCCGTGTGGCCGGAGCCATGGAGTACGACGACCTCCCCCGGCTTCACGCGCCGCAACCGCGCGAAGAAGCCGAGACCTTCGGTCTTGGTGTCCACATGACCGGCCAGGACCACCGAGCCGAACGGATCACCGGCCTCGGCGCCGCCGTCCCACCAGCCGACCCGTTTGGCCTCGGCGGGCACCTCGAGCTGACCGTTGACAGTCGTTGCCCGAAGCACCGGAGCCGTCGCGCCTCCGGGCAGCACGACCTGCTGCGGGATGAAGCGGATCCGCTGGCTCGGGGCCGGCGTCCCCACCCGGCCGGGTGGTGCGGAGATCGGATCGGACGGCAGCGGGATCGTGGGAGTGATCTCGCCGGTGAAACCCGGGACGGACGACGGCGCCGGCGTTGAAGTGCCGTCGCCCGTACCGGTGCCGGACACCGCACTGTCGGCCCTCGCGGTGCAACCCGCCAGGACCAGACAGCACAGCACCGAGCTGATCAGCCACCGTTTCAGCGACGGACCCTCTTTCCAGCGACCTTCCGGACCGTCACCACGGCCGCGAGCATCCCGGCCAGGAACACCACGACCCAGAGGCCGGACTCGTTGGACTCGGCAGAGTTTCGCGCCTGGTCAAGCTCTGCCGCCTGCCCTCCGGTTCCGGTGTTCACCAGTTTGGGCTTGTCCGATCCCGTCGCCGGGACCTTGATCGTTCCGAGTGCCACCGTCATCGTCTCCAGGCTCGGTGCCCCGATCGCGAATACGCGGGTCAGATATCCGGCCTTCACCGGCAGATCCAACGGACCGAGAACAACGGGTGAAGTCGCCCCCGCGGGAACGATGTCGACCTTGTAGGTCCCGGCCGGAACGACGGCGTCGAGCGATTCACCATTCGCCACATTGGCGAACAGCACCTCGCCGTTGACCCGGATGTCTGCCGGTCCCACCGCCGCGTCGTGCGCGACCCGGAGCCCGGCCTTGTCCTTGGGCACCGCGTTCAGGTTGTTCGCGTACGTCGTGATCAACGGGTTCCCGGTCGGCGAGACCGGCTGGTGGATGACGACGTCGAGGCTGGCACCGGAGCCGGCCGTCACCTCGCGCTGGATGACCACCTTTCCGCCTTGCCTGGCAGTGATCGTCCGCTTGCCGGCGGCAACCCCGAACGGCCCGATCAGCTTCGCGCCTGCGACCCCGGTGGCCACCTGGCGCCCGTCGATGCTGATGTCCAGGGTGCGTCCGGGCAGGCCCTGGACGAAGTACAGGTTGGCACCGGCCGCGGCCTGGGCAGGTGCCGCCAGAACTGCCGGCGCCCCCGCGACCGTCACCGCCAGCAGCACCGGAATCACCCTTCGAATTACCGGACCCCGAATTCTCGAAAATACCCCACTTGATACCGCCCGGAATTGTCCGGACACGCTCCGTTTCCCCATTCTGCGCCCCCTCCGAAGCTCACGGAAAAACACGGCAGTAATTGCCGAACCCCACTAATTCGGGCGTATCGTATGCCCAAGTCCGTTCCGGCCACCAGAGGAAACGGCCAGGACCGTTTGGGGGCGGTTACTCATGTCGGATCCCGGTGCTCCGGAACGTGAGCTCCTCCCGAGCGCCTCATCGGGGGTGGAGGATCTCAGCGCCGGCCGCAGGGCAGTGCGGGTGCTGGCGGCGGTCGCGCTGACGCTGGGGCTCAGCGCGGCCGCCGCCTGCTCGGACGGGAACGCCACCCCGGTCGCGCCCAGCCCCGGGATCGACAGCGGGGGTTCTGGACCGGTCAACGCGACGCCGACGCCGACCGTGTCGGTCAGCCCCGGTCCCGGTGTGACCAAGCCCGGCATCAGGCTGGTCGCCGTACCGCGCCCGGACGGGTCGTTCGACGTCACCGAGGACCTGATGTTGCTCGAGGCCACGAACATCCTGCAGTTGCAGTTGCCGTCGTCGGGTGAGCACTTGCCCGGGATGATGGCCAAGACCACTCCCCGAGCGACGAACCTGAAGCTGGTCGCCCAGGACCAGTCCATCCCGCTCGAGCAGACCACCCTCAGCAGCGCGGCCGACGTACCACTGACGACCGCGGCCACCAGGATCCGGCTGACCTATCGACTGGCCGGCTCATCGGTCCGCGCCACACCGTCGACGGCGGATCGGGCCGGCGCGGCGATCCGGCCACTCACCTCGACGGCCGACGGGACGCTGCCGACCGATTTCACCGTCACCAGTGGGCTGCTCAACGCGGTCTGTCCGCTGATGACCGACACCCGGTGCGCGGTCGGCGACCCGCCCAAGCTCGGCATCCTGCCCAACATCCCGGCCAGTCAGGCCCTCGTCGTACTCCAGCTGAATCTGCCCCACTGAGCCTGATACCGGCCGTAGTCTGACCCCCATGAGCGAGCAGATCGCGTTGGGGACCAGCCGGGGCCGGTGGGTGCTGGCCGCGACGGCGCTGGGATCGGGCATGGCGTTCCTGGACGGCACGGTGGTGAACGTCGCGCTGCCGGCGATGGGCGAGGACCTGAACGCCGACATCGAGGGTCTGCAGTGGATCGTGAACGGCTACATGCTGATGCTCGCCTCCCTGGTCCTGCTCGCCGGTTCGCTCGGTGACCGGCTCGGGCGGCGGCGTACGTACGTCATCGGGGTGATCTGGTTCGCGGTCGCGTCGATGCTGTGCGCGGTCGCGCCCACCCTCGAGGTGATGATCGCGGGCCGCATCCTGCAGGGCATCGGCGGTGCGCTGCTCACGCCTGGCAGCCTGGCCATCCTGCAGACGTCGTTCCGGCGGGCCGATCGCGCCAAGGCGGTCGGCACCTGGTCCGGCCTCACCTCGGTGGCCGCGGCGGTCGGCCCGTTCGTGGGCGGCAGCCTGGTCGACCACGGTTCCTGGCGGTTGATCTTCCTGCTCAACGCGCCGGTCGCGGCGGTGACCGTCCTGGTCACGCTCCGGCACGTGCCCGAGACCCGCGACGAGGAGGCAGCCGGCAAGCTCGACATCACCGGCGCGGTGCTGGCGACGGTCGGTCTGGCCGGCTTCACCTTCGGCCTGATCAGCTCCGGCGAGCGCGGGATCGGTGATCCGGTGGTCCTGATCAGCCTGGCGATCGGCGTGGTCGCGTTCGTTGCCTTCGTCGAGGTCGAGCGTCGCAGCGCGCACCCGATGCTGCCGCCCGGCATCTTCGCCAACCGGCGCTTCACCGGCGCCAACCTGGTCACCGTCGCCGTGTACGGCGCCCTCGGCACGTCGACCTTCCTGCTCGTCGTCTACCTGCAGACCGTGCTCGGCTACAGCGCGCTCTGGGCCGGCGCGTCCCTCCTCCCGATGACCCTGCTGATGCTCGCCCTGTCCGGCTACGCCGGTGGTTTGTCCGATCGGATCGGGGCTCGGCTGCCGATGACGGTCGGGCCGGCGCTGATGGCGGTCGGGTTCCTCCTGATGCTGCGCATCGAACCGGGCTCCGGGTACTTCACCACTGTCCTGCCGTCCGTGGTCGTGCTCGGGCTGGGCCTGGTCGCGACGGTGGCCCCGCTGACCGCGACCGTCCTGTCGTCCGTGACGGACAACCACGCCGGGATCGCCTCCGGCGTCAACAACGCGGTCGCCCGGTCGGCGCAACTGATGGCGGTCGCGGCGATCCCGGTGGCGGCCGGGATCACCGGCGACACCTACCGCGATCCGGTTGCCTTTCAGGAGGGGTTCGGCGAAGCGCTGTGGATCTCGGCGATCCTGGCCGCGGCCGGCGGCGCGACCGCGTGGATCACCCTGGCCGAGCCGAAGAAGCGGCCGGGCAAGGCCCCGGTCCGCGTCCACCACCACACCCATTGCGCCCTGGAGGCCCCGCCGTACGCCGACAGCGCTGCGTCGTCGCCGTCCTCGAGCTGACTTGTCGACAAATCTCGCTCAGCGGAGTGCGAGGTAATGCTTGCGGACCACGGGGTCGAGACGCTCGATCGCGTAGCGGAGCATCGTGCGCGGCATCTGGGTCGCGTGCTGGTCGAGGAACGCGAGCAGCTCGGCTTCGGAGACGCGCTTGCCGGCTTCGCGCAGCATCCACCCGGACGCCTTGTGGATGAGGTCCTCGCGATCGCCGAGCACCTCGGCGGCGAGTGCGTACGTGTCCGCGGTCTGCCCGACGCCGATCAGGAACTGCGTCGCGATCAGCGCGATCCGGCGTTCCCACAGTGACGTCGAGCGGACCAGTGTGTAGAGGACGTCCCTGGGCTTGTCGAGCAGATAGCCGCCGACGACCTGCGGGGCACTGCAGTCGACCAGGTCCCAGTTGTTGATGTACGCCGTACTGCGCAGATAGAGCTCGTGGATCGCGGTGAGCTCGGCCGGGTTCGCCGTACGCGGCTTGAGACTGCGGGACGCGCGGTCGGCGAGCAGACAGAGGATGGCCAGCCGGTGCTCGTGGACCGGGCTGGTGAGGGCCTGCTCGAGCTCGGGCAGCGGGAGATCCGCGCGCAGGTAGGGCTTGAGGATGCCGCGGATCGTCGAGAGTTTCACGCCGATCATCCGGTCGCCGTACCCGTAGCCGCCGGCCTGCAGCTGGAAGTACCGCGACAACACCTCCGCCACCGCGGGATCACCCGCGGCGTCGACTTCGGCGAGCAACTCCTGGGTACTCAGATCAGCAGCCCTCCGGTGGCGAGGAGGTTCTGGCCGGTCAGCCAGCGACTGTCCGGGCCGGCCAGGAAGGCGACCACGTCCGCCACCTCGGCGGGCTCACCCATCCGGCCGAGTGCGGTGATCCCGACCAGTGCATCCTTGGCTTCCGGCGGGTTCTCCTGGTGGAACATGTCGGTGTCGGTCGCCCCCGGCGACACCGTGTTCGCGGTGATCCCGCGGGCGCCGTACTCACGAGCGGCGACCTTGACGAACTGCTCGAGCGCTCCCTTGCTGGCGGCGTACAGCGAGATGCCCGGACCGGGTACGGCGGTGTTGAGGGTGGAGATCGCGATGATCCGGCCGCCGTCGCGCAGGGTCCGGCCGGCGCGCTGGATGGCGAAGTACGGCCCTTTGACGTTGGTCGCGAACAAATGGTCGTAGTCGTCCTCGGTGACGTCGGCGATCGGCTTCACCGCCGCCTGGGCCGCGTTGCAGACAAAGATGTCGAGAGACCCGGTCGGCACGGTCGCACGGTCGAACAGGTCGTCGATGGTGGTCAGATCGGCCTGGTCGGCCTGGACCGCGATCGCCTCACCACCGGCCGCCTTCACCTCGGCGACCACGTCCGCTGCCGCGGCCTCGCTGCTGGCATAGCTGAAGGTGACCACAGCGCCGTCCGCCGCCAACCGCCGTACGATCGCCGCGCCGATGCCGCGCGATCCACCGGTGACCAGCGCCGCCTTGCCGTCGAGTGCACCCATGGGAACTTGTCTATCACTGGGTGTGGATCCTGCGTTTGTTTGACTGCTCGCTTGTACTGGCAGCGCTTACATAGCAGGTCACGCTCCGGGGTCATCCGCACCACACCCGTTGTACCGTGCGCGCCTTGGGGCATACGGTGAGTACACGGCAGTTCCATCCGCCAGGACCGACCGACGTTCGTGGCGCAACACCCCCGGGGGAGATACCGGCGTGACCAGCCACCCAGAGCCGGACGGCGAGATGATCAGGACCACTTTCGACTCTGTGACCGAGGAGCTGGAGCCCGGCGTCCTGCTGGTCCGGCTGTCCGGTGAGATCGACATCGCGACCACGGACTTCGCGTCCGAGTCGATCCGTGCGGCGGTCGCCCCGCCGGCCCGGCTGGTGCTGATCGACGTCTCCGCCGTGACGTTCTGCAGCTCCGCCGGCCTCGGCAACCTGGTCGAAGCCCGCAACCTGGCGGGCGAGCACAACATCACCCTCGCCCTGGTCGGCGTCGGCCGCCCGGTCGACCGCCCCCTCGCGGTCACCGGCCTCGGCGGCCAGTTCCAGATCTTCTCGACCATCCAGGAAGCCCTCAGCAGCCTCTGACCCGATATTGTTGCCGACGGCAATCTGTTTGGCCGGCGCGGGCCGATACGCCGGTTCCGGCCGGCGTGCGGCAGACTGCGGTTCGTGAGGTCACCTGTACGACCCTGGACAGGTGATGCGATAGCGTCCGGTGTCTCCGACAAAGGAAAGCCATGGGTGAGCTGAGCAAGATCGTGGTCGTCGTGCCGACCTACAACGAGCGGGAGAACCTGCCTGTGCTGGCCGGGCTGCTGTCCGACCTGAACCTGGCCGGCCTGGAGATGCTTGTCGTCGACGACAACTCCCCCGACGGCACCGGTGACGTCGCCGACGAGCTGGCGAAGGAGTCGCCGGAGCGGGTCGGCGTACTGCACCGGACCGTCAAGGACGGGCTCGGCCGCGCGTACATCGCCGGGATCACCCGTGCTCTGGACGAGGGTGCCGACATCGTCATCCAGATGGACGCGGACCTGTCCCACCCGGCCTCGGTGATCCCGACCATGGTCGAGACGCTGCGTACGACGGATGCCGGCCTGGTGATCGGGTCCCGGTACGTCGAGGGCGGCTCAGCCGCGGCGGAGTGGGGCTGGCACCGGCGGGCGCTGTCCGCATGGGCCAACTTCTACGTGAACGCGCTGCTGCGGCTGCACGTGAAGGACGCCACCGCCGGGTTCAAGGCCTGGAAGGCGGACACGCTGCGCTGGATCGACGTGAGCACGATCGAGAGCAACGGGTACTCGTTCCAGGTCGAGATGAACTACCGGACCGTCAAGCGCGGCCTGCGGATCGCCGAGGTCCCGATCCGGTTCGAGGAGCGCACCGAGGGCGTGTCGAAGATGAGCCTCAAGGTCCAGCTCGAGTCCGCCCTGATGCCCTGGAAGCTGCTCTTCTCGCGTTCCTAGATCGACCCGGCGGCGGAGCTGATCATCTGCTGGACCTCCGCACGCACCGTGTCGAGGTCCTGCACGTAGGCGGCCCAGCAGACGCTCAGGCTCACGTCGTTCACCGCCGGATCGCCGCGCAGCCGTACACACTCGCCGCTCAGTGAGTACGTCGCGTCGTCCATCCGGCGCCGGCCGGTGAAGCTGATCGACGCCGCTTCGACGACGTTGAGGTTGGGGAGCGGCAACGCCCGGACCGGGCCGGCCCGGAATCCGTGGATCCCCTGGGTCTCCGCGAACGACGTTGCATCGGGACGCAGCAACGGGCGTGACGACATCGGGTTCACCGACAAGGAGAAGAACGCGGCGGCGCCGCGGTCCCACGACAACAGACTCATGCCCGAGGCGTAGGCCTGCACCCGGGTCCAGCCGACGGCGATCTCGACGAAGATGCCTTCGTCCAGGGGATTCCCGCGATCGACGTCCGGCTGCCGTCGGGGGTTACGGGACGGCGTCACAGCCGGAACTGTCGGCACAGCCTTCGCCGATGGAGTCGTGGGTGCGGCCGTCGGCGGTGGTGTCGTGGGTGCGGCCGCCAGGGACTCGGTCGGCTCGACCTTTCGCGCCAACTGGCCGGCGGCCGCGAAGACGCCGACGAGCAGCACGGCGAGACCGCCGGCCAGGAGGGCGACTCTGCCGCCACGGACCGGGCTCTGCTGCAGCGACATCAGATCGACCGGGCGATGGATGCCAGCATGCGGTCACCGTCGCGGAAGACCGCTTCCTGGGCGTCCTTGCGGGCCGCGACGCACAGCGTGACAGTCACGTTGTGGATCGATTCGACGCCGGTCATCGTCGTGCACTTGGCGACGAGCGAGAAGACAGCGCCGTTCGCCGCGGTGTAGCGGCCCGAGTAGGACAGCTGGGCCTGGCTGCCGATGTTCGAATTCGCTGGGCTGACAGCCTTGGCGGGTGCTTTCCGAACCCCCTTGAGGTGATCGGCGGTGATCAACGCCTGCGCGACCGACCCAACCGCGACGCGTGCCGGGTAACCGACAGGGCTGACCACCACCATCACAGCGCCCGGGCGGTTCCGCGCACCGAGCGCGACCGAGTACTGCGTCGAGCGGTCCTTGCGCCAACCCGTCGCGGGCTTGACATAGACGTCGTCGTACACCTTGATGCCCTCGTCGATGTCCCGCAGCGTCCGGCGCCGCTCCGGCGACGGAACGGGAGTCGGGGTCGGTTCGGGTGTGTACGACGGGGGCGCGGTGGGTGACGGGATCTGGGTCGGCGACGGGCTGCCAGTCGTCAAGCCGTCGGAGTACGTGGCGGTCGGCATCGGATCGCCGGCTGCGGCCTCATCACCACCGCGAGTCGCGAGGAGAATCCCCGCGCCACCGATCAACGCCAGCACCAGAGCGATGCCACCGGCAAGCAACCACGGAACCTTGCGCTTGGCCGGTTGCTGGTGGTGCCCGTGCTGAGGCGGTTGGTGCGGCTGGCCGTAGTACGGCTGCTGGGATGGAGCGCCGTACTGCGGTGGTGGCGGCGGACCGGCGTACTGGTACTGCTCGGGCGGGGCGCCGTACTGCGGTTGCTGGGGTGGAGTGCCGTACTGCGGTGGTGGCGGTGCGCCGTACGCACGGGTCTGGTCGTTCTCGGGATTCCAGGCGGGCGGCTGGGGATCGCTCACTGCGAAAGCCTCACTTGATCGTTCAAAGCGGAGTGGGCCGGCCCCGATTCCGGCCGCCTGAGGCTACCTCAACGAGGTGACTTCGTCCCGCTTATTGCAGCAAGTGGCAACCGCTCAGCCGTAGCCCAGCTCGTGCAGACGGGCGTCATCGATGCCGAAGTGGTGGGCGATCTCGTGCACCACGGTGATGTTCACCTCGTCGACGACGTCTTCGAAGGTGTCGCAGATCCGCAGCGTCGGGTTGCGGTAGATGGTGATCCGGTCCGGCAGTACGCCGCCGTAGTAGTGCCCGCGTTCGGTCAGCGGGATGCCCTCGTAGATCCCGAGCAGCTCGCGGTCCCCAGCAGGCGGCTCGTCCTCGACGAAGATCGCCACGTTGTCGATCAGCCCCGCGAGTTCCTCGGGTACCTCGTCCAGCGCCTGCGACACGAGCAGCTCGAAGTCGGCCCGGCTCATCTCGATCACGCTGCCAGCGTAGTGACCTAAAGCCAGCCCTGACGGGACGCTTGGACGCCGAGCTGGAACCTGGTCTGCGCCCCGAGCGCCTCCTGCAGCCGGCCGATCCGGCGCGCGATCGTACGCTCGCTGACCCCGAACTCACGGGCGATCGACTCGTCGGTCAGTCCTGCGCTCAGATAGGTCAGCAGCCGCTTCGCATCCAGGCTGGGACCAGCGTTCACGTCGTTCAGCTCGGTCCCGCCGGTGATCGGTACGGCGATCCGCCAGAGCGCCTCGAAGATCCGGGCGAGCCCACCCAGCAGCGGCGAGTCGTGCACCACCATGGCCACGAACTCCGGCCCTCGACGTACCTCTGCCCGTGCCCCGACGAGCGCCCACCGGTCGTCGACGATGGTGATGTTGAGCGGCACGTGCGGGAACACCCGAGCCTGCTCACCGGCCTCGATGCACGCCTGCACCAGGTGCAGCGCGTTGGCGTCCTGGAGGACGTGGGCGCCATAGATCACGTCGTACCGGACACCCCGCTCGAGTGCGTCGAACATGCCGTCCACGATCCGCAGCTCGCGGGCGGCGATGTTGCCCATGGTCATGGCCCGGACCTGCTCCTGGGCGTCGGTCTGGACCGAGTTCAGGACGGCCTGCGCGGCGGCGTACGTCGGCAGGACCTCGAGGTAGTCCGGTTTGCCGGTGGCCGCCTTCCAGAGCTCGGAGAGCAGCTCAGCGCTGTCCCGGGCCAGCGCGGCCTGCTGGGTGTGGCGCTCCGCGAGTGCACCGAGCGCGAGGCGTGGCGGCCGGACCACCACGGCGTCAGCGGTCCGCTCGACCAGGCCGAGGTCAGCCAGCTCGCAGAGCGCTCCATCGAGGTCGTCGTGGCGGGCGGCCAGGTCTGCCGGGGCGGTCTCCGGATTCTGCAGCAGGTCGAGCAACACCGCCTCCGCGCCGGACGAGAGACCCAGGCCCTGGAGCGCTTCCATGCCCCTGTGTATCACCGGGCGACAGGTTCTCGCCATGCCGGTTTCTGACAGCCCGAGCCCTCGTAGTGCCCGCTACACCCGGCAAATACTGATGCCGCCCAATCCCCACGCGTTTCCAGGAGTCCCCGATGAGAAAACGCCTGATCTGGCCCGTGGTCGCCGCTCTAGGCCTCACGCTCGGTCTCGCGACCCCGTCCGGCGCCACCGCGGCCCCTGTCGTGCATCTCGCCGTACCGCAGCAACTGTCCCCAGAGGTCCAGCAGATCGTCGACAACCTGCCGGCGATGCGCGAGCGGGCCGAGGCCGTCAAGGCCAAGCTCGGACTGAAGGACAACCCGGCGCAGGACGCCGTACTGCATGCGATCGACCCGACACAGTACGAATGCTCCGACGCCACTCCGGCGGTGGTGTCCGCGATCCTGCCCGACCCGACGAACTGGACCTTCGAGCAGCGGCTCGCAGTGCTGCACGTCCTGCTGTTCAACATGGCGCTCATGGATGCGGCGTACCTGCCGCAGACCGGGCCGTTCACGTACGGTGCGCGAGGCGAGTTCAGCAACCAGGTCAACCGCACAATCCGCGACCTGAAGACGTTCTGGGACATCCCGTCCGGCGACGTCGAACTGGTACCCGCACACGGCCGCGTCATGCTCGACCCCGAAGTGAACTACCGCGTCTTCACCACTCTCTACGGCTTCGCCCCGGCCGCTTCGCGGGTCTCCGCGGACCTGGTCGCGCACGAGCTGAACAGCCCGGCGCTCGGGTACGGCGACCTGCCGATCTTCACGTTCAATGCGTACGCCGCTCCGGGTGGTGAGGACATCCCCGGCTACGGCAAGTCCCCGCGGCGGATCGCCTTCGGCGACGGCGTGATGGAGGGCTTCGCCCGCGTCGGGCTGGGTGACGTGGCACCGCAGGCCATCCTGGCGCATGAGTTCGGTCACCAGGTCCAGTACTCCGACGACCTGATGCGGCCCGACCTGCCCGCCCCCGAGGCATCCCGCTGGGCAGAGCTGATGGCGGACGCGTTCAGCGCGTACTTCCTCACCCACGCCCGCGGCGCCGCGATGCAGTGGAAGCGGGTGCAGGCGTTCGGCCAGATGTTCTACCAGCTGGGCGACTGTGGCTTCGCCGCGGCCGGCCACCACGGCACACCGAACCAGCGGATGCGGTCCGCTCTCTGGGCCTACAGCGTCGCGGATTCGGCCCGCCCACAGGGCAACATCCTGCCGGCCCTCGACTTCTTCGGGCTGTTCGCTGCTCAGTACCCGCAGCTGGTTGCCCCTGACGCGACCAGCTGATTCCAGGGCGCCGTACGCCTCCCCCCTGGGCGTACGGCGCCCGTCCCGGAACTCGTTTTGGAGCCCGGGCCCAACTCCTCTATGCTTACGGCTGTCCCTGGAGCTTCGGCTCCCGCGGGTCCGAGTCCCCATCGTCTAGTGGCCTAGGACGCTGCCCTTTCAAGGCGGTAACGCGGGTTCGAATCCCGTTGGGGATACGGTCGAAAGACCGGTGTCAGAAGCACCTCGAAGATGCTGTAGGATCATCGAGTCATCTGGCCCAGTGGCGCAGTTGGTTAGCGTGCCGCCCTGTCACGGCGGAGGTCGCGGGTTCGAGTCCCGTCTGGGTCGCCAGGAGAAGGCGGCGGTGTAAAAAACACCGCCGCCGAACTTTCTCCCCGGTCAGGTAGCTCAGCTGGTAGAGCGTCCGCCTGAAAAGCGGAAGGTCGGCGGTTCGAGACCGCCCCTGACCACTCTTCTTGAGCGTGAATCGGGCCATTCCGGCCCGACCGCCAGTCCCCCTGAATCCCCTTGAGCGACCATCCATAGTTGCACGGATGTTGCACGCCGCGTGCCGAGCCTAGTGAGGCGACGACGGACCATGGATACTCAGAGCGTGCCGAACATGTCGACGATTCTTGCTGCGGACGAAGGTTGCTATGAGGCACCGAGGGCTGCCGCGTTGGCTGGCGTACCGCTGTCGACGGTCTACGACTGGTCGCGCAAGGGTGTCGTAACGCCATCGATCTCATCTGTTCGCGAGAAGCTGTGGTCGTATGCCGACTTGATCCAGCTCCGTATGGTCTCTTGGCTCCGTCACTCCAAGGCGGCGGACGATGGGACGAAGGTCCCTCCAACGTCGATGCGTGAGGTGCGCACGACTCTCGAGTTCATGGAGGCACACAGTCTCGATCTGTGGTCCGGCGAGCTGGGGAAGCAAACGGCGACAGGGCTGAGCGTCGATCGCACCGGGAAGCTCTGGATCGAGCTTCCGACAGGGGAGTTCGTCGACGCCTCTGGCACGCAGACTCTTCAGCTCGAAGCCAACTACCTGGATCTGCTCAAGCCTTATCGCATGGCCGGACTACTCGGCCCGAACCTACTTCGCCCGAGAAGCCACCTCCGGATAGTCCCGCTCAAAGTGGCCGGGGAGCCGCACGTCGAGCACTCCCGGATCACAACCAGGAGTATCGCGGCTCTACGGGATCGGGGTTTCGACGTTGACCGGATCGCTGGCATGTACGAGATCGACCGCATCGCTGTAGAGCAGGCAATCGATCTTGAGTCGCAGCTATCGAGCGCGGCTGTGATTGCAGCCTGAGGTGACAGAACGGCTGAGGTTCGCATTGGACCAGAACTTCCCTCTGTTCGTCCTGGACGTCGCCGAGTACTTCTCCAACACAGAGCTGAAACCCGTGTTCAGGATCGATCCGAGGCTGAGCGAGCTGGACGACCGACAGCTGATCATCTACCTGCATCAGACCGGTTGGCACGGGCTAGTCACCAACAACTACAGGATGCTGTCGATACCGCCCGAGATCGCCGCCATCGTGAAAGCCAGGATCGCGGTGTTTGCCGTAGAAGAGGTGGGTCACGATCCCCTCCGGGCCACCGGAGTCGTTCTCCAGCATCTGCCGGGAGTCCTGAAGCGGGTGACACCTGGAAAGTCGCAGGTCTTCCGGGCTGGCAAGCCGCGAGAACTACAGCCGGAAGCGCCGTGGGACTACTTCCAGGAATCGGCCAACCGGAGAAAGGCAGATGCTTCGGAGCTGTACGAGCAGTTCAGGGTGACCGATGAGGAACTGGAGACCCCGGTCCTCGAATGACCATCTCCACACCTGCCCCGTCCCCCTGATAGCTGCCAAACCCAGGCCAGCGCGGCGCGCGTCAGGAGTCGGCTTGCCGATCCCGTAGGGACGCGGAGCGCTCTTGATGCGCGTCGTGGTGGCCGTACGATCGAGCGGCCAGGGGGACGGGGCTACCGGCGATCAGACGCCAGGGCTCGGACTCTGCTGAGTCCTTCTGCGAAAGGGAATCCTCGTGCGTTCTCCGCGCGGGGTGGGCGAGGTTCGGCCGGCAGGCCGCATGGGCTCGCCCACCCCGCGCGGGAGGCGCGCCGAAGGCGCGCCCTTGATTCTTAAGAGGTCAATCCGGCAGATGGTCCGACTCGCCCGGTGTCCTCCGTCGACTGACGCGCGACACTCGTCCGCCAGGTGATCTGCGACGGCGTGAAAGCGCGGATCGCGGCTAGATGAGGACGTTCCCCTGACTGATGGCCGGTTGGATGTTGAAGGACTGACGGAGCGCGCGACCCGCTGCTGAAGAAGGATGCGAGGCGTGGGGGACTATCAGCCATGACTGTCGACGCGGCCGGCCTGCGCGCTATCGCCACAGAGTGCGTGAAACTCGTCAACGCCGAGTTCGACCGGAGCCTCGACTGGCGTCTTGAGAGCCTTGAGACTCTCGACGAGGTGTGCGCGCACCTTCTGAGTGCAGGCCCGCTCAACGCGGATCGACGGGATCTGTGGTGGAAGCTCGTTGACGCGTACGTCGGCGAAGTTGTCCTGGCCGCCTACACCGAGACGGTCAGCGCTCTCCGGACCTGCCTCCCGCAGTCGCTCAGGTCGCACCGCCATGGTGGCCGGCGTGGCCAGATGAGTAGAGCGGCAGGCGGAACAGCATGACGGCGACCATGGCAACGCATGCCAGACCGCACACGCTCGGAACCAGTGCCTGCTGCGACACGATGCCGATCCAGTACCCGGCAATCAGCAGCACGCCGGCTGCCACGGACGACCCGGCCATCTCCAAGGTGGGCCGCCACTCCATGCGCCGGAACCGCATCCAGGCAACCATCGCACCCGCCAGGATCACGGAGCAGATGAGCGCTGACAGTGCGGGAGCTTCCTGTGTCAGGTCGGTGAACCCGAGCAGCGCCGCGACGCCGAAGAACACGGCAATGAAGACCCCTCCTCCGAGGCACATGACCGCGCACATTTCCAGGAAGTGGAAGCCAAAATGGCTGGTCGACTTCGCGGTCCGTGAGATCGGCCCGTCGCGGGCCGGAGCCTTCTTCGGGGATCTCGGTGTGTGTAGTGATCGCATGGGAACCTCCCTCGGTTGGCCCCTGGCCGCCGGGAGTCTCCCCCAGTAGCGAACGGGGCAGGACGTCTTTTCTGCCATTATCCGCTCCGCTCTCGGGCGTACGAAGGGTCCAACGTCTCCTGCGGTCAGGGCTATGGACCCCCTCCGGGCCGCCGACCGTTTCCGGTACCGGGCAGTGTCCGAATCTGCTGCCGCTCTACGGCTCGGAACGGCATGCGCGGCGCGTCGAAGAGGGGACGTTCGGCCCTGTTACCGGTCAACGGCCGGGGGAACGTTTGGGGGGTCGGTGTCAGCCCGGCCACGCTCACCCAGTTGGAGTTTGCGCCGTAGAGCAGAGCAACGACGAGACCATCCCGGGTGCCGAACGCCCACACCGGGGTCGCATAGTCGCGCCCGGTCACGCGGCCCCGTCTGCCGCAGTTCGCATGCGTTCGAGCAAGGTTGGGCATGGCCGATCAGGGTCGGATGGCAATGCGGGGCATCCGGCCGGGCTCTTTCGTCACCGCGCTGTCGAGCGCATGCTCGATGGCGGGTGCGTGTACACCTGGAAGGCGAGGTGGCCCGTCATGAGGTTGCGACGCAAGACTGCGTCCACGAGCGACGACCAGGCCGCGCCCGCCGGCCCGGGGCCACGGCGCCCGCACGTTGGCGGAGTCGTGGCCGCATCGCTGGCCGCGGGCTTCGTTGCGGCGGTGATCCTCCCGTTCCTCCCAGTCGGCACGGTGGATGTGGATTTCTCCACCGCGATGGTGCTGTTCGGCTTTGCCCTCGGGTGGGCGCTCCTGGCAGTTCTGTCTACTCGGTTCACCGACCAACCACAACGCTGGGCTGTCGCGCCGGCGATCTTCATGGCGCTGTCCGGGGCGCTAGTGCTCTTGGCCCCGGACGCGATGGTGGATGCGCTGGGGTGGGTCTGGCCGCCGGCTCTGGTGGTCCTGGTGGTCTGGGTCTGGATCCGCGCCAGGCGCGCGCTGCACAGCCGGACCAGGGTGTGGCTGCTGAACCCAGTGTTGATCATCCTGGTGCTCTTCGCCCTCTTCGGAGCGTACGAGACGATCCGCCAATCGACCGAACCCGCGGTCGCCATGCGCGGTCAGCTCGTCGACGTGGGACCGTACCGACTCCACCTGGAGTGCACTGGCTCACGCGGTCCGACCGTGATTCTTGAACCCGGTGGCGGCGGCTCCGCGGCGTCGATGGGGTTGATCGCACCCGCTGTGGCCAGCGACAGCAGAGTGTGCGTGTACGACCGGGCGGGGCGTGGCTGGAGTGATCCAGCCGCGAGTCCGCCCGATGGTGCGCAGATCGCGACCGATCTCCACAATCTGCTGGATCGCGCACACGTTCCGGGGCCGTACGTCCTGGCCGGGCATTCCTTTGGCGGCCTTTACGTGAGGACGTACGCCGCGAAATATCCCGAGGAGGTCGCCGCCCTCGTCCTGGTCGACTCCACCGCCGCCAAGAGCACCCCCGTGTCCCCGCAGAAGGCGAGTTCTTACAGCGTCTTGAAGCACCTGTCCTCGCTGGTCGCAACGACCTCTCGGCTGGGGGTCGGGCACCTTATCGCCGACACCGGCTTCTCGGATCTACCGCCCAGATACCGCGACGATGCGCGTGCAACTGCCGCCACCGGGAAGGAAATGAGTGGCTTCCTCGACGAGTTCGGCGTCGCGAACCGGTCCGAAGGCGCGGCCGGGGAACTCCGCAGCCTCGATGCGAAGCCACTGATCGTCCTGACCGCCGAACTCGACAACGCCAAGGGATGGATCGCTGCTCAGAACGAGATGGCCACGCTGTCGACCAACAGCCTTCATCGCGTCGAGTCGGGGTCGACCCACGGTTCCTTCGTGGAAGACCCAGCTCACGCCGCCGCGGTCACCCGCGCGATCCACGACGTGGTCGTTTCAGTGCGGACCGGGGAACCGCTGAAGGGTCCCTGACGCGGGATTCGCCGTCCGCACATCGGCTGATCCGTGCGTTGGCCTGGGCCCCTCAGGTGGTCGCCAGACTTCTAGCCTGTCGCGAATCAGGTGGCGGACATGTGTCGCGTATCTGTTGGCGGATCACAGTCCGACTCGCCCGGAGATGATGGCTCGGGCGGCAGTGGGCCGATGTAGCCGAGCGACAGGTCTGTGACCCCGCCGTCGACGATGTACAGCGGCGTTGTACAGACCACGATCGTTCCCCGCGCGGTGATCGCGAGCTGATCGGGATCCTCGATGGAGTCCCAGTCATCCTCTCGTTGAAGCGGAACAGCGCTGTCAGGCAGGAAGGATGCGTAGAACGCTTGGTCGTCCAGGTAGTCGACCAGCCCTCGACACTCTTCGGGCTGGAACTTGCCTAGCCACGTCCTCGCCTGCACCTCGTAAACGATCTCGTAGTTGAAGACGGGTCGGAGCGCTGGCTTGCCGGATGCGTCCAGGACCATGGCCTCAACGGTCTGATCGGAACGAATGTGGTGCTGGGCGCCTGGCTGTTGAGGCAAGGTGCCGTCATTCCACCGTTGTTCGAACGTTGCCAGTGGATTCACCAGAGTCTTCCCACCGTCCACCGTGACCTGGGCGCCACGTGGATCAACTGCACTGACTTGATCGCCGGCTTCAAAGAAGAACTCACCGACAACCTGGGCAACAGGGGTGAGCTCAGTCCACACGATCGGGACCTGCAGTTCGAGCGACCAGTTTGCCGACTGCGCGTCGTGGACGTTGAAGAGGGAGATACCGCAGCTACGGGCGTACTCATAGATCGTCTTCGAGAAACCACCACTGCACACCAGGGCTCCGTACTGCGCTTCGACGTCTCGCATCACGCCACTGAGTGCATCAATACGGTCGACGGTCGCCGGTCGCGTGTAGTCCTTGGCGTCCCATGATCCCAGGAAGGCCGGGTCCTGCCCGCGGATCGAGACATCGATCTGACGGCTCCGACCGGAGAGTTTGCCAACGATGTGGTCGTCCCAAGTAACCACCGCAGTGGGTTCCAGTTCGCCGACGATCACTGCTACGAGCTTCTCGAACTCAACTGACTTCTTCATGGTTCCTCCCGGTGCGGGCACCACGCGCTGGTCGCGGTCCACTGACCGGCGCGTATCGGAGTCAGAGTGCCTCGTTGAGAACCGGCCAGAGCGGGCTCGGTGGGCTCGAACCGACTCTGACGCGTCGGCAAGGCCTGGGGCTTCTCGGCCAGGACGGGTGCGGTGTCCCGGCCCCGCCAGTCGGTCGCCGGACGCTGGAACAACGCGCCGGACGGGTAGTCGGCTAGGTCGAGGGTGCGGACGTGCTTGAAGCCGCGGTTCTCGTAGTAGCGGTGAAGGCCGATGTTGTCGGTCCAGACGTCGATGCGGACCCAGCGGTTGCCGAGCTGGCCTGCGCGGTCGCATGCCCAGTCGATCACGTCGTCGCCGAGACCGGCGTACTTGCGGCGGACGATGAGGCGGTGGAGGTACATCGAGGGCTCGGCCTGCTCGTCTGGCGTCCAGAGCTGCGGGTCAGAGAACGAGTCGAGAGCCACTGTGGCGGCGGTGTCTCCGTCGTCGGTGCGGCCCATCCAGGTCTCGCCGGCGCGGATGCTGACCAGGATGCGCTCGGACTGCGCCTCGGGGTTCGGCCACGCGACCGCCCATTGATGGATGCCTCGTTTGGCGAGCCACTCGCTGGCCTCGGTCCGCATAGCCAGAATGACCGGCAGGTCCTCGATCGTGGCCTGTTCAACGATCACGACGCACCGCTGTTCTCGCCGGTGTACGCGGTGAGATCCCCGATCTCGTAGACAACTCGGTTGCGGTCCCCCGCGAAGATCGTCACCATGAGGCGCAGCGGTCGCTTGTCGCTGTACGTCGTACGCACGTACACCAGCACCGGAGTCCCCATGTTCAGACCGAGCTTCCGGGCCTCGTCCGGGCGGGGCATGCGGGTCGTCAGCTCGTCGACGTAGGTCCACTTTTTGCCAAGCGCCAGGTGACGGACCTTGCCGCTCCACCCGTGATTGCACTCGCGGGCCTCTTGGCCACCTCGGCCGGAACTCGCGCTCGCTCACGCGCATGAGATCCATTCGCCAACTTCTCGCGACGGGTGCAGCGGCAGGCCCAGCAACACCAGCCGCCAGCGACAACGGCAGTACGACGGAAGCACTGCGTTGGCAACGTACTGCTGACACCCACGACGGCACGCCGCGTCGAACCGAAAAGCGATGGGTCGGCGGTTCGAGACCACCCCTGACCACAATCTTGAGCATGGATCTCGGTCTGAGATCCACCGAACCTCCTGCAATGACCGCAACGGCTACCCGGCGACCGACTCCGCGAGCTGGTCAAGCATGCCGAGACGACGGGCATTGAGGGCCGTCGCGGCCCCTTGCTGGCGGCCCGGTACGGACGCATGCTCGGACTTGACACTACTTCGCGCCGCGGGCTGGATCCTGGTGCATGAACCACGTCCGACCCACCCCTGGCTGCGACCGTGGGAGACGGTATGGACGAGTCACGAGCTCTTCAACGCGCAGGATGGGCCGGCGCCGCTTCGATCGTGCTGCTCGTCGTCGCGGTGGCGCTGTGCTACCTGGTCGGCGTCGACGACCCCGGCATGTCGGACGCCGCCATCCTTGACAGGCTCAACGACGACGCGCGGCAGGCCGCCGCCGGCATCGGGCTGCCCGTACTCGCTGCGGGCGTCGCGCTCCTGCTGTGGTTCGCCACCGGTCTGCGACGAGTGCTGGACCGACTGTCCGGCGGCGACCCGCTCGCGCACGCGATAGTGCCAGCCGCGGCGCTGTTCAGCGGGCTGATGATCACCGGTGTCTCACTCGATGTGGCGAGCGCGTTCGCGGCATGGTCGGACGAGTTCACCGCCGACCCGGACACCGTCCGCGCGCTCGGCATGGCGGGGCAGGTCCTCGCGCTCACCGGGCTGATCGGCTGCGGTGTGCTGGTCGCCGTGACGACGCGGATCGCCCAGCAGGCGCGCGCCCTGCCGACGTGGGCCGTCTGGGTGTCGTACGCGGTGGCCGTACTGTGCCTGTCCGGCTTCTGGAGCGGGGGCATGGCGTCCGTGGCCTTCGCGCTGTGGCTCATCGGCGCCGTCATCGGCGTACTGCGCGCGGCGCGGCGAACACCACCGGCGCCGGCGGTCCCGAAGCAAGGCGCACAGGCTCCCGAGGTGGTCCGCGCACCCCCGCCCGCCACCAGCGACTGACACCCCAGCGACCCTCGTCACCACCCCGACCGGCGGCCCGTCATCGGCAGTGGACCGTTGCCGTTAAGCGTTCGTGGCTGTGGGTTTGCGGGCTAGGAGGTAGCCCTGTGTGGTCTTCTCGGTGCCCTCACGCTCGCGTACTGCTGTCATCGTCAGCTCGAAGCCTGTTTCGCGGAGGAGCTCGGCGACCTCGGCCGGTTGTTGCCGGTACACGTCGAGGGAGATAGGTGTGCCGAACAGCTCCGTGTACTGAGTCCGCTCGGCGCCGATCTGGAACGTCAGCATCAACTGCCCGCCTGGCGCGAGTACTCGGTGAAACTCGGCGAAGACCTGCGGTCGCTCCTCCCACGGGATGTGGATGATGGAGTAGTAGGCGAGCAGTCCGCCGAGTGAGGTGTCCGGCAGATCCAACGCCAGCATCGATCCCTCCTCGAACCGCAACTGCGGGTGGGTCCGACGGGCCAGCGCCAACATCCCGGGCGACAGGTCGATCCCGAACGCGTCCAGCCCCAGGCGGGACAGCAGTATCGTCACCCGGCCCGGCCCACATCCGACATCGGCGACAGGTCCGTTGCCACCGGCCCGCACCAGCTCAGCGAAAGCGGCGAACAGCGCCCGATCCAGGGGCCTGTCGTCCAGCCCTTCGGCGACCACGTCGGCGTGCCCGGCGGCCAGTGCGTCGTACGACTCCCGCGTAGCGGCGACAAAAGCTGCATCAACCATGGCCACGGAGACTAGACGGCACCGCCGACACACTGGCCCAGAACCGCGCACCGGGCTGAAACGCCGGCCACCAGGTGAGCACACCACTCCGAAGACCCGCACCCCGGACGAGACGGCTTCTCTCGCTCGGGTCCGCGACTCGAGTGGAGACCGAGTTGCTTGACTCTCGGGTCGGCTGAGACTTGATGATGTTGTGGTGGCGGACGAACTGGTGACTATCGGGTCCTTTTCGATGTTGGCGGGGTTGTCGATTTCGGCGCTTCGGTATTACGACGACATTGGGCTGTTGCGGCCGGCTCAGGTCGACTCGCGGACGGGGTATCGGCGCTACAGCTTTGGCCAGGTCGACAGGGCGCGGCGAGTTCGGCTGCTGCGTGAGGCGGAGCTGTCCACGGAGGACATCGCCAGGATGCTCGACGGTGACGCCTCTGATGCTCGTGCGGTACTCGCGCGGCAGCGGTCGGTGCTGCGCGAACGTACCGGACGGGTTGAGGCGCTGTTGGATCAACTGGCGCAGGACTTGGAAGGGAGTCCGATGCAGATGAAATCGGCTGCTGATTTTGGATTGGCTGCGGTGAACATCGGGGTGGACTCCGATGCCGCGCTGGAGAAGGCATGCGCCTTCTGGGGTGAGCTGCTTGGTGTTCAGTTGGAGGATTGGGGAAGTGGAAGCCGGCAGGTGGTGCTTGGCGAAGGTGATGCCATCAGCTTCCTCAACATCAGGGTGCGCTCGACGGATGAGCCGCAGTACGGTCACAAGTCTGCGTTCGGGCTTGGTG
Source organism: Kribbella sp. NPDC020701 (assembly GCF_055562215.1). NCBI lineage: Bacteria > Bacillati > Actinomycetota > Actinomycetes > Propionibacteriales > Kribbellaceae > Kribbella > Kribbella sp. NPDC020701. The sequence goes on along the minus strand of NZ_JBVHFT010000014.1, from coordinate 172,848 downwards.
TCGTCGGACTCGACGAAGCCCATCAGCGAGCCGTGACTGCTGGGGCGATCGAGCATTACCCGCCCACTGATGGCGAGAACATGCCCCGGCACTCACGGTTCGCCGATCCAGTGGGAAACAGGGTCGTCTTGTGGGAGAGCGGGCCCTAGCGTTTCCAGAAAGCGTTGCGGGTTGGCGTTTCCGTACCGATGAAGGCTGCGATGACATCGATGGTGCGTTGCCAGAGGGCGTCGAGGTCGGCGTCGGGTAGTGGGGTTGGGCCTTCGCAGGTGGCTAGGGCGGTGACTAGGTCGCGTAGCGGTGCGAGGACCGTGTTGTCGACTGAGGGCGTCAGGTGGTGGAGCAGGGCGTCGAGGCGGGTGGCTAGGTCGGCCAGGATTGCGAGTCGTTGGGTCCTGGTCGGCGTACCCGCTGCCTGAAGGAGGCGGACCTCGTCGGCTAGTTGTGCTCGGGCTTCGGCGAGCAGGTCACGATCGGGATCGGCATGCCGTGACAGTGGCGTCGCGAACGAACTCCTTGCGCGCCGCGCCCGGTAGCCGGCCGACGACGGTGCCCTCGATTGGAGCTGGAAGCCGGCCGCGTCGCTCGCCATGGCGGCGGGCATCGATGGGGCCCTGAAGCCGAGGGACACACCGGTGAACTGGTCGGCGTCCCACCCTGACGGTAGCTCGACGGGCTGAATGACGTGATGGCCCGGGCCGCCTTCTGCGACGACTCTTGAGTCGACTGCTACCAGGGCGGTGAAGCGGCACAGCACCTTGTGCTGCAGGGATACGGCGACAATCCGGCGCTCCAGCTCCTGCGGGTTCTCCGCGCCCGCGGCGTACCGGTCTTCGAGGTCGCGTAGGTGTCCTCGCGCCCACACCGGCGCGAGAACTCCGCTCGCCGCGGAGACGGCGGGCACAGTCAGCTGCCATGGCTCTCCGGCCGCGGTCGTGCCCTGCAGTCGCATCGCTGCGTCGGGCGCCGAGCTGCGGTACCGGCCGCGGATCACTACAGGTACGCCGACGAAAGCGTCCGGCATTCGCGCCGGAGTGGTCGCACCGTCGACCAGTGTCAGCCCGTCGGCGGACAGTGTCAGGTTGGTCAGAAGCGGAGTACCGATCCGGCGGTGGATCCGATCGAGGGCCTCGTCGAGGCGGTCCTCGCTCTCCACCAGCTCGCAGCGGCCGCCGCCGACCGCGGCCAGGCGACCGAGGAAGCCGGCGTTGACGGCCCGGTCGATGCCGACGGTGTGGACCCGTACGCCGACGAGCGCACCAGCGAGCTCCGACAGGATCTGGTCCTCGTTGCCGACCTGCCCGTCGGTCACCAGCACCAGTACCCGGTCACGCTCATCGGCCTTCGCAGCCAGCAACGTCGTGGCCTCGCGGAGCGGAGCAAGCATCTCGGTGCCACCCCGGGCACCCACGCCGGCGAGGTGCTCGACCGCGCGGAATCGATTCCGGTCCGTGCCCTCGACCAGATCGGTCGGCAGGTCCTTGGGGTGTTCGACGACGGTGTCGAAGGTCAGTACGGCGAACCGGTCCGCGTCGGTCAGCGTGTCGACAATCCGCGCCGCCGCACGTCGCGCCGCGACCATCTTCCAGCCGCTCATGCTGCCGGACCGGTCCAGGACGAGTACGACGTCGCGTGGTCGCGGCGACTCCGCATCCACCGGCGGCAGAACGGTGAGCTCGAACGTACCTTCCTGAGCATCCGAATCGTCAGGCTCGACCGTCAACGCGCTGGCGGTCGCGTCCTTCTCGCCATACGCGAGTCGGAGCAAGAAGTCTCGATCGACTCGCTCACCGGGCTCGATGGCCACGCTGGTCACGCGTCCTTCGACCGCACTGCTGATCGCGTGCAGGCTGGACCGGATGCCATGCAGGGGCAGCCCGCCCGGATCCACGTCGGCCCGGATGCCCAGCCGGACCGGTTTCGGGAATCCAGGCAGCAGGATCGGCGGCGTGATCCGCGATGCGTCCGGAACCGCGTCGGTGTCCGGCACGACACCGTCACCAACACTCCGGCCGGGCAGCGGTTCGCCCGGGATGTAGCGGGGCGCAACCACCAGCGGCAGCCGGTACGTCGCCTCGCCGTCCTCGTACGGGAGTGGGCCGACCATGGTCAGCCGTACTGTCACCCGCTCACCTGGCAGGATGTTCCCGACCCGGAGCGTGAACACATCCGGCCGCTCCTCCTCGGCGATCGACGCCCGCTGTCCGGCCGCTAGTGCAGCGTCGTACGTCGCTCTGGCCTCAGCGCGTTCTCGCAAGTCGGCCTCGACCGTACGGCCGTCCGCCTCCATCCGCAGTCCGGTGACCGCGGCCCGGGCCGGCAGCGGGAACACGTACGTCGCCTCGAGCGCGACGTCGTGCGGGTTGCGAAAGTCCTCGGTCAGCACAGTCCGTGCGACAAGGCCGGTGATGGTCGCGTGCGCATCGATCCTCTCCAGCGGCAGGTTCCCGCGGTCGGTGCGCAGAGTCCCGAGTCCGTCGTCGTCCGTGGGGCGCCGCAGCTCGTCAGGATCCAGTGTGGTGATCACGTTCATGTCGAGTCTCCAGATTCTCGCTGGGCGGTGAGGCCTTGCTGCGCAAGCTCGGCGAGCAGCGGTGCAGCGGCGGAGCGGAGTGCCGACAGCTGCTCAGCAGTCAGATGCGTTGGCGGTACGCCGGTGGCGTCGAGCACGAGCGTGACACCGTCAGCCAACCGGATCGCCGTCACCAGCGCTGTCCCGTCTGCCCGGTCTGCATCAGGCGCCGAGGCCGGCCGGTCCACCCAGAACCGATCCCGCGCCAACCCACGCGTCGACTCTCCCGCCGACTCCCGTGCCGACTCGCGTGCGGACTTGCGTGCCGGCTCCGGCGTGGCTTCCGGCGTCGCCGGTGCGGCAGCCACTAAGGGCTCGCTCGGCAGTGCGGCGATAGTCCGCAGCGTCCGATCGGTAGCCCCAGCCAGCTCAGCCTGGATCTCCGCCAGCGTGCGGCCCCGCGACTGCAGACGCTTGATCGAGACCAATTGCAGCAGGTGCCGCCGCCCGTACATCGCAGTGCGACCACGCATCTCAGCCGGCCGGTCGACCAGCCCAATAGTCGAGTACCACCGAATCGCCCGCCGGTCCGGAACCGCCCGCACCCGCCCGTTGACCTGCCCCGGGTAGTCAACGGCCAGCGCCGTACCGACCAGCTCAGTCAGCTGATCCAGCGTCCACAACTCCCCAGTCCCGGTCACCCATCCATGCTGACACTGTCATATAACACTGTCAATATCACCATCGCGAACCGCGGTCGAGCCTCTTTGCTCGGCCTTGTCGATTTGCGGGCGCTTCATGCATCGGAGAGGTAGGCGGCCTCAGACGAGACCGGTGACGACCAGGGAAGGTACAGAGTGAGCGGCGTTGTGATCGAGAAGATCGTCAGGCCCGAGCGCAAGTTGTCGGGATCCTGGCTGGAAGTGATTGCCTCGAACCTCGACTACCACCGAGCGACCTTGGTGTGGAAGTGCGAGGGCCTCTCCGAGGATCAGCTACGGCAACGGCCCGTGCCGTCGTCGGAGTTGACCCTCCTGGGGCTGATGCGCCATGTGCAGGGTGTCGAGCGTTACTGGTTTCAGCGAAGGCTTGCGGCGAAGACACCTCGATTCTTCCCTTACCGGAGCTATGTCACGGCTACTGGCGGCGAGTGGTTCGACGAGGCGGACCCCACGCCGGCCAAGGATGTCTACGCGGACTACTTGGCGGCGTGTGCAGAGTCGCGGGAAGTATTCGCGACGGTCACCGAAAACCTCGCGCGGATAGTGCCGAACCCGGAGTTCGGCGACACAGATGTGCGGTTCATCCTCGAGCATGTCATCGAGGAGTACGCCCGCCATGTCGGCCATGCGGACCTCCTCCGCGAAGCCATCGACGGCGCCACGGGCGAATAGACCGGTTCCTGTGGGGCCGGAGTTCAGGGCCGCAGACGACCAAAAAGAATGCGGCTCAGGAGGCCGGCGAGGACAAGAGCGACGACGCCCGTCAGGGCGAGTACGGAGACGATGCAGGCAACGTTTCTGGCCAGGGACAGTCGTGGGGTCGAGCGCGCGAAGCCGTCCGTCAGGATGGCGAGCGTTGCGAGCATCGCGAAGCCGATGGCAGCAAGAACCAGTACGACGATGTGGTGGCCACCGAGAGTGGCTGTGGCGGTGAACTTCGAGGTCTCGTCGAGCCAGGAACCAACGGTGTGCATCCAGACCACGGTCGCCAGATCGGCCGCCATCACGAACCACAGGGCGACCGCGGGCTTCGACGCGATGCGCGTCCCCACGAACCGGCGTGACCCTGCATGACGAAGCTTCCTCGCACTCATTCGACGAGGTCGGGCCGAACGCGCCCGGAGGGGAAGGCGTCGCGGTGAGCATCTGTGTTGCGGCGAAGAATCTGCTCATGGGGCACCTGCTTCGTTCAAACGATCACGCCGATGTGGGTCCTCGTAGACTCCCGTCTGTCACGCACTGGGTAACTTCAATTGACTACACTTGAACTCAGGTATTGCGGTAGATTCTCGGCGTAGTCCGGTCTTTCAAAGCCTCTGTCATCACGTTACGATCACGAGATGACACAATGCGTAGTCAGTATCGACATCAGCCAGTTCTGTGATTAGCACCAGAACTTACTCATCCCTGAACTTCACCTGTAGCAGGTGTAGTCGGTAGACAGTACGGTGACCGAATCCCTTGCCGATCTGCGGTTGGCTGACCAGTCGGGAGAATTCTGTGGCCCCCACACCAGAGGTCGTGCGACTCGCCAAGCGACTGCGGGACCTACGCGAATCTCGCCGGCTGACCCAGGCAGATCTGGCCGGCGCCTTCAAGGTTTCGGTACCAGCAATCAGCTCCTGGGAATCGGAGTCGAAGACGAAGGTGCCGCCCGAGGAGCGCCTTCGTGTGTACGCACTCTTCTTCTCGCAGACTGACGCGGCCATTGACACTCGGCATCTCCCACGTGAGCAGGATCTGGCTCCGTCCGACCGCGAACGCTTCGGTGTACTGCGCGACGAGCTTGTCGGTCTCCGTAACGCGGCTACCGGCCGAGTCGGTTCGGAGATCAGCACTACCAGCACCTGGGCCTTCGAGACCGGACCGATCACGATCATCTGCCCAGAAGCGCCGATAGAGGGTCGCTCTCCGTTGGCAGAGGACCGGAATCCCAACCACACGCGCCTGTATCGCTACGCGGACCTCGACGCGCTGATGGAGCTGTGGGGTCACATCCGCGCATTCAATCCTGAGAACGACGTCGCACATCGACTGTCGACGGAGCTGGTTGCCGACGACTTGTCCGGCGATCTGGTCGTGCTCGGTGGCATCGGCTGGAACCGCTTCGCCGACCGACTTCAGCAAGTGCTGGACGAACTGCCCTTCGCGCAGGTGTCCGTCCCGGATCTGGAGAATGGCGAGATCTTTCGGTTGAGGGAGCCTGACGGCCAGGAATTCCGACCGCGGTGGGTGGATCGCAAAGGCGCTCGGCGGGAAACGATGGACTCAGGGAAGATCAAGGCCGAGCAGGCGCAGGACGCGTGGCACAACGGCAAACGTCGCGAGCTGGTCGAGGACGTCGGGCTCCTGGCTCGGTTGCCGAACCCGTTCAACCACAGCCGCACGATCACCATCTGCAGTGGTGTCTACAGCCGCGGAGTGTTGGGTTCAGTCCGCACGCTGACCGACACCGCGGTCCGTAAGGAGAACGAGGCGTACGTGGCCCGCCGCTTCCCCAGCGGATCGTTCGCAATACTCATGCGGGTCATGGTGGTGAACGGCGAGGCACTCTCGCCCGACCTGGAGAACCCCGAGAACCGTCTTTACGAGTGGCCGCCGGAGGTACCCGCCGCGTGAGCCGCCAGATCAAACACGGACAATCGCATGCATCTCTGCTTCGCGATGTGTCGACTTCCGTCGTTCCCTCAAGCCGCAGCCGCCTAGACGCAATCGTGGTCCCAGCCGCGCGCCCGGCCTCAGCTCTGCAAGACGTCATTGACCTCTCGGCCCTGCTGTCGGTCCAACTGGTCATTCTGTGCAGCCGACAGGCACAGATCGAGCAAGTCGCAAAGCGAGTAGGAGACACGCTCGGCGCGCGTGCGCTCATCATCGAGGTTCGCGACGGCTACGAGCTCCCGGACGGCCCCACGGAGACCTCCGAAGAACACATCCTGAAGGCGAGCTTCGACCGCGCCAGCGACCTCAGCGTCAAGCGCAACATCGGCCTTCGCCTGGGCCGGATGCGTGGATGGAAGAAGATCCTCTTCCTCGACGATGACATCAGGCAATTTCGGCCGCTGCATATCAGGCAGCTGGTGAGCACGCTCGATCACCGTCCCGTCGCATCGATGGCCAGCCGGGTCTTCCCTGACAACTCGGTGGTTTGTCATGCGCGACGCCTCGCCGGCCTCGATCAGGATGTGTTCGTCAGTGGCGCTGTGCTGGGCGTCAATCTGCAACATCCTGACCTGTCCTTCTTCCCGGACATTTACAACGAGGACTGGTTCTTCTTTGCGCGCCACGCGGCCGCTCGCTCCCTACCGAAGATCGGCGAGGTCCGGCAGGCCGAGTACCAACCTTTCGCTGATCCGGGGCGCGCGAAACGTGAAGAGTTCGGAGACCTGCTCGCCGAAGGCCTCTACGCCCTCTTCGAGCACACGCCCGGCTTGGACTTCGAACAGCAATTGGCGGTCGCGACTCGGGAGAGCCATTGGCACCGCTTCTCGGAGATCCGTCTCGCCATGATCGAAGAGACCAGGGCCGCTCTGACCAGCGCCCAGGCCCGAAACGTTGTGGACCCAACGAGTCTGCAGGCGCAGAAGTCGCTGCTGTCTGCCTCGACCCAAGCATCAGAGATCTCCCCGGACCTCTGTGTCGGCTTCATAGAAAGATGGCTGAAGGACGAGAGCAAGTGGCAACATGTTCTGAAGAGCTACGACAAGTCTCTCGGTGAGCGCGACGCCCTTGCCGAGCTCGGGCTGACGCGATGGATCTCTCGCGGCTATGGCATCAACCTGACGTCATTCGGCTCCCGCAGTTCGAAATCTGAAGCGAAGCTCGCTGCGTCCCGACCTGTCGGCTAGGAGTTGACTCTCACCAGTCGGGCGAAAGCCGAGGCGCTCGTAGACCCTGCGGGCTTGAGGGTTGTCGTCGAGGACCCAGACGAGCCAGTCTCTGATCTCTGGCTCTGTTTCGGTTAGGTACTGCAGGATTGCGCGGAGGACGCCGGTTCTTCGGTGTCTGGGATCGACCCATACGGACTCTATGTGGCGCTCGTCAGATGGGCGGTCGAGGACGCGGACGACTCGTGCCAGGCCGATGATCTCGTCGCCGTTTCGGGCGACGACCCATTGGGAGTCGGCGAACTGACGGCGCCAACCCGCCTCGGCCGCGGACTCTTCTGACTCGTAGTCGGCTATATAGGCGGCTGGGGAGTCTTTGAGGGCTCGGAGGCGGAGTTCTCGTAGGAGTTGCCATTGGTTGGCGTCTAGCCGCTCGAGTTCCATGTGCTGGGCCCCCTCCGTCGCACATTCCCAGTGTGACCGCTCTTCGGGGGCGTCAAACAAGCGTGGTGCCTTCCGGAGCGTGCTCCGGAAGGCACCAGGCTTCGACGAGGTCAGCGGATTGGGGCTGACAAGGATGCCCTCAGGCTTCCTGTTGTGGTGGACTTTGCGGCTGCTGCTGCGGTTTCTGGTTCGGGGGCGGGGACTGGGTCGCATTGGACGTCGGAGCGGTTGCCTGCCCTGCGGGGTGGTAGGGCGCCCGTTTGGAGGTAGGCCGCTATGCGGTCGTCGGTGCAGGCTACACCGGACAGTGAGCCGGCGTGGGTGGTTCCGCCTACGCCCTCGATCAGGATTGAGTTGGGGAACGTCTTGCGGGTTTGGAGTGCGCCGGAGTACGGCGTGGCGGCGTCGAGTGTCTCGTTGATCATCAAGAGGCTCTGCACGCCTCGGCCGTCGACCTTGAACGGCTTGCCTGCCTTCGCCGGCCAGTAGAAGCACGGCGCGTTGAACCAGGCGTTGGCCCAGGTCAGGAAGGGCGCCTTGGCGAACGTGCGCCAGTTGTCGCGCTGCCACGTGCTCCACTTGGTGGGCCACGGGGCGTCGGTGCACGATACGCCGAGGTAGATGGCGTACCCGTTGTCGTCGAACGGCGGACCGCCATACAGCTCGACGAGCCCTGAGGCGTCCTTGTTGTGCACCCAGGCGGCGAACGCGTTGGCCACGTCCACCCAGCCGTACACGTAGTACGCCGCTTGCGTGAAGACGTCGGTCCACTCGGAAGGACCGATCTTGCCGTCGGCCGGGTGGCCGATGAGCTTGACCATCTCGCGGTAGTACAGGCGCTCGACGGCGGCTTCGGTCGTGCCGAGATGCCAGGTCGAGTCGTGCGCGGCGACGTACTGGAAGAACACCTTCACGCTCTTGTTGAAGGCGATGTCCTGGTCGAGGTTGGCGTCGTACCAGACCCGGGTCGCGTTGACGACGCCGTCGAAGACGACGCGGCGCAGCCGGTTCGGGTAGAGCGTTCCGTACACCTGACCGAGGTAGGTGCCGTACGAGAACCCGTAGTAGTTGATCTGCGGAGCGCCGAGAGCCTTCCGGATGCTCTCCATGTCGCGCGCCGAGTCGGTGGTCTTGAGGTGGCTGAGCAGCGCGTGCTGGTTGGCGTCGCAGGCCTGCGCGTACGACTTGGAGAGCTTGAGCCAGGTCTGCTCGATCTTCGGCGTGACCGGCACGTAGAACGGGCGGTTGTAGCCGGCGTAGTCCGGGATGCAGCTCAGCGCGGGCTTGCTCGAGCCGACACCGCGTGGGTCGAAACCGACCCAGTCGTAGGCGTCACCGGCACCATGCGGGATCGCCGGGCCGAGGATCGAGTAGATCAGGCCGGATCCACCGGGACCACCCGGATTCACCAGCATCGGACCTTGCGCCTGCGCGTCGGGCGTCTTGTGCATCACCCGGGACACGGCGAGTTGAATCTTGGCCCCGCTCGGATGGTCGTAGTCGAGCGGTACGACGACGTAGCCGCATTGAGCACCCGCGCGCACCAGGCTTGGATTGCTGCAGGCGCCCCATTGCACGGGCGGCGGCGTGTAGCCGGACGACGCGGGACTCGACGGTACGGCGGTGGCGACGGGGACCGACATCACCCCGGCAACCAAGGCGGACGAAACAGTGGCGGCAACAACTAATCGGCGGATTCTCATGTGCCCTCCATCCCGCTCCGCATCCTGAACCCGCAACTCACGCAGAACAAGCCCCGGGATCAACCTCACGGGGAAACCCGCAGAGCTCTGGGCTGCGGTCGAGGTCCATCCGCGCACCACGCGGCCGGGGCCTGGTGAGGTCGCGTCAGGATGCGCCGCCCGTACGCTGCGTGTCCGGCAACTCCTCGACGAACGGGATCTTGCTGACGCAGTGCTGATATTGATCGGCGGCTTCCTCCACCGAGACTTGCCCGAATTGGAGGGATGTCAGCACACCTTCGAGTTCCGTATTGCAAACCTCCGCGGCAGTGACATGGGCGGCGAGGTCGTGAGATTTGCTCAGGTTGCTGGAAATGGCCGAGATCAAGGAGACGATCAACGCGGCCAGGCAGAGCGGCTGCCAAACACTCGCAGCGCTGCTGAGCGAAAATTCCTCTTTGATCGCGTTGGTGAACGGCGGGCCGGCCAAGGCGGGACCGCCGACGAGCACGGCCGCTGTCGCGCTACTGACGATGCTGACATTGATCAGTCGATTGCGGCGCGGCCGGGCTCCGTGCAGGAAGGTGGCGATACCTGCCCGCCGAGCTTCGATTTGCGCCCGCAACTCCGTGCGGGCGTTGGGATCATCGGTCATCCCGCCCCTCCTACCTCCCCGAGCCGGCCAGGTCCGCGATCAATGGCGGCCAGCGCGTGGTGGCAGGTCGTGCAGCAGTCGCAGAGCCGGCGATGAGGGCTCCGTCGTTCCTCTGAGTCTGGCACCACCCCCTCGTTTCCGCCAGCCAATAAACTGCATACAAAAATACCTCGAAGAACGCATTCATAAGCATTCGCACCGCTCTTTGCTCGATGACATTGCGCACGCGATTAAACACTTGGCGTAAACCACGGTCAAATGTTTGTGCACGACACCCGAAGCGCCGCGCACGGCTTATCTGCGTTGTCATGCGACAGTCGAGCGCATGCTTGAAACGGAACTCGCCGACACCGGTCGAGCCGGCCGAGCTCGCTCGAGCCGGCGGGCCGGTCCCGGTGGTGCGGCCGCCCCGGAACGGCCGTCGGCGCATACTCGGCCGGCTCCGGCGTCATCCCGCGCAGCTGCGCGAGCACGTCGGCAGGAACGCTGTTGACGTCGACCAGACCGCCGTCGTCGAAGTCGTGCTGCACGTCCGGCCGGCCGATCCCGAGCTCGCGCGCCAGTCCCGGATCCTCAGTCGCGATCTCGCGGGCCTTGCGCCGCAACTCGCGGCGGTCCCTGGCGGCGTCCGCCGCTGACTCAACCGTGAGCTCCTCGGACGGCGACTGCGAACGGAAGACCGAGGAGCGAACCGCGAGCGCGTGCAGCGTGCCGCCCATCCAGCAATCGTCAGGAACGCGAAGGAGACATCCTCGTTCGTCACGATGAATCCCAGCACGACCAGCACCGTGTAGAAGACCGTGGCCAGCACGTAATGCTTGGATCGCACCCGCTGTGCCGCCCACAGGAAGGTCACGGGCGTGGCCAGGCCGAGGGTGACGAAGGGCAGGATCGCCCAGATCCAGCTGATAACCCAACGTCCGGGTGTCCAGCCGCCGGCCGCGACCGCGTCGCGATCCACGCGGTGCGGACGACGAATCCCCCGACCGTGCACCGGCTCGGACCCCCGGGCGGCTCGCGCGAAGCCAGGTTCTGGATGGTACGCGCGTCAGGCGAGGAGGGAATCGCCTGGGAAGCTTCGGGCTGGGTGGAGTTGGTAGGTGAAGACGCCGGCTTGGACGCCTGGGTCTTCGTCCATGACGTGGCGGATCTCGTCCGGGGTGCCGGTGAAGATGCCGACGCCGCAGAGTGGGGTGTCGTCGGTGATCGGGCAGACGATGTTGAGGATGCCGTCGGCGCGGAGCTCGAAGTTGCGGCGGCCGTGTTCCCTGATGATCGCCCCGGCGTCGTCCGTGTCGTACTTCGGTCCTGCCTCGAGGAGTACGACGGTGTACTCGCGGGTCTGGGTCATCGCGGCCTGCATCTGCTCATCGGTGAAGCGAGTCATACGAGCAGTGTGAACCCATCAGCGGCAGATGGCCTCGTCTATCAAGGCGTTGACAGGGCCGTCCGGGTTGGTGCTGAAGTTGGGGGTGACGGCGACCGTGACCTGGTGGCGGGTGTCTGCTGTGGAGAACGAATAGGCCTGGTACGCCAGCGCGTCGCCATCGTTGCCGTAGACACGGATCCCGCACGAGGTGTCGCGCCACGACAGTCCCAGGCCGTAGGTGCCGTCCTTGGTGCCCGGTGTCTTCATCTCGTCGAGCAGCCGGCGCGGAAGGAGGTAGCCTCCGAGCAGTGCGGCGAAGAAGTGGTTGAGGTCCGCCGTGGTGGAGATCATCTCGCCACCGGCGCCGAACAGCGATGGATTCATCTCCGTGTAGTCGAGAAGGCCTTGCTCGGTGTGGATGTAGCCATGCGGATGCGGTCCGCGGATCCACGGTGACGTACCCGGCACCGACGTACCGCTCAAGCCCAGCGGGCGGATCAGCCGACGCTCGATCTCCTTGCCGTACGGGCGTCCGGTGACCTTCTCGATGATCTCGCCGAGCAGGAGGTAGTTGGTGTTCGAGTACGAGTACGACGAACCCGGCGGCTCGAACGTCGGCTGGCGAACCACCGCACGCTCCACCAACTCGGATGCGGTCCACGTCCGCCACCGGTTGTCCAGGAACTCCTGCGAAGGCGGCATCGGCAGAGTGTCCTTGTAGTCATACAAACCACTGGTGTGGTTGAGCAATTGGCGCACAGTCATGTGCTGACCGTTCGGTACGACGCCAGGCAGCCAGCGCTCCACCGAGTCGTCCAACCCCAGCCGTCCCTTGGCGACAAGCTGCAGTACGACGGTGGCGACAAACGTCTTCGTGATGCTCCCAGCTCGCACCCGTCCATCAACCGGCACAACCCGAGTCGTCCCCACCTCGGCGACTCCACTGGTCCCCCGCCAGACCCGCCGCCCGTCCCGCACCTCCGCAAGCGCCCCCACCGCACTCACGGCGACCACCTCATCCAGTCCCTTCTGCAACGGATCCGGCGGCCCAGCAACCGCCACCCCCGGCGCCAGCCCAACCACAGCCGCAGTAACCACAGCAACCAGCTTCATCCCCAGCTCCCATCACCAGTCCGTCCCTCAACCCTCACGAACCAGACCGGAGCAAACATCCGGGACTACCCGAGGTGCTCCCCGAAGGATCAACTAGTGGAGGCGGGAGGTCAGGGCGGTGAGTTGGGTGGAGGTCGCACCGGCTTGCAGGAGGTACGGCGCTGTGCCGCCGTAACGGGTGTGGAGATGGGCGAGGATGCGGAGGATCGTTTCGGGGCGGGGTGGCGCCAGTTCGGGAAGGGAGCTGACGACCGTGGGCTCGGGGGCCGTGGCGTAGTCGGCGGCGATTGCTGTATGCGGTACGCCGAGCAGATCGAGCGTCAGCGCAACGACAAGACCGGTGCGGTCTTTGCCGGCGTGGCAGGCGACTACTACGCAGCCGGGAGGCGCGTCGGCGATCGCAGCAACTGCGGATGCGAAGCGCTGCGAGTAGTCGTCGATGAGGAGGCGGTACTGCTCGAACAGGTCCTGCACGGAGACATCAGGATCGGCGGGATCGGTGAGCGGCACGTTCAGCCAACGCTCGTCGTCGGCAAAGGGCGAAGGAAAGGTCTCGCACTCCCACGCGCTGCGGAGGTCGACGATCCGGCTGACGCCTGCGGTCCGGACAGCAGCGAGTCCCTCGTCGTTCAGCTGATCGAGATTGTCACTCCGGATCAGAGCACCTGCCCGGACCTGGCCACCGTTGCTGGTGGGGAGTCCGCCGAGGTCTCTCGCATTCCGACAGTGCGGCCAAAGGATCACAAGCGACACAGTAAACAGCAGTCCCGGCCAAGGTGGGCCGGGACTGCTGGATTGCTAGGCGGCTGCGGTTGCTTCGGCCAACTCTTCTGAGGTGGGCTGCAACTGGGGAGACGCGAGGGTGAGTAGGACATTGGCTACGGCGAAGAGTGCTGCTACCAGGAGGCCTCTTTGGAAGCCGGACTGGAGAGCGGACAGCTGGCTGGCGCCGTGGGTCAGTTCGTTGGTGGTGTGGGTGATGGAGAGAGTGGTGACTATGGCGAGACCCAGCGCGCCACCCACCTGATACATCGCGTTGACCACACCGGACGCGGCGCCGGCCTCAGCCTGGCGGACCTCAGAGACAGCGGTGATCTGTCCGGGGACCCCGACGCCGATGATGCCGAAGCCGAAGATGATGAGGCCGGGCAGGAGCTGGGACGCGTAGCTACCGGTGGCGTCGGCCTGCGAGAGCAACAGGAGGCCGACAACGCTCAGTCCGGCGCCGGCGAGCTGCACCGTACGAGTACCGACCCGCTGCACGAGCTGCGAAGCCAACAGAGCACCGACGATCGCCGCACCACCCATGGGCAGGAAGTGCACGCCCGCCTCGAGCGCCGTTTCGCCACGGACCTGCTGCAGGTAGATAGCGGTCAAGAAGAACATGGAGAGGAACGCAGCGCCGTTCAGAGCAAGCGATGCACCCGAAACACTCAACGCGCGCGACCGGAACAACCGCATCGGCACCAGCGGAGCAGCAGACCGCCGCTCGACCACCACAAAGGCCGCCAGCAAGACCACTCCGGCGATCAGTACGCCGACAACCTCAGCGGACCCCCAACCCGCGGGCTCCGACCGCACCACGCCGTACACGACTGCCATAAGTCCCGCAGTCCCGAGCACAGCCCCCAGAGTGTCGAAAGTACGACGACCAGAAGAGTGCCGTACGTCGCGAACGAACACCGGCACCACAGCAACCAGTGCGATCACGATGGGCACATTGACGAAGAACACCCACTGCCAGCTGAGTGAATCGACCAGTACGCCGCCCGCGACGACACCGAGCGTTCCACCAAGACCAGCGAGACCACCCCAGACACCCATGGCGATGTTTCGCTCACGTCCATGCGCGAACGTCATCGTCAGGATCGCCAGCGCCGCCGGTGACAACAGTGCACCGCCAAGACCCTGTACGGCGCGCGCACCGATGAGGAACTCGGGTGAGTTGGACAGCCCCGCCACCAGCGAGGTCACACCGAACAGCAGCAGGCCGGCCACGAACACCCGCCGCGGACCGAGCAGGTCGGCCATCCGCCCGCCGAGCAGCAGGAAGCCGCCGAAGAGCAACGTGTAGGCGTTGATCACCCATTGCAGGGACTCGGCGGAGAAGTTCAGATCCGCCTGGATGTGCGGCAGCGCGACGTTCACGATCGTCACGTCGAGCACCACGATGAACTGCGCGAGAGCCAGCACCGTCAGGGTGGCCCAAGGACTGCGTCGCATTGCCTTACCTCACTCAGAAGAAGTCTACGTTGTATGTATACGGCGTAAGCTTACGTAGTAGACGGTAGGTCTACGGTGTAAACTTGTCAACGTGATCACCAAAGAGACCTCCCGCCGCCTGGATCCGGCGAAGGTCGTCGACAGCGCGCTGGCCATCGCCGACAACGAGGGCCCGACTGCCGTGACCTTCCGCCGGCTGGCCGCCCAGCACGACGTCACGCCGATGGCGCTGTACCGGCATTTCAAGGACAAGGACGACCTGCTCGCCGCGCTCGGCGATCGCATGCTGACCGACGTCGTCCTGCCGGAGCCGACCGACGAGCGGTGGGACAAGCAGCTGCACAAGCTGCTGACGGCCTTCGTGACCGCGCTGCGCGCACACCCGCGGCTGGCGGACCTCACACTTCCCCGCATCCTGGTGACCGACCCCGGACTGGTGATGGCCGAGCGCGCGTTGGAGCTGCTCACCGAGGGCGGGTTCTCCGTCGACGACGCGGCCGAGGTCGGACGGCAGTCGTTCTGCTCACTGATCGCCCTGGTCACCACGGACCCCATCGCCCGCGAGGTGAGCGACCCGGTGGCCCGGGAGGACTCGATGCGGCGCAAGCGCGCGTCGCTCGCCGCACTGCCGCCGCGGAAGTACCCGCTGGTCGCCAGCGCTGCGGATACGCTGATCTGCCCCACGTCCAGGGACCGGTACTACGCCCTTGGTATCGAGATGACGGTCGCCGGCATCCGCGGCGTACTGGAGAAGGGGCAGTAGTCGGCTGGAGCAGAGAACCCGGCGTGGTGCGCGAGGTTCCGGCGGGCTGACCTCGCTACGCTCCGGAACGGAGTGATATCAATCCAGGTGGAGGTATACCGATGGCGGGGAAGTTCGAGCTCTACAAGGACAAGTCGGGCGAGTTCCGGTTCCGGCTGAAGGCCGGGAACGGCGAGGTGATCGCGACCAGCAGCGAGAGCTACTCGAGCAAGGCCGGAGCGCTGAACGGCATCGAGTCGATCAAGAAGAACGCCGCCGACGCGAACGTCGACGACCAGACGGACTGAGAACCTCACAGACCGAGGGGGTTCTCCACAACCTGTGGAGAACCCCCTTGGTGTTTGTCAGAGACCGACCTCGTGGATGACCGGCCGGACCTCGACACCCAGACCCTCGATGCCGGCGTCCGGGATCATGGCGGCCAGTTCGTACGCGCGCTCCGGCGTGGCCACGTCGATCAGGTAGTAGCCGGCCAGGAACTCCTTCGCCTCCAGGAACGGCCCGTCCGTCACCGCCGGCACGCCGTCGCGGACCTTGACCACCGCGGTCTTGGCCGGCTCGGCCAGCGCGACCGTGCTGTGGAACTCTCCCGACTCCTGGGTCGTCGCCAGGAACTTCTCGTGCCCGGCGAAGATGGCCTGCTGCTCCTCCTCGCTCAGCGCGGACAGCACGTCGGGGTTGATGTTCAGGACCAGTAGGTACTTCACGGTGTCTCCTTCACCCGCGGCCCCCGGTGTGGGCGCCTCTCGTCCATCAGTACGGAGCCGCCCACCCGATCTTGACATCGGTATAGCGTCCCTCCATGACCGTGTTCATGCCACGCCTCCGGCGCGGCGGGCCATGGGGCTGCTACTCCCGGCCTTCCCTCGTCGCTCCGGTCGCTCCGCTCCTCAGTCCAGGCCGGGAGGCCCCATGACCGTGCTGAGTCTCACAGATGTCCGGGCTGCCGCGGACCGGATCGCCGGCGTCGCTCACCGTACGCCGGTGCTCACCTCGCGGACCCTGGACGACCGGGTCGGGGCGCAGGTGTTCCTCAAGGCGGAGAACTTCCAGCGGATCGGCGCCTTCAAGTTCCGTGGCGCGTACAACGCGATCAGCCGGCTCACCCCGGAGCAACTCCGGTACGGCGTCGCGGCGTACTCGTCCGGTAATCACGCGCAAGCGGTCGCCCTGGCGGCCCAGATCGCCGGAGCCAAGGCGGTCATCCTGATGCCCACGGACGCGCCGCCGACCAAGCTCGCCGCCACCCGTGGGTACGGCGCCGAAGTCGTCACGTACGACCGCTACACCCAGGACCGGACCGCACTGGGCAAGGAGTTGGCGGCCGAGCGTGGGCTCACGCTGATTCCGCCGTACGACCACTACGACGTGATGGCCGGGCAGGGGACGGTCGCGCTGGAGCTGATCGAGGAGGTCGGCCACCTCGGGGCGCTGCTGGTCCCGGTGGGGGGCGGCGGACTGATGGCCGGCTGCGCGACCGCGGCGACCATGATGTCGCCCGGGATCCGGATGATCGGTGTCGAGCCGGCCGCCGGGGACGACCACGCCCGGTCGCTCGCCGCGGGCGAGCGGGTGGAGATCGACGTACCGCGGACGATCGCGGACGGGCAGGCGATCGCGACGCCCGGCGAGCTCACGTTCGCGGTGAACCGGGTACTGGTGGACGCGTTCGAGCTGGTCAGCGACGACGAGATCGTGGCTGCGATGGCGTTCGCGTTCGAACGGCTGAAGATCGTACTCGAGCCGAGCGGTGCGTGCGCACTGGCCGCGTTGCTGGCCGGGCGGATCCGTGGGCTACCTGAGCGCGTCGGAGTCGTCCTGTCGGGCGGAAACGTCGGCCTGGACCGGTTCGTCGAGCTGCTCGGAAATAGCTGAAATCACAAGGACTTCAGGGCGCCCTGAGTACGCACTGTGCCTGTTGTCACAGACAGCAACCGCAAAATGTGACAGGGGTCACACCGAACCCCTCATTTGCCATCTGAGCGCCGCTCAGACGCGCTCAGGACACCTGGTGTTCACCCCGGATCCCTGACCCGTCAGGCAGCCCTCCAGGGCCTTTCCGGAGGGTCTCTGTGGATCTGAGGGTTTGCGTCGTGATCCTTCTGTTATACAGTCGTCGGCGGTTCGGTAAACAACACGAACCGCACGCGGGTCAACGCCGAGCCCTGCCAAGGCCCACGTGCTCCCCTCGAAAACCATTGGCAGGGGTGGGGGACCCAGGAAGTTGGGTCTCGACCGTGAGTGGTCGAAACCCTGGGGTGAAGTCCGCGGGAGCGGACCGGGCTAAGAATCCCAGCCCGAACCCGACAGCTAACTTCACAGGCGTCGGGAGACAACCATGCCCGTCACTGCCCGACGGACGTCGCTTTCGCGCGCCGTCAGCCAGCTCGACTCCAGTACCTCCCGGCCCACTGGCCGGACCCTGGCGAAGCACCGCAAGACCACCAAGCCGACCGCCCCGCGGGCTGCGGCCGCCGTCCTCTCGGTCGGGCTCGCCGTCGGAGGTGGAGCCGTCATCAGCGTCGCCGCCACTCCGGCCACCGCCTCGGCAACCACCCTGACCGCGGCTCAGGCGCGCGGCCACATGAGCATCGCGAGCCGGCCGTTGCTCCGGTTCCGGGACTCCGGCCCGACTGTGAAGTACGTCCAGAGGGCTCTGCACCTGGGCCCGGACGGCTACTTCGGCACCAGCACCGTGCGGGTGCTGAAGAAGTTCCAGACCTCCTGGGGTCTGCGCGCGACCGGCTACACGGACAGGCTCACCTGGGGCCGGCTGACCTGGGCCGCCAAGCACAAGGTGCTCTACGGTCCGGGCGCCAAGGCGAGCAGCAGCGGCAGCACCACGACCTTCCGGGCCAAGGTGCTCCGGGAGGCGGCGAAGCTCAAGGGCACGCCGTACCGCTACGGCGGCACGACCCCGCGCGGCTTCGACTGCTCCGGCTACACCGGCTACGTGTACAAGAAGGCCGGCAAGAAGCTGCCGCGTACGTCGCGGGCGCAGTACAGCGCGACGAAGCACATCACCCGCAAGACCGCCAAGCCGGGTGACCTCGTGTTCTTCAAGAGCGGTGGCGGCGGCGTGTACCACGTCGGCATCTACGCCGGCGGGAACATGCTGTGGCACGCCTCGAAGCCGGGCCGCCCGGTCGCGAAGGCGAAGATCTGGACCAGCAGCGTGGCCTTCGGCCGCGTCTGAGTCCTGCCGGTCTGCGCCCTCCCCCCAAGGCGCACGACCGGTGTCAGCGTCCTCTCCCCCAGGCACGCTGGCCATTGAGACCGGCACGGGCCGTCGTCCCCCACCCCTCCGACGGCCCGGGCCGGTTTCTCAGGTATCCAGCAGGCCGGCCTCGTAAGCCAGGATCGCGACCTGGACCCGGTTCGTGGCGTCGAGTTTCACCAGCGCCCGGGACACATGCGCCTTCACCGTCGCCTCGCTCATGAACAGCGTCCTGCCGATGTCGGCGTTCGGCAGACCGCGGCCGACCTCGACCAGCACCTCACGCTCGCGCTCGGTGAGCTTGCTGATCCGCTCCTGCGCCGCCCGCCGCCGGTCCGCCCGCGGGTCCGCGGCGAAGTGCCCGATCAGCCGGCGGGTCACCGCCGGCGACAGCATCGCGTCCCCGGCCGCGACCACCTTGATCGCCTGCACCAGCTCGCGGGGCGGCGTGTCCTTCAACAGGAAGCCGCTCGCGCCGGCCTGCAGGGCCCGGAACACGTAGTCGTCCAGATCGAACGTCGTCAGTACGACGATCTTCGGCGGATCCGGCAACGCCTGCACCTCGCGGGTCGCGGCCAAGCCGTCCAGGCGTGGCATCCGGATGTCCATCAGGACGACGTCCGGCCGGTGCTCCTTCACCATCGCCGCGGCGTCGGCGCCGTCCTCGGCCTCGGCGACCACCTCGAGGTCGTCGTCGGACTCGAGGATCATCTTCAGCCCGGCTCGCACCAGCGCCTCGTCGTCCACGATCAGCAGCCGCGTCATCGTTCCCTTTCCTCGCGATTCAACGCCGTGTCCACGAACACTGGCTCGGCGCTCTGCCGGTGGTCTGCCCAGGGCAGCCAGGCTTCCACCCGCCAGCCGCCTTCCGCCGTCGGCCCGGTCGTCAGCCGGCCGCCGACCAACTGCACCCGCTCCCGCAGCCCGACCAGACCGGCTCCAGCGCCCGGGAGCAGTGAACCAGCAGCCACCGGCCGTACGTTCGTCACCCTGACCGTCACACCCTCGCCCCGCGCCCCGTGCACCACCACGGCCGTCGACGCTCCCCGCGCGTGCTTATGCACGTTGGTCAGCGACTCCTGCACCACTCGGTAGACGGTCCGTCCAAGCGAGACCGGTACGTCGTCCGGCAGCGTGAACTCGCCCGTCACACTCACCCCCGCGTCCCGCGATGCCGCGACCAGCCGCTCCAGATCCGACGCTTGGGGCACGGGCGTCAAGTCGGCCCCGTCCACACTGACGTCAGAGCGCAGTACGCCGAGAACCTCGCGCAGGTCCTCCATCGCCTGCCGTGCGGTCTCCCGGATCAGCCGGGCCGAGCCCTCCACCTTGTCGGGGCCGACGGCTGGGTTCACCTCGAGTCCGCCGGCGTGCAAGGCAATCAGCGAGACCTTGTGCGCGAGTACGTCGTGCATCTCCTGAGCGATCCGGGCACGCTCGCCCAACCGGGCCTGCTCACTCCTCAGCTCACGTTCTGCCTCGGCCCGCTCGGCGCGGTCCCGCAGCGACACCATCAGGTCCCGGCGGGCGCCGATGTAGGCGCCGACGGCTATCCACGTCCCGACCAGGAACGGGCCGGTGAAGACGGGCACCCAGAACTGGCCGTTCCCACCCCAGGTGTTGAGGACATAGGCGGCGTACGCGGCCAGTCCGAGGATCGCGAGGACGACGTCCCGGCGGCGGATGGCCAACGTCAGCAGGGCGAGACCCATCGGCACGAGGACGCCCGACGTCAGCATCGCCACGACGGTGATCGCGGTGACGGTGGCCGGGAACCGCCGGCGCCAGAGCAGCGCGACCGACGCGACCACGCCGACGCCCAGGACGTACCAGTCCTTGACCTCCCAGCCGGCCCGGCCGGAGGCGGCCTGGGCGACGATGGTGAGCAGGCTGAAGCCGACGTACAGGATGTCGCGCAGGCGCGGGGCATGCCTGACCCACCAGGCGTACCACCGGCGCAACCGTCGCATTCTGTCAGCGTAGTTGCCCGCCGGATGACGTCTCGTCCCCCACATGGGTGGGATCCAGGGTCGTTCCGGACGACTTTCGTAGGGGGTCGCTGCAGCCGGTTGTCCGATGTGCGACCGGGGTCCGTGACGGTTGACTCGTTGCCATGATCACCGTCGAGAACCTGACCAAGCGCTACGGCAGCACCACGGCTGTCCAGGATGTGTCGTTCACCGTCGAGCCCGGCAGCATCACCGGCTTCCTCGGCCCGAACGGCGCCGGCAAGTCGACCACGCTGCGGATGCTGACCGGGCTCACCCCACCGACCTCCGGCACCGCGACCATCACCGCCAAGCGGTACGCCGACCTGCCGAACCCCGGCCGGGTCGTCGGGGTCATGCTGGACGCCGCCGCGCAGCATCCCGGCCGTACCGGCCGCGAGACGCTGCTGCTGAACGCCAGCCTGCTCGGCGTCCCGAAGGGCCGGGTCGACGAGATGCTCGAGGCCGTCGGGCTCACCCCGGCCGCGAAGCGCCGCGTCGGTCAGTATTCGCTCGGTATGCGGCAGCGGCTCGGTATCGCGAGCGCGCTGCTCGGCGACCCCGCCGTACTGATCCTGGACGAGCCGGCCAACGGGATGGACCCCGAGGGCATCCGGTGGATGCGCGGCCTGCTGCAGGACTTCGCGTCCCGTGGCGGCACAGTGATCCTGTCCAGCCACCTGCTGGGCGAGGTGCAAGCAACCGTCGACCGGCTGGTCGTCATCGGCGGCGGGCGGATCGTCGCCAACGGCTCGCTGGAAGAACTGCTGGCCGGAAGCGGGACGCTCGTCCGCGGTCTCGACCCGATCGGACTCAACCAGGCCCTGACCGCCGCCGGCCTGCAGCTCGAGCCGCTGCACGACGGCTCGCTGCGGGTCGACGCCACCGCCGAGCAGGTCGGGCGCGCCGCCGCGGCCGCCGGCCAGATCCTGATCGAGCTGCGCCAGAGCGACGGCGCCGGCCTGGAGGACCTGTTCTTCCAGCTCACCACTCCGACCGCCGCAGCGGCCTGATCACACCTACTTTTCTGGAGCTCATCACCATGACCACCGTCACTGAGATCGCGCCGACCGCCCCCAAGCACCGGGCCGAGGTGGCGACCGCATTGCCGCCCGCCCGCGGGCAGTCCTTCCTGAAACTCGTCACCATCGAACTCCGCAAGGCCGTGAACACTCGCAGCGGCCGGGTCCTGATCGCCGCGATCCTGCTGCTGGCCGCGATCGCGGTCGGCTGGCAGCTGACCCACCTGCCGCAGGGACCGGCCGGCATCGACGGCTTCCTGGGCGCCGCGTCGACCAGCGTCATGCTGCTGCTGCCGGTGATCGGCGTGATGGCGATGACTTCGGAGTGGACTCAGCGGACCGCATTGACCACGTTCACGCTGTCGCCCCGCCGGGTGCGGGTCCAGCTGGCCAAGTTCGTCTCCGCGGTCGTGCTGAGCGTCGTGGTGATGACCGCGGTCGTCCTCATCGCGCTCGCCGGTACGGCGCTCGCCGGCGCGGTCACCGACCACACGACGTCGTACGCCGGACTGGGCGGGCAGCTCGCCGGGGCCTACCTGACCGTCGCGCTGAACGTGGTGATGGGTGCCGCCTTCGGTGCGGTCATCGCCCAGACCGCGGTCGCGATCCTGGTCTACTTCATCGCCCCGACCGCCTGGTCGCTGGCCGGGCCGGCACTGTTCAAGGACAACGCGAACTGGCTGGACGTGTTCGGCGCCTTCGGCCGGATCGCGGAGCGCGACCTGCACGGGATGCTGCCCGAGACGCTGACCGCGATCGGGGTCTGGATCGTCCTTCCGACCATCGTCGGACTGTGGGCTAGCTCACGTCGCGAGGTTAAATAGAAGGACTGGACGCGGCGGGGTGGGCCGGTTTGAGGGGACCGGCCCGCCCCGCCGGCCGTGTGATCGGACCTCTCCTTGTCCCAGCCAGGGGGCGGTGCGTGTGTCGATCCCTCGCTCCGGGTATCCTTGAACCACGATTACTGACGACTGATCCGTGGGCGCCACGCTGCGTACCCGGTTGACTTGTGCGAGGGGGTCGACGCTATGGGGCGCGGCCGTGCAAAGGCCAAGCAGACGAAGGTCGCTCGCGACCTGAAGTACCGCACCTGGGACACCGATTTGGATCAGCTCAAGCGTGAGCTGTCCGGTGAGCAGGGTGGGAACGGTTCTGCGAACGGCGACAACGACGGCGACGGAGACGACGCCGACGACTACCACCCCCGTCGGTAAGCAACACCAGCCCGGCTGACTGCTCAGCACCTCTCGGGGTGCCTGAGCAGTTCACCGTGCGCCCGACGAGCTCCACCACACCAGCACCACCGATGCGCTGCCTGCTACCCACTTCCAGGGCGTAGCCGGCAGCGCACCAACACGGCACCAACTCAGCGACAGCTGCACCTGGCGCCCGCCTCAGCCTGACAACTGCGTCCGGCACCGGCTTCCGGCGTCTCAGCGACAGCTGCTTGCCGACAGCCTGGCGCCGGCCACAGGGGCAACTGCTCCCAGCCGGGGCTTTGCTTGGCCGCCGACGGTCACCGTCCCAGCCGACCTGCAAAGCGCCGGCTGGGAGCTACCCGCAGAACCAAGCGACGGCTGCGGCAGCGAGCTACTTGGCGTACGAACCTTCGAGCACGACACTGCCACCCGGCTCAGCGCTGACCTCACCACAGACCCACGCCGGAATATCGCGCGCCCCCAGCGCCGCAATCGCCGCATCCGCCGCCGACGGATCCAGTACGGCAACCATCCCCGCCCCCATGTTCAGCGTCTTCTCCAACTCCGGCAGCGCCACATCCCCCAGCAGCCCCACCAGCCCGAACACCGGCGCCGGCGCCCACGTCCCCCGGTCGATCCGGACCGACAACTCATCCGGAATCACCCGCGCCAGGTTCGCCGCGAACCCACCCCCGGTGATGTGCGACATCGCGTGCAGCGGCCGCTCGTCCCCGCCGTTCAGCTCCTGGATCAGCTCCAGGCAGTGCTTCGCGTAGACCCGGGTCGGCGTCAGCAGCACCTCACCCAGCGTCGTGCCAAGCTCCGGCACCTCCCGGTCCAGCGTCCACTTGGCACGCTCGAAGAACACGTGCCGCACCAGCGAGTACCCGTTCGAGTGCAGCCCCGACGACCCCATCGCGACCACGACGTCCCCCGCGCGCACCCGCTCCGCACCGAGCACCTCGTCGGCCTCGACGACACCGGTCGCCGCGCCGGCCACGTCGTACTCGTCAGCCTCCAGCAGGCCCGGGTGTTCCGCGGTCTCGCCGCCGACGAGCGCCGTACCGGCCTCCACGCACGCCTCGGCGATGCCCTTCACGATCTGCGCGATCGTCTCCGGGACCACCTTGCCGGTGCAGATGTAGTCGGTCATGAACAGCGGCTCGGCGCCGCACACGACCAGGTCGTCGACGACCATCCCGACCAGGTCGAACCCGATCGTGTCGTGCTTGTCCAGCTTCTGCGCGATCGCGACCTTGGTCCCGATCCCGTCCGTCGAGGTCGCCAGCAGCGGCCGCCGGTACGACGTCAGCGCGGTCGCGTCGAACAGCCCGGCGAACCCGCCGAGGCCGCCGACCACCTCCGGGCGGGTCGCCTTGGCCACCCACTCCTTCATCAGCTCGACGGCCCGGTCACCAGCCTCGATGTCGACTCCGGCGGCGGCATAGCTCGCGCCTTGACTCACGATCTTCTCTCCTCGGTACGGCGTACTACGGGCGACTGAGCGCGTCGGCGGCACCGCCACCGCCGGACACCGTGGCCAGCCCGTCGGCGTCGGTGGCCACGGGCAGCTCGAGCAGGTGCTTGCCGAGGTGTTCCGGTTCCGGCAGCGCCACCGGGTAGACCCCGTCGAAGCACGCGCGGCAGAGCCGGTCCTTCGGCACCGTGGTGGCCTCGACCAGGACATCCAGGCTGATGTAGCCGAGCGAGTCGGCGCCGAGCGAGCGGCAGATCTCCTCGGTGTTCAGGCCGTTCGCGATCAGCTCGGCGCGGCTGGCGAAGTCGATGCCGTAGAAGCACGGCCACTTCACCGGCGGGGCCGTGATCCGGACGTGGATCTCCTTCGCGCCGGCCTCACGGAGCATCCGGATGACCGCGCGCTGGGTGTTACCGCGGACGATCGTGTCGTCCACCACGACCAGCCGCTTGCCCTCGATCACCTCGCGCAGCGGGTTCAGCTTGAGCCGGATCCCGAGCTGGCGGATGGTCTGACTCGGCTGGATGAACGTGCGGCCGACGTACGCGTTCTTGACCAGGCCGGCGCCGTACGGGATGCCGGACTCCTCGGCGTACCCGATCGCGCCCGGTACGCCGGACTCCGGGGTGGCGATCACCAGGTCGGCGTCCGCCGGGTGCTCGCGGGCCAGGCGGCGGCCGATCTCCACGCGCGTGGAGTGGATCCGCTGGCCGGAGATCTGGGTGTCCGGGCGGGCCAGGTAGACGAACTCGAACAGGCAGCCCTTCGGGTCCGGCTCGGCGAACTTGGTCGAGCGGAGCCCTTCGGCGTCGATCGCGACGATCTCACCCGGCTCGACCTCGCGGATGAAGCTCGCACCGACGATGTCGAGGGCGGCGGTCTCACTGGCGATCACCCAGCCGCGCTCCAGGCGGCCCAGCACCAACGGGCGGATGCCCTGTGGGTCGCGAGCGGCGTACAGGGTGTTCTCGTCCATGAAGATCAGGCTGAAGGCGCCCTTGACCTTCGGCAGCACCTTCGCGGCCGCTTCCTCGATGGTGAGGTCCGGGTATCCGGCGAGCATCGAGGTGAGGATGTCGGTGTCGGACGAGGCGCTGTGCTTGGCGTTCGCCTTCGCGTGCTCGACCTCGACGTCCAGGCCGAGATCGAGATCACCCTCGCCGTTCAGGCTGGCGGCCAGCTCACCGGTGTTGGTCAGGTTCCCGTTGTGACCGAGCGCGATCGAACCGGTCGCGGTGGACCGGAACGTCGGCTGCGCGTTGGCCCACACACTGGACCCGGTCGTCGAGTACCGGCAGTGGCCGATCGCGATATGCCCGCGCAGCGACGCCAGCGTCGCCTCGTCGAACGCCTGACTGACCAGGCCCATGTCCTTGTAGACCAGAATCTGGCTACCGTTACTGACCGCGATCCCCGCCGACTCCTGCCCGCGGTGCTGCAGTGCGTAGAGCCCGAAATAGGTGAGCTTGGCAACCTCTTCGCCAGGAGCCCAGACCCCGAACACCCCACAAGCATCCTGCGGTCCCAGGTCCTGCGGATCAATCTCATG
This sequence comes from Kribbella sp. NPDC020701, assembly GCF_055562215.1. NCBI lineage: Bacteria > Bacillati > Actinomycetota > Actinomycetes > Propionibacteriales > Kribbellaceae > Kribbella > Kribbella sp. NPDC020701. The sequence continues at coordinate 147,089 of NZ_JBVHFT010000014.1, read as the reverse complement.
AGTCAGCCGACCATCGCCACGAGCCACACCCGCAGTCTACGGGACGCGCGAGGGACCTCCGGACGACCGGGTTGCCAGGACCGCTACCAGCACGTCATCCCGATGCAGTTCGGCTCAGCAGCGGCATCAGCAGCAGACGCCGGGAGCGTAGCGGCTGCGGTCAGAAGCAGGGCGGAACTGACTACGATCAGCAACTTCTTGATCACAACTTGTCCCTTCGAAGTAATCCGGAACCACTATTGAGTGCTCATTGTCGACGCACTCTGTATATGGTCGGTTCCGACAAGTTCTGGGGAGAAGGATCGTGCTCGAGCCGCTAGGAGTGGATGAAGCCACCTTTGCGGTCTATCACGCCCTGCTCAGCCACCCAGACAGTACGCCCGACCGGATAGCGGCGCTAGTAAATAGACCCGTAGCCGAAGTCCATGAGCTCATGAACAGCCTCCGAGAGCTTGAGCTGTTGGTCCCCACCTGGACCAACCCTGAGGCGGAGCACGCCGTTCACCCTCGGGTGGGGCTGACCGGTCTTGCCGAGCGCCGGCGGACCGAGTTGAACAAGCTTCTCGGCGAGCTCAAGGAGGCCGAAGCCTCGGCCGAGGTGGTCGCTGAGCAGTACAACGAACTCCTCACCGCCCGTAGCAGCGGTGACGTCGAGATCCTCAAGGGCAGGGCGAATGCGTCTCGGCGCATCGAGGAACTGGCGCTGAAGGCTCGGGACACCTTCTGGGGCCTGGTGCCGGCGCACGTCGACGACGTCGTCCAGTTGGTCGACAGGTCGCCTGACGTCGTCCTCCTCGAGCGCGGACTCAAGATGCGCACGGTCTACCTCCAGAGCATGACCGCGTCGAAGCAGGCGCTGGACTACGCCGCCAGGATGCACCGGCTCGGCGGTGAGGTGCGGGCGACGCCGACCCTTCCGATGCGGCTGCTGATCTTCGACCAGGAGATCGTGATCATGCCGATGGATCCGGAGAACCCGACCGCCGGCGCCGTGATCCACCGCACACCCGCCGTCGTCTCCGTCGCCCTCGCCTTGTTCGACGCCTACTGGTCGCGCGCGACCGAGATGTTCGACCCAGACGACCGCGACGACGACACCCCGCTCACCCCGCATGAGGCAGAGGTACTGCGCCTCCTCGCCGGCGGAGCCAAGGACGAGCAGGTTGCGCGACTCCTGGGCATCTCGTTGCGTACTGCTCGGCGGATTACCGCCAACCTCTCCGAGCGCCTTGATGCTGCCAGTCGATTTGAACTGGGAGTCGCCGCGGCCAAGCGCGGTTGGGTGTGACTGCACTATCTGAGAGTTCGCTCAGTGTTTGCGAGTGATGAAGCCCCAGTCCCAGGCGTGTGCAGATCGGCCGTGGGAATGCGCGCAGGGCACAGCGAACCTCGTCGGTGGGAAATGATGGCGAGAACGACCGGCGGATCGGAGGGGAATGGGCCTGGTGACGTTCAGGCCGAGATCGATCGGCTCCGCGAGCCGGGGCTGGTGGTGCCGCGCTGGAACATCGCGGACGAGGAGTATCCGCTGCACCCGTCGGTCGACTTCGAGCGCCTGACCGCACGCCGGCAGCAGCAGCTCGACGAGCTCACCACGGACCTCAAGAACGACCAGATCACCGCCGGCCAGTTCATCGCCGACTACAGCGAATTCCTGATCCAACGCACAGCCCGCGACATAGAGGGCCCCGAAGGCCGAGAACGTGCATACCAAAGAATGCAGCAGTTCCGGCCGACCAAGTCCGCCTGGGGATCGTGCCAGATGACACACCCTTGGACCGCGAGCCAACGAGCCGCCGGACGACCACTTCCTGGCGCTGGTCGACGTACGCTATCTGATCCTCGGGTCCCCAATGAAGGTGCGGGGAAGCGGGAGTTGTACACCTTCGTCGCCGAGCGTGGCTGAGTGCGGTGACCCAGCCACGGGTGGGTCAGACGTTCTTCAGGGCGGCTAGGAGTTTGGTCAGGGAGTCTCGGGCGTCGCCGAAGAGGAGCGTGGTTCGGGGGTCGTAGAGGAGTTCGTTCTCGATGCCGGCGAAGCCGGGGCGCATGGAGCGTTTGAGGAAGACGACTCGCTGCGCCTCGTCTGCGTTCAGGATGGGCATGCCGTAGATGGGGGCGGACGGGGTGTTGCGGGCGGCGGGGTTGACCACGTCGTTGGCGCCGACGACCAGGACCACATCCGTCGACTTGAAGTCGCCGTTGATGTCGTCCATCTCGCGGAGCTGGTCGTAGGGGACCTGGGCCTCGGCGAGCAGGACGTTCATGTGGCCGGGCATCCGGCCCGCGACCGGGTGGATCGCGTAGTCGACCTTCACGCCGCGGGCCTGGAGCTCGTCGACCAGGTCGCGCAGGGCGTGCTGCGCCTGGGCGACGGCCAGACCGTAGCCCGGCACGATGATGACCTTGTTCGCGTACCCGAGCAGGATCGCCACGTCCTCGGCGCCACCGGAGATGACCGGCCGTTCGGACGCCGTACCGCCGCCGAGGGTGGACCCGCCGCGCACGGCGCCGAAGAGGATGTTGAAGACGGACCGTCCCATCGCGTCCGCCATCAGTTTGGTCAGCAACGTACCGGCCGCGCCGACCAGCGTGCCCGCGATCAGCAGCAGGCTGTTGCCGAGCACATAACCGCCGGCCGCCACCGTCAGGCCGGTGAACGCGTTCAGCAGCGAGATGACGATCGGTACGTCGGCCCCGCCCACCGGCAGCACCAGCATCACGCCGATCGCGAGACCGAGCAGGCAGAGCAGTACGCCGACCCACACCCGCGGATCGGAGACGAGCCAGACCGACAGCGCGATCCCGCCGAGGATCGAGGCGATGAAAAGCACCGGCAGCCCGGGGAACGTCACCGGCCGCGTGGTCATCAGCTCCTGCAGCTTGGCGAACGTCACCACCGAACCCGAGAAGCTGATCGCACCGACCAGCACGGTGAACGCGGTCGCGATCGCGGCGACCGTCTGGCCGTCGCGCACCTCGCCGAGCTCGATCAGCGCGACCAGCGCGGCCGCGCCACCGCCGACACCGTTGAACAAGGCAACGAGTTGCGGCATGTGCGTCATCTGCACCCGCCGCGACCCGATCACACCGCCGACCGTGCCGACCGCGAGGGCGATCAGGATCGGCGCCAGGTGGTCCGGCTTGTACGCGGCGAACGTGATGATCACCGCGAGCACCGCACCGGCGGCACCGAGCAGGTTGCCGGCCCGGGCGCTCCGCGGCGACGACAGCGCCTTCAGCGCGACGATGAAACAGACCGCGGAAACCAGATAGCCGATCTGGGCCCAGGTGGGGATCACTTGTGCAGCTCCTTCTTGCGAGCCCCCGGACCTTTGAACATCTCCAGCATTCGGTCGGTGACCACGAACCCGCCGACCATGTTGACCGTCGCCAGTACGACGGCCAGGAGCCCGACCACGACCACCAGAGCGGACTCGGCCTGCCCGGTGACGATGATGGCGCCGACCAGGATGACGCCGTGGATCGCGTTCGCCCCGGACATCAGCGGGGTGTGCAGCGTCGAGGAGACCTTGCTGATCACCTCGACCCCGACGAACGCCGCCAACACGAAGATCGTGAGTAGCGCAATTGACTCGGTCACGGGGCCTCCCGGTCTGGACTGAGGAGCGTAGGGAGCGAAGCGACTGGAGTGACGAGGGAAGACCGGGAGCCAAGGCCCCGTGACCACGCCGGTGCCGAAGGCCCGGCCATCAGAGCGGTCCTTCCAGAAGCTCGCGGGTCGGCTCGTGCAGGACGCTGCCGTCGTGGGTGACGCAGCAGCCGCGGACGATCTCGTCGTTGAAGTCGGGGTCGAAGGCGGCGTTGCGGGTCATCAGCCGGATCAGGTTGGTGATGTTCTGACCGTAGAGCCGGCTGGCCGGTCCGGCCATCTGGCTCGGTACGTTCGCGCCACCCCAGACCAGCGCGTCGCCGATGGTCAGCTCGGTGCCGGCCACGGATCCCTCGACGTTGCCGCCCTGCTCGGAGGCCAGGTCAACCACGACCGACCCCGGCTTCATCTGCTCGACCATGGACCGCGAGACCAGTTGCGGTGCGGTCCGGCCCGGTACGGCGGCTGTCGTGATCAGGGCGTCCGCGGCGGCGACGTACGGCGTGAGCAGTTCGCGCTGGAGCTGGGCACGTTCGGCCGTCATCTCGCGGGCGTAGCCGCCCGGCCCGTCCAGAGTGCCGAGCTCGAGCTCGATCGGGACGGCGCCCATCGACGCGATCTCCTCGGCCGCCGCCGTACGAACGTCGTACGCCTTGACGACGGCACCGAGGCGCTTGCAGGTCGCGATCGCCTGCAGACCGGCGACGCCCGCGCCGAGGACGAGGACCTGGGCCGGCGGGACGGTGCCGGCCGCGGTCATGTTCAGCGGGAAGAATCGCGGGAGCCGTTCGGCCGCGACGATCGCGGCCCGGTATCCCGCGACCAGGGCCTGGGAGGACAGCGCGTCCATCGACTGTGCCCGGGAGATCCGCGGGACGAGCTCCATCGCGAACGCGGTCAGCTTGGCCCGCGTTGCGGTCCGGACCATATCCGGTGGATTCGTCGGCAGGAACGACATCAGCGCCGTACCGGCGTGCAACCGCTGCAGGCGCTCCCGCTCGAGCGGCTGCACCGATGCCACGATCGTGGCCGCGTGGTCGGCACCCCAGGCGACGTCGGCCCCTGCGTCGCGGTACTGCTCATCGGAGAACAGGGCCCGCTCGCCGGCGGCAGGCTCGACCGCCACCTCGTAGCCGAGCTCGATGAGTTTCGCGACTTGTTCCGGCACCAGCGCAACCCGGCGCTCGGCCGGTCTGGTCTCCCGTACGACTGCGATCTTCACTCGCCGAAACCTATGCCAAACACTGGGTCGCCGAAAAGCCCGATCATTCCTGGTTGGCCAGGTTCTGAAGGAGAAGCGCCTCCGCGAGGCACACCTTGGTGAACTCGGCCAGGTGCAGACCCTCGTCGATCCCGTGCGCCCGGGTGTCCGGATCCTCGACGCCGGTGACCAGGATCGAGGCCTGCGGGAAGGTCTGCTGGAACTCCGCGATGAACGGGATCGACCCGCCCATGCCCATGTCGATCGGCTCGACACCCCACGCGGTCTTGAACGCCGCCCGAGCCGCTTCGTACCCGGCGCCCCGCGCGTTCACACTGCACGGCTGGCCGGTCTGCCCCTCGGTCACGGTGACCTGCGCACCCCACGGCGCGTGGTTCTCGAGGTGCTCCTTGAGCGCGATGCTCGCCTTGATCGCGTCGTCGCCCGGCGCGACCCGCAGGCTCACCTTGGCCCGCGCCATCGGTACGAGCGTGTTGCTGGCCTCGGCCACCGACGGTGCGTCGATCCCCAGTACGGCGATCGCCGGCCTGGTCCACAACCGGTCGACCAGCGAACCCGAGCCGGTCAGCCGGACGGAGTCCAGCACGCTGGACTCGGACCGCAGCCGGTCCTCCGGGTACTCGACATCCGCCGCCCGGGACGCGTGCAGCCCGTCCACCGCGACGTCACCCTTGTCGTCGTGCAGGGTGGCGAGCAGCCGGCACAACGTCGTCAGCGCGTCCGGGATCGGGCCGCCGAACAGACCGGAGTGGACCGCGTGATCCAGGGTGCGGACCTCGACGTACGCCTCGACCAGGCCGCGCAGCGACACCGTCAGCGCCGGCCGGCCGATGTCCCAGTTGCCGGAGTCGGCGATTACGATCGCGTCGGCGGCGAGGTCGTCGGCGTACTCGTCGAGCAGTTGCAGCAGGGTCGGCGAGCCGATCTCCTCCTCGCCCTCGACGAAGACGGTCACGCCCACCGGCAGATCGTTGCCGAAGGCCCGTACGGCGGCCAGGTGTGCCGCGATGCCGGCCTTGTCGTCGGCCGCGCCCCGGCCGTACAGCCGGTCGCCGCGCTCGGTCGGCTCGAACGGGTCGGACGTCCACTGCTCGACCGGTCCGGTCGGCTGGACGTCGTGGTGCGCGTACAGCAGGACCGTGGGCTTCCCGGCCGGCGCGGCCTTCTTGGCGATGACCGCGGGCGCACCCTCGCCGGCCCGGACGATCTTCACCGTGAAGCCCTCGGCCTCGAACAGCGCCGCGGTCGCCTCGGCGGAACGCTGGACGTCGGCCGCGCGGGCCGGTTCGTAGCTGACCGACGGGATCCGGATGAGGTCCTCGAGGTCGGCACGGACGCTGGGCAGAACGCGGTCGATCGCCGCGGACAGATCGGTCATGCGCCTACCGTACGGCGTCCGTTCGCGGAACTGACGCTCGGGAAACCCTCGCGCGTTACTCATTGGCGATTTACTCTGGAATTCTCGTAGGTTTCCGCCCAACCTCCAGAGGATCTGATCATGGTCAAACGCCCCTTCGCCATCGTCACCGCCATCGTCACCGCCATCGTCACCGCCCTCATCACCTCCGCCGCGGCGCTCACCGCCGCACTCCCCGCGAGCGCCGCGATCACGTGCGACACCGCGACCACCGGAGGCTCGACCTTCTACGACGGGCCGTCCGCGTCGAAGAAGTACGACGCCCGGTTCAGTAACAGCGTGAGCATCCCGAACCTCAGCACGCACACCCCGCAAGGCGCGGGCACTTGGTACAACTGGGACGGCGCCGGCAAGAACCTGCTCCTGGTCGCCTCCTACCGCGAGGGCGCCGACTCGCAGATCTACGGCATCGACCCGTCGACCGGCTCCACCGTCGGCGTGGTCGCGATCGCCGAGTCGCACGTCGGCGGGATCACCGTGAGCAAAGGCTGGGCGTTCGTGGCCGGCGCCGGCAGCAGCATCCGGAAGTACCGCCTGACCGAACTGCGGGACGCGTTGAAGGCAGCGGGTACGCCGTACCTCGCGCAGATCGGGACCGCGCGGGACGTGGCCGGGTCCTCCTTCATCGGGAGCTACGGGGACTCGCTGTTCTCGGGGACGTTCAACGAGACCGGCCGCGGGACCATGTACGAGTACAAGATCGCCGACGACGGCACGCTGACCACGCTCGCCGGCGCGTGGGAGGTGCCGACCAAGACGCAGGGCCTGACGGTGACCGCGAACCACTTCATCTACAGCACGTCGTACGGGCGTGGGAACCGCAGCAACATCTATGTGGTGAAGCGCGGCCAGAAGGACCTGGATGCGGCGGCGCTGAGCTGCTTCCGGGCGCCGAGCATGACCGAGGGCATCACGGAGTACAACGGAACGGCGTACTTGGTCTACGAGTCCGGCTCACACCTGTACGCCTCGGACCCGGCCACCCTCAACGTCATTCCCCGCATGCACAAGGCAACCACCTCGTCGCTGACGTCGCTGGTCCCTTAGGGCGTGTAGGTCACCGAGTTCAGCACCTTCTCGCGCCCCGTGTTGTTGTCGTCGCGCACCTGGATCCGCAGCAGCGTGGTGGGGCTCACCTGCCGGTACTGCTCCACCACCGAGGGGTGGTCGCCGCAGCTGTGCCGGAAGGTGACGATCTGCTGGTCGCCGATCTGCCCGGGGTCCGCCGGTCCAGCCGCGCATCCCTCGGGCGCAGTGGCGCTGGTCGGCAGCTGTGACGCGGGGGTCAGCCCGACGAAGACACCCTCGGTGTTCGGGTTGGACCGCCACGTCGACGTGTTCGTGCTGACCACCAGGGACTTGTCGGGGTCGACCGCCTTCTGCGACCAGGCATGCGGCACCTCGACCGACAGCGGCCCGTTCTCCACCTTCACCGGACGGCTGAGGACGTACTGGTAGCCGCCATAGCCACCGCCGGCCGCCAACAGGACAGCGGCGAGGACGGCGATCCACCGTGAGCGAGTGGACCGCTTCGACAGGGTGGTGACGGTCGGCGGAGTGCCAACGGTCGACTGGCTGGCGTCAGTCGACTGGGTTGTGCCAGTCGACTGGGTTGTGCCAGTTGGCTGGGTCACGCTGGCCGGCGTGGCAGAACCCGTCTGCTGATCTGCGCTGGACAGGGCGGTGGCCTGGTCGACGGTGCCGGTCACAGTGGTCGGAGTGGGCATCTCAGCGGCCGGCACCAGCCCAGGCGGGATCTTCCCGGTGGTGTGGGCCTCGCGCAGTGCGTTGAGGAAGCTGTCCAGGTCCGGCCAGCGCTTGTCCCGGTTCGGCTCGAGAGCACGGCGTACGACGACATCGATCGCGTCCGGGACGTCCTCGCGCAGCGTGGTCATCGACGGCGGTGGCTTCTCGATGTGCATCACCGCACCCAGGCTGACCACGCCATGCGGTGCCTGTCCGGTGAAAGCGGCGTACGCGACCGCTCCGAGCGAGTAGAGGTCCGCGCGGTGGTCAAGCCGCTCACCGAGCACCTGCTCGGGAGCGACGTACGCCGGAGTGCCGCCAGGCATCGTGATCCGCGAGACCTCGGCCAGCGACTTGCCCAGACCCAGGTCGGACAGCATCGCCCGGTCGCCGGCCGGATCGCTGTGGAACAGCACGTTGGCCGGCTTCACGTCCCGGTGCAGGACGCCGCGGGCGTGCAGGTGCTTGAGGCCCCTGCCGACCTGAGTGATGATGCGGACCGCCTCGGCGAACTCCAGCGGCCCGGCCTTGATCCGGTCCGCGAGCGTGCCGCCGTCGGCGTACGTGAGCACCATGAACGGACGGCCGTCGTCGGACTCCCCGATGTCGTGGACCCCGACGACGTAGAGCGAGTCGACCTTGCGCAGGAACCGGCCCTCGGCCAGGAACCGGCGGCGGACGTCGTCGTCCTCGATCCAGTTGTCGGACAGGATCTTGATGGCGACTTCGGCGTCCAGTTGCTCGTCCCGGGCCAGCCAGACGGTCGCGAAACCACCGGCACCCACCCGGCGGACCAGGGAGTACCGGCCGATCCGCGGTGGCTGGTCCATGGCGCAATTATGCTCGATCGCACCTGCGACCCGCTCGCCGCAGGGTGGAGGCGGCGAACAATCGGGTGTCTTGGAGCGTCTCAAACGGGGATGGAGACGGTACGGGTAGCAGCGAAGAACCGGCCGCTGGTCGCTGTGGCGGCCGCGGTTGCGGTCGGCGCGGTCGCGGGCGGCGGCCTGCTGGCCACACCCCTGTCCCCCGAACCGCTCCTGCTCGGGTCATGACGTTAGGAGTCCGCTGATGCGGCAGAAGAACGGGCGCCTGATCGCCCTCGTCGCAGCCGTCGCCGTGGCCGCCATAACCACCGGCGGCGCCCTCGCCTACCGCCAAGGCACCAACGCCACCGAAGCCGAAGCCGCCCCTCTCTCCACTTCGCCGTCCCCCACGCCCAGCACCACACCCGCTCCGACGCCGACCGCGACTCCGACGCCGGCACCGTCGAAGACGCCGGTAAAGACCCCCACCAAGGCCGGCCCGGTCAAGTCCGAGGTCAAGCTGGCGAAGCTCTCGCAAGGCCGAGCCCCTCAGATCGCCTACCTGACCGGTCGGACGGTCCGCGGTGGAGCCGGCCAGGACGTGAAGGTCCCGGGGACCGGGTACATCCAGGCGGTCGCCCGGCTGCGCCAGTCGGTTCTGGCGATCGTGAGTACGCAGGACAACACCACCGAGATGCTGACCATCGGCTCGGACGGCGCCGTCCTGCGGCGGACTCCCAACATCAGCGGGGTCGTCACCACCGAGGACGGGACGGCGGCTGCCTACCTCGCCACCCTCACGTCCGACACCGGTGAGCAGAAGCCGGGGGCCACCATCTACGCGGAACAGGAGAGCGTCCGCAAGCTCACCGTGCCGGACGTCTGGAACGCGAGCATGATCGGCTATGTCAACGGCAAGGTCTACTTCCAGGCGTCCGACAAGGAGGCCTCCAGCACCTGGACCCTCTACGAGTGGATCCCGGGTGGCTCGAAGGCGACCGAGGTCAAGACGGTTCCGAAGCCGACCGCGGTGTCCGGCGACGGTACGACGGCCGCGTCGCTGACCACCCTGAACGACTACAACAGCTGCACCAGCGTCGTCTCGATGGCGAGCGGCAAGAGGCTGTTCCGCACCTGCGAGTACCAGGTCGACGGCTTCACCCGGGACGGCGCCACCGCGATCGCAGGTCCGTTCTACCGCGATGGGTACGGCGACGGCATCGCAGCTGCCCTGGACGCGAAGACCGGGACCCTGATCCACGAGTGGTCCGGCGTCTTCCGGCAGACGGTCGCCGAGGACGACCAGCACCTGCTGATCCTCGCCGACAACGGTGAGGAGAGTCCTGCCTCGATCATCCGCTGCACGATCGCCACCGGCGCCTGCGAGCTCGCCACACCGCTCGAGAAAGGCAATCTGCTGATCGGCAGCTGATCTGCTCTGAGCAGAGTCCCCCTGTGTTTGTTGGGGTTTCGGGGGAGACTGCGGGCATGGCGACGGTTGCGGTGTTGGCTGATGTGCATGGGGTTTTGCCGGCGTTGGAGGCTGTGCTGGCCGAGGGCGACGTGCTGGCGGCGGATGTAATTGTGCTGGCGGGGGATATCGCCAGTGGGCCGCAGCCGGTGGAGACGTTGGACTTGCTGACCAGTCTGGGTGAGCGGGTGGTGTGGGTTCGGGGGAACGCGGATCGGGAGCTTGTGGAGATGGCTCGCGGGCAGTTCGAGGGAGAGGCGCCGGATGCGGTGAGCCCTTGGGCCGCTGGGGAGTTGCGGGCGGATCAGGTGGAGCTGCTGGCTGGTCTGCCGACCACGGTGACGATCGGGGACGCGTTGTTCTGCCATGCGACTCCCCGGGACGATGAAGAGATGGTCCTGGTGGACAGTCCAATCTCGCGGTGGGCCACCGTGTTCAGCGGAGTGCCCGCAAACATTCGTACAGTCGTCTGTGGGCATACACATATGCCGTTTGCCCGGCAGGTGGATCGGCGGCTGGTGGTCAACGCGGGGAGCGTGGGGATGCCGTACGGCGCTCCTGGGCCTAGCTGGGCTCTGGTGACGCCGGATGGGGTGCAACTGCGACGGGCACCACTCGACACGGTGAAGGCCGCGGAGCGGATCGTCGCCGAGTCGACGTACCCGGGCCGGGAAGACTGGGTGGCTGAATATCTGCTGACCAACTACTCCGACACCGAGGCATTGGAAGCGTTCAGGCCACGCGCGGAGGGTTGACCGGCTACCGTCAAGGGGTGTTCGCGCGGCGGCGGAAGCATTTCGGGACTCCGGCTGACAAGGCAACGTATGCGACCCTGCATACCGCCTCGCTGGCCACTCCCCACCTGCGCGAGGGCCTGACGCCCGCCGCGGCCGGCAAGGCGAGCCGCCACCTCAGAGACCTCCTCGGTACGGCGGCCATCGCCATCTGCGACTCCTCCGGCGTACTGGCGTGGGACGGGGTCGGCGGCCCCTACGAGAGCAACCACCGCGGCGACGCGAAGGCCCTGGCCGCGCCGACACTCCGGTCCGGTCGTACGGCGGTACTCGGCGCCCACGACGTGGCCTGTAGCGATCCGCAGTGCCCGATCCGTACGGCGGTGGTCGCGCCGATCGTCACCGAGGAGCGAGTGGTCGCCGTACTGGTCGCGTACAGCATCCGCTCATCCGCCGCGCTGGTCCGGGCCACCGAAGAGGTGGCCCGCTGGGTCTCCGGCCAGGTGGAGCTGGCCGAGCTCAACAAGGAACGCACCCGGGCCATGGAGGCGGAGCTGCGCGCTTTGCGGGCACAGATCAGCCCGCACTTCATCTACAACGCCCTGGCCGCGATCGCGTCGTTCGTCCGGACCGATCCGGAGCGGGCGCGGGAGCTGCTGCTGGAGTTCGCGGACTTCTCCCGCTATGCGCTGAGGCGTGGCGGTGAGTTCACCACGCTGGCCGACGAGCTGCGCAATGTGGAGCGCTATCTGGTGCTGGAGCAGGCCCGGTTCGGCGATCGGCTCAAGGTGTCGCTGCTGATCGCTCCCGAGGTACTGCCGGTGGTCATCCCGTTCCTGGTCGTGCAGCCGCTGGTGGAGAACGCCGTACGGCACGGTCTGGAAGGCACCACCGGGGTCGGCCGGATCACGATCCACGCCCGGGACCGGATCAACGAGGCCGAGATCAGCGTCGAGGACGACGGCGCCGGCAGCGACCCGGAGATCATCCGGGCCGCGCTGTCGGGCGAGACCGGCAGCGACTCCGTCGGCCTCGGCAACGTCGACGCGCGGCTGCGCCAGGTGTACGGCGACGCGTACGGCCTGGTCGTGGAGACCGCAGTGGACGCGGGCACCAAGGTGACTTTCCGAATCCCCAAGTACTCCTCAGGCGTGCACGCGTCCGGATGACACGCCCGGCGTTGACGGTGCGGAGGGCGGCTACTAGCGTCGAACTCGATCCCCTTACGGCGTTGGTCTTGCGCGTCCGAGCGGCCATCGCCTGGGACGGGATTCACCTGGGCGGGGCAGGCGACGACTGGATCGCCTTCTCGGGGGCGGTCACGGCCCGCGGTAGCGATATCGCACGTCCACTGCGGTGGAACGTCCTGGAGAGGAGCATCACTCGTGCCAGGGAACAGGGCAGTTATTTACAAGGGACCAGGTGACGTGGCGGTCGAGACGATCGACTACCCGACCCTGGAGCTCAAAGACGGTCCGGGAGTCAATCCCGCGAACGTCGGGCGGCAGGTTCCGCACGGTGCGATCTTGAAGGTCGTGGCCAGCAACATCTGCGGCAGCGACCAGCACATGGTGCGCGGCCGGACGACGGCACCGCCCGGGCTCGCGCTCGGCCACGAGATCACCGGTGAGGTGGTGGAGGTCGGCCGGGACGTCGAGTTCATCAAGGTCGGCGACCTGGTGTCGGTTCCGTTCAACATCGCCTGCGGGCGGTGCATCAACTGCAAGGAGGGTAAGACCGGAGTCTGCCTGAACGTGAACCCGGACCGGCCGGGCTCGGCGTACGGGTACGTCGACATGGGCGGCTGGGTCGGCGGCCAGGCGGAGTACGCGCTGGTGCCCTACGCCGACTGGAACCTGCTGAGGTTCCCCGACAAGGACCAGGCGCTGGAGAAGATCCGTGACCTGGCGATGTTGTCGGACATCTTCCCGACCGGGTATCACGGAGCGGTCACCGCGGGAGTCGGGACGGGCTCGACGGTCTACGTCGCCGGGGCAGGGCCGGTCGGCCTCGCCGCGGCAACGTCGGCGTTCCTGCTCGGCGCGGCGGTCGTCATCGTGGCGGATCTGCAGAAGGAACGCCTCGAGCAGGCCCGCGGCTTCGGCTGCGAGACGATTGATGTGTCCGAAGGGGATCCGAAGGATCAGATCGAGCGGATCCTCGGTGTGCCGGAGGTGGACAGCGCGATCGACGCGGTCGGGTTCGAGGCGCACGGCCACGGCTCCGACGCCCAGTCCGAGCGGCCGGCGACAGTGCTGAACACGGTCATGGATGTCACTCGTGCCGGTGGCGCGGTCGGCATTCCGGGCCTCTACGTCACCGGTGATCCCGGGGCCTCCGACGAAGCCGCGAAGACCGGTTCACTGTCGATCCGGCTCGGCCTCGGCTGGGCCAAGTCGCTGGCGTTCACGACCGGCCAGTGCCCGGTGATGCGGTACAACCGCCAGTTGATGCAGGCGATCCTGCACGACCGGACACAGATCGCGAAGAACGTGAACGCGACCGTGATCCCGCTGGACCAGGCACCGGAGGGTTACCGCGAGTTCGACCAGGGCGCGGCCCGCAAGTACGTGCTCGATCCGCACGGACTGATCAAGTAGCCGGGCAGACCGACGGGAGCTGGGCTCCGACCCGGCTCCCGTCGCCAGGTTCACCACGCCCGGGCGATACTGCGGATTGGGGGCAGACCGTTACGGGAGCGACGTCTCATGAGCAGCGACAGCCGACTGGATCTCGAGTTCGCCTACACGAGCCATCAGGATTCGTGCAAGGACCTGTACTCGCCGTACTACTACTGCCGTCGTCCCCGCGGCCACGACGGTGTGCACGCCGCGGGCTATGGCTCAAGCCGGCTGCGCTGGGAACACCAGCCCGACCACGCACCACGCATGCTCTCCTGACACCAGGTGGTGCCCAAGGTCTACGCGTCCCCTTAGTGTGAAGCCATGGCCGACACTCCGCTGCGGGCGCTGGTTGCCGACGACGAGCAGCCTGCCCTGGCCGAGCTGGTGTACCTGCTCGAGCAGGACCCCCGGATCGGCCAGATCCAGACCGCCTCGAACGGTCCGGACGCGCTGAAGATCCTGCACGAGTCCGACCTGGACGTGGTGTTCTGCGACATCAAGATGCCCGGCCTGGACGGCATCGACCTGGCCAGGGTGCTGACCAGGTTCAAGAGCCGACCGCAGATCGTCTTCGTCACGGCGTACGACGAGCACGCGGTGGCGGCGTTCGACCTCGAAGCGACCGACTACGTGATGAAGCCGGTCCGGGCCGAACGCCTGGCCGAGGCGGTCCGCCGGGTGGTCACCCAGGGCGCACCGGCCGCACTGCAGACTCCCGAGGAGACCGAGGACGAAACGATCCCGGTCGAACTGGCCGGCGTGACCCGCTGGGTCAAGCGGTCGACGGTCCGGTACGTCGAGGCGCAGGGTGACTACGCCCGCCTGCACACCGGCCAGAACTCGCACCTGGTCCGGATCCCGCTCAGCACGCTCGAGGAGCGCTGGCGTGACGTGGGCTTCACCCGGATCCATCGCAGCACGCTGGTCGCACTCGCCCACGTGGACGAGATGCGCGTCGAGGGCGGCCGCTGCGCGGTCCGGGTCGGTGACGACTGGCTGCCAGTCAGCAGGCGCCACACCCGTGAACTGCGCGACCTGCTGGTCCGCACGACCTCGCTGCGCGGATGACGTGAGTACGCCGGAGGGTCCGCGAAGGGTCCGGGTCACCAGCCCGCGGACCAGCGCCGCCCGGCGACCGATCATCCCGACCGGTGCGCGCGAGATCGACGAGCAGACCCGGCTCGGCGAGATCTACATGCACTCGCTGATCCAGTCCCAGCTCCGGCTCACGCTGGCCGTGATCGGCGGCGTACTCCTCGTCCTCGGCAGCATCCCGTTGCTGTTCTACCTGGTCCCGCCGACCCGCACGCTGTCCGCTCTCGGCCTGCCGCTGCCCTGGCTGCTGCTCGGCGTCGCGGTCTACCCCGTGGTTTATGTTGCCGCGCGCATCTATGTCCGCCACGCCGAGCGGATCGAGGCCGAGTTCACCGAGTTCGTCGGGCGGCAGTAGATGTCGCCGGCGATGAGCTTGACCGCGATCGGGCTGGTGATCGTGGCAACGATCGGGATCGGCCTGTTCGGGCTGCGGATCTCCCGGACCACGAGCGACTTCTACGTCGCGAGCCGCGCGGTCACCCCGCGCTGGAACGCGTCCGCGATCAGTGGCGAGTACCTGTCGGCGGCGTCGTTCCTCGGTGTGGCCGGACTGGTGCTGGTCAACGGCGCTGACATGCTGTGGTTCTCGGTCGGCTACACCGTCGGCTACCTGATGCTGCTCGTGCTCGTCGCGGCGCCACTCAGAAGGTCGGGCGCCTACACCTTGCCCGACTTCGCCGAGACCCGCTTCGAGTCTCCGATAGTTCGCCGCATCTGCTCCGGCCTGGTCGTCGGGATCGGAACGCTCTATCTGCTTCCCCAGTTGCACGGCGCCGGTCTGGCCGTGCAGACCGTCACCGGCGCACCCACATATGTCGGAGCCGCGATCGTCGCGGTGATCGTCGTGATCAACGTCGCCGCAGGTGGCATGCGCTCGATCACCTTCGTGCAGGCCTTCCAGTACTGGCTGAAGCTCGCCGCTCTGGCCACGCCGATCTTCGTCATCCTGATGACCTGGCGTCATCCGGCCGGCGTACTCGATTCTCTCCAGGGCGCGGCGGCGGAGTGGGCCGAGCCGCTGTCCAGGGCCGGCGGCCGTGACCACCCGCTGTACGCGACGTATTCGTTGCTCTTGGCCCTTTGTTTCGGAACCATGGGCCTGCCCCACGTGCTGGTCCGGTTCTACACGAACCCGGACGGACGGGCGGCACGTCGTACGACGGTCGTCGTACTGGCGTTGCTCGGTCTCTTCTACTTGTTCCCACCCATGTACGCCGTCCTCGGCCGGACCTTCGCGCCTGAATTGGTGAACAGTGGCGCGGACACCGTCGTACTCAAGCTCCCCGGGGAGGTTTTCCCTGGTACAGCAGGGGATTTGCTCGGTGCGCTGGTGGCTGCGGGCGCGTTCGCGGCGTTCCTGTCGACGTCGTCCGGGCTGACGGTCGCGATCGCCGGGGTGATCGATCAGGACCTGTTGCGGAGCCGGCTGCACCGGTGGACCGGCGGTGACTACGTGGCGGTGAACAGTTTCCGGATCGCGGCGCTGCTCTCGATGACCGTGCCATACCTGGCGTTCACGGTGACCGGTGCGCTGAGTCTCGCGGACACCGTGGGGCTCGCGTTCGCGGTGGCCGCGTCGACGTTCTGCCCGCTGCTGGTGCTGGGGATCTGGTGGCGGCGGATGTCCACGACCGGGGCCGCCGCCGGGCTGGTGGTCGGCGGGATCGCGGCAAGCGCGGCCGCGTTGGTCAACGTGATCGGCGCGCCGTCGGGCGGTTGGCCGCGAGCGCTCGTCGGCCAGCCGGCCGCGTGGACGATGCCACTCGCGTTTCTCACCGTGATCGTGGTCTCGAAGCTGACCCCCGACCGCATCCCGGCCGGCACCGCCCGCAGCATGGTCCGCCTCCACACCCCGGAGGCCGTCGACGTGGATCGCGGTCTTCCCCAACGATGAGACCGCTCATCGTCTGTTTCCTACCGCTCGCCGCAGATCAGTGATCCACCGGTCGACTGGTGTGGTCCGCTGAGCGCTCGTTGCGTGTGGGTACTGTCGATCGAGCGTGGCCCGGACCACAGTACGGACCAGCAGCAGCCCCTGCCGGCCCACCGCCCGGCCTGATCCCCCGTCTGGAGGTCACGCGATGTCTGACACGCGCGATCCGGACCTGACGACGTACCGAGATGTCCAGCTGTCGCCGGACTTCTCCGAGTTGCGTCGCAGGTTCCGGAACTTCGTGTTCCCGATGACCGCGCTGTTCCTGGTGTGGTACTTCGTCTATGTCCTGCTCGCCGCCTACGCGCACGACTTCATGTCGCACAAGGTCGGCGGAAACATCACCGTGGCCCTGCTGTTCGGGCTCGGCCAGTTCGTGTCGACGTTCGCCATCACGATGAGCTACGTGCGCTGGGCCGACCGCCGACTCGATCCGGACGCCGAGACGCTGCGCCACCAGATCGAGGGAGACGAGCAGTGACCGCCCCGTTGATGTTGCCGCTGGCAACCGATATCGGCAACCCGACCGTCAACATCGTCATCTTCGCGCTGTTCGTGGTCGCCACCTTGGCGATCGTCCTGCGGGCCTCGCGGAACAACCGGACCGCGGCCGACTTCTACGCCGGCGGCCGATCCTTCACCGGCCCGCAGAACGGCATCGCGATCGCCGGCGACTATCTGTCCGCCGCATCCTTCCTGGGCATCGCGGGTGCGATCGCCCTGAACGGGTACGACGGCTTCCTCTACTCGATCGGCTTCCTGGTGGCATGGCTGGTCGCCCTGCTGCTGGTCGCCGAACTGCTCCGGAACACCGGCCGCTTCACGATGGCCGACGTACTCTCGTTCCGGCTCAAGCAGCGGCCGGTCCGGATGGCGGCCGCGATCTCGACCCTCGGCGTCTGCTTCTTCTACCTGCTGGCGCAGATGGCCGGCGCCGGGGGTCTGGTCGCTCTGCTGCTCGGTGTGTCCGGCCGGACCGGGCAGAGCATCGTGATCGCCGTGGTCGGCGCGATCATGATCACCTACGTGCTGGTCGGCGGCATGAAGGGCACCACCTGGGTGCAGATCATCAAGGCCGTCCTGCTGGTGATCGGGGCGGGCATCATGACGCTCTGGGTGCTGGCCAAGTACACGTTCAACCTGTCCAGTCTGCTCGGTGCGGCCGTCGACAACAGCCCGGCAGCCGGCGAGAAGCTGCTCAACCCGGGTCTCCAGTACGGCGCAACGGGGATCAGCAAGCTGGACTTCATCTCGCTCGCCCTCGCGCTCGTGCTGGGTACGGCGGGTCTGCCGCACGTCCTGATGCGGTTCTACACCGTGCCGAACTCCAAGGAGGCCCGGCGCAGTGTCAGCTGGGCGATCTGGATCATCGGCATCTTCTACCTGTTCACCCTGGTGCTCGGGTACGGCGCTGCCGCGATCGTCGGCCCGGACCGGATCAAGGCCGCACCGGGCAAGGCGAACTCGGCCGCACCACTGCTGGCCTTCGAGCTCGGCGGTGAGCTCCTGCTCGGCGTCATCTCCGCGGTCGCCTTCGCCACCATCCTGGCGGTCGTGGCCGGCCTGACGATCACCGCGAGTACGTCGTTCGCCCACGACATCTACGGCTCGATCATCAAGAAGGGCCAGATCAGCGGCGACGGCGAGGTCCGGGTGGCCCGGTACACCGCGGTCGTGATCGGTCTGGTCGCAATTATCGGCGGCATCTTCGCCAACGGCCAGAACATCGCCTTCCTGGTGGCGCTGGCGTTCGCGGTCGCGGCCAGTGCGAACCTGCCGACCATCCTGTACTCGCTGTTCTGGCGGCGGTTCAACACCCGTGGGGCACTGTGGAGCATCTACGGCGGTCTGGGCTCGGCGATCATCCTGATCGCGTTCAGCCCGGTCGTCTCCGGCAAGGTCGATGCCAAGACCGGTGCCAGCCTGTCGATGATCACCGACACGAGCATCGACTTCCACTGGTTCCCGCTGGACAACCCCGGCATCGTCTCGATCCCGCTGGCGTTCCTGCTCGGCTGGCTCGGCACGGTCACCAGCAAGGAGCCGGTCGACGTCGACAAGTTCGCCGAGATGGAGGTCCGCTCCCTCACCGGCGCCGGCGCCGAGAAGGCCGTTCAACACTGAAGACCTGTCAGGCAGGCCCTGCTGATCCGACGCGAACCTGCCTGACAGCCCCACCCCGATAGACGGACCCGGCCACCCGGCCGGGCCCGTCTTTCGTGTCAGTGGAAGACAACAAACGAAGAACAGAACCTGGGCACTCACGACCAGAGAAGGGGCGACATCAGCTTGGTGTGGTCGATGGGCGATAGGCCATCGTCAAGTTCGCGCATCCGCCGGTAGATGTCACGCATCGCAGCTTTGTCCGGCAGGTGCTCTCCGCCTGCAGCACGCTCCAGAACAGTCAGCGTGCTGATCAGCCTGATGCCGCCCACCTCCCGGCCGGCGGTTCGCATCCGGCGCAGCCTGTTGATTTCTCTCGTGGCCTGGCGCGCCCCTTGGCCGTCGTCGATGAGCACGGTGACGGTGTCGCCGGCTTCGGCAGCCACCACTGCGTGAGCGATGACCATGGTCTCGCCCAGGTCTTGCGACTCTGTCATCCGATCCTGCATGGGCAGTCCGGAGAGCCGGTGCACAACGGCAGCGAGCTCCGGCGTGAACTCGTCGGGCAAGATCTGCATCCAGCGGTCTGGCAACTTCCGCCAGACCTTCTCGGCGGCGCTGAAGCGCCTGTCTTGCCTGGCCTTGCGGAACACCTCCTCCTGCACAGCCTCCGGAGCACTGAGCTGCCCCAACGTGCCGATGAGGAGACGTTCCTTGTTGAGGGAGAAGAAGTTCAGACCAGGCCCTGCGTCGATGATCGGCCTGGAACTCATTCAGTGTCCTGCCGCTCTGCCGAACCCTCAGTGGCTGAGCTATCGCCGTCATCCAGGTCCGACAGGTCTACGTCGACATACGGAAGATCGCCCGCATCAGCCCACGCCACGATGGGCTCGTTGGGAACGACACCCGCCTCACGCAGCTCCGTCTGTGCCTCATCGAGGGCAATGCCCCGGAGAGTCGCGAGGGTCTGTGCGGGCAGCACGCCTTCGATGTACCCGGAGATCGCCCGGGCGAGCAGCCGCTGGGGAGCCCTCCGCTGATCCGCGTCTGCCTGCAGTACGTGGTAGTGGTCACTCCATCCGAAGCGGGTCGCCAGCAACGGCGTGGTCCACCCCTTCCACTCCTCCTTAGTGGCGGAATCGATGTACCCCGCCTGATACAACGCGATCGCAGCCATCGCAGGCGACACTACGAATCGCTGCACGATCGCAGAGAGGGTTGCCAGGCTGAGCGGATCGCGTCCATCGAGGAACTGCTTCAACCCCTCGCGCGGAACAATCAGATGCCGCGCGAAGGCGTCGGCTCGAGTCTCCGCCTGCGTCCGGGCGCTCCAATTGCCGGCACCTTCATCCACCCAATCCTCGAAGAGCACATGCGCTAGCTCATGGGCCAGGGTGCTCCGTTGCCGCATCGGATTCCGAGTCCGTGCGACGCCGATGAAGACAGCATCGCGCGCCGGGTCACGCATCGTCAGGCCGTGCTCGTCTGGACCAGCATCGAGCACGGCCACGTCGATCCCAGTGACCTGTTCGATGATCGCGACCAGATCACCCAGGGGCTGTACTCCCAGATGATGCCTCTCGCGAAACTGTTCGGCAGCTGCCTGCCCGTCGGCCTCGGCGTTCACAATCGTTGCCTTCTACATCAGACCGCGGCTGGAATCGCCTGGTCGTCCAGATAGCTGTCCAACTCCAAGAAATGCAGCAACGCCTCACGCATACCTTCCATGCTCGAGTCGTTGGTCGCCCGGGCCGCGCACTGCACCCGATCAGCCACACCGCCTGTTCCTGTTAGCTGAGCAACCGTGTGCCCTGTCGCCCGGGCGATCAAGACAAGCTCAGGCATCTTCGCCACCCGATCCCCCGCGATGATCCGCGAGAGAGTGGACTGCGAGATACCGGTCGCATCGGCAAGTCCCCGCTGACTCAGGCCGGCGGTCGCGCGGGCACGCTCGACCAGCGCACCGACATTCACCTGCGCCATGACGATCCACCCCCACTGAATCAGACAAGCTAGACGTGATTCAGTATAGACCGTCACCGGCCACTCGCAACTGAGAACGACTCGTCAACTTGGCGGCCGACTGGCCGGTCGTCGTTTGAGTCAGTGGAACTTCAGGGTGGGCCAGAGTTCGAGGAAGGCGTCTCGGGAGCGGGTGCCGCGGAGTTCTTCGGCGGCGTGCAGGCGGCCGAAGGTGAAGGCGTTGCCGCCGTCGAGGTGGACCTGTATGGCGAGTTCGCGGAGGAGGTCGCGGGACACCACGCTGTCCTGGTGTTCGCCCAGGACCTCCTGGACCTCCTCGGCGCGGGCGGCGAGGGTGGCGGCGTCATCCAGGATCGGTACGGCGGACTCCGCGGCGTACCGGAGCCGTTTGGCGGCCTTGCGGACCTCGTGGAACTCGTGGTCCTGCTCGGCGGTGGTCTCGGCGGACTGGGCGCGGCGGACGGCCTTGCGCATCCGGCGCCAGTCGTGGTCGACGAGGTCGGGGACCTGTTTGGCGGCCTTGCGGTCGTCACCGGTCAGCGGAGGCTTGGCGATCAGCTCGTCGAGCGTGTCCAGCAGCTGGAAGTAGCGCTCGCTCTCCAGCGCGGCCAGCGCGCCCGCGCGGCCCTCCTTGTAGACGCCGCGCAGGTGGTCGTCGATGCGGCCGGCGACGCGGCCCATCACGAGCTCGACCGGCTGCTCCGCGACCTCGGCCGCGAAATGCTCGCGCTGCACCTCGGCGTCGCGTGCGACCCCGAGCTCGCCGGCCAGCCATTTGAGCTCGGCCCGGATCTCGTCCCCCGCCTCGCGGTCCACGACCGGCCGGTACGTCGCCAGTGCCGACCGCAGTCGCCGGGTCGCCACCCGGAACTTGTGGATCGAGTCGGGGACATCACGCCGTACCTCGGGGTCCCGCTCGCGGATCGCCTGCACCTGGGCGCCGGCGTACGCACGGAACACGTCCGAGGTCCTGGGCTTCTTGGGCAGGACCAGCTCGTCGGTCGCCGGGACGCGGTCGCCCAGCGCTCGCGCCAGCTTGCTCGGGCCTGCGGCCGGCTCGGCTCCGGCGGACCGCAGCAGCTCGTCAGCGGCGACCAGGATCGACTTGTCCCCGCCGACGATCTCGACCTCCCACTCCCGCCAGCTCTGCGGCTCGCCGTCCGCGGCCGTGGCGGTGACGCGATCGTCGGCGAGCTCCACGAGTACCTCACCGTCCTTGTCCAGGAGGCGATGCACGACGCGCTTCGTGTTCAGGGTGACGACTGGAGCCAGGTCCTGGTCGCGGACGTGCACCCGCACCGTGCGGACGACCGCGATCGGCACGTTGCGCACCGATCGGCCGAGCGGATGGTGGACCTCGAGCCGCTCACCTGACGACTTCGGGAACTTCACATGCCAGCCGTCGTCCTCGCCGCCGGTGCGTCGGCGCAACGTCACCTTGTTGGCGGCCAGGTCCAGCTCGGCGGTGTCGTAGTACACGGCCTCCAGGTCGAGCTCGACCGGTTGCGCGACACTCGCGACCCCCGGCAGCTCGTGCAGCGCCGGCAGACTCGCGTCCTCGCTGACGTCGTACTTCGTCTCGATCTCGAGCTGCTCAGTCGGTGCCATACTCTTGTTTACCAGGTGTTCATGAACTGGTCAGCTCAGTGCACGGAGGTCGGCAACCAGCCGTTCCAGATCGCGATCGGGTATGCCGTTGGCCGATATGGTCCGGAGTTGCCGCCGCTGGTTGCGGTTGAGTGCGCGGCAGATGAGTAGGACGAACGCCAGCAAGGTGATCATGTCCGTCCCGTCGCCTTGAAGAACGTGTAGTGGAAGGTGCCGCCGGATTCCGCGGACTTCTCCAGGTCGCGGATCCCGGCCGCCCACTCGGCCGGCGTACGCATCCCGGCGGCGATGGCGCGTTCGCGGACCGACTCGACCATCGCGATGAACGTCTTGCGGGTGAAGCCATCGACCAGGTGTGGGAGGGTCTCGTCGGCGTACACGGTGCACGGTCGGGCGTGGACGTCGTCGTACCCGGCGTTCTCGAGGAGCGGCTGCAGTCGGCGGCCGATCAGTGCGTCGCCGCCGGCCTCGGCCTGGAGGTTCACGAGGCAGTCGATCACTGCCTGCGCCGCCGTACTGCGCGGGTGGAAGAACGCCGATCCGTGGTCGCCCTCGATGACGGTGATGGTGCCGCCGGGTTTCAGGTGCCGGCGTAGGCGGGTGAGGGCGTCGTGCGGATTCGGCAGGTGCTCGAGCACGAAGCAGAGGAAGACGTGGTCGAACTGCTCGTCGGCGAGGTCGTGCAGGTCCGCGTGCCGCCAGTCGACGCGGGCGTCCGGGGCTGTCGTGGCGACGCGGGCTTTGGCCTGCGCGAGTGATTCCTCGGAGATGTCGACGGAGACGAGGTCGATGCCGGGGCTGCGGGTGACGAGTTGCACCGTCTGCGCGCCGACTCCGCAGCCCGCTTCGAGGACCCGGCTGCCTGCTGGGTAGCTGGTGCCGTCGTGAAGGAGGTCGGCCAGGGTCTGCGCCTGGTCCGCCAGCCGGCGCGTCTCCGCCGGGGTGTAGCCGTGCACGTAGTCGGTTCCCATACCTCCACGGTGCCGTCACAATGGTCCAGTGCACAGGTCCAATCCAAGCCAAAGTGGCAGGTCCAATGGATCGGTCGCCGGCGCCGACTTCCTGCAGCTCAACCCCGCCGAGGCTCCCCCGGGCGGGCTCGCCGACTGGCTCACCGCCCGCCTCCGCGCCGCGATCTCCGATGGCCGCCTCCCCCTCGGCACCCGCCTCCCCGCCACCCGAGTCCTCGCCGCCGAACTCCGCATCTCCCGAGGCGTAGTCACCGAGTCCTACCAACGCCTCACCGAAGACGGCCACGTCGCCGGCCGCGGCCGAGCAGGCACGGTGGTCGTAGCAGCATCTGCCGCACCGGGACCGCCCGGTTCCCGCACGGCGACACGCGGTCCCGACCATCCAACTGAAGGCCGTGGCCTTCGGGCGCGGCGGGATGGTGAGGGGGCGGTGGTTGGGCGGCCTGGGTTGGATGTGTTCGACAGTTTGCGGGCAGCGCCTGCGCGGATTGATCTGACGCCGGGGGTGCCGGATCTGGCGGCTTTTCCGCGGAGTGCTTGGTTGCGGGCGGAGCGGGCTGTGCTGAACGACCTGGAGGCGGCTGCGTTCGGGTATGGGGATCCGGCGGGGACGCCGGCGTTGAGGAGGGCGGTGGCCAACTGGCTGGCGCGCAACCGAGGTGTCGGCGCGGACCCGGATGACCTGATCATCGTGGCGGGGGTTTCGCAAGCGATCGGCCTCGTCGCGCAGGTGCTCAAACAGCAAGGAATCAACGAGGTAGCCGTCGAGGACCCTGGTTCGCTCGGCTCCCGCCAGCACCTGCAGAACTGGGGTCTCGACACCGTCCCGATCCCGGTCGACGCCAACGGCCTCCGCGTCGACGCACTCCGTGATTCCACAGCCCAAGTGGTGATGGCGACTCCGGCGCACCACTTCCCGACTGGCGTCGTACTGGAGGGAGAACGGCGCCGAGACCTGATCCAGTGGGCCGCCGAGGGCGGGCTGATCCTGGAGGACGACTACGACGCCGAGCACCGGTACGACCGTCCCCCGGTTCCCGCACTGCGCGCGATGCTGGCCGATCAGGTCATCTACGCCGGCAGCGTGTCGAAGCTTCTCGCACCCTCGCTCCGGATCGGGTGGATGCTCTCGCCCCCGCAGTACAAGGAAGCCCTGATCGGGATGAAGCGCCTGGCCGACCTCGGCAACGCGGCGCTCCCCCAGCTCACCCTCGCCCACCTGATGGAGTCCGGCGAACTCGAACGCCAGCTTCGCTTCCTCCGCCGCCGCCACCGAACCCGCCGCGACGCGATGGTCCGGGCCATCCACAACTACTTGCCCACAGCAACCGTCCACGGTGCCGCCGCCGGCCTGCACCTCACCATCACCTTCGACGACACCACCGATGACGTCGCCCTGGCCGCAGCCGCCCTCCAGAAGGGCATCAAAACCCACCCGCTCTCCTGGCACTGCCAACTCCCGCACGCCCCCGGCCTCGTCCTCGGGTACGCCGCCCGCACCCCCACCGAGATCACCGAAGCAATCGCCACCATCGCCGAAGCCACCTGAGGTGTACGGGGCGATCTCAGCGCGTGTAGAGCGGGGACATGGCCAGGGCGAAGGAGGTCATCAGGTCGGGGTCGACTGCGCGGGCCGGGAGGGGGACGAGGTCCACGAGTTTGTCGTCGCCGACGCGGATCGTGGTTCGGCCGGTGGCGATGTCGACGTAGCCCTCGTCGCCCAGCGGGATCGGCTGTGAAGTCGCGGCCTTGCGGATCGGCGCCATCAAGGCTTCCGCGTTCGGAGTACGCCGTACTGACGTGGACAGCACGCTGGTCGGGCTGACCCACCCGCACACCGGATCGCCGAGTGCGGTCTGCCCGTCCCGGTGGACCACCGCCGAGGCGCCCATCACCTTCTCCGCCGCCGACGAGCCACGCTCGCAGTCCGGTCGCGTGATCAGCGGCGCCGCCTCCGGCAACCCGGGCGCCTGCCGGACCACTTCCTGACCGAGTACGACGTACTTCGCCGAGGTGGCCGGCGGTCCGCTGACCTTGTACAACCGCCCGCCCAGCAGGAACACCACGAACGTGCTGGTCCCGAACCCACCCTCGCCCACGACCGCGGGCTTGGCCGGCTCACGCTTCGTCGCCGCGTACGCCTTCTGGGTCGCCGCCAGCGTCGCCTTCGTTGCCGGGAGCACCGAAATCCCGACCCGCAGGACCGGCCCGCTCGGGCTGGTGCTGAGGCCGAGCCGGCAGACGTCGTACGTCGGCAACCCGAACTCGGCCGGGATCGGCTTGGGCTGGATCTGCACCACCGGCACCGCGAGCGTCGACTGCACCAGCGACTGGTCCATCCGCACGCACACCGTGTCCGCAACCTTGGAGGTGGCCGGGCTGCTGGGCGTCTCGGACGGCGTCTCCGAGGGGGTCTCGCTAGGCGTGCTGACCGAGACCAGCGGCGGCACGTTCGGCGCGTCCTCCTGCCCTGGACCACTGCAGCCCGCCAGTGAGACGGCAAGCAAACAAGTGATCACTACCCGGCGGATACGCATGATGACCGACTCTAACTTGCGGTGCGCAGCTCCCTTTCCCGGACCGCGTGTTCATCGGTACGGGCGTCGTACCGCCAGAACTCACGCAGCCAGCCGGCGGTCGCGACGACTCCGACGACACACAGAGCACCACCGCTGACGATCGCTGTCCGGACACCGGTGAGGTCCGCGACGAGGCCGGAGCGGGCCTGTCCGCCGAGCGGGCCGAGGGAGTAGCCGAGCATCTCGATCCCCGCCAGCCGCCCGCGCATCTCGTCCGGGATCGTCTGGTTCCAGATCACCGACCGGAACAGCACCGACACCATGTCCGCGGCTCCCGCGACGGCGAAGAACGCGATCGCGAACCAGATATTCGGCGCCAGTCCGGCGATTCCGACCGCGGCACCCCAGCACATGGTCGCGAGGACGACGGCCCGGCCCTGGTGGTGGATGTGTTTCGCCCAGCCACTGGTCAGACTGGCGCACATCGCCCCGACCGCCTCCGCGCTGTAGAGGAGACCGAGCAGTTTCGGCTCCTTCAGGACCTCGGTCGCGAACGCCGGGAACAGCACGATCGGCATCGCCAGGAACATGCCGACCATGTCGACCAGGTAGGTGGCGAGCAGGTCCTTACGGCGGTACGCGTAGACGATCCCGCCGCCGATCGCGCGCAGACTCGGCGGCGTGCTGTGCTCGCTCGTCCTGTACGGACGCAGCCCGAAATAGAGTCCGGTCGCGACCACCAGCCCGGTGAGCTCGACCGCGAACGCCCAGG
Organism: Kribbella sp. NPDC020701; assembly: GCF_055562215.1. NCBI lineage: Bacteria > Bacillati > Actinomycetota > Actinomycetes > Propionibacteriales > Kribbellaceae > Kribbella > Kribbella sp. NPDC020701. The sequence goes on along the minus strand of NZ_JBVHFT010000014.1, from coordinate 120,472 downwards.
TCACGCCGACCGACCCGACCAGTACGCCGCCCACCGCCGGGCCGGCGAGCTGGCCGACCTGCATCGTCAGCGAGCTGAGCGCGACCGCGGCGGGGATCTCCTCATGCCGCACCACCCGCGGCATGAGCGCCTCCCGCGAAGGCCGCTGCAATGACGAGGCGATCGCGTTCAGGGCGCCACAGACGTAGATGAGCCACACCCGGGGGCTGGCGAGCAACGTGTTGCCGAGGAGTGCCGCGCAGATGGCGACCTGCGCGACCCCGGTGCCGATCAGCAGCTTCCGGCGGTCCACGTGGTCCGCGAGGGCGCCGCCGTACAGGCCGAACACGACGAGGGGCGCGATCGTCACCAGCCCCATCGCGCCGACCGCGAAGTTCGATCCGGTCAACTGGTACAGCTGGTACGGCAGGGCGACGTACCCGACCATGCCGCCGAGGAAGAAGACCGAGCCCGAGACCAGCAGGATGCGGAAGTCGCGGGAACCGTGCCACGGGGTCAGATCGACACGGAGCCGGGCCAGCCCTGCGCGGACACTTGCTGCCACTGGCACATAGTGACACCACAGAACACCGGGATGAACCTATTTTTCCTTACCGTGAGACGAAGTGAGCCGCGGCGTCCTGGGGGCGTCGCGGCTCGGCGGCCTTTCCACCAGGATCGAAAGGCCCACCGAGCGCCCCCGGGCCGCCCCTACGGTGGATCCGATTGGTTGCCAAAGGCGTCCATCTTCCCGGGACCGGAACCGGACCGGCCGCTGACCCCACGGATCGCTGAGCCCGCGCCTACCACGGGGGTGGCGCGGGCTCAGCTGTGGTCAGACCAGGGGGAGGTACGAGCTCAGGTCGGTGCGTTCGCCGCTGGCGCGGAGTCTCCCGGTGGCGCGGGCGTCGGACCAGGGGATCCGGCCGAGGGCCAGGTCGATCCAGAGCTCGGGCGGGAGCTCGACCACTGCGCCCGGCGTACCCCGGGTATGTCGCGGGCCTTCGATGCACTGCACCGCGCCGTACGGCGGGACCCGCACCTCGACCGCGTGTCCGGGGGCCTTCGCGACAAGAAGTTTCAGCAGTTGTTTGGTGAGCAGTTTCAGGTCGGCGCGTTCCGCCGTACCGTCGAGATATCGCTGCAGGGCCTGGTCGAAAACGGGGTCGTGCGTATCCACGAGGTGCCAGCGTACGCGGCAGTTTGCGGAGACGCCCCTCTCGTCGGGGATAATCGGCCCAGAGAGGGAAGCGAGGTCGGGGATGCTCACGCCCAGGCACCAGGCGCTGGTGATGACGCTGGCGGGAATGACCGTCGGCGTCGCCGTGTTCGGGGCGGTGCTCGCCGTCAACGGCAATCCACTGGCGGGCGACGACACCCCGGCCGGGATCGTGAACAGCCAGCCCGCGCCCAGTACGCCGTCCCGGACCGATGGGCTCCAGGCCGGCTCCGTGCAGTACTCCCTGCGGTCCTTCGGCAGCACGAGCGCACCGGTGACGGCCGAAGTCCCGACCGGGTGGAAGAGCTCCGACGACGGCACCCGGCCGCGCTTCCTGGACCCGACCGGGGTCTGGCAGATCCGGTTCGACACCCGCGGCAGCAAGCAGTCCCCGGACAAGCTGGTCGACAACCGGCTCCGCAGCATCGACGAGCGAGACCTCAAGGTGATCAGCCGCGACAACGGCACGCTGATCTACACGTACGTCGACCAGACGCGCGGGCCGCGGATGGGCCTGTCGCGGTGGGTATCCACCGACGGTGGGCAGACCTCCGCGGTCGAGATCACCGTCGGCGGCCGCCCGCAGGACGAGGCCGGCCTGCGCGCCATCCTCCAGCACGCCACCGACACCCTCCGCCTGTCCGACGCGGACAACGACGACCGGCCGAACTGACTAACACTTGATGTCGGCGGTCGGGGCCGTGCCCTCCAGCAGGTAGGTCTCGACGGCGCTGTCGACGCAGGCGTTGCCGGACTTGTAGCCGGTGTGACCGTCGCCGTCGCGGGTGATCAGTACGCCGCTCTCCAGCTGGTGCGCGAGCCCGACGGCCCATTCGTAGGGCGTCGCGGGGTCGCGGGTGGTGCCGACGACCACGATCGGCTTCGCACCGGCCGCCTTGATCGGGTGCGGCTTACCCTCCGGCTTGACCGGCCAGTTCGCGCAGGACAATGAGCTCCAGAGCAGGAACGACCCGAACCGCGGTGAGGCCGCCTTGTACGCCGGCTCCTCGGCCTGCGCCTGCGCGACCGACGTGATGTCCGGCCGGTCCACGCAGTTCACCGCGACGATCGCCTCGTTCGAGTTGTCGCCGTACCCGCTCGGACCGCGGTCGGTGTACTCGTCGGCGAGCGCGAGCAGGCGGGCGCCGTTCCCGGCCAGTCCGTCCAGGACCGCGTCCTCGAGGCGCGGCCAGAAGTCCTGCCGGTACAGCGTGGAGATGATTCCCAGCACGACCAGCGCCTGCGTCACCTCCCGTTTCCCGTCGCCGGGCAGCGGGGTCGCGTCGCTGTCGTTGATCAGCTTGTCGACCTTCGCGAGTACCTCTTCCTTGCTGCTGCCCAGCCGGCAGGACCGCCGCGCGCAGTCCTCGGCGAACGCGTCCAGCGCGACGTCGAAGCCCTTCGCCTGGGCGATGTTGTTCTGCTCGGAGGTCTTCGAGGGATCCACCGCGCCGTCCAGCACCAGCCGGCCGACGTTCTTCGGGAACAGTTCGGCGTACGTCGCGCCGAGGTAGGTGCCGTAGGAGAAGCCGAGGTAGTACAGCTGCGGGTCGCCCACGATGCCGCGGAGTACGTCGATGTCGCGGGCGGCGTCCTTGGTCGAGACGTGCGGCAGCAACTGGGCGGAGCGCTGCTCGCACCCGGCCGCGAAGAGCTTCGTCTGGTTGTCCAGGTCGGCGATCTCGGCGGCGTTGTCCGGGCTGCCGTCGGTGGCGATGTACTTGTCCAGCTGCGCGGTGTCCAGGCAGCGCACCGGCGTGGAGTCCCCGACCCCGCGCGGATCCCAGCCGATCACGTCGAACTTGCGCAGCAGCGACGAGCCGAGCACGAACCCGGCCGCGGCGGCGAACTCCTGCCCGGAGGCGCCGGGCCCGCCCGGGTTGATGAACAGCGTGCCGATCTTCCCGGCCCGGTCCCGCGCCAGCACCTTCCGCGCCCGCAACTCGATGGTCTGACCGGTCGGGTTGCTGTAGTCCAGCGGCACGGTGATGGTCGCGCACTGCTGGTTGTTACCGCAGCGCTCCCAGTCCGGCTGCTGCTGGTAGAACTTCTCCAGCCCGGCCGGAACAGGCCCCGCCGGTCCCTTCGTCGGGTTGCCGGCCGGCCCACTCGTCGGACCGCCGCCGTCCGCGTCCTGCGCACGGCTCGCCACTCCACACCCGCTCGCGAACACCGCCAGGGCTGCCACCAGTACGGTCGTCCTGCGGAATCTCACTGCGAGCTTTCTCCCTCGTCGTCGTGGTGCAGGCGGCGGCGCCGGCGCGGCTTGCGGCGACGCCGTTCCTCGGGCGTCTCGGCCGCGGCGGGGTGGGTCTCGGGCTCCGTGGCCACGGGCTCTGCGGTCTCGGGCCTTGCGGTCTCTGGTGCTGCGGTCTCTGGTGCTGTGGTCTCGGGCTCGTCCGGTACGACGACGTCCACCAGGTCCTCGGGCAGTGGGGCGTCGGGGGTCGTCGTACTGGACGCTTCGTACTGTTGCCGCGGCGAGCACACGTCCGCCCGGCTGCACGCGCAGCGCCGGCCGGATGCCGCCAGCCTGACCACCACGGTGTCGCTCGGGACGTTGTGCCCGACCACCACTCCATCACCCGCGGGGGTCTCCACCTGCGTCCCGGTCGCCGGCGCCTTCGCGTTGAACTCCTGGTAGAGCGGGTGCTCGTACTTCAGGCAGCACATCAGCCGCCCGCACGCGCCGGAGATCTTCAGCGGGTTCAGCGGCAGGTCCTGGTCCTTCGCCATCCGCACGCTGACCGGCTCGAAGTCCTTCAGGAACGTCGCGCAACACAGATCCCGCCCGCACGGCCCGATCCCGCCCTGCAATCGGGCCTCGTCCCTCGCCCCCACCTGGCGCAGCTCGATCCGCGCCCGTAGCCCACGGGCCAGATCCCGCACGAGTTCGCGGAAATCCACCCGGTGCGGGGCGGAGAAGTACACGATGACGAGCTGGTCGACGTCCGGCCGCCGGTCGACGAAGTCGATCCCGACCACCTTCATCGGCAATCCGTGCTGCCGGATCGTCCGCTTGGCGATCACCCGCGCGTCGGCCCGGCGCTGCCGGTTCTGCTCGTCGCGGTTCAGGTCCGCTGTGGTGGCGATCCCTTCACACAGCGGCAGCCCACCGATCTCCTCGGTGACGTACTGCGGCGCCCACACGCACTCAGCCACCTCCGGCCCGTCCTCGGTCGGGACCAGCACCTTGTCCCCGACCCGCGGACGATGCGAGCCGGGGTCCAGGTAGTAGAGCCGCCCATACCGCTCGAACGACACAGCCATCACCATGCCCACGCCGCCAGCGTACTGGCCTGAGGACGTCCCCCGCGTACTACGCAGCCACTCCTCGTCCCTCCGCTCCTCGTCGCGCCCGCTACGCGCGCTTCCCACCCACCCTCCAGCTCAGCGCCGGCGCATCCATACTCGGCTACCGCCGGCCCCCGAGAGCCACCGGACCACCGTGAATGACGCGGCCCAGCGATTCCTCGTCGGGCGCGCGGTGCTCGCCGGACACAAGCTGCGCATCCACTACGCGGCCACAGGCCAGACAGCACAGTGGCGCACGGTGGACCCGATCGGCCTGGTCACCGTACGGGACCGGAAACCTGATGGACACGGCGATCGCCGTCCGCGCAGAAGAACCCGAAGCAGACGGCTGGCTGCGGCTGGAAGGGACCTTCCAAGATTCACGCCACGCCGAATGGGCCCTGTGGCAGCTCAACACCGACACGGAAGCCCTTGCCCCACAGTCGCTGCGCACCTCCCTACACAACCGAGCCACCACCCTGGTCAGCCGCTACGGAGCGGAGAGGAACCGAGTACGGGCGATTGGCCAGTAGTCGAACGCGGGCGGGGGGCGGACCTCAGTACATCTAGCGTTTGGTGCCTTTGACGGTTCCTGTGAGGTCTTCGCCGGGTGGGCCGTAGGCGGCGCAGACTACTAGGCGGTCTTCGTCGTTCCAGAGGTCTTCGTCGGGGGTCCACCAGCCGAGGTCCAGCTCGGATTTGTCGACGGTGTTGCCGATGTAGGAGGCGAAATCTGTTGCGCAGCCGGACTTCGCGGCTTTGACGACGCCCTTGTCGCCTGGGTACGGACCGTCGGGGAGGGTGATGTTCGAGATGATCTCGCCGTCGTGGGCTTGCGCGCAGGGGCGGCGGATTGCCTCGTCCTCCTCGTCGCCGTCGTCGAAACACTCGCCGACGGCGAGCTCGTCGACGTACGTCACCGGGCCCGAGCCTGAGCCGGAGGCGCCGTAGTCGTCGTCGACGGTGCTGCCGATGGCGATCAGGACGCCGAAGAGTATGAGGTATCCGAGTGTTGTCAGCGAGCCGATCACCAAGCCGGCGATCGCCATGCCTCGACCGGCTTCCGGGCGCTTCTTGAGCTGCACCAGCGCGGCGATCCCGAGGCCGATCGCCACCGGTGCGGCGAATCCGACGAAGATGCCACCGATCCCGGTCGCCAGGGCCGCGGTCGCCAGCCCGTTCGTACCACCCGTCTGCCCCGCATACCCATACCCGTAGCCATAGGCCGCCGGCGGTTGCCCGTACGCCGCCGGATACTGCGCCGGCCCATACCCCGACCCGTTAGCCGGCTGCCCATACAACGGCTGCCCGTCCTGGGGTCGTCCGTACTGGGGCTGCGCACCCTGCGGTTGCCCGTATGCCGCTTGCCCGCCCTGCGACTGCCCGTACTGCGACTGCCCGTACTGCGGCTGTCCGCCCTGCGGCGGTTGTCCGTACGGCGGTTGTCCGTACGGCGACTGCGCTGGCTGCGGCTGCGGTGGTGATTGTGGTTGACCTGGTGCCGCCCACTGGGTTCCGGACTGCGGGTCCTGCGGCTGGTTCGGGCGGCCATAGGTCGGGAAGGACCTGGGTGTGTCTTGTGGCCGGTTCGGGTCCGGTTCGGATGGTGGCTGAGTCACATTCCCCCCGCGGTACTACCGCTGCGATCCGCGCATGCTACCGCTCAGCCGCATTCCCGGCATGCCCAGCAGGCACAGGACGTTGCCGTCAGCAACAGCACGATCTTCCAGGACGACGTAGTACATGTCCAGCTCGGACCGTTCGTACGGCTTGCCGACGAACGCGCTGAACGCGGTCGCGCACTGCTGCGTCGCGACCGTCCCGGTCTGCTCCGCGGAGAGCCCGGCGAGGTTCGCGCGGACCGTCGCGTACGCCTCCCCGGTGTGCGCGACCGCGCAGTCCGCGATCCGCACCACCCGCAGGGCCTCGGCCTCCAGGTCCGCGTCGAAGCACCGCCCGACCTCGACCTGCGAGATCGACACGGTCCGGCCGATTCCCGCCCGGCGCTCGACGTCGAGGCCGAGGGCGACGGCCACGCCGATCGCGATCACCCAGCACAGGCTGACCACCAGAGCGCCGTACGCCAGCCGCTTGCCGCGGCCACCGGTCCGCTTGATCCGGCGTAACGCGATCCCGGCCAGCACCACTGCGATCGGCACCAGCCCGGGCAAGCTGGTCACGAACGCGGCAAGGGCATACCGGTCCTGCCGCTGCTGCGCCGGAGTCGGTACGCCGTCCAGCCAAGACTCAGCCGGCGGCAGCGAGGGCCGCGCAGGCTGGATCGGTGGGGGCGGCTGGCTCATGCGGGTCCGTTCGGCAAATGGGCCGAGCGTTCTGTTTTGCCCGGACACCAAGTCATCGGACCGGCCGGTCTCGGTGTTACATCCGCCGCCCAGTAATCGGACGCCTGTCTCAGCGCGTAACGCAGCGTTTATCGCAGAACACGGCGCGGGACATGCGGGCCGTCGTTCCGTCCCTCGAACAGCGAAACGGTCATCGCCTCGAGGGCGAGCAGCGGTGCGACGTTGGCCTCGATGGCCTCCCGGCAGGCGGCGATCGCGTCGATCCTGCGAATCGTTTGTTCAGGCGTGGTTCGGCCACCGAACTGCTCGATGTCGCGGCGCAGTTCGGCGTTGATCAGCTCGGTGCCGGCGGTGGTCTGCACGACCAGCACGTCCCGGTAGAGCGCCATCAGATCGACGAGTGACCGGTCGAGCACGTCCCGTTCCCAGCGCTTGGCGCGCGCCTTCTGCTGGTCCTCGAGCTCCTTCAGCGCGGCGTTCGCCTCGCGCGGCTTGGCGCCCTTGGTCCCGACGCCGAGCGCCTGCTCGAGCGCGGCCCGCTCCTTCTCATCGACCTTCTCGGCGCTGGCCTTGGCCTCCACCTTGGCCGCATCGACCAGCTGCTGCGCGGCCTTCAGGCAGGCCCCGAGATCACGCAACGCGAACGGAACCTCCAGGACCTTGTTCCGCCGGTCGCGCACCTCCTCGTCCCGTGCCAGCGCCCGGGCCCGGCCGATGTGCCCCTGCGCCGCCCGCGCCGCGAACCCCGCCAGCTCCGAATCCATGCCCAGCTTGCTGGTCAGCATCTCCGCGACCGCCGCTGCCGGCGGAGTCCGCAGCACCAGCAGCCGGCACCGCGACCGGATCGTCGGTACGACGTCCTCCACCGTCGGCGCGCAGAGCACCCAGACCGTCCGGGGCGCGGGCTCCTCGATGCTCTTCAGCAGCGCGTCGGCGGCCTGCTCGGTCAATCGATCCGCGTCCTCGACCACCATCACCTGCCACCGGCCCTGGGTCGGGCTCATCGCGGCCCGGCGGACCAGCTCGCGGACCTCGCTGACCCGGATCGAGAGCAGTTCGGTCCGGATCAACGACACATCCGGGTGCGCACCGCTGAGCGCCGTACGGCACTCGTTGCACTCGCCGCAGCTTTGGTTGTGGCACTGCAGAGCAGCCGCGAACGCCCGGCCGGCATTCGACCGGCCCGATCCAGGCGGCCCGGTGATCAACCACGCATGCGTCATCCCGGCCACGGCGGCACCGGTCTCGCCCCGCATCCCCGCCTCGGCCCCAGCCACAGCCCTCTTCAGTACGGCGACCGCCGGCTCCTGCCCTACCAAGTCGTCCCAGACACTCATTTAGGTCACCTTCGGGAGAATGGGTTGGAGTCGGGCGCGGATCTGTTTGGCGATGTCGTCGCGGTCTTGGGAGGCGTCCAGGACCAGGTAGTGCTGGGGTTCGGCGGCAGCGAGCTCGAGGAAGGCGTTGCGGACCCGCTCGTGGAAGTCGTGGGACTGCGCCTCGATGCGGTCCCGTTCGGCGAACCGGCCGAGGCCGTGTTTCGGGGGTAGGTCGAGCAGGATGGTGAGGTTCGGCCGGAGATCGTCGGTCGCCCAGCGGTTCACCCGCTCCACGTCGGTCAGGTCCAGGTCCCGCCCGGAGCCCTGGTACGCCAGCGCGGAGTCGACGTACCGGTCGGTGATGACGACCGCACCGGCTTTGAGCGCGGGTTTGATCACCGAGTCCACGTGCTCGGCCTTGTCGGCGGCGTAGATCAGCGCCTCGGCGCGGTGCGAGATGTCACCGGTGGCCGGGTCGAGAACGATCTGCCGCAGCGTCTTGCCGAGGTCGGTCGCGCCGGGCTCGCGGGTCAGCAGAACCTGCTGCCCCTGCTCCTTCAGCCACTGCACCAGCAGCGCGGACTGGGTCGACTTGCCGGCCCCCTCGCCACCTTCGAGAGCGATGAACAGTCCCGTGGTCGGGTACACACCTGGAGTCTTGCCGAAACTACGGCGTACGTCGCGCCAGAACGGGACTCCCGGTCGATCGTCCATCTGCCGCCAGGCGACCAGGCCGATCACGCCGGCCAGGATCGCGGCGATCAGCATCGTCATCGAGGCGCCGTTGTATGTGACCGACCTGCCGCCGACCGTGTACGTGTGCCGGCCGATCGCGCCCGCGGCGAACGGCGCGATCGCCAGCGTGACCGCAAGGACCGTGCGTACGGCGGACTGGACGAAGGCGAACGTCCGCCCGCGGACCGCGTCCGGGACCTCGAGGCCGAGCAGCGTGTAACCGGACACCCAGGAGGCGCCGGCGCAGAATCCGAGCAGGATCGCGATCATCGTGGCGATCTCGATCTGCTGGATCAGCGCCAGCCCGGCCAGGCAGATGCCGGAACCGACGAGTCCGGCGGCGAACAGCCGGCGCCGGGAAAGGCCGGAGAAGAGCCGCGGCGCGAAGCCCATGCCGAGCGCGAGACCGCCGAAGACGGCGCCGAACAGCACGCCGTACCCGGGATCGCCGGCCCCGAGACCCTCGACATACGTGCGGCCGAGGCCGATCACGACCGCGCCGGCCGCGAACGCTCCGGAGATCCCGACCACGAGACCGCGGACCACCGGCGTACCGGTGACGTAGGACCAGCCCTCGACCATGGTCCGCCACAGGGTCGGGTGATCCTCGTGCTCGTGGATGGCGCGGCCGATCTCGGCGACCGACACGATCGCGAAGGCCGAGATGACGAAGGTCGCGGCGTTCACGTACACCGCCAGGTCGATGGCGAAGTCGCCGGCCCAGCGGGAAACCAGGGTGATCGCGGTGAAGATGACCGCGGCCGGCAGCGCCGTCCCGTACGTCGTGATCAGGCTGAGCTGGTTCGCCGCCTCCAGCCGGTGCCGGGGCACCAGGTTGGGCACGCTCGCATCCTTGGCCGGACCCCAGATCAGGCTGACGATCTCGATCAGCACTGTGGCCACCAGCACCCAGGTCAGCGTGCCGACGAGCGGGATGCTGACGAAGAACGCGGCCCGGATCAGGTCGCCGAGGATCATCGTCCAGCGCCGGTCCAGCCGGTCCGCGATCCAGCCGGCCACCGGGCCCATCACCAGCGCGGGCAGCACGCGCAAGAAGAGCACGCCGCCGATCGCGAAGTTCGCCGCCTGGTAGTCGTCACCCGCGAACGACTTCGCCATCGCGGTCAGGGCCAACAGACCGATCCAGTCGCCAAGACTGGACAGCCCGAACGCGATCCACAGCCGCCGGAACGCCCGGATCCGCAACACCGCGCGCACATCGTGCGCCGGTGCAGGATCGGTCAGCGGGTCATATACCTCCGGCACACCCAAAGCCTAGTGGGCAGCATCGACAGCCTGACGCAGCGCATCCAGCGCGGCCTTCAGCTCGACCGGCGGCGGGAATCCGAACCCGAGCCGGAACACCCGGGGCTCGTCGCCGAACCAGTCCCCGTCGGCCAGCCGCACGCCCAGGTCCGCCGCCGCCCGGCGGAAGCGCTCCAGATCGAGGTGCGGCTTGAGCCTGACCACGCACAAGGCCCCCGCATCCGGCCGGATCCACTCGACCGCATCGCCGTTGGCCCGCACCCACTCCTCGGTGATGGCCAGTCCTTCCTCGAGCAAGGGACGTCGTACGGCGAGAATCTCGTCCTCACGCTCGAAGACGCGCAGGGCGAGGGCCTCGGTGACCGGCGAGGCGGAGACGACCGTGTTGAACTTCGCCGTCACGAGCCGGTCGACCAGGTCCGCGTCGGTGCTGACGACCCAGCCGATCCGCAGCGCGGCCGCGCCGTGACACTTCGACAGCGACGCCACGGTCACCACCTTCGGGCCCAGCCCCACGGCTGTCTCGGCGACCGGCTCATCGCCGTACGTCGCGGTCCGGTAGGTCTCGTCGACCATCAGATACGCGTCCGGGCAGATCTCGGTCATGGCGGCGACGATCTCTTCCAGGGTCTGCCGCGGTACGGCGACTCCGGACGGGTTCTGTGGCGTCGTCAGGCTCACGAGCTTCGTGTCCGGCGTGAGGTGCGCACGGACGGCCTCGGCGGTGAGGCGGTAACCGTCATCGAAGGTCAGCGGCACCACGCGGACGTCGGCGGCGACCGATTCGTACGCGTTGCGGGTCAACGGGAACAGCGGTGCGGTCGTGACGACCTGGCCGCCGTGATCCGCGAGCAGGTACGCCAGCAGGAAGATCGCATGCATCCCACCGACCGTGACAACGACCTGATCCGGACGGACGCCATGCCGGTCGGCGATCGCAGTCCGCAGCCGGAGGTCGCCCGCCGCGGTGCCGTAGCCGAGCTCGAGGTCGCCGAGCTCCGGAGTCAGCAGGTCCGCCAGCCGCAGATCCGGCCCGTAGCTCTCGCCCAGGTCGTGGCGGGGATGTTCGTCGGTCAGGGACACGATGTCGTTGCGAGGAAAGGTGGCCATATGGCCATGGTTCGGGACCGGGGCCGGCGACCCCAGAGCCAATCCGGCAGAATTGGTTTGCGAATGAGGCCAATCGAGATGGTTGAGCGGTTGGGTCGCTGGTCGTCCGGCCGCGGCCCGCTGTACGTGCTGCTCGCGACCCGGCTGCGGCGGCTGATCGACGACGGAGAGCTGCCACCGGGCGCACTGCTGCCGGCTGACCGCGCGCTGGCCGGCGCACTGGCGGTCGGCCGGACCACAGTGGTCGCGGCGTACGACCTGCTGCGGGCAGAGGGCCGCATCACCCGCCACCAGGGCAGTGGGACGCGAGTGGCGGGTACGCCGACCTCGGCGGCGACCGAGGACGCTCCGGTCGACCCGATCTTTCTCGACTCGCTGGAGTCCCGCGATGACGACGTACTGCTCGCCATCTGCGCCGCTCCCGGCGATCCGCCGCCACAGGTCGCCGAGGCGTACGCGCGGATCGTGCCGGAGCTCAGCCGGATCTCGGGCGACATCGGCTACTACCCCTACGGCCATCCGGTACTGCGTGAGGCGATTGCCGCTCGCTATACCGGGCTGGGCGTCCCGACGACGCCGGAACACGTACTGGTGACGAATGGCGGTCAGCAAGCCCTGTCGTTGCTGGCCCATGCGCTGGCGTCGCCCGGAGACCGGGTGCTCGTCGAGGCACCGACGTACCCGGGCGCTTTGGAGGCGTTCCGGGAGGAGGGTGCGGTGTTGCGCGGCCTGCCGGTCGGGCTGGAGGGCTTCGAGGCGGCTACGCGGGAACTGCGTCCGGCGGTCGCTTATGTGATCCCGACGTACCAGAACCCGACTGGCTCGCTGCTGCCGAGGTTGGCTCGTGAGCGTCTCGCTCGGGGTGCCGCGGCTGCGGACGTACCGCTGATCGAGGACGAGGTTCCGGCGGATTTGGGCTTCCCGGGTGAGCCGCGGCCGGCGCCACTGGCCGCCTACAGCGACGCGGTCATCACGGTCGGATCCCTCAGCAAGAGCATCTGGGGCGGGCTTCGCATCGGCTGGGTCCGCGCGCCTGCTCCTCTGGTGAACCGCCTGGCCCGCCTGCGCGCCGTGCACGACCTCGGCGGCAACGTCCCCGCCCAGCTAGCCGCCGCCCACCTGGTCTCCCAGCTCGACGAACTCGGCCTGGCGGAAGAACTGAAGGCCCGCCACGACCACCTCCGCGCGCTCCTCACCCAGCACTTGCCGACCTGGGAAGTTCCCGAGATCACCGGCGGCCAATGCCTCTGGGTCCGCCTCCCGCACGGCGACGGCAACTCCTTCGCCCAATCAGCCCTCCGCCACGGCCTGGCCATCCTCCCCGGCGCCGGCCTGGACGTCACCGGCGCCAGCGACAGCTACGTACGCCTACACTTCCGCGCCCGACCCGAAGACCTCACCGAAGCCGTCACCCGCCTGACCACCGCCTGGCACTCCTACAACCCACCAACCGACCGAGTACACCCCCGCCCGGCCATCGCCATCTGATCGAGAGGCCGCACTACGCTGTGCCCATGCACAGCTGGTCGCAGTCCAGCCACATCACGGACCTGGTCCGCCGGGGTCGGCTGATCCCGGCTACCGACCCCAGCCCGCCGCACCTGCCACCCAGCGCCACCGCCACCGCCACGGACTCTGACGGCACCGACATCGTCGCGGACCTCCGCGAAGACCGACTGTGATCTGGGGCGGACCTGCCGCACTCACCAACCCGGTCGTTAGGTTGTTGCTGGTCCGCGGCAAGGCAGTCCTCCACCTCGACTAGCCGGTCGCACCGATCACCCGCGGATCGCCAGGCCATCACAATCGCGGAGCCGACTGCTCCCGCGGGCGGGAGGTGGTCGGATGCGTGTCGTTGTGATGGCCTGGCGGTCCGGGTGCTACGCCGTGGTGAAGCGGAGGGCGAGCTGCGCCTGGGCGGTCTTGAGTTTGTCGCGGTCGGGGAGGGCTGGGCCGCAGGCGGCTGTGCCTACGCCGGTTTGGGCGATGTCCAGCGTGACGTAGGTGGTGTCGCCGGGGACCAGGTCCGCGGTGTGGCTGGCGGATTCCAGGTCGTGGGTGGTCCAGTCGCGGACGGTCAGGCCGAAGAGGGTGCCGATCGCCTCGACCCGGAGGCTGTCGAGGGTGGCCCAGCGGGTGTCGATGCGATGGCCGTTCTCCTGCGGGCGGACGTACGGCGTCTGCAGCTCGGCGACCGTGGCCGAGTACTTGCCGACCGCGGCGGCCTCACGGGTGTCGACGTACGCCTCGTTGGGGCCGGTGCCGAACCACTCGACGCGCTCCACCTTCGGCAGCTCGAAGGTGATGCCGAGCCGCGGCAGCACCTCCGGGAACAGACCTTCGGGTACGACGCTCAGGTCGAGGACGACTCCACCGTCCACAGCGGTCCAGCGCCAGGTGCTGACGAGACCCCACTGCAGCTGAGGCGGCGCGGTGCGGGTGACGATCTCCCAGGCGCCGTCACGCTCACCCTCGGAGACGATCCGGTGCTGCACCCGGTGCAGTCCCTCCTCCCGCCAAGCATCCGCGACACCCGGAATCGCATCGTTGTCGATCGGCGCCCGCCAAACGTCCAGGCGAGCGTTCTGCACACCGGCGACACTGATCCCCTGAACGCCCACTTCACCCTCAGCAGGTGATCCACCAGCGACAGCAGGAACGTCAACCGGCTCATCCAACCGGATCTGGCCCCAGGCGATCCGGTGACCGGCCTCAGCCCAGGAGGTCGACGACGTGAGCTCGGCGGTGACAGTCACCCAGGTCTCGGGCTTCGACGCGTCCACCGACGGCAGTTCCACCGTGACGGACTCACCGGCAGCGACTACCGGAACCGACAGCTCACCCGCGTCGACCTGTTCACCCTCGACCGCGACGACGTACTTGAACGTCAGGTGGCTCGTGTCCAGCACCTCGTAGCGGTTCGTGATCGACACCGTACCGTTGCCGTCAGCAACAATGCGCAGCGGCTCGATCACCTTGACGTACTCGAGCATGCCGGGTGACGGGGTCCGGTCGGGGAACAGCAGTCCGTCGCAGACGAAGTTCCCGTCGTGGATCGTCTCGCCGAAGTCGCCGCCGTACGCGTAGACCTCGCGGCCGTCGATCGTGGTGCGCAGGCCGTGGTCGATCCACTCCCAGATGAACCCGCCCTGGCAGCGCGGGTACTTCTCGAACACCTCGCGGTAGTCGAGCAGCCCACCCGGGCCGTTGCCCATCGCGTGGCCGTACTCGCACAGGATGAACGGCAGGTTCCGGTACAGCGACGTGTCCGCGCCGATCTCCGCGCACCCCTCCGGCGAGGTGTACATCCGCGAGTAGATGTCGACGAACTCGGCCTCGGTGTCGCGCTCGTAGTGCACCGGCCGCGACGGGTCGAGCTCCTTCGCGAGGTCGTACATGGCCTTGAGGTTCTCGCCCATCCCGCACTCGTTGCCGAGCGACCAGATGATGATCGACGGGTGGTTCTTGTCCCGGTGCACAGTGCGCGCCATCCGTGACACCAGGTCGTCGCGGAACCGCGCGTCCATCACCGGGTTCGGCAGCTTCGGCGGCTGCGGCTCGTACCCGAACCCGTGCGTCTCCAGGTCACACTCGTCGATCACGTACAGCCCGTACTCGTCGCACAGCGACAGGAAGTGCGGGTGCGGCGGGTAGTGGCTGGTCCGGACCGCGTTGATCCCGGCCCGCTTCATCAGCAGTACGTCGTCCAGCATGTCCTGCTCGGTCAGCGCCCGGCCGCGGTCGGGGTGGAACTCGTGCCGGTTGACTCCGTTGAACAGCACGCGATTCGAGTTGACGGTCAACACACCGTCGACGATCGCGACCGTACGGAAGCCGATCCGCAGCCGCACCTCACCACCGTCGGTCCGCAGTACGCCGTCGTACAGCCGTGGCGCCTCGGCACTCCACGGCTCCACGCTGTCGATCCGGGTGTGCTCGCCGGTCGGCAGCTCCAGGCCCAACTCAGGCACCGAAACAGTGCCCGGAACGTCG
Organism: Kribbella sp. NPDC020701; assembly: GCF_055562215.1. Classification (NCBI taxonomy): domain Bacteria; kingdom Bacillati; phylum Actinomycetota; class Actinomycetes; order Propionibacteriales; family Kribbellaceae; genus Kribbella; species Kribbella sp. NPDC020701. Next base: position 105,254 of record NZ_JBVHFT010000014.1, on the reverse strand, counting down.
GACTCCACAAGCAGCGTGCCGGCGCCGTCGAGGTGGTCGTACGCCGCCTTGACGAAGACGTCGGTCGGCGCAGCCGGCCGCAGAGCCAGCAGATTGACCTCGCGGAAGATCCCGGACAGCCACCACATGTCCTGGTCTTCGACGTAACTGCCGGCCGACCACTGGTGCACCCGCACCACGATCCGCGCTTCCTTGCCCGGGGTAACCAGCTCGGTGAGGTCGAACTCCGACGGCAGCCGCGAACCGGACGACCAGCCGACCAGCTCGCCGTTGACGTGCACCGCGAACCGCGAGTCGACGCCCTCGAACCGCAGCACCACGCGCGCGCCGGCCCAGTCCGCCGGCACCGTCACGGTCCGGACGTAGTCACCGGTCGGGTTGTCCGTCGGCACGTACGGCGGCTCGAGCGGGAACGGGTAGACCACGTTCGTGTACGCCGGAGCGCCGTACCCACTGAGCTGCCAGTGACCCGGGACGGCGATCGTGTCCCACCCGGCAGTGTCCGGGTCCTTCAGGTCGTCCGGTGCGTCGGCCACGCTGGGCGACAGCCGGAAGCTCCAGTCACCGGACAGCGGCAGTTTGGCCGAGTCGTCGTCCAGCCAGGCCCGCGGGGGAAGCACGTTGGCGCCGGGAGCAAAGTCCTCGACATAGCTGTGGTCTTGGGTCACAGGCATCGAGCCTAAGCCCTACCTGTTCACGAATCCACACCGATCAACAGATATGGACAGCCCTGACCTGAGGTGGCCAGGGCTGTCCATGCGTTCTCCTATCCGGTGGTGGCGCTGAAGATGTCGTTGTTCCCGAAGTCGTCCGGGCAGTCGCCGAGCGGCCAAGGTGCCGGCAGAACCACCTGGCCGGCATTCGCGGACTGCTGACGCCAGGCGTCGAACGCCGAGCAGTGGACCGAACGGCGAACGTCCGTCCACACGCCGGCGCCATAGTCACGGGTGGCGATGCTGTAGACATAGTCGCCGAGGAACTCGTTGTACAGGATCCTGCCCTGCGACGAACCGCGCGCATCACCGAGTGGACCGGTGTACTCGGTCGTCCAGGCGCCTGGCGCACCACCTACCCCGATCGCGGCAGTCTGCAGTACGCCGTGCTCCGGCCGCGGATTCGCCGTAGTCGTCTGGAACGACTGGGTGAACGACTGCGACGTCACGTACACCCGTTTGCCGTCCGGGCTGATGGCCGGGGCGGCGTACGCCGCGATGTCGCCTGCCGGTGAGATCGGCGCCGGTGTGCTGAACGAGGCCGCGCCATTGGTCGAGTAGGCGAAGAACGCCCTTTCGTGGTCGGGACCGTCGCGGCCGTCGACCCACGCGTCGACGATCTCGTTGGTTGCGTCCGCGCCGGTCGGCGCGCCGTTGGCGATGTCGATGCTCGGCATCGCGGCCAGGTCGGTCCGAGCGCCCGAGACGCCGTCGATGATGCACCGCCCGGTCACCGGGTCGTTGTGGAAGCACGGATCGGTGATCGCCACGACGTCCTGCGGCCGCCGCCAGGTCTGGCCGCCGTCGAGCGACTTGATCACGGTGTGGAAGCCGGCCAGGCTCGTCCCGCCGAAGTGCGTGAAGAACACGTAGACGACACCGTGGCTGTCGGTCCGCACAGTGCATCCGTCGTACGCACCCTGTCTGCCGTTGGCGATCGCGGGTGCGACCTGGTGCTGCTTCCAGGTGACTCCGCCGTCACGGGAGGTGGACACCATCGGCTTCAGTGGGAAGGCGTTGCCCTGACTGAAGCTGTGGAAGTCGGAGTAGCAGACGTAGACGTTGCCGAAGAACGGACTGCTCTCGGCGTTGTCCGCCCAGATCTGCTCCTTGTCGAGGCCGGAGCTGAACGCCGCCTGCGGGGCGGCGAAGTACGGCCGCGACCAGTTCGCCTGGTTCGCGATGCGGGCCGGCGTCGGGTTGTCGATGCTCGACACGTTCACCCCGAAGAACCCGTTCTGGCTGGCTCCGGTGTTGCGCATCACGGTGTCGGTGAGGTTGGTGGACAGGCTGGAGAAGTACAGCCGGTCACCGTTGGCCCAGGAGAATCCATTCGGTCCGGGCGCGGGTCCGAAGGCCACGCCTGGGTCACTGCGGGAGCGCAGTCCGTTCTCGAAGTAGTTCGGCACGGTATGGATCGGGCCTACGTGCGGCGTGCACGGCTCCACTGTCGGACTGCAGTCAGCCGCGGTGAGGCCGGAGTACGTCGGCTGGATCCAGTTGTGGCCGCGGTCGAACGAGAAGTAGACGCCGGTGAGGCCGACGCCCAGGTTGAAGGTGCCGAGTGGGAACGAGCAGGCCGCGTGCTCGGTGGACGCTTGCCGCGAGCACGGCTGCATGTCCACCAGGTCGTTGGCGCCGACGGCGAGCACGTTCGGGCGGATGGCACTGACCGCGAGCGCGGGCTCGTTCTGCGCGTTCTGTGGGTGGGTGGTGCTGGGGCTGCCGACTGTGACGAGAGCGTCGACAGCCGGTGCGGAATTCGCCGCCTGAACTCCGATCGCGCTGAGCGCGAGAGCGGCGGCCAGGATCAGACATCGTCGCAAGGAACGCACGGGTGACTCCTCTCCGCGCGACCCAGGTCCGGGCAAGCGGAGCGTTCACCACAGGAATGGCCTGGGCCGTGACAAACGTGTCCGGCGCCAGCGTAAGCCTGGCCGCACCACGCGCCCAGGGCTTGCGTCAAGTGCTCTTGGCGCAGTCCTTGCAGAGGCCGACCAGGGCGACCTGCTCCGGGGCGAGCTGGAAGCCGAGCTCGCGCTGGACCTTCTTCCGGGCCGACTCGAGGATGTCGCCGGGTGCGTCGTACACCCGTCCGCACTCGGAGCAGCGCAGGTGCAGGTGCCGGGGCGCGAGGTCGCCCGCCAGGTGGTACGTCGTCCCCGCGCGGCCGAGGTGGACGTGCGTGACGAGCCCGAACTCTCCGAGCGCGTCGAGGGCCCGGTAGACGGTGGCGCGGTGGATCCCCGGGCGCAGCTGCTCGGCCCGTTCGCCGATCTGCTCCGCACTCAGGTGCTCCTCGGTGCCGGCGAGCACCTCGACGACCGCGAGGCGGGCCGGCGTGACCCGCTCGCCCCGCTCCCGCAACCGCTGCGCGCTGACCTCGACCGGACTCGTCACCGGCGCACCCTCTCTCAGGACTTCTTCGCCGCCGTCTTCTTGGCCGCCGTAGTCTTCTTGGCGGCAGCCTTCTTGGTCGTGGTCTTCTTCGCCGCGGTCTTCTTGGCCGCCGTCTTCTTGGCCGCCGTCTTCTTGGCGGCGGTCTTCTTCGTCGTCTTCTTGGCCGTCTTCTTGACCGGACCACGCGCCCGCTTGTCGGCGAGCAGCTCGGCGGCGCGCAGCAGCGAGATCGTCTCGACCGAGTCGTCCTTGCGCAGCGTCGCGTTCGTCTCGCCATCGGTGACGTACGGACCGAAGCGGCCCTCCTTAACCACCACCGGCTGACCGGACTCCGGGTCCTCGCCCAGCTCCTTCAGCGGCGGCGCAGCGGCCCGGCGCCCACGCTGCTTCGGCTCGGAGTAGATCTTCAGCGCTTCCTCGAGGGTGATGTCGAACATCTGGTCCTCGGTCTGCAGCGACCGCGAGTCCGTGCCCTTCTTCAGGTACGGCCCGTAGCGCCCGTTCTGCGCGGTGATCTCCTCGTCCGTGGCCGGGTCCTTGCCGACCACCCGCGGCAGCGACAGCAGCTTCATCGCGTCGTCGAGGCCGATGCTGTCCAGCGCCATCGACTTCAGCAGCGACCCGGTCCGCGGCTTTGCGCTCTTCGGCGCGTCCTCCGGCAGCACCTCGGTCACGTACGGCCCGAACCGCCCGGCCTTCGCGACCACCTTGAGACCGGTGTCCGGCGCCGTACCGAGGTCGTGCTCGACGCCCGACGGCTGCTCCAGCAACTCCTGAGCCTTGTCGACGGTCAGCTCGTCCGGCGGCAGGTCCTCCGGCACGTTCGCGCGCCGCTCGTCCTTGTCCTCGACGTACGGCCCGTAGCGGCCGACCCGCAGCACGATGCCGCTGTCGTCACCGCCCACCGGGAACGTCGACATCTCCCGGGCGTCGATGTCGCCCAGGTCGCTCACCATCGACTGCAGGCCCTCGAGGTCGGCGTCACCGAAGTAGAACCGGGACAGCACCCCCTCGCGCTGCAGGTCGCCGGCCGCGACCTCGTCGAGGACGTCTTCCATCGACGCGGTGAACTGATAGTCGACCAGCCGGGTGAAGTGCTCCTCCAGCAGCCGCACCACCGCGAACGCCAGCCAGGCCGGCACCAGCGCCTGGCCCTTCTTGTAGATGTACCCGCGGGCCACGTTCGTCCCGAGGATCGTCGCGTACGTCGACGGCCGGCCGATCTCCCGCTCTTCCATCTCACGGATCAGCGTGGCCTCGGTGTAGCGCGCCGGCGGCTTGGTCTCGTGTCCCGAGGCCAGCACCTCGACCGCGGGCAGTACGTCGCCCTCGGCCACGTCCGGCAACCGGGTCTCCTGGTCGTCCGTTCCCGTGGACGGGTCGTCCGCGCCCTCGACGTACGCCTTGAGGAAGCCGTGGAAGGTGATCACGCGGCCGGACGAGGTGAACTCGCACTTCTCACCGGTCGAGGCGGTCGCGTCGATCTTGATCGATACGCTGTTGCCGGCCGCGTCCTTCATCTGGGACGCGATCGTGCGCATCCAGATCAGCTCGTACAGCCGGAACTCGGCACCGGACAGACCGGTCTGCGCCGGAGTCTGGAAGACCTCACCGGCCGGCCGGATCGCCTCGTGCGCCTCCTGCGCGTTCTTCACCTTGGAGGTGTAGACCCGCGGCTTGTCCGGCAGGTACGACGCGCCGTACAGCTCGCGGACCTGGGCCCGGGCCGCGGTGATCGCGGTGTCCGACAGCGTGACGCTGTCGGTACGCATATAGGTGATGTTTCCGTTCTCGTACAGCCGCTGGGCGATCTGCATGGTCTGCGAGGCGGACATGCCGAGCTTGCGGCCGGCCTCCTGCTGCAGCGTGGTGGTCCGGAACGGCGCGTACGGCTTGCGGGTGTACGGCTTGGACTCGATCGACCGGACGGTGAACTGCGACTCGCGCAGCGCACCGGCCAGCGCGGTTGCCGTCTGCTCGTTCAGGTGGACCGTGTTCGCGCCCTTGAGCTCACCGATCGAGCTGAAGTCGCGGCCCTGCGCCACCCGCTTGCTGTCCACCGAGACCAGGCGGGAGGGAAACTGCCGCGGCGTCCGGCTCTCGCCGGCGTCCAGCGTGGCGTCCAGGTCCCAGTACGACGCGCTGCGGAAAGCGATCCGCTCACGTTCGCGGTCGACCACCATCCGGATCGCGACCGACTGCACCCGGCCCGCCGACAGCTTCGGCATGACCTTCTTCCACAGCACCGGCGAGACCTCGTAGCCGTACAGCCGGTCCAGGATCCGGCGCGCCTCCTGGGCGTCGACCAGGGACTCGTTGATGTCGCGGGCGTTGCCGACCGCGTCCTGGATCGCCTTCGGCGTGATCTCGTGGAAGACCATCCGCTTGACCGGGACCTTGGGCTTGAGCTCGTCCAGCAGGTGCCAGGCGATCGCCTCGCCCTCGCGGTCCTCATCGGTGGCCAGGAAGAGTTCGTCGGCGCCCTTGAGCAGGTCCTTCAGCTTGCGGATCTGCGCCCGCTTGTCGGCCGGGACGACGTACAGCGGGTCGAAGTGGTCCTCGACGTTGACGCCGAGCCGTGCCCATGGCAGGCCCTTGTACTTCGCCGGGATCTCGTCCGCCCCGCTCGGCAGGTCGCGGATGTGGCCGAAGCTGGACTCCACCACGTACCCGGACCCCAGGAAGCCGGCGATCATCCGCGCCTTCTTCGGCGACTCGACGATCACCAGGCGGCTGCCTGCCGCTGTCTTCGTCCCTGCTGCCCCTGCCACTGCGCTCCTTCGCTCTCGTCCTGCCGACAACGTCCCTGAGCGGGCGTCTGTTCCCCCGGACACAGACCGACCCCATCCGAGGACAGGGTACGGCCGACGGCAACGCATTTCTTCCATGCGCTTCTTCAACGCACGGTAACCGGTCCCGCCCCCAGTACGCCTCTCAGGGTTTCAGAAAGTGGCGAACAACCCATCCTCACCGCGCGTCGTACCGGCGCCACTGCCGGCTCCGAGGACCGTTACGAGCGTACGCCGTCTCAGCGCGCGAAACGGATCTCGGGGAACTTCGGGGAGTCTCCGCGCAGCAGCAGCGAGGGCCGGCGGCGCAGGGTCTGGTCGAAGAAAGCGGCGATGTACTCGCGCTGCGCCCAGACGCTGCGGTCCGGTTGCGCACCGCCGACGAGGGCCTTCATCACCGAGGTGATGATCGGGTCGTCGCCGTAGATCGCACGGAACAGTTGGTCGAAGATGAACTGGTAGTCCGTGAACGCCTTCTGCTTGCTCCCGGCCAGGCCCAGGTTCAGCTTCCAGCCGCGCTGGGCGGCCCAGAAGCCGGCCCACGACGCGTCGTAGTACTCCTTGTCCGGATCGCTCCGCTGGGTGTCGCTCGAGCCGAACAGCAGGAACGGCTGATCGAGCCCCCTGAGCGCCGCGTCGCCGAGCGGCCCCTTCGCCGGGTCGTCCCGCAGTGTGCCGTCCAGGTCTATACCGGCCGACACCCGTTCGTCCTCGAGCAGCGTGTTCGCGGTCGCGTAGCCACCGAGCGAGAAGCCGAACATGCCGATCTTGCGCAGGTCCAATCCATCGGCCAGCCCCTCCGGAAGATCGTTGCCCTCGGCATCGGGATTCGCGCCGCCGGCGATCCGCTCGAGCTGGTCCAGGACGAACCGCGCGTCCGCCGTCCGGGTCTCGACGGCCCTCCGGGTGAAGTCCGGATCGGGCAGTTGCGAGGCCGGTACGCCGGGCAGGAACCTCCCGCCGGGAAACTCGACCGGCGTCTCGTGCGTGTGGTCCATCGTCACCACGACGTACCCGCGGCTGGCCAGGTCCTCGACCTGTGCGCTGTTCACGAACCGGCTGTACTGATAGCCGGGCGAGAACAGGACGACGGGATGCCGGATCGGCTGCATCGGTACGTCGACGCGGGCATGCGTCAGGGTGTTCGCGAAGTCGAACGACCCACTCGGCAGCGCGAGTCCCCACTCACCGGTCCAGGCATCGTCCACCTCGACCGCGGTCCGGGCCGGCATGTACTTGGCGACCGGCGCGGACCCCGCCACCGAGGCCGGGTACCAGAGGCTGATCATCAGCTCCCGGCGGCCGCTGGGCATGGTCGGATCCGGCCTCGACTGGTCGATCAGGTGGATGGCGGTCGTCCCGAGCGCCTTGCGTCCACTCGGCGCCGGCAACCGGAACTTCACCGGGTGGAAGTCCGGGTCGTCGTTCTCAGGGTCGTACGGGACAGCTTGGGCAAGGCCGGGAACGGTCAGCGCGAGCCCCGTCGCCAGCCCGGCCGTCAGCATGCGACGCCTGGTGACTCTGTGACTGCTGATGCTGATGGGACGACGATTCGCCATGCGACTCATCGTCATGGCCACATTTCACCCCGTGATGGAGACACCGTCTCAACTTGATGACGGCCGACCTGGTGACAACCCGGCTACCGTGCGCTTCAATGACCGCATCTTGTTCATTGATGCGTGAAGTGAGGCAGTCGTGAGCATCTTTGTCCGCATGAAACGTTCAGTAGTCGCCTTAGCCTTGATCGCCGGTGCTCTCGTGGCTGCCAGCGGTCCGGCCCGGGCCGACGGCACCACGCTCGGTGACGTGACCGGGTTCTCCGCCGACAAGGCGACGTACACCCTCAGCGCCGGGGCGGCGAAGGTGCGCGTGGTCTTCTTGAAGGACGATGTCTTCCGGCTCTGGCTGGCGCCGGACGGGAACTTCACCGACCCGGCCAACACCCCGCCCACCGACCCGGGCGGCCCGGCGTCCAACATCGTCACCAAGACCGACTACGGCATCCCGAAGACCTCGTGGCGGGACCGTGGCTCCTACTACTCGCTCACGACCGGCAAGGTCGAGGTCCGCGCGCAGAAGTCCCCGCTGCGGTTCTCGCTCTACCGGGCGAACGGCCAACTGGTCTGGGCCGAGAGCGCGCCACTGTCGTGGACCGACACCTCGACCACGCAGACCCTCGGCCGCGGCGCGAACGAGCAGTTCTTCGGCGGCGGCATGCAGAACGGCCGCTTCTCACACCGCGACGAGACCATCAAGATCTCCCGCGACTTCAACTGGGAAGACGGCGGCAACCCGAACGCCTCGCCCTACTACATGAGCACAGCGGGGTACGGCGTACTCCGCAACACGTTCACCCCCGGCAGCTACAGCTTCACCAGTCCCGTGGTCACCACGCACGACGAGAAGCGGTTCGACGCGTACTACTTCGTCGGCGACCTCAAGACCTCGCTGGATCGCTACACCGAGCTGACCGGCCGTCCGTTCATGCCGCCGATCTACGGACTCGAGTACGGCGACTCCGACTGCTACAACCGCGGCCACTACGCCACCGACCCGGACCCCAGCAACGACTGGAAGGTCAACCCGGACAAGGTGACCACGCTGGACGCCGTGAAGGTCGCGCAGAAGTTCCAGGACGAGGACATGCCCGGCGGCTGGATGCTCGTCAACGACGACTACGGCTGTGGTTACTCCGCCAACACCGACTCCGAGCAGGTCGACGGCACCTGGTGGGGCAAGCGGGACATCCCCGCACTCAAGCAGACCGGTGACGAGCTGCGGCAGCGCAACATCCAGATGGGTCTGTGGACGCAGTCCTCGCTGGACCGGCAGCCGGCCGAGGTCGGCGACGCAGGGGTCCGGGTACGCAAGCTGGACGTCGCCTGGGTCGGTCCGGGCTATCGCTACGCGCTGAGTGCGTGCGACACCGCACACGACGGCATCGAGCAGTACAGCAACGCCCGCGGCTTCGCCTGGATGGTGGAGGGCTGGGCTGGTGCACAGCGGTGTGCGGTGCAGTGGACCGGGGACCACAGTGGCTCACTGGACGCGATCAAGTGGCAGATCCCGGCCATCACCGGCTCCGGCAACTCCGGTATCGCCTACAGCGCGGGTGACGTCGACGGCATCTTCGGCGGCTCGGCGACGTCATACGTCCGGGACATGCAGTGGAAGGTGTTCAACCCGGCCTTCATGACCATGTCCGGCTGGTCCACCCCGGCGTACAAGCAGCCGTGGGCGTACGGCGATCCGTACACCTCGATCAACCGCAAGTACCTGAAGCTGCGCGAGCGCCTGCTCCCGTACTTCTACACGTACGCCGCTGAGGCGCACCGGACCGGAGCACCCCTCAACCGCTCACTGGTCCTCGAGTACCCGGACGACCCGAAGACCTGGGACGACACCACCAAGTACGAGTTCCTGGCCGGCAAGGAGTTCCTGGTCGCACCGATGTGGGGTGCCGATGAGGTCAAGAACGGTATCTACCTGCCCAAGGGCCAGTGGGTCGACTACTGGACCGGCCGCGTCTACCAGGGCCCAACCACGGTGAACGGCTACCACGCCGCGCTCGACACCCTGCCGCTGTTCGTGAAGGCCGGTGCGGTCGTGCCGATGTGGAAGGAAGGCATCAACAACGCGGCCGAGCAGGGCTTCGGCGATCGGCTCACGGTCGACATCTATCCGCAGGGCAAGTCGTCGTTCACGTTGTACGAGGACGATCGCGTCACCCGCTCGTCCAAGTCGGCGTCACAGGTCTTCTCGGTCGACGCACCGACGCAGTCCCGAGGTGACGTGACCGTGAAGATCGGCGCCAGCGTCGGTACGTACGCCGGCAAGCCGAGCACCCGCCCGTACGAGCTCACCGTCCACACCGGCACCGCACCCCGCGAGGTCACCGTCGACGGCCGCAAGACCAGTTGGACCTACCAGAACGGCGTCGTCCGGATCAGCACCGCGCCGATCTCCACCTCACACACCGCAGTCGTCCTGCTCACCGGCACCTCGTCTGTCGGCGGCCCGGATGTCGCGAACACCTTCGGCACGCCCGAACTCACCACCCCGTCGCTGTGGAATGCACCCGGCCAGGCCACTGAGGTCACGGGCACGTTCCGCAACGACAGCCGCACCACCATGCAGAACGTTCAGCTGAACGTGCAGGTCCCCAGCGGTTGGTCGGTCACCGGCGCGAGCACTTTCCCGACTGTGCGTCCCGGCCAGACCATCACGACCAATCTGCAGGTCACGCCGGGTGCCGACGTGAAGCCCGCGAGCTTCACACTGGAACTGAAGGCCAGTTATGTTGCCCAAGGCAAGAGCTACAGCAATAGCGCGGCGGCCACGGCCCAGTTGCCGTACGCATCGTTGTCGCAGGCAGCCAACGTGGTCGGCATCAGCGATGCGGCGACCTATGCACAGGGCAACTTCGACGGATCCGGCAACAGCTTCAACGGTGAGGCTCTCGCCACGGCCGGGTACACGCCCGGAGCGACCGTGACCGTTCAGGACGCCCAGTTCACCTGGCCGACCGGCGTACCCGGAACACCCAACCTGGTGAAGAACCAGCCGGCTCCGATCCTGGTGTCCGGCACCGGTTCGCATCTCGCCTTGCTGGGCGCGGGTGCCAGCCTCAACGCCCGCGGCACCGTCACGATCATCTACACCGACGGCACCGAGTCCGAGGGCACGTTCCAGCTACCCAACTGGTGCTGCCAGGACCCGGCCACCGGCGGCGCGAAACTCGCGGTCTCGGTCAAGGGTCGTTACACCGCGGCCGGGCTCGCCAACACCACGACCGACTACCGGGTCTTCTACACCGCCGTACCACTGGATCCGGGCAAGACGGTCAAGGCGATCAAGCTGCCGGGCGGCGGGCTCGGCTTCTTCGCCGCCACCATCGCCGACAAACCGTTGCCACCAGCACCTACTGGCTCTCAGTGGGTCAGTGATCTGGAGTTCCTCGACTCCACGAACGGCTGGGGACCGGTGGAGCGGGATCACAGCAACGGCGAGGACGGCGCGGGTGACGGTGGCCCGATCACCCTCGACGGTGCGCAGTACGCGAAGGGCCTCGGTACGCACGCGCCGTCGTCGGTCAGCGTGCGACTCGGCGGCAACTGCAACACCTTCACCGCCAAGGTCGGCGTGGACGACGAGATGGAGGATCGCGGCAAGGTCAGCTTCAAGGTCCTGGTCGACGGAGTCGCCAAGTACACCTCCGACCTGCTCACCGGTACGTCGCCGACCGCGGACGTCTCGGTCAACGTGGCCGGCGGCCAAACCCTCACCCTCCAGGTCGCCGACGGCGGCGACGGCGTCACCAGCGACCACGCCGACTGGGCAGACGCCAAGGTGAGCTGCAACCCCTAACCCCTCCTGCTTGCCCACTGAGATGCGGGGTTGCCCCCTCAGATTCTCAGTGGGCAACCCTCCAACTCGGGGGTTATCCCCCGAGTTGGAGGGTTTGCGGTTCTGTGGGGGACGGGGCGGATCGGGGTGGGTGGGTGGTGGGAGGATGGGGGGTGTGAAGGAACTGACGGGGAGCGACGTGGAGGCGTTGCGGGCTGCGTTCGCGCGGGCCGGGTACACGGTCGAGGGGGTTGCCGAGCGGCTCGGCGAGCAGGCGAATGGTGCGCTGGCTCGCAACGAGACGACTCTTGCGAGTCGGCGTACCTCGTCAGGTGATGCTCTCGACACGATGATCCGGTTGTTCCTGCTGCAACGCGACGTACCGGAATCCCTTGTTACACAGGCGTTTCCCGGCGTGGATCTGGTTGCTCTTGGCATCATCACGATCAGCCAAGGGCGAGTACGGGCGGTGCTCGACATCCGGCCGTTCGCGGAGGACGACCGGCAGTGGTGGGTGATCGCCGACCTGACGCCCGGGCTCGACGGGCGACGGGAGCCGATGCGGCCGGACTACGTGCTCGGGATCGCACCGGCCAGCCTGAGCCTGATCCACCTGACCGTGCCGATCAAGGCCGAGCGGGCCCTCGACATCGGCACCGGCTGTGGGATCCAGTCGCTACACCTGGCCGACCGGGTCAACCAGCTCGTCGCCACCGACGTCAACCCGCGCGCACTCCAGCTCGCCCGGTGGACGGCCGCGCTGAACCGGATCGACCTCGACGTTCGCGCGGGCAGTCTGTACGAGCCGGTCCACGACGAGCGGTTCGACCTGATCGTGAGCAATCCGCCGTACGTGATCTCGCCACCGGGCGAAGGGCTGACCTACCGCGAGACCGGGTTCGCCGGTGATGCCGTGGTCGAGCAGCTGGTGCGACAGGCGCCGTACCACTTGACCGAAGGCGGCTGGTGTCAGCTGCTGGCCAACTGGACCTGTGTGCGTGGTGAGGACTGGCAGGACCGGATCGACGGCTGGACGGGAGACCGGTCCGCGTGGGCAGTGCAGCGCGAGCAACTGGACCCATCGGAGTACGTCGAGTTGTGGCTGCGCGACGCCGGTCTGCACGGGTCGGCTGAATACACGGCCAGGTACGACGCATGGCTGCGGTGGCTCGACGAGCAGAGTGTTGAGGCGATCGGCATGGGCTGGATCACCTTGCACAACGTGGAAGGCTCGCTCGAAGCCGAGGCCTGGCCGTACGAGATCGAGCGTCCCATCGGACCGCATGTGCTCAGGCGGTTCGAGCGAACGGAAGGGCTCGCGGAGGACCTGACCGGGCTGCACCTGGTGCTGGCGGACGACGTCGTCCAGGAGACCAGTGGGCAGCCAGGTGCCGAGGACCCCGCGACGATCGTGCTGCGCAGGCAACGCGGGATGCGGCGGGCCGAGCAGGCGGACACAGTACTGGCCGGCTTCGTGGGCGCCTGTGACGGCGACCTGAGCGTCGGCCAGATCCTCGGTGCGCTGGCCGACCTGCTCGATCGTCCATTGCAGGATGTATACCGGGACTACCTCCCGGAGGTCAGACGCCTTGTCGTAGAAGGCTTTCTGGACTACTGAGTACGCCGGCGCCGGCGCTTCTCGGCGTACATCCGCCGGTCGGCCTCGGTGAGCAAGTCGGCCACCGGCGTACCGTCGGTGCTGCTCGCCTGCCCGATGCTGAGCCGCAGCAGGGCGAACCATGGCTCCACCGCCCGCGCCGCCTCCCGCTCCGCGGCGGCCTTGATCCGCTCCACCATCTCCCGCGCACCGCGCTCGTCCGGCTTGTCCAGTACGACGACGAACTCGTCCCCACCGGCTCGCGCGACCACGTCCTCGGCCCGGCACTGCTCCGACAACAGGTGGCCGACCCGCCGCAGTACTTCGTCACCGCACGCATGCCCGTAGCTGTCGTTGATCACCTTGAGGTTGTCCACGTCGATCGCCACCACTGCCACCGAACGGCCTGCGTCGTGCGCGACGGACATCCGCTCGTCCAGCGCCCGCCGATTGCCCACACCGGTGAGCGGATCCTCCCGTGCGGCCCGCCACTCCGCGTCATGCCGGATCGACAGCTCATGGTTGGCCAGTGCGCTACGTACGGCGTACAGCCCCCGTAACCGCTCCGCCCACCAACCCCTGGTGATCGCACGCGCGTACTGCAGCCCGGTCAACGCTCCGGCATCACCTGACTGCGCCACGATCTGCACGGCCGTGTGGCGGACCAGTGCCTCCGCCGGAGGATCGGATGTCGGTGGCAGATCACTCCCAGCCCGCGCCGCGGCCTCCATAGCGTCGTCGATCCGCCCAGTAGCGGCGTACGCCTTGGCCAGATAGGCTCCCGCGATCGCAGCCAGCTCCAGGTCACCCAGCTTGGCCAGCTGATCCCTGCAGTCCTTGAGGATCACCGCCGCCTCGGCGGCATCGGTCTCGTCATTGCTGGCGGCCAGCCACATCCGCCCGGCGATCGGCCAGTACCCGCGCAGGTCGTCGCGCACGATCACGTCGATCGCCTCACCGGCCCACCGGTGCGCGGACCGCTTCCGCTCCCGGATCTCCTCGTCGTACGTCGTGTCGCCGAGGCGCTCGAGCTCGTGCGCCCAACGGAGATTGGACTCGGCCAGATTGAGCCGGTTGATCGCCGGCGCCTCGGCCAGTCCGAGCGGATCGTGATCGCCTTCCGCGGCGAGCTCGAAGTGTGGGATGCACAACTCGTACAGCCGGAGCAGGTCGTAGGCGTAACCGAGGCCGGTGTGGGCCCAGCCGGCCAGTCCGAGATCGCGGGTCCGCGAAAGCGCGTTCTCCGCGGCGACCAGGTCGGCGACCGAGTCACCACCCTCACCGGTGCGGATCAGCGTGACGATCCGGATCGCGATCGCGTTCGCCTCCCAGCCCGGCTCGTCGATCGCGCGGGCGACCCGGATGCAGCCATCGACCGCGTCCAGCGCCTCGATCGCGTCAGTGGCGTGATGGGCCGCGACAGCCCGCACGTACTCGGCCGCGGCCCGCTCGTGGCTCGGCTCCGGGCCGAGCTCGGCCAGCAGCGCACTGATCTCCAGCCCGGCCTCGGCCGGATGGCCCGACTGGGCTCGCGTCATCGCCTCGGCGATTCGTGCCGTCACCCCCGACGTCTCGCGCACCACACCTCCCCTGCGTGCCCCGAACTCCTCCGGCCTCACCTCTTGCGGCGCTTGTCGCCGTACAGACGCCGATCCGCCGTGGCGACCAACTGATCCACACCGGCGCCTTCCGCGGTCGCGGCGTACCCGATGCTCAGTCCGAGCCGCCCCAGCCAGGGCTTGCCCGTCGTGGCCGCGATCGCGGCGACCGCGGTCCGGATCCGCTCAGCCAACTGCGCACCACCCTTGGCATCGGGCTGATCGAGCACTACGAAGAACTCGTCGCCCCCCGATCGAATCACGGCATCGGTCGCTCGCGCCTGTTCTACCAGGAGATTTGCAACAACCTGCAGCAATTCGTCCCCGCAGGCGTGCCCGTAAGTGTCGTTCACCAGCTTGAGATCGTCGACATCGAGGGCCAGCAACGTCACCGCGCGGCCCGAGTCCCGGGCCGCGGTCAGCCGCTCGTCCAGCGCGCGCCGATTCCCCACGCCGGTCAGCGGATCATGCCGCGCCGCGTGCCACTCGGCGTCGTGCCGTGCGGACAGGTCGCGGGTGGCAAGCGCATGCCGTACGGCATTCAGCGCCCGCTGCCGCTCCTTCCACCAGCCCCGGGCCTCCGAGCGCGCGTACTGCAAGCCGATCACGGCTCCCGGCTCACCGCCGGCCGCGGCGATCTCCGCCCTGGTGTGCAGCACGAGCAGGTGAGTCGATGGGTCGGCCAACGGAATCAGGTCGTCCGCGGCCCGATCCGCCGCCGCCCTGGCTTCGTCCGGTTTGCCGTCGGCCTGCAACGCTCTGGCCAGGTATGCGCCGGCGATCGAGAGCCGCTCGGTCTCACCCAATTTGCTGATCTCGTCGCGGCACGCGGTCAGTTCGGCAACCGCGTCGGACGGATCGGCTTGGGTGGCGGCCGCCGCGAGCCACAGCTGGGCCGACAGCCGCCAGAACTCCTGGCTCTCGTCCTCGACGATCACCCGCTGCGCCTCGCGCGACCAGTACGCCGCCGAGGCGAGGCGCTCCTGGATCTCCTGCCCGTACGACGGGTCGCCGAGCCGCTCGAGTTCGTGGGCCCATCGCAGGTACGTCTCGGCCAGGTTCAGCCGGTCGATCGCCTCGGACTCGGCCAGCTCGAACACGTCGTCGTCGAGCTGAGTGGCCCGCTCGTAATGCGGGATGCACAGTTCGAAAAGTCTCAGGACGTCGTACGCGTAGCCGAGGCCGGTGTGCGCCCACGCGGTCAGTCCGGCGTCCTTGGTCCGGCTGAGGGCGTGCTCGGCCGTGACCAGGTCGTTGACCGTGTCGCCGCCACGGCCGCTGCGGGCCAGGTTGATGATCCGGATCGGCAGCGCGTTCGCTTCCCAGCCCGGCTCGTCGATCGCCTTCGCGACCGCGATGCAGTCGTCGACCGCCCGGAGTGCCTCGTCGGCGTCGCTCGCGTGGTGCGCCGTGACGCCACGCACGTACTCCGCGGCCGCGAGGTGGTAGCACGGCACACCACCGAGCTCGGCCCGGATCACCTGGATCTGGACTGCCGCGATCGCATGCCCACCCGACTGGGCCGATGTCATCGCGGCGGCGATCCGGGCGGTCAGCGCGTCATCCGTCGCCATCTCGCCACTACCCATAACCCCGCCGACGGCCTTCCCTGTCTCCCCCACCCGTACCTCGGGCCGGACCGCCCATTGTGACCACCCACCCCCACTCCTGTCACGACCCGAACGGGCCACCGACCACCTAGTGCCATCAATTCACTACCCACAAGAACCACCAGTTCCGTAAAAACCGGCCCTGGAAGGGGGCGGGACAGGCACGGGTGGGACACCTGGTGGTGGGCGGGCACTGGTACTGGTGGGGTGGGATACCTGGCGGTGAGCTGGCACAGGTACTGGTGGGGTGGGGCACCTGGCGGTGAGCTGGCACAGGCACCGGTGGGGTGGGACACCTGGCGGCGGGCTGGCACAGGCAGCGGTGGGGTGGGACACCTGGCGGCGGGCTTGGACAGGTTATTGCTTGTCTAAGCCCCCCAGCAGGTGTCCCAAGCCCCGCGAACCGGCCAACGGGACAGCCGCCGCGGAGCGGTGTGCTTCGCGGCGGCTGGGGTTTGCGGTGGTTGCGGTGTTAGCCGGCGGCTTGTTGGGTGGTGGTGGCGTGGAGCTGGACGGGGAGGGTTTCTACGCCGTAGACGATGGAGAAGTCGCGGAAGCGGAGTTGTTCCTCGGGGACGGCGAGGGAGAGGTCGGGGAAGCGGTGGGCGAGCGCCGTGAAGGCGGCGCGGAGTTCCATCCGGGCGAGTTCGGCGCCGACGCAGCGGTGCATGCCGTGGCCGAAGGCGAGGTGCGCGGACGACACCGTACGGCGTGGGTAGAAGTCCTCGGCGTCGTCGCCGAAGACCCGCTTGTCCCGGTCGGCGCCGGACAGCGACACCGCGACCAGGTCGCCCTTCTTCACCTGCTGGCCGAACAGCTCCTGGTCGTGCCGCGCGAACCGCGGGAACGCGACCTGGACGACGGTCAGGTACCGCAGCAGTTCCTCGACGATCCCATCGACCGCGCCGGGCTCGTTCCGGATCCGTTCGAAGTTCTCCGGGTCGCGCAGCAACACCAGCGTGCCGAGCGCGAGCATGCTCGCCGACGTCTCGTACCCACCCAGGAACACCCCGTCGGCAAGACCACCGAGCTCGATGTCGTCGAGGTCGTCGCCCTGCTCGCGGATGATCGACCCGATCAGCCCGTCACCCGGGTTCGCCCGCTGCTTACGTACGATCTCGAACAAGAAGTCCCGCGACTCCGAAGCCGACCCGAACACCCCGATCCCACCACCGGACAGGTCGAACCGGGCCGGACCGAGGGCGCGGAACCGGTCGCGGTCGGACTCCTCCACCCCGAGGAGGTCCGCGATCAGCAGGAACGGCACGTTGAAGGCGAAGTCGGAGACGATGTCGGCGATCGGCCCCTTGGCCTCCATCAGGTCCAGCTGGTCGTTGACGATCTTCTCGATCGCCGGCTCCAGCCGGGCCAGCCGGCGCTTGGTGAACTCGGGCGTCAGCAGCTTGCGCAACCGGGTGTGGTCCGGCGGGTCCGTGAACCCCAGACCACCGATCCCCTCCGACGGCTTGTTCGGGTCCGAGCCGACCAGCGGCCGGATGTCGTTGCTGAAGTTGGTGGTGTCGGCGAGCACGGCCTTCGCCTCGGCATGGCCGCTCACCACCCACACGTTCAGCCCGAACAGATGGGCCAGTTTGTGCACCGGCTCCGTCTCCCGCACCTCGGCCAGCGCCGGAACCGGATCCAGTCCGGTACGGCGCAGCGGCATCGAGACCGAGCTTGGGAACATCCGCATCTTCGACAGGTCGAGACCACCCTTTCGGGTGGTCCTACTGAGAATGCGGTTGCCCACCCATTTCTTCAGGTATGTCGCAACCATGACTTCCACGCGCCCTCTCTGAACCGCTTGCCCCCAACGGCTTTGTCACCTAAAAACTAGCGTCGCCAAGGACCAGATCTGATGGTGTTGGCACTACTCGGGTAGTGGCGTTGGCACCACCATGGGAGGGGTCCATGGTCGTGCCAGGACAGACCTTGTCATAGACGAGATCCATGCTTCCACCGGTATCCACCTGTACCTCGCCCGGGCGTGCGACGCACCGTACCTCAGGGGCACTTCAGGGAAAACCCAGCCGAAAGTAGGATGCGCCGCCCACCCGCGGTCTGCTGCTATGAACAACGAACCGTGCACACACTAAATTCAGGGTAGCCTTGCCCCGAGCCGGCGCCGGACGAGAGCTCGATCTCACAGGTAGTACGGCGTAACCACGCGAATGACCTCGGTGATCTTGGCTTTCACCGCGTCGCGCTGGGGAATGCGCGTGAGGATCCCCGCGCCGGTCGGCACCCGGATGCCGTGGTCGACGAGAACGTAGAGAGCACGCAGAGTCCGGATGGTGTTGGTGACCTCCGGCGCAATGCCTTCCGCGGGTGGGTTGGAGAACGCGCGCAGCGCCGGATCGAGCCACTCGGTGGCGTCGGCATCGGTGAGCTCGGTGCGGGTGAGGGTAGCCGCCAGGGCATACCCGAGGCGATCGTCTTCCATGTCGCGCAGGACGTGGCCGGTCGGCGTGAGCAGGCGGCCAATCCCCAGGCGGAGCATCTGGACGGGCTCGACCGCGGAGTGCAGCCCCAGGGTGCCGAGCAGGTCGGCACCGTGGGCGACGGCGTGCAGCCAGCCAAGCTTGGCGTCGTACCCGCGCAGGTCCTCCTCAGCGACGTACCAGCGTTCGAACGGCGGCACCCAGCTCGCCTCGAAGACACCGGCGGAGACGATCGCGTCCAGGATCAACGGAGAGAACGTACGAACCTGGACCTCGCTGTCGCCGAACCTCGGGACCATCGCGTCGCCCAGGGCGCGCAGCTGGTGATCCGAGAACACACCACGGCCGATCCAGGTCGCGAGGATTGCGTACGCCTGCCGGTCCCGCACCGTCGGATCCGGTGACCGCAGCATTCCGGCCAGTTCCGCGACGAGCTCGTCCACCGAACGATCTTCCGGAACCACGTACCCGTCATCGCGCACCCGCGCCCAGTCGGTCATGCGCGGCACGCTAGACGCTCCGCAGTCCACCTCGCCACCCCCTGGCCGCCGACAAAGGAACGGCCCGTGGCACATCCGGTCTCCCAGATGCTCCACGGGCCGCAGCGGCCAGGACCCCTCAGCCCGGCCGAGCCACGCGCCCCCGGCCGGGCCCCTCAACTCGGCCGGGGTCGTCTTGGTGTGTCAGGCGTCCCGCTTGCTCGCCGTGAACAGGGCGATGAGCATCAGCGCGGCCGCCCAGCCGGCGAAGTACAGCAGGGCCCACCAGGGGCTGAGCGCGAAGTCGCTGCCGCCGGCGCCCTGTCCGGCCAGACCGAAGTCCTGCCCCTGGTTGAGGAACGAGCTGCCGTTCGCGAACGGCGCCCACTTGGCCAGGTCGTCGCCGACCTTCGGGATCAGGTTGACCAGGTTCTCGACCAGCAGCGGCCAGAGGATCAGGATCGCGATCGCACCGGCGCTCTGCCGGATCAGGATGCCGACCGCCACCGCGATCACCGCGGAGATCGCGAACACCAGGCCCTGCCCGGCCAGCAGCCGCCACTCGGCACCGGTGTTGATCGACAGGTCCGCGCTGCTCGCGAACAGGCTGCCGATGCCCCACGCGCCGAAGGACGCGATCAGACCGACCACCGCGGCCAGGAACGCGACCACCGCGGTCTTGCCGAGCAGCAGCGCGGCACGCTGCGGAACGGCCTGGAAGCTGGTCCGGATGGTGCCGAACCGGTACTCCGTCGTGACGGCCAGCGCGGCCATCACCATCATCACCATCTGGCTGAGCTGGGCGCCCGGCTGGGTGATGAAGATCGTCGCCTGCTGTTCCTCGTCGCCCTTGAGGAAGCCGGTCGTCAGCGCCGCGAACCCGACGGTGAGGAAGGCCGCGATGACCATGCACCACCACGGCGAGCGGGTGGAGAAGAGCTTGATCCGCTCGACCGTGATCACCGACATGCCGCCGTACGTCGGACCGGCAACGTCCACGCTCTTGTACGTCGTCGCCATGTCAGTTGTCCTCCTTCGGACCCGCGACGACCTCGGTGTTCGTCGGTGCGTCGAGTGGTGCGCCGACGACCGCCGCCGCCAGCTGGTCGTGGGCGTGGTACTCGACCGAGTCGCCGGTCATCTGCATGAAGGCCTGCTCCAGCGAGCCGCGCTGCAGGGTCAGCTCGTGCAGCACGATGCCGTGCGCGGCGGCTGTCTCACCGACCTCGTCGGTGGTCAGGTCACCCTCGACGAACAGGACCTTGCCCTGGTCCTCGACGTCCTCGATCCGGGTCACCAGCTGCTGCCCGTGCAGTACGCCGGCCAGTTGGTCGAGCTGCGGGGTCCGCACCTTGACCGTCGTACCGCTGGCCCGGTCGACGAACTCCTGGGTGGTGCTCTGCATGATGAGCTTGCCGCGGCCGATGACGACCAGGTCCTCGGCCGTGAGCGCCATCTCGGACAGCAGGTGGCTGGACACCAGCACGGTCCGGCCCTCGTCGGCCAGCCGGTGCATGAAGGTCCGGATCCAGACGATGCCCTCCGGGTCGAGACCGTTCACCGGCTCGTCGAAGAGCAGCACCTCCGGATCGCCGAGCAGCGCACCGGCGATACCGAGTCGCTGGGACATACCCAGCGAGTAGGCACCGGCCCGCTTGTTCGCGACCGCGGTCAGGCCGACCATCTCCAGTGCCTTGTCGACCGAAGCCTTCGGCAGCTTGTTGGACGCGGCCATCCACATCAGGTGCGCCCGGGCCGACCGGTTCGGGTGCACCCACTTCGCGTCCAGCAGGGCACCGACCTTGGTCAGCGGCCGATGCAGGTCGCGGTAGCGCTGTCCATCGATCGTGACCTCGCCGGAGGTCGGGGTGTCCAGGCCGAGGATCATCCGCATGGTGGTCGACTTGCCGGCCCCGTTCGGGCCGAGGAAGCCGGTCACCTTGCCGGGTTTCACCTCGAAAGACAGGTTGTCAACGGCAACGGTTGCGCCGTATCGCTTG
This sequence comes from Kribbella sp. NPDC020701, assembly GCF_055562215.1. NCBI lineage: Bacteria > Bacillati > Actinomycetota > Actinomycetes > Propionibacteriales > Kribbellaceae > Kribbella > Kribbella sp. NPDC020701. The sequence goes on along the minus strand of NZ_JBVHFT010000014.1, from coordinate 84,278 downwards.
GTGAGGCCCTTTGCCTCGATCATCGCCGTACTCCTCGTTCGGTGGCGCGTCGGTAGTCCTGTGTCGTATCTCAGTATCGAGGTCTGACCGGTCCAGATCATCGGACCCGGGGCGGAGCCGGTGTGTCCACCCGTGGGTTGATTCTGCCGTCCGTCCGGACCGGGCTGCCATCGGTTAATGCCCTGACCACGACCCCGACGATCCCCTATCCACGCATCGGCGCGCATCAGCCGAAAGTCGACGAACGACGTACTTCGGTCTGTCCGGGAGCGAAGCTGGAAGACACTGCCAAAAAGAAGAACGGCCCGTCGTAGACAAACGACGGGCCGTTCTCGATGCTGCTTTACGCGGCTGCGTTCACTTCGGCCGGAGTCTCGGAGATGACCGACTCGCGACGCTTGGAGACGATCACCGCCGCGACCAGGATCGCTACCGCCGCCAGGGCGATGCCGATCCGCAGGCCGGTGTTGGTGTCGTCGCCGATCGACGACAGGCCGACGACGGCCGGGGCGATCAGCACCGAGACCAGGTTCATCACCTTGATCAGCGGGTTGATGGCCGGGCCGGCGGTGTCCTTGAACGGGTCGCCGACGGTGTCACCGATGACGGTGGCCTCGTGCGCGGGCGAACCCTTGCCGCCGTGGTTGCCGTCCTCGACCAGCTTCTTGGCGTTGTCCCAGGCACCACCGGAGTTGGCCAGGAAGACCGCCATCAGGGTGCCGGCACCGATCGCACCGGCCAGGTAGCCGGCCAGCGGTGCGGCGCCGAGGCCGAAGCCGACGGCGATCGGCGCGGTCAGCGCGAGCAGACCCGGGGTCGCCAGCTCCCGCAGCGAGTCGCGGGTGCAGATGTCCACGACCTTGCCGTACTCCGGCTTACCGGTGCCATCCATGATCCCGGGAATGTCGCGGAACTGGCGACGGACCTCGTAGACCACCGCGCCGGCGGCGCGGCCGACGGCGTTGATGGCCAGACCGGAGAACATGAACACCACTGCGGCGCCGAGGATCAGGCCGACCAGAGTGGCCGGGTTGAACACCAGTGCGTCCGCCTCGAACTTCGCGTAGTTCTCGCCCAGGGAGGACCGGATCGAGTCGGTGTAGGAACCGAACAGGGCGGTCGCGGCCAGTACGGCGGTCGCGATCGCGATACCCTTGGTGATCGCCTTGGTGGTGTTGCCGACGGCGTCCAGCTCGGTCAGGATCTGGGCCGCCTCGCCGTCCACGTCACCGGACATCTCGGCGATGCCCTGCGCGTTGTCGGAGACCGGGCCGAAGGTGTCCATCGCGACGATGACGCCGACGGTGGTGAGCAGACCACAACCGGCCAGCGCGATCGCGAACAGCGCGACCACACCGGAGCCGCCGACCAGGAAGGCGCCGTACACGGCCGCCGCGATCACCACGGCGGTGTAGACGGCGGACTCGAAGCCGACCGAGATACCGGACAGGATCACGGTGGCGGCACCGGTCAGCGACGTCTTGCCGACGTCCTGGACCGGCTTGTCTTCGGTGCCGGTGAAGTAACCGGTCAGGGCCAGGATGATGGCCGCCAGCACGATGCCGATGAGCACCGAGACGGTGGCGATCAGCCGCGGGTCGCCGTCGTGGGCGGCGATCACGTCGGTGGCTCCGGTCAGGTCCTTGAAACTGCTCGGCAGGTAGACGAACGCGGCCACCGTGCACAGGATCGCTGAGACCAGCCCGGAGATGTAGAACGCGCGATTGATCGTGCGCAGGCCGTTCTCGCCGGTCCGCGGGCGCGTCAGGAAGACACCGATGACCGCGGTGACGGCACCGATGGCCGGCACGATCAGCGGGAAGATCAGGCCCTGCTCGCCGAACGCGGCCTTGCCCAGGATCAGCGAGGCCACCAGCATCACGGCGTACGACTCGAACAGGTCGGCGGCCATACCGGCGCAGTCACCCACGTTGTCGCCGACGTTGTCGGCGATGGTGGCGGCGTTGCGGGGGTCGTCCTCGGGGATGTTCTGCTCGACCTTGCCGACCAGGTCGGCGCCGACGTCGGCAGCCTTGGTGAAGATACCGCCGCCGACCCGCATGAACATGGCCAGCATCGCGGCACCGAAACCGAAGCCCTCGAGCACGGTCGGGGCGTCACCCTTGAACAGCAGTACGACGAGCGCGGCGCCGAACAGGCCGAAGCCCACGGTCGCCATGCCGACGTGGCCACCGGTGCGGAACGCGATCCGCATGGCGGGCTCGCGGCCCTCGTCCCGGGCGGCCGCGGCGACCCGGACGTTGGCGCGCGTCGCGAGCCACATGCCGAGGTAGCCGATCAGGGCGGAGAAGCCCGCACCGACCAGGAAGAAGACGGATCGGAAGATCTTCAGCGTCGTCTCGTTGTCGCCGTCAGTGTGCGCGGGCAACAGGAACAGCAACAGAAACGCGACCACGGCGAAGATCGACAACGTCCGGAACTGCCGGCTCAGAAAGGCCGATGCGCCTTCCTGGACCGCTGCGGCGATCGTCTTCATGTTCTCGGTGCCATCGTTCGCGGCAAGCACCTGGCCCCGGAAGACCATCGCAATGGCGACCGCGAGGATCGCGATCACTCCGACGACGATCACCAGTGTGGTGTTGCTCGACGAAAGATCCACCGCTTGTGGAGCAAGCAGCGCGGACATCCGTCCTCCTTGTAGGCAACCCATGCAGGCTTGACGGCCCCCGTCTGCCGCAACCGAAGGGTTGGGAAAATACGACACAGCACCAAGGAACTGGCGCGGTGGGTCACTCTAACGGGTATCCGACCAGACCTGACGACAGGGTGGTCTACGCCATACCCGAGCGGCGGGGCAAGATCTCCCCCTCGCCCCCGCTCGCCTCCTCACGCTTCGTAGTGCAGTGGACACCTTTTCGCTTCGGTCAGATCGCCGAGGCGACGTCCGGGTGGATGTCGAAGACCTTGGTCAGGCCGGTGATCCGGAAGATCTTGAGCAGCCGCTCCTGGGTGCAGACCAGGGACAGGGATCCGTCGTGGGTGCGCACGCGTTTGAGTCCGCCGACGAGCACACCGAGGCCGGTGGAGTCCAGGAACTCCACGCGTTCCAGGTCGATCACCAGGTGGTGTTCACCGTCGTCGACGAGGGTCGCGATCTTCTCCCGGAGCTTCGGTGCGGTGTAGACGTCGATCTCCCCCGCCACCTCGATGACGGTGCGCCCGCCCTCGGCGCGCGCGGTCAGCGACAGATCCACTTCGGCCTCCGATCCCGTGAACTGCTGCATTCAACCATGTACGGACCGTGAGTAGGGCCGTTGCCGAAAACTCTTTCATCTCGTCACACCGAAGTCGATCTCAGTCCAGAAAAAGCCGCGTGCATCCGGCGCGTGCACACGCCCGTGCACGCCTGAGGCAACTGTCCGCAGTCAGGACTAGGCTCGCGGTATGCGTGCAGGAGGTGAGGCGGCGGCCGTGCTCAAGCGTTTGGCGAACGGCCGCGACGATCGGCTCACGCATGTCGAGTCCGTGCCGCCGCGGCTGGGACAAACGTGTGCTTGGCCGCGCTGGGTCCCCGACGACGTGCTCGGCCAGCTCGCCGATGCAGGGATCACCGCACCGTGGACTCATCAGGTCGCCACCGCGGAAGCGGCGTACGGCGGGAAGCATGTCGTGGTCGCGACCGGCACGGCGTCGGGCAAGTCGCTCGGCTATCTCCTGCCCGCGTTCGCCACCTTGAGCATCGCCCAGGCCGCGTCGCCGCATCGCCGGATCGCGTCTGTTCTGTACTTGTCCCCCACCAAGGCTCTGGCGCATGACCAGCTCCGGGCGGTCTCGTCGTACACAGTGCCTGGTCTGCGCGCGACGACACTGGACGGCGACTCGGAGCGCACCGAACGCGACTGGGCTCGCGACCACGCGACGTACGTGCTCAGCAATCCCGACATGCTGCACCGCTCGGTCCTGCCGAACCACCAGCGCTGGGCACGCTTCCTGGGGTGCCTGCAGTACGTCGTGGTCGACGAGTGTCACCACTATCGCGGTGTCTTCGGTGCGCACGTTGCCGGCGTACTGCGCCGATTGCGCCGGGTCTGTGCGCAGTACGGCGCCCATCCGATCTTCATCTGCGCTTCGGCGACGGTGGCCGAGCCGGCGGTGTCCGGCGAGCGACTGACCGGTCTGCCGATGGCGGAGGTGGTGGAGGACGGCTCTCCTCGCGGTGGCGTCTCCTTTGGCCTGTGGGAGCCGCCGCTGACCTCACTGCGCGGCGAGAACGGCGCCCCGGTACGGCGTTCCGCCACGGCCGAGGTGGCCGACCTCCTGACCGATCTGGTCGTGTCAGGCGTGCGGACCGTGGCGTTCGTCCGATCTCGGCGTGGCGCGGAGACAGTCGCGATGACAGCGCGGGAGAACCTCGTCGAGGTCGACCCTTCGTTGTCAGACCAGGTGTCCGCGTACCGAGCGGGCTATCTGCCCGAAGAGCGTCGACGACTTGAGAGCATGCTGCAGAGTGGTGAGCTCACCGGGGTCGCTGCGACCAATGCGCTTGAGCTAGGCATCGACATTGCCGGACTGGACGCCGTACTGCTCTCCGGCTGGCCTGGTACGCGCGCATCCCTGTGGCAACAGGCCGGACGCGCCGGCCGGGCCGGGGGCGACGCTCTGGCCCTACTGGTCGCACGCGATGATCCGCTGGACACCTATCTGGTCCGTCACCCGGCCGCCATCTTCGGACGCCCGGTCGAAGCGACAGTCTTCAACCCTGAGAACCCATATGTGCTTGGTCCGCAGCTCTGCGCCGCAGCACAGGAGTTGCCTCTCACCACCGATGACAACGAGATTTTCGGCAGTACGACGCCAACCGTCATCGCCCAGCTGGTCCGGCAAGGGCTCCTGCGCGAGCGGCCGCATGGCTGGTTCTGGACCCGCCGTGAGCGGGCTGTGGATGCCATCGACATCAGGTCAGCCGGTGGGAAGACAGTGCAGATCGTGGAGGACCAGACCGGTCGGCTGCTCGGCACAGTCGACGGCGGCTCGGCGCATGCCTCGGTGCACGAAGGCGCTGTCTACGTGCACGCGGGTGAGTCGTACCTGGTCCGGACCCTGGACCTCGAAGAGCACGCGGCCGTCGTCGAGCCGGCCTCACCCGACTACACCACCTTCGCCCGGGATCTGACCGAGATCAGCATCCTGGCGACCGAGGAGACGTGTACCTGGGGTACGGCGGAGTTGTCGCGCGGCTGGGTCCAGGTGAAGAGCCAAGTGGTCTCGTACCAGCGCAAGCTGCTCGCGACTGGCGACGTACTCGATGAGCAGCCGCTCGACCTGCCGGAGCGCACGCTGCGGACCAAGGCGGTCTGGTGGACCGTGCCGGACGCCGTCATCGAGGGACTCGGGCTGGCCGACGTACCCGGGGCGGCGCATGCGGCCGAGCACGCGTCGATCGGTCTGCTTCCACTCTTCGCCACCTGCGACCGCTGGGACATCGGCGGCGTCTCCACCGCCCGCCACGCCGACACCGGCTGCCTCACCGTCTTCGTGTACGACGGCCACCCGGGCGGAGCCGGATTCGCCGAACACGGGTATGCCTCGGCGCGCGAATGGTTGACTGCGACACGCGAGGCGATTGCACACTGTGAATGTACGGATGGATGCCCGTCGTGCGTACAGTCGCCCAAGTGTGGGAACCAGAACAACCCACTCGACAAGAGCGGCGCGGTCGCGCTGCTCACCGCACTCCTGAGCAGTGAGGCCTGAAAGAGTCCGGCAGTCTCCGGACGGAGAGGCAGCTTGCCATGGTCGTCCTCGGAATCGTTCTGATCGCGCTGGCCGTGTTGTTCGGGCTAGGGGTCTCGGTGTCGTCCACCGCCTCGACCACGCTGGAGGTCTTCGGCGTCGACTTCGGCGTCGCCGTACCGACCGTGTTCTTCCTCGGCGCGGTGACCGGGGTGGCGCTGCTGGCCGGACTCTGGCTGACGAAGAAAGGACTCGGCCGCGGCTACCGCCGCCGCAAGGAGATGCGCGAGCTCCGCGCCCAGGCCTCGACCGCGCCCAATGACACCGTCGGGGGCGAGATCACGGAAAGCGACGCCACCTCCGACACTCCCGCAGCCCTGGAAAGCACCCGGGAAGCCCCGGTCGACGAGCGGCTCGCGGTCGAGCAGGAGCTCGCTCCGGACCCCAAAGACACCAAACAGCCGCACTGACAACTCTGTTGCCGAAGGCATCAACTAACCCAATGAGGTACTGGAATATCCCGAGGTTGCCGTAAGATCTCGATCGAAACACAGCCTCCACTCGGCGGCCACACGGCTGGTCTTCAGCCGGATTTCGGTGCCCTGCGCAACGACTTTGGCCTGGCAGTTAGTTGCCATTGGCATCAAGTTCCGGGGTCTCGCCATAACCACCGCCGACGCACTTGTGCCTTACTGGTTGTGGCGTCAACGTCGCGTTGAGTCACTTTCGGCCTTCCGGGCCACACCGCCTCCTCACGGGGGATCGACCCGCAGCCCACCCCACAGCGCTTCGGGTGTCCGTCGCGGTTCCCGGAACGCGGATCGGCTCACGTCACGGGGTCCCGACGACCTGACGCTTCGAGATAGCACGACCTCTGGAGGTTGTCTTGATCATCCGTAAACTGTTCAGCCGCACCGGCGTGGCAGTTCTCGCGGTCAGCGTCGCGCTGGCTACCGCCGTACCGGCTCAGGCCGCGAACCCGGTCACCGGCGGTTCGACCGCCCCCGGCGTCGAGGTGGGCGTGGCGAAACAGATCGCCACCCGCGCCGACACGCGATACTGCCTCACCTTCGTCGCGGCCGCCAAGGTCCCGATGGCGGTCATGATGGCGTGTGCGCCGGGCAAGGAGGGCAAGACCCAGGAGTGGATCTACACCGAGTCCGGCCAGCTGCAGGTCGCGATGAGCAAGAGCGTCGGTGGCGCCCTTGCCAAGACCGGCGCGTGCCTGGACAGCGGTGCGGACCTGGCGAAGGTTCCGGCCTCCGCGCCACTGCTGGTGCTGCCCTGCCGTAGCGGCGACGGCCAGAAGTGGACCTACGACGAGGGCGCCGGCACGTTCGTGAACGCCGCCAGCGGTCTCGCCCTGACGTCCCTGCTCGGCAAGGGGAAGGCCAAGCAGGCACAACCGACCGGCAGCATGTCGACAGCCGGTGCACCGGTCCAGAGCTGGAGCGCACTGCCGCTGCCGGGCCTGGACATCCTGGGCGCGGTTCTGGCGCTCGTGAACGCACTGCTGGCATCGCTGGGCCTGGCCCTGCCGCTGCCGATCGCGAACGCGGCCTCCAGCCTGCTCCAGCTGGTTCGGCCGCAGCTGCCCATCCCGGCACAGATGACGGCGCTGCCGAAGCAGATGATGCAGTTGGCCCAACGCTGAGTGATCCTTAGCCGAACAGAGGACGGCCGGCCCCGACGATGTCGGGGCCGGCCGCTGTTCTCACTCCTTCGGATCGACACTTCTCGTTCAGTTGTCCTGGTGATCCTCGGTGGGTGGGTGGAGCGGTGCTCGGGGAGATTCCGGAATCCCCGGTGCTTGCGCGTCAGCGGGAGCCCGGTGGGATCGTCACCGGCCCACCAGCCCGGTCGCGGCCGTCACCAGCCGGCGAGTCGGGTCACCACCAGCAGTGGTGCCACCAGTGGTGGCAGTGGCTGAGCAGGTCATCCACCAGGCAAGAAACTCCGTACAGCAGTCCCATGTCGTTCACCTCCGATCCACTGAACCGGTCGGCAAGACCGTACCGCCGCTGATCACGGTCTGTATCTACTCAACTACCTGTTGGCACATAACCTTGAGCATCCTTTAACTCTTCCGCAATGCATCCCGCCCGGCCCGGACTTGACACTCCGCCGTTGGTTGCCTACAGCCCCGGACAAACGTTCGTCCCAGGGTTGGAAAAAAGTCTTCACATAGTCGCTCAGGAGTGCCAATGTTTGACCGGCACTCTCGCTGGACCACTTTTCGCAAGGAGCCTTGATGCGATCTCTCACCCGGCTGTCCACCGCCGGCGTTCTCGGCGCGGCGGCGCTCGCCCTGCTCACCGGCTGCCTCGGCTCGTCCGACTCCGGCAGCGGCGACCAGGACGCGAACCGCAACTCCGACGCCAAGAAGGTCGAGCTGACGATCGGCTCGAACTCGGTCAAGGGCGGCAAGAGCAGCGCCGGCGCCACCTTCCTCGAGGACGTCCTGATCCCGAAGTTCGTCGCCGAGCAGAAGGGCAAGGGCGTCGACGTCACCGTCAAGTTCCAGGGTGACGGCTCCGACGACGAGGTCTACAAGCAGAAGCTGTCGCTCGACCTGTCGAACAAGTCCGGACCGGATCTGTTCCAGATCGACGGCATCTGGGTCGGCGAGTTCGCCCAGGCCGGCTACATCAAGCCGCTCACCGACACCGTCGGCGACGAGGCCAAGGTGAACGACTGGGACGGCTGGAAGCAGATCCCGGAGTCGGTCCAGCAGCTCGGCAGCTTCGAGGGCAAGCGGTACGGCGTCCCGGGTGGCACCGACGGCCGGGTGCTGTACTTCAACAAGAAGCTGTTCCAGCAGGCCGGCCTGCCCGCCGACTGGCAGCCGAAGTCCTGGGACGACATCATCACCGCCGGCCAGGCGCTGAAGAAGCTGTCCGGCGTCACCCCGATCCAGATCAACGCCGGTACGGCGATGGGCGAGGCGACCACGATGCAGGGTGTGCTGCCGCTGCTGGTCGGCACCGGCGCCACCGTCAACACCGACGGCAAGTGGCTGGGCGACACCCCGAAGCTGCGCCAAGTGCTGGACTTCTACCACAAGATCTACAGCACCGGACTCGGTGACCCGGTGCTGCAGCGTGAGGCCAAGGGCCGGGACAAGTCCTTCGCCGAGTTCGCCGCGAACAAGATCGGCATCCTGCTGGAGAGCGACTACTTCTGGCGCAGCGTGGTGGAGCCGAAGGCGGGCGTCGCCAAGATGGCCGACCGCGACTCGGCCGTCGGCTACGCGCTGATCCCGGCCGCCCTGCCGGGTGCGGGCGTGAAGGGCCAGGACTTCGTCTCGATGTCGGGCGGCGGCGCGACGGTGATCAACCCGAACACCAAGTTCCCGCAGCAGGCGTGGGAGCTGCTGCAGTTCATGAACTCCGCGGAGATGGTGAAGGCCTCGCTGGACGGCGCCGCCAAGATCACCCAGCGCAGCGACGTGAACAGCGAGGTGCTCGCCAGTGACCCGATGCTGAGCTTCATCGCCGAGAAGGTCCTCCCGCTCACGCAGTACCGCCCCGGACTGGCGGAGTACCCGAAGATCTCGGCCGCACTGCAGCAGGCGACCGCGGACGTGGTCGGCGGCAAGAGCACCGACGCTGCCGCGCGGGCCTACCAGAAGGCGGTCGAGGCCGCGGCCGGCGGCAAGGACAAGGTCGCCGGCAACTGATGACCTCTGCTCCCGCACCCGCGCCGGCTCAGGCACCTGAGCCGGCGCGGCAGGCCCGTGGGCCGGCCCAGGACGTCGCCGGGCTCGGCGTCTCCCGGGCGTTCGGCTTCGTCGCTCCGGCCATGCTGCTGATCGGCGCGTTCCTGATCTTCCCGGCGGTCTGGACGATCTACATCGGGATCACCAACTACCGGTTGACCGGTGTCGAGGCCGTCTCGCCGTCGATCGTGGGGCTGTCCAACTACACCAAGGCGCTCAACGACGCGCTCTTCCACAACGCGCTGTGGCTGACGATGCTGTTCGTCCTCGGCTCGGCGATCATCGGCCAGAACATCCTCGGCTTCACACTCGCGTGGGTGATGCGCCGTACGCGTCCCGCCGTACGCCGGACCGTCGAAGCGTTCGTACTGCTGGCGTGGATCCTGCCGTCGACCGTGGTCGCGTACCTGTGGGTCGCCTTCTACGACCGGGACGGCGGGACGCTCAACAGCATTCTGGGTACGCCGGGGACCGCGTGGCTGATCGACTACCCGATGATCTGCCTGGTGGTGTTCAACACCTGGCGCGGTACGGCGTTCTCGATGATGTTGTACTCGTCCGCGTTGCAGGCCGTGCCACCGTCGCAGCTCGAGTCGGCGCGGATGGTCGGGGCGTCGGGCTGGCAGACGCTGCGGGACGTGGTGTTCCCGCACATCCGCGGTCACGTGCTCACGAACACGCTGCTGATCTCGCTGTGGACGGCGAACGACTTCTCGCCGTTCCTGCTCACCAAGGGCGGACCGAACCACGAGTCCGAGACGGTGCCGGTCTACATCTACAACGTGGCTCTGCAGGGCGGTGAGCTCGGGTACTCCTCGGCCATCTCGTTCCTGCTGCTGATCGCGAACCTGCTGGTCTCACTGATCTACCTGCGGCTGCTCCGGAGGCGCGCATGAAACCGGCCTACGTCGTACGGCGGATCGGTTTCTACGTTCTGATCTGCGCGATCACGCTGTTCTTCGCCGTACCCATGCTGTGGATCGCGTCGGCGCCGTTCGATGCTTCGCCGGGTCTCGGCGTGCAGTGGCCGGACTGGACACTGGAGAACGTGCGCAAGACCCTCGAGCACCCGTACGCGATGCACTCGATGGTCAACTCGCTGCTGATCTGCGTCACCACCGCCGTTGCCGTGACTGCCTTTGCCGCGTTGGCTTCGTACGCGTTGTCGCGGGTCCGGATCCCCGGCCGGGACGCCCTGCTCTACGGGTTGTTGCTGCTGTCCTCGGTCGTCACCGGGACCGCCGCGATGGTGCCGATCTTCGTGATGATGTTCCAGCTCGGGCTGATCGACTCCCGGTTCGGGGTCGCGCTGGTGATGACCGGCGGGCTGTTGCCGGCGGCAATCTTCATCCTGAAGGACTTCGTCGACGCGGTGCCGAAGTCGTACGAGGAGTCGGCCCGGGTCTTCGGCGCGTCCACGGGGCAGATCCTGCGCGACGTCGTACTGCCGGTGGCACGGCCCGGCCTGGCCACGATCATGGTCTGGGCGTTCGTGAACTCCTGGGGCAACTTCCTGGTGCCCTTCCTACTCATCCGGTCGATCGACAAGCAGCCCGGTGCGGTGCTGATGCAGACCCTCACCGACGAAGGCGGCAGCGTGAACCTGCAGGTGCTGCCGGTCTTCTCGCTGCTGTTCTCGATCCCGGTCGTCGTGCTGTACCTGCTGGTGAACTCGCGGTACGGGTTCCGCTTCCATGGAGGGATCAAGAGCTGATGGCGGGCATCGACATCGAAGGCCTGGCGACCGTCTACCCCAACGGCGTACGCGCCGTCGACGGGCTGGACCTGCACGTGGCCGACGGCGAGTTCTTCGCTCTGCTCGGCCCGTCCGGCTGCGGTAAGACCACGCTGCTGCGGACGATCGCGGGCCTGGAGTCCGCGACCGAGGGCAAGGTCCGGATCGACGCTGCCGACGTGACCCGGACCGAACCGGGCAAGCGCGGCGTCGCGATGGTCTTCCAGGACTACGCCCTGTTCCCGCACATGAACGTGGCGGAGAACATCACCTACCCCTTGAAGGTACGACGAGTTGCTCCCGCGACCCGTCTCGCGGTCGCCGAGCGTACGTCCGGCGAACTGTCCTTGCAGGGTCTGCTCGAACGGAAGCCCGGCCAACTGTCGGGTGGTCAGCAGCAGCGAGTCGCACTGGCGCGCGCGATCGCGTCCGAGGGCAAGGTGCTGCTTCTGGACGAGCCGCTGTCGAACCTGGACGCACGCTTGCGGTTGGAAGCGCGGACGTTCCTGAAGAAGCTTCAGCGCGATCTGGGCATTACCACGGTCTTCGTCACCCATGACCAGGCGGAGGCACTGGCCTTGGCCGACCGGATCGCGGTCATGGAGGCCGGCAAGCTCCGCCAACTCGGTTCGCCGCGCGAGGTCTTCGCCCGGCCCGCCAACACCTTTGTCGCCAATTTCATCGGCTCGACCCCGATGAACCTCCTCCCCGGCACCGTCGCCTCCACCACCTCGGATGCAAGCCCGAATGGCTCGGCCCCCGAAGGTGCGGTCGGCTCGGTCTCGGTGGCCGGCGGCTCGTTGCCCGCGACAACCTTCTCCGCACCCGCCGGGGCCGAGGTGATCGTGGGCATCCGCCCCGAGTACCTGACTCTCGCCAAGGGCGACGTCACCGGCCCGGTCCTGCGTGGCTCGGTCGTGGTCGCCGAGAACCTCGGCACCCAGTCCCTCGTCAGCGTCGACTGCGACGGCACGCTGGTTGGCGTCACCGTCCCGGAAGAGGACGAACCCGCCCCCGGCACCACGATCGTCCTCACCGCCCCCGCATCCCGGGTCCTCCTCTACGACCGGGACTCCGGCAACCTCCTAGCCCGCCAACCCGTCCCGGTCAGCTGATGCATCTCACAACGCCTCGTACCCGCCTACCGATTACGGTCGTCTGATGGCTGTCACGACGTACCGCCGGGTCTGGACCCTCGACGACCGTGCCGAGTCGGTCTGGCATTCGCTCCCTGTCGACATCCCGGCCGACTGCCCCGGACTACTCGTCACCCTCACCATCCCGCCGGTCGAGGGCGCCGTCATCGACATCGGCTGCGAGGGCGCGGACGGCTGGCGCGGCTGGTCCGGCGGCGCACGCCAAACCTTCGCGATCACCCCATCCGCGGCAACCCCCGGTTACCTGCCGGGCGAGCTCGAAGCGGGCACCTGGTGGGTAGTCCTCGGCCTACACCGCATCCCGGTCGAGGGCGTAGAACTCATCGTCGAAGCCGTCACCGGCCCAGTCGCGGAGATCCCCGGCCTAGCGTCGTACGCCGACCTCACCGCGGCCATCGCCGTACCGCCTCGCCCGCCACGCCGATCCCTGCCCGCATCCTCCGGGCTGAAGTGGGTAGCCGGCGACTTCCACGCGCACTCCCTGCACTCCGACGGCTCCACGCCCATCGCGAACCTCGCCGCCCTCGGCGTATCCGCCGGACTCGACGTACTAGCGGTGACCGACCACAACACCGTCGCCCACCACCTCGAACTCCCCTCACTCAGCAAGCGCTTCGGCATCGGCCTGATCCCCGGCCAAGAGGTGACGACCGACACCGGCCACGCAAACGCCTTCGGCGACATCGGTGTCATCGACTTCCGTCGCCCCGCCGCCACCTGGGTCACCGAAGTCGCGCGCCGCGGCGGCCTGCTCTCGATCAACCACCCACTAGGCGGCGACTGCTCCTGGCGCCACCCACTTTCCGAGCACCCACCCTTGGCCGAGATCTGGCACTCGTCCTGGCTGGACCACACCTGGGGCGGCCCCATCGCCTGGTGGCAAGCCTGGGGCCTCGACAGCACGACTCCCATCGGCGGCAGCGACTGGCACAACCCCACGTCGCCAACCCCACCCGGCACCCCCACCTCTTGGATAGCCGTGGACGCCGCCGCCGAAGGCCCAGACGAACTGCCCACAGCCGTACTCGAAGGCCTAGCCGCCGGCCGAACCGCCATCTCCTGGTCCTACACCGCCCCCGTCCTAGTCCGAGCCGACGACCAACTCATAGCCCTGGGCGCCCCCAACACCCTGGTCATCTCCCCCGATGGCACCCGCCACCCCATCCGCGGCGACCACCAAGCCATCCCCGCCTCCCCAGGACCCCACACACTCATCACCCACACCGGCAACTTCCTAGCCACCTGCGCCTAACCGCACTCACGACGACCCAACGCCGCCCCAGCACCACCCGGCGACCGCACTCATGACGACCCGACGCCCGACCGGAGCACCAGACGGCGCGTGATGGCGCGGACGGCAGATGCACCGGCGCCTGCCGTGGCGAAAGGGCGTGGAGGAGTGGAGAGTGCAGACTGACCAGATGACAACCGGACGACCGCAGGTGATCGTCGTCGACGCCGCGAACGTGATCGGCTCACGCCCCGACGGCTGGTGGCGCGACCGCCCCGGCGCAGCCCGCCGCCTCCTGACGAAGCTCGCCGTACTCCAGCGCCACCTGCAGGAAACCACCGACATCATCGTCATCCTCGAGGGCGCCGCCCGAGCCGCCGTGTCCGGCGACGACGCCCCCGACACCGGCACCCTCCGCGTGGTCCTCGCCCCAGGCTCCGGCGACGACACCATCGCCGCCATCACCGCAGAGTCCACAGCGCAACCGCACAACCCCGAGGTCACCGTAGTCACCGCCGACCGAGGCCTCCGCCAACGCACAGACCCCACCGGCGCCACCTCCACCGGCCCCAGTTGGCTCCTAGACCAACTCGACCAGCTCTAACACACCAACCAACTGGAGACCCGAGCGGACCAGCCAGTTGGAAACTCGAGCGCGGACCAACCAGTTGGCCGCCTGTGGCAGAGCAGCCCAACTGAGCCGTGGCGATTGCGGCACCAGGCAACAGCCCCGCGGCAGGTGCGACGCCAGGCGACAGCCCGCCGCACGTGCGACGCGAGGTGACTGCCAGCGCTTGGGTTCAGTCGAGGAGCCAGCCGTTGTGCTCGGCGATTTGTACTGCGTCGGAGCGTGTTCGAGCACCCGTCTTGCCGATCGCTGACCACAGCCGCGTGCGTACGACCCGCTCGGACACGTCGAGCTTCCGCGCCATCAACGCGACCGAACCACCTTCACGAGCCGCCCGCAGCGTGTCGGTCTCGTCGTCGTTGAGCGGCGTCTCGGAGTACTTGAGGGTCTCGGCCGCGAGGTTGGCGTCGACCACGCGCAGTCCGAGGTGCACCCGTCGTACCGCATCCGCCAACTGCGGCGCCGGACTCCCCTTGAGGGCGAACCCCTTCGCCCCCGCACTGAGACCACGCCGCAGATGCAGCGGACGCCCGTACGTCGTCAGCATCACGACCCGGCACTCCGGCATCGACGTACGCAGCTCGGTGGTCACCGTGATGCTGTCGCTCCCCGGGCCGGCGGCGTCGAGCAGAGCGACGTTCGCGCGATGCCGTTTCGCGGCACCCACCACGTCGTCGGTTCTGTTGAGCTCGGCAACGATCTCCAGATCGCGTTCACGCTCCAGACTGCTGCGGAGCAAGCCACGGCTGAGGATCTGGTCATCGACCAGCAGCAGCCGGATCCGGTCGGGCAAACGGGCCTCCGAGGTAACCGTCCGGACGCCGGGGAAGTACGTCCGGGAGGAATGAGCAGGACTCGGTTCCAGATCATGAGGCTCACTCGCGGGCCCCGTCCACATCAACGCGGCATCTCTACCAGATTGCGACCAGATCGCGACCCGACCAGAACCACGCCGAACCCACACACCCAAACACCACCCGCCGCGGCCGCGCACCTGGGGTCAGGTCGACGCACCTTGTGTCGGGTAGCGAGGAAGGTTTCGTACGTCGGGTTGCGCGCTCCCGCGGTCGAGTCAGAGGGGGCCTGCGCGCGACCTGGCGGTGAGGTTTGGGTGGGCGACGAGGAGGTCGAGTCGGAGGGATACCTCGATGGTTACAGAGGTGGGAGTTGGGGTGCAGGCGGTCAGGTGGACCTTGTGGATGGCGGCAATTCGTGCAGCGACGGCGCAAGGAGTAGCGGAGCTGGGGGCGGTGTCCCTGGCCGATCCGGTCGCGCCTGAGGCCGTGGTTCCGCTGGTGGCGCCAGTCGATCCAGTCGGGCCTGGAGCCGTGGCTTCGGTGGTGGCGGCAGAGCCCGCCGCGGTGGGACTGGTCGCGTCCAGGGCTGTGGCGCCGGAGTTGGTGGTGGATGGGTCAGCCATGGGCTGGGCGTCTAGGGACTGGGCGGCGCTTAGGGCTGTTAGGTCGGCTGCGGTGGTTAGTTTGTGGCGGGCTGTGGAGATGGCGGACCAGAGGGTCGCGGTGGTGAGGGCTGTGATGAGGAGGACGGCGGCGAAGAGGGAGTGGAGGGTAGCGCTGCCCTTCTCGTTGTGAGTCATTGGGTTTCGTCCTGGGTGGTTGGTTCGGATTGGACGGTCGCGTGGGCGGTGAGGTGAGCGGGGGCTAGGGCTGAGAGGAGTGGGGGTTTGTGGGCGGGCGCGGCGGTGACGGTTACGTGGATGTCGTGGCCTTCGCGGGTGATGGTGATGTCGCCGGTGGGGATGGTGCGGTGGCCGATTGCTTTGGCTTCGTCGGGTGGTTCGCCTCGGGCTACTGCGCGGGCTACGTCTCGGGCGGCGTCGATGCATTGGATGTTGAGGACGACCAGGCCGATCGACCAAATGCCTAGCAGGAGCACGGAAAGCAGGACTGGAAGGGTGATCGCCAACTCGGCGGTCACAGCTCCACGGTCCGACGGCTGAGCTCGCGCAGCGGACGCGTCGCTAACGCGCTCGGTGGTGTGCGTGGCGGGGACGGCGCTCTTGCGTACGGCGGGTTGCGCCGTACGGACGGTTCGGTCAGTTGGGGTGAGTTCCGCAGTGCGGCCGACGTCGTGCGGAGGGGTACGGCTGGCGTCGTGGGGAGCGGTGGTGGCGATGAGGGTGTTGGGGAAGCGCATGGTGGCTCCGGGTGTGGGAGGCCGATCTGGGGTGGGCTCCGAGATGCGGGCGGCTGGGGTGGGGCGGCCGGTCGGGTGAGGGGTGGGCCGACCGGCCGCCGGGGGGAGGGGTTAGAGCTGGACGCCTTCTACGCCGGCTAGTTGGAGGGCGTAGTTGATGAGGGCTTTGAGGGCGTTCATCATGACGTCGGATTTGAGGAGGGCTACGAGGATTCCGCCGAAGCCGCAGGCTGCTACGACGCTGATGGCGTACTCGGCGGTGGCGGCGCCGCGTTGGGTGCGGGGGCGGCGGGTGGGGAGATGGTTGCGGGCGGCTACTAGAGCTTTGGACATCTGATTACCTCCGTGGTTGCGATCGGGGTTCCGGATCACTCATTGACAACATGCCGTTGTGAGATGGCCTTTTTTATATGGAGTTTTGGGCTGTGGATGACGGCGTCAGGGGTGGAGGAGGTACGGGATCAGGGCGTCGGCGATGGTGGGGACGATGGAGAGAAGGATGAAGGCGGGCAGGAAGCAGAGGCCTAGTGGGAGGGCGGAGCGAGATTCGGCTGCGCGGGCTTGTTGGTCGGCGGCGTGGTGGTGGGACTGGCGGGTGTCGTCGGCTAGGTGTTCGAGGGTTTTGGACAGTGGTGCGCCTGAGCGGATCGAGCGGTCAATGGCTCGGGCTACGGAGGCGCAGGCTGGTTCGGAACGTAGGTGGGACCAGGCTTCGGATGGGTCCGCGCCCAGGGCGAGGTGGTGGGCGATCTTGGTGAAGATCTCCGCCAGCGGGCCGGGGACGGCGGTGGCTACGAGGTTGAGGGCTTGTTGGGGTGGGCGGCCGGCGCGGAGGCATGCGGTGAGGAGGTCTACGGCTAGGGGGAGGTCGCGGGTGATCTGGGTGGTGCGTTGTCTGGTGGCGGCTGGTTCTAGGCGGGATAGGGCGCGAGGGATTGCGTAGAAGGCGATTGCTGCAGGCGCGAGGCTCCACGGGAGGCCGATCAGGAGGAGGGCGCCGATTGCGGTGATGGCTGCGGCGAGGCGGTGGGGGCGTGAGGTGTGGGGGCGCGTACGGCGGAGATTCGCCGTGAGGCGGCGGAGGTCGGGGTGGGGCGGGGTTAGTAGGTAGGTGGCGATCGCCAGGGCTGATGCTGCGGAGAGTGTCGCGGGCATGGGTGGTGACCTCGGAAGGCTTTGGTGGCTAGGCGCGGAGAAGGTCGTTGGCCTGTGGGGAACCTCGGAAGGCTGTAGTGGCCCGGGGCGCGGGGAGGGTGGGGCTGAGGGGTTGGGGTTCAGGTGGGGGGTTTGGAAAGGTGGGTTGTCCAGTGGAGGCCGAGGGTGGTGAGGGTTAGGCCGCCGGTTAGGCAGAGCCAGCCGGCGGGTGTGGCGGTGAGGAAGGTGAGGGGTTTGGCGCCTAGGGAGTAGCCGAGGGCTATGCCGAAGATGGGGAGGGCCGCGAGGATGCGGGCGGTGGAGCGGGCGCCTGCGAGGCTGGCTTCGGTTTGGCGGTGGATGGTCTCGTCGGCTCGGAGGGAGTCGGCTAGGCGTTCGGTGAGTGCGGCGAAGGCGGCGCCGGATTCTTCGGCTACTCGCCAAGCGGCGGATAGTGCGCGGAGGCCGGTGGCTCCTGGGGATTCGGCGGCCAGTTCGAGGGCGCCGGGTACGTCGCCGCCGAGTTTGGCCGCTGCGTGGGCTACTTGGAGGTCAGGGCTGATGGAGGCGGCGCCTTCCAGGGCGTCGACGGGCGGGCGGCCTGCGGTGAGGTCGGCGGCTAGGACGTCGAGGGCTTCGATGATTTGAGTACGGCGTGCTGTGGCTGCTGCTCGGCGTTGGTGTTGGGTGCGTTGGCCGGCGATGAGGGCGAGGACGACGCCGATGGCGATGGTCGAGACGAGGAACTGTGCTCCGAGGAGGAGGACGAGGATCGCGGCTACCGGTGCGAGCGGGATGACGCGGCCGAGGCCGGCCCGGCGGACGAGGCGGGCCTGGCGGACGAGGCGGGCCTGGCGGACGAGGCGCGCTGGGGTGGCGAGGCGGGCTGGGCTGGCGAGGCGGGCTGGGCTGGCGACGCCTGCGAATGGTCGATGACTGGTTGGCGATGGACGGGTGGGTCGTCGGTTGTTGGCGCTCTGGAGCGGCGCGCTTAGGCGGTGTAGGCCGCGGCCCGGGTGTGGAAGGAGGAGAGCGCTGGTGAGGAATACCAGCAGGCCGGAGACGAAGGCGGCGGTCATGCTGCACTCGCCGCGCCTGGCTGCGGATGAGAGGTGGTGAAGCTTTGGGCGGGTGGGTGGAGGGTTGTGGTGGCGTTGGGGTGGAAGGTGACGGCGGGGGTGGTGGCTACTTGGCCGTCGGGGTGGCGGGTGAGTGTGTGGATTTCGGTGATTCGGCGGGTGCCGTGAGGGTCTCGGGATAGGTGGATTACGGCGTGCAGGGCTGAGGCTATTTGGCTGTGGATGGCTTCTCTGGGGAGGCCGGCGAGGGCGCCTAGGGCTTCTAGGCGGGCTGGCACGTCGGCGGCTGAGTTGGCGTGGATGGTGCCGCAGCCGCCTTCGTGGCCGGTGTTGAGGGCGGTGAGGAGATCAACTACTTCGGGGCCGCGGACTTCGCCCACGACGAGGCGGTCGGGGCGCATTCGGAGGGCTTGACGGACGAGGTCGCGGAGGGAGATTTCGCCGGTGCCTTCGACGTTCGGTGGTCTCGCCTCGAGGCGGACTACGTGGGGGTGGTCGGGGCGCAGTTCGCCTGCGTCCTCTACCAGGACCAGGCGCTCGGATGGGTCCGTCAAGGAGAGCAAGGAGTTCAGGAGGGTGGTTTTGCCTGTGCCGGTGCCGCCGCTGATGAGGAAGGCCAGGCGGGAGTCGAGGAGGTCGCGGAGGATCGGCGTACCGGATGGGGGTAGGGCGCCGGCGGCGACGAGGTCGTCGAGGGTGAAGACGTGACGGGCGGGGACGCGGAGGGACAGGCAGGTGCCGGGCGCGGCGACGGGGGCGAGGATGGCGTGGAAGCGGGTGCCGTCGGAGAGGCGGACGTCGACGTACGGCGTGGCGTCGTCGAGGCGACGGCCTGCGGCGGCGGCCAAGCGGGTGGCGAGGCGGCGGATGGCGGACTCGTCGCCGGTGCGGACGAAGACGCGTTCCAGGCGGCCGCCGCGGTCTATGTAGACCTCGTCGGGGCCGTTGACGAGGATGTCGGTGATGCCTGGTTCGGCGAGGAGGCTGTCGAGGGGGCCGGCGCCGAGGGCTTCGCGGCGGAGAGCGGTGACTACGGCGAGGACCATCGCGTCGCCGCAGACCGTACCGTCGGCGCGGAGCGCGGCGGCGACGTGGGCGGGGGTTGGTTTGGCGCCGGTGAGTGCGAGCGTGCCGCGGACGCGGTCGAGGAGTTCGGCGGACACCGCGGCGCCGTCGAAGGAAGCTTGGGCAAGGCGATTAGTCATGCGATTTCCGATCCGAGCGAGGTCGGGCACGTAGCGGTTAGGCGGCTGTTGATTCGGGGTGGGTGAAGAGGTCGAGGAGGTTGGTGGCGGCTTTGGCCAGGGGGCCGCGGGGGCGGGGGTCGAAGCGGCCTTGGTCCATGGCTGTGGGGAGGTCGCGTTCGAGGCCTACTGTTGTTGCTAGGGGCAAGGAGAGATGGGTGGCGACGTCGGCGGCGGACAGGCCGTGCGGGCGGGATTCCCGGGCGACGACCCGGAGGTCGCCGGCGACGGCGCGGAGCGGGCCGACGAAGCGTTTGGCTGCGGCGACCGAGCGGACGTCGCACGGGACGACAAGCAGGGTCGCCGCGGCCCGGATGAAGCCCTCCTCAACCGCCGGATCCGCCCGGCGAGGGAGATCGACCACGACGAGATCGCTGCTGCGTTGGGCGGCGCCGATGACCGAGCTCATCGTGTCGGGTGGCAGGACGGTCACGTCGGATTGATCCCAGGACAGGACCGCGAGGCCGTCGACCGAGGGCAACGCAGAGCGCAGAGCGGCGGCGCTCACCCGGCCAGACGCGTTGAGGAGCTTGGGCCAGCGGTCGCCGGGGTCGCGCTCGATACCAAGGGCCAACTCGATCCCGCCACCCAACGGATCGCCGTCGATCAGCATCGTGCGGAAGCCGCGTCGATTGCCGAAGACTGCGACGGCCGAGGCAAGTGTGGTCGCCCCCGCTCCCCCGCACCCGCCGACGAAGGCGAGCGTGAGAGCCGTCCGGACAGCACCGTCGACCGCGTCCGCCAGCTTCCCGGCGAGTGCGGACTCGTCATCAGGCAAGCGCAGCACCGCATCCGCGCCGACGTCGAAGGCACAGCGGTAGAGGTCATCACCGTCCAGGACGGAACCCACCACGACGACACCCGCTCGAGCGGCGGGCTGCGCACGGGCCAGCGGCTCGGCCAGATCCCGGCCGACCACGACCAGCGAACAGGAGTGCCAGCGACGGCGGACGCCGACCAGATCCGGCTCGACCACGGGCGTGATCGAGGCTGCCGCCGCCAGCCGGAGCAGGTCGTCGAGCAGGATCTCGTTGGTAGTTGCCAAGAGCACCGATGTGGGAGGTGAAGTGTTGTCCATGCCCTAGAACATGCCGTCATCGGACCCGTTCCGCGGACACCACCGAAACCCTGTGGACAAAGGGGTTGTCGGCTTTCCGTCAGCAGCGGGAACCCGCCACGGCGAGGCGGCGACCAACCCGCCGGGAACGGTTACGGTTCCTTTCGAAGCGTCTTTAACTAAATTTCACCGGACCGCTTCCGTCCCAGCTCCGGAGGACCCGCCCATGAGTCGATTACGCATGCGCGCCGCCACGGCGTCCGTCGCCGCCACCGCCCTGATCGCCGCCGCCGGCGTCTCGCTGGCCACCCCAGAAGCAAGCACCGCCGCGGCTGCGACCAGCGGCGGCGTCAAGACGGCGTACTTCACCCAGTGGGGGATCTACGCCAACGCCTTCTACCCGAAGAACCTGATCACCACCGGTGCCGCCGGGAAGCTGGACTTCCTGAACTATGCGTTCGCGAACATCCACCCGACCGACCACACCTGCTTCATGGCCAACAAGGCCGCGTCCCAGGACGAGAACAACCCGAATGCCGGTGACGGCGCCGGCGACGCGTTCGCCGACTACGGCAAGTCGTACGGCGCGGACATCAGCGTCGACGGGGTCGGTGACGTCTGGAACCAGCCGATCCAGGGCAACTTCAACCAGCTCAAGAGGCTCAAGGCGAAGTACCCGAACCTGAAGATCCTGATCTCGATCGGCGGCTGGACCTACTCGAAGTACTTCTCCGACGCCGCCTCGAGCGACGCCAAGCGGAAGGCCTTCGTCAGCTCCTGCGTGAACATGTTCCTCAAGGGCGACCTGCCGGTGGTCGACGGCTTCGGCGGTCCGGGCAGTGCGGCCGGCATCTTCGACGGGATCGACATAGACTGGGAGTACCCGGGCTCGCCGAACGGTCACGTCGGCAACCACTACGGCGCCGCCGACAAGCAGAACTTCACCCTGCTGCTGGCCGAGCTACGCGCGCAGCTCGATGCCTACGGCAACCAGACCGGCAAGCGCTACTACCTGACCGCGGCGACACCGGCCGGTCAGGACAAGATCTCCACGATCGAGACGAACAAGATCGGGCAGTACCTCGACTACAACAACGTCATGACGTACGACATGCACGGCGGCTGGGAGGCCACCGGGCCGACCAACTTCCAGGACCCGCTGTACACAGCGCCCAACGACCCGAGCAACCCGATTCCACCGGGCCAGGGCAAGTACTCCGTTGACGCTGCCGTGAAGGCGTGGACGACCGGTGATTCGGCGTACGGCATCCCCGGTGGGTTCCCGGCGAGCAAGCTGACCATCGGTTATCCCTTCTATTACAGGGGATGGAAGGGAGTCCCGGCCACGGCCAACGGCAAGTACCAGACCGCGACCGGACCGGCCGACGGACACGCTCTGAGCGGCAATGTGCCCGGCGTCTCGTTCTACAAGGAGCTCACCGGCTTCGCGGACAACCCGTCGATGTCGTACTTCGACGACGCCACCAAGTCCTCGTGGTTCTACAGCAACGGCACGTTCTGGTCCGGTGACAACGCCCAGTCGATCAAGGCCAAGGCCGACTACCAGCACTGCAACGGACTGGCCGGCGCAATGATGTATTCGCTCGAGGCGCTGGATCCGAACGTCACGCTCTTCAACGCCGTCGTCAACTCGGTCAACGCCGACACACCCGGCTGCAGCGGCCCACCGACCAGCCCGACCACCCCGGCCACCACACCACCGACCACGCCTCCCACCACACCGCCGACGACGCCTCCCACGGCCACCCCGTGGGCGCCGAACACGGCGTACGCGACCGGTGCACTCGTGTCCTACAACGGCGTCACCTACAAGTGCATCCAGGGGCACACCTCCCTGACCGGCTGGGAACCACCGAACGTCCCCGCACTCTGGGGCCGGGTCTGATCACGTACCGCCCACTGATCGGAGCATCATGAAACGCATCTCTCTGGCGATAGCAGCCATCACCGCGGTGGTCATCGCACTGCTGACCGCACAGGCGGCCAATGCCGCAGGAGTCACCGCAGCCTTCACCAAAGTGTCCGACTGGGGCAGTGGCTTCGAAGGCAAGGTGACCGTCACCAACGGCACCACCAGTTCGCTGAGCACCTGGTCGGTCGCACTGGACTTCCCGTCCGGCTACACCGTCAGCAGCACATGGGACGCCACCCACACCAGTAGCGGCCAGACCCACACGTTCACCCCGCCCAGCTGGGCGGGACCGCTCGCACCGGGTGCCTCGGTCAGCTTCGGCTTCAACGGCAGCCCGGGTAACTTCCCTGGGCTCGCAGCCTGCCGACTGAACGGCGGCTCCTGCTCAGGCGGTGGTGGCGGGACCGTCCCCGGCGCACCGACAGGCCTCTCGGGTACGGCGTCCTCGAGCTCGGTAAGCCTCACGTGGTCGGCCGCATCGGGCGCAACCAGCTACAGCGTCTACCGCAACGGCACCAAGGTCGGCAGCCCGACCGGTACGTCGTACACGGACTCCGGTCTCAGCGCGAACACGACGTACAGCTACCAGGTCAGTGCGTCCAACAGCGCCGGCGAGGGCCCGAAGAGCGGCAGCATCTCGGTCAAGACCACCACCGGTGGCGGGAACACGGGGAGCGCGAAGGCAGCGCCGTACCTCTACATGGGCTGGGGTGACCCGCCGAACCCGCAGACCGTCATGAACGCGACCGGGATCAAGTGGTTCACCATGGCGTTCATCCTGTCGTCCGGCGGCTGTAACCCGGCCTGGGACGGCAGCCGGCCGCTGCAGGGCAGTGCCGACGCGAACGCGATCGCCCAGATCCGCGCGGCCGGCGGCGACATCGTGCCGTCCATCGGTGGCTGGAGCGGTAACAAGCTCGGCCCGAACTGCAGTACGCCGGAGGCCCTGGCCGGCGCGTACCAGCAGGTCATCAACGCCTACAACCTGAAGGCGATCGACATCGACATCGAGAACTCCGACGAGTTCGAGAACGAGGCGGTCCAGGACCGGATCCTGAACGCGCTGAAGATCGTCAAGCAGAACAACCCCGGGATCCAGACGATCCTCACCTTCGGCACCTCGACCACCGGCCCGAACTACTACGGCAACCGGCTGATCGAGCGGTCCGCGGCACTTGGCGCGAACATCGACATCTTCACGCTGATGCCGTTCGACTTCGGCAGCAGCAACATCTACAACGACACGGTCGGCGCCTCCACCGGCCTGAACAACAAGCTGAAGTCCGTCTTCGGCTGGACGACCGCGCAGGCCTACGCCCACCAGGGCGTCTCCGGCATGAACGGCCTGTCCGACCAGCAGGAGATGACCACCACGGCGACCTGGCAGAACATCACCAACTGGGCCAAGTCCAACGGCCTGGGCCGGCTGGCGTTCTGGTCGGTGAACCGTGACCGCGGCTGTGCCGGCGGCGGCGTGGTCTCCAACTGCAGCGGCATCGCGCAGCCCGACTGGGAGTTCACCCGGATCACCGCGGGCTTCTGAACACAGTACGGCGCCGTGCGGGAACCTCCCGTACGGCGCCGTGCCGCGTCAGCCGGCCTTGATCGCGTCGATGATGAGCCCGTTGCGGGCGTTCTGCCCGAGCGGAACCGAGGGGTGCAGTCCATCCCGCAGGTACATGGCCAGCCGATTCGGCTTGGCGGCCAGGTGCTCGGCCCAGTGCACGATGCGGAGGTTGTCGTACCGGCGCTGTGCTTCCGCGAGCTGCAGGTTGATCCAGGCACTGTTGCGCTGGTCGCAGACCTGCACCGCGGGGCCGTGCGCCGTCCGCGCCGCCTGCACGTTGACCCAGTAGACAGTCCGCTCGTCGCCGACGATCTGCATGGTTCGGTCGACCTGAGCGGCGACCGCGGGCGGCGTGAAGATGTCGTTGGAGCCGACCGACATGAGGATCCGGTGCGGCAGGCCGTAGTCCTGCGCCCAGGTGTCCAGAGCGTCGACCGCCGGGGTGACCGGGCGGCCGGCCCAGTTGTGCACGGCGACGCTGATGCCGAGCTTGGACAGCTGCGTGGCCAGCGCCAGCCCGTCCTGGACCCCGATGCTGTCGCCGAACATGAAGACGCCGTCGGTCTCCCGGGTCTTGCGGACCTGGGACTCGTTCGAGATCGCGCGGGCCTGCCGCTCCCAGGCGCCGAGGACGCCCGAGCCGTAGTTGCCCAGCGAGGACATCCCGGCCACCGACTCGGCCGACGCAGCTGTCGCCGACGCGACCGTCGACGCCGCCGCGGCCGTACCGGCCGCGAACAGCATCCGACGGCTCGGCCGGAACGAACTCAGACGCTTCCTCACGGAGGAAAGAGTGCGGGGGAAAGCCCTCTCACTGCAAGTCGACACCAAGAAAATTGGACGAACGCTACGGAAGTCACCGCCCCCGACGTCAGGTGGACGTTACCGGCCGGGACCGGACGAACGTCCGGAACCGTTCGGCCGCCGGCGTCAACTGCGTCCGCAGCCGCCACGCCATGCCGATCTCACGGCGGGCCTGGACACCGGCCAGAGGAATGGACACCGCGCCGCTGTCGGTCCCCCGAACAGCACCCGACGGCAGGACCGCCACCCCGAGTCCGGCACCGACCATGCTGTCGATCGTCGCCAGGTCGGTTGCCTCGAAGGCCAGCCGCGGTGTGAAGCCCGCCGCGCGGCAGAGTTCGTCGGTCACGCGCCGGAAGCCGAAGCCCGGTCGCAGCCCGACGAAGGCCTCGTCGGCGACTGCCTCCAGCTCCACCCGATGCCGGGAAGCCAACGCGTGCCCCTGCGGGACGTGCAGACAGAGCCGCTGCCTCTCGAGCAGGTGCCAGCCGAAGCGCTCCGGGTCGGGCCGCGGCGCGACGATCGCGATCTCCGCCTCACCGGTCTCGAGGTCCTGGACGATGTCGTGCGCCGGCTCCTGCCGGAGCGCGAAGTCGATACTCGGCGCCACCGCGCGGAAAGCCTTCAGCAGGTCCGGCATCAGACTGGTCGCCACCGAGTGCAGGAACGCGAGCCGGACCGTCCCCGACTCGGGGTCGAGCAGCGCGTCGATCCGCTGCCGCGCGGCGTCGACCGCCGCCGTCCCGGCCCGGGCCGCCTCCAGCACGAGCCGCCCGTACGGATTCAGCCGCACGCCGCGGTGCTCACGCTCGAACAGCGGGACCCCGAAGGCAGCCTCCACCCGCCGCAGCGAGCGGGAGAGATTCGGCTGGCTCGTCCCGAGGACAGCCGCCGTCTCGGTCAGGTGCTCGGTCTCCGCGAGTACGGCGAACCACCGCAGGTCCTCGACGTGCATGTGATAAGTGTATCGATTACTGCTGAGATCGACATTTTACGTATCGCACAAGCCGTGCCACTGTCGAAGACATGCACACGTCCGTCGCCCTCGAGCCCGGGTACCTGCCCGGCGATCCGGAGTACCGCAAGCTCTCCATTGCTCTCTTCGCGGCCGGCCTGGCGACGTTCGCACTGCTATACAGCACCCAGCCGCTGCTCCCCGAGCTGGTCGACGCCTTCCACGTCTCCCCCAGCCAGAGCGCCTTCACGGTGTCGTTCGCCACACTCGGGCTCGGCATCGCGCTTCTGATCGCCGGTCCGGTCTCCGAGGTCATCGGCCGCACCACTCTGATGCGGTGGTCGGTCGCGGCCACGTCAGCCTTCGCCCTGCTCAGCGCGTTCGCTCCGACCTGGCACACGCTGCTCGCGCTGCGCGGACTGCAGGGCATCGCCATGGCCGGGCTTCCCGCGGTCGCGATGGCCTATCTGCGGGAAGAGGTCCACGCCGACAGCCACGCACGAGCCAGTGGCCTTTACATCGCGGGTACGGCGGTCGGCGGAATGGCGGGCCGTCTCATCGCCGGAGGGCTCGCGGATGTCGGCGGGTGGAGGTTCGCGTCCGGTGGGATCGCGGTCGTCGGCATCTTGTGCGCCACCGTGGTGTGGCTACTGCTGCCGGCGTCGCGCAACTTTCGCCCGAGCTCGGCCAAGCCTCTACAGCTTCTCGTACTGCGGGATCCCGCATTGCTGGCGCTCTACGGCATTGCCGCCACCGCTGTTGGCGCGTTCGTCGCCGTCTACAACGGTGCGGTCTTCCGGCTGTCTGGAGCGCCGTACCACCTGAGTGCCGGCGCCGCCGGGCTGGTCTTCTGTGTCTATCTCCTCGGATCCGTCGGCTCAGCAACGGCCGGGTCGCTCGCGGATCGCTACGGTCGCCGCACCGTCGTGCCGGTCGGCTGCCTCATCACTTTGGCCGGCGTGGCGATCACGCTGGCCGCACCGCTGCCGCTCATCGTGCTCGGGCTCGCACTGATGACCGCGGGCTTCTTCGCGATCCATGGCGTGGCCAGCGGCTGGGTGCCGGTCCGAGCCCACGCCAGTGGCGGCAGTACGGGCCAGGCATCCAGCTTGTACCTCTTCGCCTTCTACCTGGGCTCCTCCATCTTCGGAGGCCTGGCAGGTACGGCGTGGAGTCACGCGGGCTGGAGTGGAGTCGCACTGGAGGCCGGGGCGTTGTTCGTCGTCACGCTGCTGCTCGCCGTACTGCTCAAGAGCGTTCCCAGCAAGGTGCCAAACTAGCCAGGTGACCAGAGCAACCGATGCAGCCGATCAGTTGGGACTCAGCTACGAGGTGACGCGGCACGGCCGGGTGAACTCGCTCGAGGAGGCCGCGGCCGCGCGAGGGATCGAGCCGGCCAGGCTGATCAAGACGATCGTGGTGCGGCTGGCCGACGACGACTACCGGTTCGTGCTGGTGCCCGGCGACCGGGAGATCGCCTGGCCGAGGCTGCGCGCGCTGCTGGGCGTCAACCGCATCTCGATGCCGGACAAGGACACCGCGTTCGACGTGACCGGCTACGTCCGCGGCACGATCACTCCGCTCGGCAGCACGCACGCCTGGCCGGTGATCGCCGACGACCGGATCACCGGCACGATCTCGATCGGCGGCGGCGACCACGGCGTCGGCATCACCGTGAACGCCGACGACCTGGTCAAGGCCCTCGGCGCCACGGTGGCCGACGTCACGGACTAAACCAAGAGCCCTCGCTGACCTGCGCGAAGGCCGGCCTGGAAGCGGGTCGTGGCATCCAGAGCTTTGAGGATGCGTTGCATACGGCGTTCGACTGTGCGTTGGGCTACGCCTAAGCGGCGGGCTATTGCCTGGTCTGTCAGGCCTGCCGCGGCCAGCGAGAGTAGCTGGCGATCCTCGGAGGTCAACGGACCTTCGGTGGCGGATGGCATCAGCGGGGTCGCCTGTTGCCACAGAAGTTCGAACAGGCGCACCAGCGCCTTCAGCAGACTCGAAGGCCCGAGCTCGACAAGCACGTCCGGACCCGTCGGCAGCAGCGCGGTACGCCGGTCGACCAGGACCAACTTGAGCGGGACATCACGCAGCATCCGGCAACCGGCGGACCGCGCCGCGGCCACGTCGGCCGGCTCGGAGAGCGACCTCATGTCGTAGACGGTTCGATAGGACACTCCATGCGCCCGTCGTGACTCGATCGGCAGCACGACATACGGAGGCCGATCGAGGCGCAGCACCTCCTCCCGGGCACTCTGCTGCGCCTGGAAGAAGCGTTGGGCCACGGCCTCACTGCCACGAATGACGGTCAGCAACCCGGCGTCGTCCCGGTGGAACTCCGAGGTGAGGACCGACGCGCCCAGCCGAGCCTCCACGATGGCTGCCTGTTTCCGCAGCGCGAGGAGCTCGACGGCGGCCTCCGGCACGGCAGGGAGGTAGCGAGCCGGACGGCCTGGTGTGCGAAACGCCAGGCCGAGGGACAGCAGGGAGCGTAGGTGCCGGCCGACGCGGGTGGCCGGCCAGGCGGTGTCGTGGGCCAGATCAGTCGTCGTGGACTCCGGGCGGGCCAGAAGCGCCCGGTAGAGCTGCTCGTCGTCCGAGCAGACACCGAGCGCCTCCAGCACCGGAGCCGGTCGATAACTGTGCATGTCAGGGCAACGCGTGAACGTGGGCGCCGACCTGGTTGGCGAACTGGCTGCCGTTCAGCGCGTCCCAGTTGGTCGACCAGGTCATCGCACCGCGCAGTGTCGGCCACGTGGTGCTCGGCTTGAAGTTGCCGCAGTTCGTGCCCTTGGTCAGGCAGTCCAGCGCGTTGTTGACGATCGCCGGCGAGACATAACCGCTCCCGGCCGCCCGCGACGATGCGGGTACGCCGAGACCGACCTGGTCGGGCCGCAGTCCGTTCTGGAGCATGATGCAGGCCTGGGCGGTGATGAAGTCGACCGTGCCTTGCGAGTAGACCTGTCCGTCGCAGCCGTTCATCGAGCCGGAGTTGTAGTACTGCACGTTCACCACGGTCAGGATGTCCTTGATCGCCAGCGCGAGCTTGAAGTACTCGAACGAGGTGCTCTGCATGTCGATCGTCTGCGGCGCCATGGCGACGATCAGCCCGCTGCCGAACTGGCTCTGCAGACTGTGCAGCGCCTGACCCATGTACTGCGCGTTGACGCCGTTCTCCAGGTCGATGTCGATCCCGTCGAAGCCGTACTCGCGCAGCACCGAGAGCGCACTGCTCGCGAAGTTGGCCGCGGCGGTCGGGTCGGCGACGGAGATGGTGCCGTTCTGGCCGCCCACCGACAGGATGACCTTCTTCCCGGCCGCCTGCTTCGCCGCGATGTCGGCCTTGAACTGGGCAACGGTGTAACCACCCAGTCCGGCGCTGTCGAGGTTGAAGGTGATGCCACCGGGCCGCGACGGGTCGGCGTCGGCGAAGGCGACCGCGATCAGGTCGTACGCCGCCTGCACGTCGGAGATGCGCTGCACCGTCGCGCCGTTGTTGAAGTTCTGCCAGTAGCCCGTGACCACGTGCTTCGGCAGCGGTCCGGCCGGCGGGTTCGTCGGTCCGCTCGAGGTGGTGCCCGACACGGTCGCGCCGTACGGCGAGCAGTTGCCACTCGGGTCACACGCCCGCACCTTGAAGGAGTACGTCGTACTCCTGCTGAGGCCGGTGGCGGTCCAGTTGGTCACGTTGCCGACGCTCTGCGCCGCCCCGGTACCCCGTACGACGTCGTAGTGGTCGATCCCGTTCGCGTCGGAGGCGGCGGACCAGTTGAGCTGCAGCGAGCTCGACGTCGGGCTACCGACAGCCAGACCGCCCGGAGTCGACGGCGGAGTGGTGTCCGCGGTCCCACCCGGCCCATCCAGTACGACGTCATCCACCTGGTACGGCGGGAGTGCGTACCAGCCATGCAGATAGATGGTGACCGAGGTGGCCGAGGCACTCGTGGTGAAGGGAACGGTCAGCTGGCTCCACGTACTACTGGTGGTCCAGGTGCTGGCTCCGCCGTCGACACCCAGGTAGACGTTCGACCCTTTGACCCAGGCCGACAGCGTGTACGCCGTATTGGGCTGCACCGGTATCGACTGAGAGCAGCGGGCGATGTCGCCCGAGCTGGGACTGGCTTGGAGCGCGTAGGTCCCGGAGTGCGGGGCGGACGTGGTGACGGCGCCGGCCGGACAGGACCATCCGGACAGCGAGCCGCTCTCGAAGCCGGCGTTGGTGACGAGGTTGGTGGCGGCGGATGCGGCACCGGGGGTCAGCAGGAGACCCATGAGAACGACGAGCAGGCTGGTGATGACCGCTGCCTGGGGGCGGTACGCAGGCGGTTTCATGACTTACAAAGTGTGACCACTCAATTACATTGTCAAGACCCTGCATAAAGTGAGCGCGCTCTCACGCGGGAAAAAGCTGAGAAATGTACAGGTCTTTACAGAGGAGACCTGGAGGAGGAAAGGCGACGGCCCCCGGCGGGGGGTGACCGGGGGCCGTCTTCGGCCACGGGCTCGGGGGGAGGAGCCGGGGGCCGTTCAGGAGGCGACAGTCTGCCACTGTCAGGGGGTATGTACCCCCCGAAAACGGATCTCACACATCTCAGTTCGGTTGCGAACCGGACCCGTTTGATCCAGGCGTCAGAACCGCCGATCAGGCGCTCCCAGCCAGTGTCACTGTCACACTGCTCACCAGTCTAACGGGATACCGGCCCACGCAAAAGCCCGGGTCCCTCGGCGTTTCGTCCGGCTGCCTATGCTCGACCTCATGGAGCACCCTGGGACCGCCCGATCGGCCGCCTTCTTCGATCTGGACAAGACCATTATCACCCGTTCCAGCACGCTCGCCTTCTCGCGGCCGTTCTACGCCGGCGGGCTGATCAACCGCCGGACCGTGCTCCGCAGCGCCTACGCCCAGTTCGTCTACCTGCTCGGCGGCGCCGACCACGACCAGATGGAGCGGATGCGCGAGTACATCTCCGCGATGTGCACCGGGTGGGACGTCCGGACGGTCCAGGCGATCGTCGCCGAGACCCTCGACCACATCGTCACGCCGATGATCCACGACGAGGCGGTGGAGCTGATCGAGCAGCACCACGCGGCCGGCCGGGACGTGGTGATCGTGTCCTCGTCGGGCGCCGAGGTGGTCGAGCCGATCGGGGCGATGCTGGGCGCCGACAAGGTGATCGCCACCCGGATGGTCGTTGCCGACGGCAAGTACACGGGCGAGATCGCCGACTACGCGTACGGTCCGCAGAAGGCGGCCGCGATCCGCGCGCTGGCCGCGGCCGAGGGCTACGACCTCGAAACCTCCTACGCCTACTCGGATTCCGTCACCGACGAGCCGATGCTGGCCGCTGTCGGCCATCCGTACGCGGTCAATCCGGACAAGGCGCTGCGCCGGCTGGCGATCGCCCGGGACTGGCCGGTCCTCGATTTCAGCGAGCCGGTCGGCCTGACCGAACGGTCCCGTTTCCTGCAGGTACGACGTCCCGCGGTGGCTACCGTGGCGGTCGCCGGACTGGCCGCCTGGGCCTTCTTCCTGGCCACCCGCCGGCGCACCCGGCCGGCCGCGCACTGACCTCTGACGACACTCGCAAGTAGCCTGGAAAGCTGAAGGTTGCTTCATTGTTCTCAACTCCATGAAGGCCGCGCATCCCCTTCCCAGGAAGGGTTTTCAGGAGTACAAAGGAAGCACAAGGATCTTCGGATCCGGTAGAGATTGCACGGCAGCCAGGCACCCACGCGGCGACCAGCCCATCCCAAACGGGCAGCGCGACCCAGGCCAGTCCTGTGGCGGCAAACCGGTGCACGCATGGTAACCCGGATGGCGTGCCAGCGACGGCGTTCTCAGTTGAGAGCGCCGTTCGCACGTCCGCACAAAGCTCAGTCGGCGACGGCGAGCGGCGAGCGTTCGGCACCCAGTGACACGACCTCACACGACCGCAGCAACCAGTCACGGACTCCGGTCAAACCTCGCGCTGCGTAGTCGCCGAGCCCCGGCGCATAGGAGCTCGCCAACTCACAGTGACCGACCTCGGGCACGGTGACCGCGACCGGGTCGATGCCTCGGGCAACCAACAGGCAGCGTTCGGCGGCGCGGGCAACCAGTCCGTTCGCGGTCGGGAAGGGGCGCAGGATGGCCAGCTCCGCGTGCACGACGGCCGCGACGACCAGGCCGGGCGCCGCGGTCGGGCGGGTCAGGTTCTGTGCGAGAGCGCTCAGCCGCTCCCACATCTCGTCGGCCGACGGCGCCGGCGGCAGACCGGGGATGTCGTCCGGCACCGGCTCCCGGCTGGTCCGCAGATGGCCCAGTTCCTCGTCCGGACCCAGGTCGACGGCGGCCAACTGGTGCAGTCTGGTCCATACCTGCACCGGGTTGGTGTCCACTCGCGGTGCGAGACCCATCAGCTCGCCGGTCATCCGGACCGCGCCGGAGGCCAGTCCGTCGGCAGCACCCCGCCGTACCTGGTCCAGCGTCGCCGGGCTGCCGGCCAGGACGGCGGAGGCGTGGGCACCGAGCAGCAGGGCCTCGGCGGTGACGTCCGAACCCACCCTGCGCAGCCCGCGGTCCCGGAGCAGGACATCGACCGCGTCCCGGGCCGCCCGGGCCGCCGATCCGACCCCTTCCAGACCGGCCAGTGGCTCGAACACATCTGTACTCATGACTGCACCTTAGGATGACGTGGCATGGCGCTCGGCACCGTCCCCAAGTTCAGCATCGTGGTCCCCTGCCATGCCTCCCGGGCGTGGCTGCGACCCTGCCTGGACTCGGTGCTGAGCCAGTCGTTCACCGACTTCGAGGTGATCGGGGTGGACGACGCCGACTGGGACGGCGTCGGCCGGATCCTCGACGAGTACGCCGCGGCCGACCCGCGGGTGCGGGCACTGCACCTGGTCGAGAACGTCGGCCTCGGTCTGACCCGGAACGCCGGGCTGAAGGAGTGCCGCGGCGAGTACGTCCTGTTCCTGGACGCGGATGACCTGTACCTGCCCGGCTCGCTGGAGGCGATCGCGCGCCGGATCGAGGACACCGGCCAGCCGGACCTCGTGCTGTTCGACTACGAGCGGATCTTCTGGGACGGCCGGGTGGTCGGCAACCGGCGGCACGACGCGTTCGCGCGGGAGGGCGCCGGGGTGTTCACCGCGGCGGAGCGGCCGATCTTCCTCACCTTCCTCGAGGTGGTCTGGAACAAGGCTTACCGCCGGGGCTTCCTCGACCGCCACGGGTTCGGCTTCACGGCGGGGTTCTACGAGGACGCGCCGTGGACCTACTCGACCATGCTGACCGCCGAGCGGATCGCCACGCTGGACCGAGTGGTCGTGCACTACCGCCAGCACCGGACCGGCGGCAACATCCACGCCACCGCCGGCCGCAGGCAGTGGGACATCTTCGACCAGTACGACCGGGTGCACGCGTTCATCCAGTCCGATCCGGACCTGACCGGCTGGCGCCGGTTCGCGTTCGACCGTTCGCTGGACCACATCCTCGCCGTACTCGCGAAGCCGGAGCGGCTCGATCCGGATGACCGGGCCGAGTTCTTCCACGCCGCGCATGCGTTCGCCAAGCGCTGGAAGCCCGACGGGTACACG
The DNA here is from genome assembly GCF_055562215.1 of Kribbella sp. NPDC020701. Lineage (NCBI taxonomy): Bacteria > Bacillati > Actinomycetota > Actinomycetes > Propionibacteriales > Kribbellaceae > Kribbella > Kribbella sp. NPDC020701. Next base: position 50,601 of record NZ_JBVHFT010000014.1, on the reverse strand, counting down.
ACCGACCGGACCGGGCGCGGGTTCAAGCGCTGGCTGCTCATCCACGACGACTATGCGACGTACTCGACCCTCAAGCTCAGCGCGAGAGTCCTGCAGGTCCAGAGTCCGCGCAAGACCGTCGGCAAGCTGCTCCGGCGCGGCAAGCTCGACCCGAACCTGGCGGCGTACACGGCCTACTGGGGCAAGCAGTTCGCCTGCAATCCACGGGCCATCTACGAGAAGGCAGCCCAGCTGGCGCCGAATCTGCGCGGAGTCTGGGTCGTCGACGCCGACCACCTGAGCGCGATCCCGGAGGGAGTCGAGTACGTCGTCGCGGACTCACCGGCGTACCAGAAGCTGCTGGACCGGGCGACGTACTTCATCAGCAACATGAACTGGCCGAAGGAGCTGGACAAGCGCGAGGGCCAGATCCACCTACAGACCCAGCACGGTACGCCGCTCAAGACGATGGGGACCGATCTGCGGCACTTCCCGGCGGCCGCGAAGGACCTGGACCTGGACGAGCTGATGCGCCAGACCGACCGATGGGACTTCAACCTGTCCTCGAACCGGTACTCCTCGGAGATCTGGGAGCGGACCTACCCGGCGTACTTCGAGGAGCTCGAGTACGGCTACCCGCGGAACGACCGGCTGCTCACGGCGACGGTCGACGACGTCCGGGCGATCCGGGCCTCACTCGGGTTCGACGACTCGCACCTGGTCGTGCTGTACGCACCGACGTTCCGCGACGGCGTCGACTCGATCCGGACCCCGAGCGGCCTGGTCGACCTCGGCGGGGACGGGATCCACCTCGACCTGGACGAACTGGCGACGGCGGCCGGTGCGCACGCCCGGGTGCTGGTGCGGACGCACTACTCGTTGTCGAAGGCACCGGAGGCTCACTCCGGCGCGGTGATCGACGTGTCGGAGCATCCGCGCGTCGAGGACCTGATGCTGGCGGCGGACGTGCTGATCTCGGACTATTCGTCGATCAACTTCGACTATGCGAACCTGGACCGCCCGATTGTGCTGCTGGTCGACGACAAGGGCTTCTACGACGGCCGGCGTGGGACCTACTTCGACGTCACCGAGTTCCCGCCCGGGCTGATCGCGCGGTCGGCCGAGGAGCTGCACACCGCCTTCCGGACCGGCGCGTTCGCGGCACCGGAGGCGGCCAAGCACCGGCAGCTCTACCGGGAGAAGTTCTGCGAGTACGACGACGGCCGCGCGGCCGAGCGAGTGGTGCGGCGAGTGTTCCGCGGCGAGACCGACGTACCGGCGATCGTGCCGCTGGGCGACCGGCGGCCCGCACCCTCGCCGTACTTCATGCATAATGGCTGACATGTCGATCAGCCTGGAGTCCCTGAGCGCCCTGCGCCTGCGGTCCAGCCTGCGACGACGACGCACTGTCTGAACACCTCAGCCTGTTCCAGTCGCGTCTCCCCTGAAGGACTTCATCATGTCCGCTGTTCTGCCTGTCCTGGCCACCAGACTGTCCACCGCCGCCATGGCCGCCTTCGGTCCGGCGTACGCCGACCTCGATCCGGAACTGCGGTCGGCGACCAAACCCGAGTTCGGCCACTACCAGAGCAACCTCGCGCTCCGGCTCGGCAACGCGTTGGGCCTGTCGCCGCGCGCAGTCGCCGAACGCCTCGTAGCCGAGCTGCGGATCGGGGATCTCTGCGAAGAGCCGGCCATCGCGGGACCCGGTTTCATCAACCTCACGCTTCTGCCGTCGACGCTCGCAGCCGCCGTCAACCAGCCACAGACCTTCCAGACCAGGGGTGAGCGGGTCGTCGTCGACTACTCACAGCCGAACGTGGCCAAGCAGATGCACGTCGGCCACCTGCGGTCCACGGTGATCGGCGACGCGCTCTGCAACGTCCTGCGGTACGTCGGGTACGACGTCATCCGGCAGAACCACGTCGGCGACTGGGGCACGCAGTACGGAATGATGATCGAGCAGCTGCTCGCCGAGGGCTTGGACGCGAAATCCCTTGATCTACAGGGATTGCAGCTGCTCTACGAACGGAGCCGGCAGCACTTCGATGCCGACGGAACCTTCGCCGACCTGTCCCGGGCACGGGTCGTGCTGCTCCAGTCCGGTGATCCGGAGACACGGGCGATCTGGCAGCGGATGGTCGACGTGTCGCTGGACGACTTCGAGCAGGTGTACGCGTTGCTCGGCTCCGCCCTGACGCGGGACGACGTGGTCGGCGAGAGTGCGTACAACCACGATCTGCCCAATGTCGTCGACGAACTGCAGGCAGCCGGTCTGCTGACCGAGTCAGAGGGGGCGATGTGCGCCTTCCTGCCCGGGTTCGTGGGCCGGGACGGATCGCCGCTGCCGGTGATCGTGCGGAAGTCCGACGGCGGCTTCGGCTACAGCGCGACCGATCTCGCCGCCATCCGGCACCGGGTGAACACCCTGCACGCCAACCGGATCGTGTACGTCGTGGATCACCGGCAGGCGCTGCACTTCGACCAGATCTTCACGCTCGCACGGACGGCAGGATGGTTGCCGTCGGCAACTCCGGCTGAACACGTGTCCTTCGGCACCGTCCTCGGACCGAACGGAAAGCCCTTCAAAACCAGAGCCGGCGGCACGGTGAAGCTGACCGTGCTGCTGAACGAAGCCGTCGCGCGGGCCGGCGAGTTGCTCGAAGACCGGGAGGGCATCGACCGGCAGGCGACGGCGCGGGCGGTCGGCATCGGAGCGGTCAAGTACGCCGACCTGTCCAGCGACCGGGGCAACGACTACGTGTTCGACCTGGACCGGATGGTCGCGATGACCGGCAACACCGGGCCGTACCTGCAGTACGCCCACGCCCGGCTGACCCGGTTGCTCGCCAAACCGGGCTCGGACGGCGGCGAGGTCACCGAGCTCAAGGACCCGGCCGAAGAGCGGCTGGCCCTCTTGCTGACCGGTTTCGCCGCCACGGTCGCCCAGGTCGCCGAGACCCTCCAGCCCCACCGGCTCTGCACTTACCTGTACGAAGTCGCCTCCGCACTGTCCACCTTTTACGAACAGTGCCCGGTCCTGACCAGCGAGGGCCAGACGAAGGCGAGCCGGATAGCCCTCTGCACGGCGACCCGGGCGGTGTTGCAGGATGGACTCGGCCTGCTCGGTATCGAGGCCCCAGACGCCATGTGACGGAGGATGCCCATGTTGCCGTGGTCCGCAGATCTCGCCGGCCGGCTCGAGCGGAAGACGTACGAGAGCGAGTTGCTCCGCGGGAACCCGCTGGGTGATCCGCATGAGCGGCCGGTGCTGGTCTACCTGCCGCCGGGGTACGACGACTCGGACCAGCGCTATCCGACGATCTACGTGACGATGGGGTACACCGGCCACGTCGGGATGTGGTCCAACCGGGTGCCGTTCCGGCAGCCCTACCCCGAGTTGCTGGACGCGATGTTCGCCGCCGACGACGTGCCGCCGGGGATCGTGGTGTTCGTCGACTCGTGGACCAAGTACGGCGGCAGCCAGTGCCTCGACTCTCCGGGCACCGGGCAGTACCACTCGTACCTCTGCGAGGAGATCGTCCCCTGGGTCGACGCGACGTACCGGACCATCGCCGATCGCGATCACCGGGCCGTCACCGGTAAGTCCAGTGGTGGCTACACGGCTATGGTGACGCCGCTGCTCCGGCCGGACGTGTTCGGCGCGCTCGCGACGCACGCGGGTGACGCGGCCTTCGACCTCTGCTACCGGCCGGAGTTCCCGGTGCGCGCCCGGACGCTGCGGGACAAGTTCGACGGCAGCTACGAGAAGTACTTCGAGGACCTCGCCGACCGGACGGGCCGGACCACGAACGAGGACCTGCACCTGCTCGAGATGTACGGCTACGCCTCGGCGTACTCCGCCGAGCCGGACGGCACCGTGCTGCTGCCCTTCGACGATCTGGGCGCGGTCATTCCGGAGATCTGGGAGCGCTGGCTGTCCCGCGACCCGGTCGAGATGGTCCGGGAACCGCAGTACGCCGAAGCACTCCGCTCACTGCGCGCCGTTTGGATCGACGCTGGCCGGCAGGACGAGTACTACCTCGATCTGGGCGCCACCGCGTTCCATCGGGCCGCCAAAGAGGCAGGCCTGGCGGACGAGCGGGTGCACTTCGAACTCTTCGAGGGCACGCACGGCGGCATCGAGTACCGCTACCCGATGGCAGTCCGCTGGCTCTGCGAGCAACTCACGCAGTAATTGGGGTGCTGCGGCCGATCGCACGTCGTACCTTCGAGCCATGAGCTGGCCGGAGGGGATCGAGGCTCGTCCGATCGACAAGGCGGACGCCGAGGCGTGGGCGGAACTGCTGGCTGCCCGGGAGAAGGTCGACCAGGAAGGCGAGAACTACAGCGCCGACGACCTGATCGAGGAGCTGGACGACCCGCATCTGGACGCGGCCCACGACACCATCGGTCTGTGGGCCGACGGGCGGATGGTCGCCTACGGGAAGGTGCAGGCGACCGTGACCGTGGTGGACGTGGACCGGGTCCGGACCGAAGGCACTGTCCACCCGGAGTGGCGCCGGCGCGGCCTCGGTACGACGCTGATGCGGTGGCTGATCCAGCGGGCCGGTGAGGTGCACGCCGCCAAGCACCCGGACGCGGTCGGCGAGGTCACCAGCGGCACCATCAGCACGAACGCCGGCGCCGACCGGCTGCTGCGGAACTTCGGCTTCGAGGAGACGCGGTACTTCTTCGACATGAAGCGCCCGCTGGATCAGCCGGTCCCCGACGTGGCCCTCGCGGACGGCTTCCGGCTCGAGGCCTTCGATCCGTCGATCGACGAGGCGCTCCGGCTGACGCACAACGAGGTGTTCCGCGACCACTGGGGCTCGACCCCGCGGGACGCGGAGAGCTGGAAGGTCTGGAACACCGGAGCGCGGTCGTTCCGCGGCGGATCGTCGTACGTCGTCCTGGAGGGCGAGACGATCGCGGCGTACGTGCTCGGCTACGAATGGGACGCCGACACCGAGGTGACCGGGATCCGGGAGCTGTACATCGGCCAGGTCGGGACCCGCCGGGCCTACCGGGGTCGCGGGCTGGCCCGGGCCGCGTTGGCGAAGGTGCTCGCCGAGGCCGTACAGGCCGGCTACCAGCGGTCGGGCCTCGGCGTCGACGCCGACAACCCCACTGGCGCACTCGGCCTGTACGAAAGCCTCGGCTTCTCGGTTCACGGCAAGTGGGTCACCTACCGCTTGCCGCTCTGATCAGACGTGTGAGTCGACCACCACGGGCTCATTCGTCGCCTCGATCGGCTCCGGCCGGGTGCGGAACCAGTTCCACGGGCGGACGCTGATCACGATCATCGTCAGGCTCAGTACGGCGTACACGAGGGATCCGATGAACGCCGCGTGCACCCCGTCGACCAGGACCTCCCGCGGGATCGTCGAGCTCGAGTTGCGGCTCGCCGTACCGAAGATGGTGACCAGGATGCCCAGGCCGAGTGCGCCACCGACCTGCTGGACGACGTTCAGCATGCCGGACGCGGCGCCCGAGTCCTCCGGCGCGACACCGGAGATGGCCCGGCCGACGAGCGGGATGAAGATCATCCCGGCACCCGCTCCGAACAGCAGCAGCGGTCCGACCACATCGGCCAGATACGTGCTGTGCGCGTCCAACTGGGTCAGCCAGACGGTGCCCAGCGCGACCAGGGTCGATCCGGTCAGCATCAGCTTCGCGCCGTCGATCCGGGCGACCAGCTTCGGTACGACTCGCGACGCGGTGAACAGCAGACCGGTCAGCGGCAGGAAGGCCAGACCGGCGGCCAGCGGGCTGAGCTCGAGCACACCCTGCAGGTACTGCGTGAGGAAGAAGAACATCCCGAACATCGTCCCGACCACGAGCAACATCGTCACGTACGCCGCCGACCGGTCGGCGGACCGGAACAGGCGCAGCGGCACGATCGGGTGGCTGACTCGGCGCTCGATCAGCACGAACGAGACCAGCAGGACCACACCGGCCGCGAACGCGACCAGCACCTCGGTCGACGTCCAGCCGGCGTCGGCGACCCGGATGAAGCCGTAGACGAGCGAAGTGATGCCGAGCGTCGAGGTGAGCGCGCCGGCCACGTCGAACCGGCCGGTCTCCGGCGCGGTCTCGGTCAGCACCCGGCTCGCCGTGATCACCAGCGCGATACCGATCGGGACGTTGATGAACAGACCCCAACGCCAGGACACCCAGTCCGTCAGCATGCCCCCGAGCACCAGGCCGACGCTTCCTCCACCGGACGACACCAGGCTGTAGTAGCCGAGTGCCTTCATCCGCTCGGGACCTTCGCGGTAGGTGAGCATGAGCAGGGTGAGTGCCGCCGGTGCAGCGATCGCACCGCCGATGCCTTGCAGGACACGGGCGGCGAGCAGCAGCTCGGCGTTCGGCGCGAGTCCGCCGAGCAGCGAGGCGAGGGTGAAGATGCTGATACCGGTGATGAACACCCGGCGCCGACCGAGCAGGTCGCCGGCGCGGGCGCCGAGCAGGAGCAGACCGCCGAACGCGAGCGCGTAGGCGTTCTGCACCCAGGACAGGCTGGACGGGCTGAAGTGCAGGGCTTGCTGGATATGAGGCATCGCGATGTTCACCACGGTGCCGTCGAGGATCACCATCAACTGGGTGACCAGGATGACTGCGAGGACTACCCCGGCCCGCCGGGCTGGCGTGCCTGAGGCGGCGCCGGCCGGCGCCGCGGCTGTTGCCGACATATTGCTCCTTACCCCGGAGGGGCTACAGTTGGGAGGGAAAGCGGAGCGCTCCTCCGGATACAATACGGAGGCACCCTCCGCTTTGCAAGCGATATTGTGTGCGGACTTTCAGCGGCATGCCCGCCACGGACAGTGAGGAGGCCGGATGGCGCCCACACCGTTGCCGTCCCTGCGGCCGACCCGGGCCGACGCGGCGCGGAACTACGACCTGCTGGTGACGGCCGCCCGGGAGGCGTTCTCCGAGCACGGCACGGACACCTCGCTGGAGGAGATCGCCCGCCGGGCCGGCGTCGGCATCGGCACGCTCTACCGCCGGTTCCCGAGCCGGACCGCGCTGCTCGAGGCGGTCTACGTGGACGAGATCCAGTCCGTGTGCGATCGCGCGTACGACTTCGACCGGGAGCTGGAGCCGTTCGAGGCGCTGGCCGCCTGGCTGCGCAGCTTCGTCGGGTACGGGCTGTCCAAGAAGAGCCTGGCCAGCGAACTCACGGTTGCCCTAGGCAAGGACTCGCAGTTCTTCCAGTCCTGCAAGGTCAACGTGCAGGAGGCCGGCCAGCTGCTGCTGGACAAGGCGAAGGCGGCCGGCGAGGTCCGGCCCGAGCTCGAGCTGATGGACATCATGCGACTGGTCGGCGGCATCAACATGGGCCGCGACATGGAGCCCGAGCAGGCGCATCGCCTGCTCGACATCGTCCTGTGCGGACTCAGGCCCGCTGCTTCCTGACGTCCGCCAGTGACGGGTTGGCGGCGTCCCTCGCGGTGTAGCTGAGCTGCTCGCGCGGGAACGGCCAGTCGATCCCCAGCTCGGGATCGAAGAGATCCACGGTGATCCGCTCCGGCGACCAGTGCTCGTTCACCAGGAAGTTGTACGTCGTGTGCGGCACGAGCGTGCAGAACGAGTTCCCGACGCCACGTGGGACATACAGCGCCTGCGACGGGCCGAGCTCGAACGTCGCGACCTGGCCGAATGTCTCGATGTCGCGCAGATCGACGAGCGCGACGAACACCCGCCCGGCTGACGGCGACAGGTACTTGTCCCACGGCTCGGCGTGGATCCCCCGAATGATCCCGGCCCCGGCCAGCGACAGGACGTTGTGCTGGACGACGTCGAAGCGCGGCATCCCAGCGGCCGCGAGCTTGCCCGCGTGGAAACTCTCCTTGAACCACCCGTCGTCGTTGAGCTGAAGCTCCAGCTCGATCCGCAGCGCCCCGGGGATCCCGGTCTGGTGAACCTTCACCGGCGGACCTGCCGGCGGGCGTCGAGCTGCGCCTGATCAGCCGCGGTCAGGCCCGCGTTCCACCCGGCGCCGTTCGTGATGCGTGTCCGCCGGGTCGTCGTGTTCGGGAACAGCTTGGTGAACAAGGCGTCCACCTGCTCCTCCCGCTTGGCCAGCACCGGCAGCAGCCGGCCCGCATCGGCCTCGGGTACGGCGGCCTGCGTCGCGGCCGTGGACGCCTCCAGCCGCTCGCCGATCCGTTGGGCGTAAGCCATCAGGAACGACTGCCGGAACGAGCGGGTTCGGGACTCGCCGCGGTGACCAATGTGTTTGCCTGCAGCAAGCATCGCGCGGTTCGCCTGGACCAGCAGGGAGGTGCTGAGGATCTCCGTGAGCTGGAGATCCAGCTCGGCACCGACGATCGTGACGACGGCCAGGTTGTCGATCACGACCGTACGGCAGCGGTTGGCCGACGCCACCGCGCCGACGAGCTGCGCCTTCGCGGACACGTACGGCGTATCGACCCAGAGCCGGCGGCCGGCGGAGTCGTCCGGGATCTCCACCTCAGCGTCCACCAAGGCGCTGTCGAGGGAGAACTTGGCCATCAGCTCCTGCGCCTTGCCGGACAGGGCTTCCGCCTCGTCCGGGAACTCGGTCGCCTCCGCCTTCGCGAGCAGGCGCCGGATCCGCGCCAGCATCTTCCCGTTCACCGGTACGACGTGGTGCTCACCAAGAACCGTCGTCCCCGGCAGTGGATAGAGCCGGGACAGGACCGGCAAGGCCTGGAGGAAACCGGCCAGGGAGAGGGCGTGGTGCAGCGTGAGATACCGACCGACACGCGCTGCGGCCGCCCAGGCGGTGAGCGTCAACTCGGTGAACGGCTGCGGGATACCGACGGCGGTCAGTTGATCGAGCCAGCGGGGGTCGATGGTGGCGGCCTTGTAGCGCTGGTGCTCCGCGGAGATCGCGGCCAAGAGGAGCGGCTCAACGCCGGGGTCCAGCTCGCGCCGGCCGTGCTGGACCACGTCGGCCGGCGCCCAGCCGCGTTCCCAGGTGGTGCGGAGCAGGCCGGCCAGAAACACCTGCAGGCAACGATCCACCTGCGCTTGATCGCGTTCGTCGTACGCACCGAGGCGAGCCAGCTGACCGTCGGCCCGGTCGTCGCGCCCGGCAACGATCGTCGCCGCGACCGGTAACAATCGCAGGATCTCCTCGTCACTCACTCGGACAAGTCTGACAGACACGCGCGAGGGTCTGCCCGAAAGGACCGGAGCGTCCTCGGTCGACGACGGACTGATGATCGACCTGAGCCTGCTGAACCAGGTGACGGTTGCCCCGGAGGCACGCCGGGAACGTGCCTGGGTGCGATCGTTCTGGGACGCGCTGCGACCGCACACGAGGCGACGAACGACCGGACAACGTCTTCCACCGCAAAGAACATCAGGCCGGCCATCTGAAGGTTGCCTTAAGCCCACTCTGGGACGATCCTGCCGAAAGGGGACATCTCAGGGGGAGGCAGTCTCATGACTCAACTTGCCGACAGCGGCATCGGTGATCTACGCACGACGATGGGCGGACCGGTGCTCGGACCGGACGACTCCGGGTACGACGACGCACGCCGGCTGTGGAACGCGGGGATCGATCGGCACCCGGCCGTGATCGCCCGGTGCCAGAGCGCGGCGGATGTCAGCCGGGCGGTGCTGTTCGCGCGCGACCACGGACTGGAGATCGCGGTCCGTGGTGGCGCGCACAGCCCGGGCGGCTCGGCGTGCGTCGACGACGGGCTGATGATCGATCTCGGCCTGCTGAACCAGGTCACGGTCGACCCGGTGACGAAACAGGCCCGGGTCGGCGGCGGCGCCTTGCTCGCGCAGCTCGACGCGGCCGCCCAGGAGCACGGCCTGGCGACACCCGCCGGCATGATCAGCCACACCGGCGTCGGTGGCCTGACGCTCGGCGGCGGCATGGGGTGGCTGACCCACAAGTACGGGCTCAGCATCGACAACCTCGTCTCGGTCGAGATCGTCACGGCGGACGGGCAGGTCCGGCGCGCCTCCGACGACGAGAACCCAGATCTGTTCTGGGCGGTTCGCGGTGGCGGCGGGAACTTCGGCGTGGTGACGGAGTTCGTGTTCCGGCTGCACGAGGCCGGGCCGATGATCCAGTTCGGGCTGGCGTTCTGGGATCTGGACCGGGGCGCCGACGTACTACGGATGGCCCGCGAGGTGATCGGGAAGCTTCCGGACGAGGTCAGCATCGTGGTCGGCGCCGTGAATGCACCGCCGGCTCCGTTCGTGCCCGCCGAGTACCACTTCCGGCCCGGGTACGCACTGATCGTCACCGGCTTCGGTACGGCCGAGGAGCACGCCCAGGTCATGGACGAGATCCGCTCGGCCGTGCCACCGCTGGTCGAGTTCGCGAGCCCGATGCCGTACACGGCGTTGCAGCAGATGCTGGACGAGGCGAACGCGTGGGGCTTCCACGCCTACGACAAGGGCTTCTACCTCGACGACTTCACCGACGAGGCGATCGAGGTGATCACCGAGCACGTGCCGCTCAAGCAGTCGCCGGGATCCGTCGTGCTGTTCTACCGCCTCGACGGCGCCTACTCGAAGGTCGCCGAGGACGCGACCGCGTTCAGCGGCAGCCGGGCACCCGGTTACGCGGGCTTCCTCATCGCGGTCTGCCCGACACCGGAGCTGCTCGAGCAGGACCGGGTCTGGGTGCGGTCCTTCTGGGACGCGCTCGTACCGGTCGGCCGTGGGATCGGGAGCTATGTGAACGCGATCAGCGACAGCGGCGCGGACGATCGGGTGCGGGCGTCGTACGGCGCCAAGTACGACCGACTGGCCGCGATCAAGGCGACGTACGACCCGGACAACGTCTTCCACATCAACGCGAACATCAAGCCCGCCTAGATCGACGCCGCTCCGTCGATGACCAGGACCTGGCCGTTGATGTTGGTGTTGTCGAGGAGCAGCATCCGGACCACCGGTACGACGTCGTCCGGTTCGGTCAGGTGACCGGTCGGGGTGCGGCGGACGATCTGGTCGAGTTGGGTCTGGCCGAGGACCGCGGACATCTCCGAGGCGAAGAAGCCCGGCGCGACCGCGTTGGCCAGGACGCGGCCACCGAGTTCACGGGCGAGTGAACGGGTGGCTGCGTCCATGCCGCCCTTGGTGGCGGAATAGGCGACCAGCCCCGGGTACCCACGCTGTGCGCAGATCGAGGTGACGTTGACGATCCGGCCCTTCAAGCCCTTCGCGAGCATGCGACGGAGCACGAACCGGGTCAGGATCAGCGGCGAGGTCAGATTGGTCCGGATGATGTCGTCGAGACGCTCGGCCGAGGTGTGCACATGCAGCGAGTCCTGGCCGATCGCCGCATTGTTGACCAGGGCGTCGATCGGTCCGAGTGCTGTCTCCACGGCCTTGACGAAGTCCTGCCCGGCCGCGGAGTCGTTGATGTCGACAGAGCCGTAGTACAGGTGGTCCGGGTACTTCTCACCGAGCGCGGTCAGCTCAGGAGTCACGGTCCGGGCGAAGGCGGCGACCTTCAGGCCGGCTGCGAGCAGGTCGGTGACGATCGCCAGGCCGAGGCCGCGGGATCCTCCCGACACCAGTACGACCGACGCGGGCGGGACCACGCTGACTTCAGACATCACTCTTCAGGGTTTCCTTCTGCGGGATCGCGTCGAGGAACGTGATGCGCCGCGGTACGCCGTAATCGGGCAGGCGGCTCGAACACCACTGGACCAGGTCGGCGTTGCTGATCGGACCCAGCGCCCGGTTCGGCACCACCTCGGCGGCGACCATCCGGCCGACCAGAGGAGCCTTGCGCGCGAACACCCGCGCCCAGGAGACACCCGGGTGACCCATCAGCACGCTGCGGACGACACCGGCGGACACCTTCGATCCGCCGACGTTGATCTCGTCGGTGTCCAGCCGCCCGGTGATCATCACCCGGTCCCCGTCGTACTCGACCCGGTCTCCGGTATGGACCGCACCGACCAGACCGGCCCCGTGATGCGGTGAGCGGATGACCAGTTCGTCGCCGTCGATCGAGAGGATCGGGCGGTCCGGATCGGGCTTGCGGTCGAGCCAGGTTTTCGGGAACCCGGCCTTGCCGTCGTGGACCACGATCGACGCGCCGACCTCGGAGGACGCGTAGATCCAGGAGATCCGGGTCTTCGGGAAGATCTCCCGGAGCTGGTCGAGGATCGCCTGGTCGACGGGCTCACCGCCGAGCGTGATCTGCTCCAGCGGTACGTCGCTCAGCGCGTCGGCGTCACGGTAGATCGCCTGCCGCCAGAAGGTCGGCGTACCGGAGGCGGCGGTGACGCCGTGCTCGGCGGCGATCGCCGGCCAGTCGTCGAGCTCGCTGGGCTCGATCACGACCAGGCCCTGATCGGCATGGGTCAGGGAGAGGGTGACGACCTGCCACCACGCGTAGGTGCCCGGCGAGTACGGCAGCAGCCACGTACGCGCGGGTTGGTCGCCTGTGACCGTGGTCAGCGACTCGAGGGTGTGGCCGATCCGCTTCGGGCGGCCGGTCGAACCGGACGTGAGCAACCAGGCGCGGCCCGACTCCTCGACGCGCTTGAGTTTGGCCGGGGTCACTTCCCCATCGGGCAGAACGACCGCGAATCCGGACTCGCCCAGTTCTTCGCGCATCCGCTCGTCGACACGGGTCGCGGTGGAGACCAGGAGCTCGGTGCCGTGCACCGCGTGGTGGCGGAGGGCGGCGAGCGCGTCGGCGCCGTTGTCGACCAGGACGGCCGCCGGCGAAGGAATCTGCGGGAGCTTGTGCAGGGTCCGCCAGGTCAGGCTCTTGCCGGTGACGACCACTGTGTTGTCGTCACCGATCAGGGCGGTGCTCCGGCGCCGCGTGCTCACGCCGACTGAAGCTGCTCGATGAAATCCAGCACGTCGCCGACAGTGGCGATCCGGCGCAGCCCGGGGGCATCGAAGTTCAGCTCGTCCTCCAGCTCGTCCTCCACCCGGAGGGCCAGCTCGGAGAAGTCCAGCGATCGGAACCCGATCTCCCTCAGATCCGCCGCGTCATCAGCCGGCAATGTCCGTCCCTGCGCCGTCATCACCTCACCCATCAATTCCCTGATCCGACCCCGGTCCACCGAACTCATAAGCCCAAAGCCTAGCGTCCCCGATTTTCCGCGGGCCGGGCTCAGGGGGGTTCCGGCGGCGGTGCTCCCGCTGGCGACTGACGGCGTACCCGGGCTTTCAGGCGTTTGATTCGCGCACTGATCTCCCAGCCGACCAGGGCGATCAAGGGGCTCGCGGCGGCGACGGCGGCGAGCAGGACCTCCTCGACCGGCAGTCCCGCGATGTGGAGGGCGACCATCGAACCTCCCGAGCGCTGCGGGTCTAGGAGATTACTGAGTGTAAAGGGGAATCTTCCGGCGGTAAACGGGTTACCGGCCACCGCCGCGACTCCGGCGACTCATACACTTTGGCGATGATCAGAGCCGGCCGGGGGAAACGCGTGGCTTTGGGACGTGGGACGCGCGTGGCGGCGATGGTGAGCCTGCCGGTGCTGCCGCTGGCCTGGTTCGTGGCGTTGCAGGAGCACCCGCCCTGGATGACCGGCGCGTATCTCGGGTACCTCGTGATCGTCGTCGCCGGTCCGGGCACGATCTTCTGGCGCCGGCTCACCGGCGGTTCGGGCTGGTTCACCGCGGATGTGGTCCTGGGTACGGCGTTCGGCCTGGCCGTCGAGGCGCTCCTCTATCCGATCGGGATGCTGTTCGCGATGCCGTTGGCGGCGTTGCTGATGCCAGCGCTGGCGTTCGGGGTATGGCGGGCTCTGCCACGACGGAGGCTGCCCGAGCGGACGACGCCGTGGTGGGCGACGGCCGGTGTGATGGTGGCGGTCGGTGTCGCGGCCGCGTGGTTCGTACGGGTCGGATCGCAACTCATCCCGCTGACCGGACCCAGTGCACTCAGGCCGAACTCGGACGCCCCGCACAACCTCGCGGTGGCCGGCGAACTGACGCATCACTTCCCACCGCGGGTCCCATACGCCGATGGCAAGTGGATGACCAGCCACTGGGCGGCGTACGACCACATCGCGTCGACGCACTGGATCACCAGCATTCCGCTCGACGTGCTGACGTACCGGATGGTGCCGTTCGCGTGGATCCTGCTGACCGTGTTGGGCGCTGCGGCGGTCGGCATGGTGCTCACCGGTCGGGCTGTAGCAGCTCCGATCGCTGCCGGGCTTACTGTGGCCGCGGGCGACCTGGTGGCGTGGCCGTGGGTGGTGTCGAACCGGGTGTTCGCGGACGGACCCTTCTCACTCGGTCAGCTGACCAATCCGCCGCAGGCCTTCTCGACTGTGCTCTTGCTGCCACTCATCGCGGTCACTGCGTTGCTCCTGCGTCGCAAGCCCGGTCAGACGCGCGGACAGCTGTTCCGGCTGTTCGTGACCGCCGGAGTGCTCATTGCGGCGTTGGCTTTGACGAAGGCGACCACGCTGCCGGTCTACGCCACCGGACTGGCCGCTGCGTGGATCTACCTGACTGTTCGGGCCGGACGGCTGAACCTGCGCGCGCTGGTGCTCGGTGTGAGTGTCGCGGCGGCGTACGCGGTGGCCTTCTTCGTCGTCCTGCGTGGCGCCCGGTCCAGTGTGATCTTCGACCCGGCGGCGACCTTCGAAGGTCTGGCGGACCAGATGGGCGGTGGCTCCGCAGTGGCGGTGATCGCCGTAGTGGTGGTGGTCGGCTGGGTCATGCCTCTGGTCGGCGGCCTGCTGATCAAGCGACGGATCCCGCGCGATCCGATGCCGGTGTTCCTGGTCTTCGGCTTCGTCGCGGCGATCGTGGGTGCGTCGCTGTTGTACGACGAGGGCGAGACCCAACTGTTCTTCGTCCGCACCGGCTTCATCTACGGCGTACTGATCGCCACCTGGGGCCTCGGCTCACTTCAGCGCCGGCAGTACTGGATTGCCGCGGTGGCCTTGCTCATCGGGGTCGCCGCGATCTATTGGGGTCGGTACCGGTCGGACGACTCGTGTACGTCGGCCAGTTGCTTCGCTCAGAGCCTCGCAGTCGCCTTGGCGATCGCAGCCCTCGGCATCGGGGTGTTCGGGCTCATCCTGCGCGGCTCCCGGCGTACCTGGGCCGTCATCGCCGTGGCGGTCCTCCTGGGGATGACGGCGTCGTCGACGGTGGTGTCGTTGCGGAAGTTCGCCACACCGCCGTTGACGGAGTACCAATCGATCGCACCGGGTGGGATCGAGGCCGCACGGTTCATCCGGCGGAACTCCGGATCCGACGACAAGATCGCCACCAACCTGCATTGCCACCAGGCTCGCGCGTCGCACTGCCTCACCGGCTCCTACTGGATCGCCGGGTACGCCGAACGCCGCGTACTCGTGGAGGGCTGGGCCTACCAGACCCGTGTCGACGACACGTACCCCGACGGCGTCCAGAGCAGCTACTGGGACGAGGAGAGGCTCCGTCTGAACGACGAAGCCTTCACCAACCCCACTCGCGAGGTGCTCGAGAAGCTGCGGACCACGTACGACGTGCAATGGCTGCTGCTCGACGAACGCGTCAGTGCGCCGCCGAAGAACCTGGACCGGCTGACCGAGCTGCGGTTCCAGTACGGCACCGTCCGCGTCTACCAGCTCTATCCGCCGCCGCCGGAGAACCCGTTCCCATCCCAGACGCCGTCTCCGACCGGCACACCGTCGCCGACGCCATCTCCCTCGTTCCCGACCGGTTCACCGACGCAGAGTCCAAGCTTGCCGACGCAGACCCCTGGAGTCCCGGTCCAGACCCTGACACCTGGCCAGACGCTGCCGAGTCAGCCCTTCCCGACCGGCAGCCTGCCGACGGGAAGTCTGCCTCCGCCGACCTTCCCCACCGGCCCCCTCCCGACGCAGCTCACCACTACGCCGGGAGTTCCGAGCCCCTGACCGTCTGCGCAGGGCCGTCAGCGCAGGGCCGTCAGCGCAGGGACACGGCCGGGATCGGCACGCTCTGGTTCGCCAGGCGGTCCAGGGCGGCCACCGTGTAGAGATAGGCCGTGCCGGGCGTCGCCGTGGTGTCCAGGTAGGACTGCGCGACGCCAGTCGACCGGACCGTCGCGATGAGGTTGCGGGCGTCGTTGTCCGGGCAGTGGTCGCCACCCAGCAGCTCGCGACGATAGACGGCGTACGACGTCGTGTCGCCGGACGTGCGACTCCACTTCACCTGGACACCGTCAGCGCTCCGCGTCGCCTGGACGGCGTGGGCCGGCAGCGGCTGGCGGGAGTCCAGCGACGGCATCGCGGGGATCAGTGCCGGCCGCGTGTACCAGTTGTTGTTCAGCAGTGTGGTCGCACCGAGGCGGTCCGCTCGGACGTCCTTGGCCGAGAAGTAGATGTTGCCCTTGACCTCGGGGATCGTGCTGTCGAACGCCAGGTGATCGCTGAGCTCCTGCGGATCCGCCCAGTCCGGCGACTGCGTCGACGTACCGACCTTGTACGTCGCCTCGCCGATGTAGAGGTGCACGTGCGTACCGCGGACCTGGTCGGCCCACCACGGGACGATCTTGTTGTAGTCGGCCGGCGCGAACCCACCGGCCCAGTAGACCTGCGGGACGATGTAGTCGATCCAGTCCTCCCGGACCCACTTGCGGGTGTCCGCGGCCAGGTCGTCGTACGTCTGGACGCCGGCCGTGGTGTCGGAGCCTTCGGGGTCTGTGGCCTTGTTCCGCCACACCGCGAACGGCGAGATGCCGAACTTCACCCACGGCTTGATCGCCTTGATCCGCGACTGGATCTCCTGGATCAGCAGGTCGATGTTGTTCCGCCGCCAGTCGGCCAGCGCCGGGAAGCCGGCGCCGTACTGCGCGTACGTCGCGGCGTCGTCGAAGACCTGTCCGGCCACCGGATACGGGTAGAAGTAGTCGTCGAAGTGCACGCCGTCGAGGTCGTAGCGCGAGACCGCGTCCATGATCGCGTCCTCGACCAGCTTGCGGGCCGCCGGGATCCCGGGGTTGTAGTACAGCTTCCCGCCGTACGTGACGACCCAGTCCGGGTGCTGCCGGGCCGGGTGCGTGGGGACGAGGGCGTTGATGTCGGTGCCCATCGAGAGCCGGTACGGGTTGAACCAGGCGTGCAGCTCGAGGTTGCGCTTGTGCGCCTCGGCGACGGCGAAGGCGAGCGGGTCGTAGCCGGGGTCGCCGCCCTGGGTGCCGGTCAGGTACCGCGACCAGGGCTCGACCTTGGACGGCCAGAAGGCGTCGGCGGTCGGGCGGACCTGCAGGATGACGGCGTTGTGGTGCTGCCGGACCGCGTCGTCGAACCACGAGATCAGCTCGGCCTGCTGCTGTGCCGCGCTCAGACCGGTCTTGGACGGCCAGTCGATGTTCACCACCGACGACACCCAGGTCGCGCGGAACTGCCGGAGCGGTGTCGTCGGACTCGGGGCACAGCTCTGCTGACCCGCGGGCGGCGCTTGCGCGGCCGACGCCGTACCGGGCAGACCGCTCAGTAACAGCCCTGCCGTCACGCCGAGGATGCCCATAGCTCGCCAGACTCTCATGTCACTCTCCGACCGTCGTTCAAGGTGAAGTCGAAAGATGTTTACACACCAAGGCGCTCAAGAGAAGACGCTAGGTTAGGTGCATGCTGCGGACCGCTACCGAGGACGACGTCGACACCATCCGGCGGCTGCGGAACCAACAGGCCAATCGCGAGGTCAGCATCACGTCGCACGAGATCGGCGCGGACGAGCACGCTGCGTGGTGGGCGAAAGCCTCGGTCGATCCCACGCGCCGAGTCCTGATCTACGCACGGGACGACGTGACCGCCGGTGTTGTGAACTTCTTCGACCTCGAAGGCTCGACCGGCTCGTGGGGATTCTTCCTCGACGCGGACGGGCTGGCTGAGCGTGGTGAGACGCTGCCCGCGTGGATCGAGGTGATGCGCGAGGCGACGGCGTACGCGTTCGGCGACCTCGGCCTCGACGTACTCACCGGCGAGGTGCTCGAGCACAACACCGTGGTCCGGCAGATGAACCGGCGGTTCCGCTTCACCGAGGGAACGCCCGAGCGACGGTACGCCGACGGCCGCGAGCTCACCGTGATTCCGATCAGCCTGCGCAAGCAGGACCGTAGAACTCAGGGGAAATGATGAGCACCATCGAGATCGGCGGCGTGCCCGTCGGGCCGGATCACCAGCCGTTCGTCATCGCGGAGATGTCGGGCAACCACAACGGCGATCTCGAACGGGCGAAGGACATCGTCCGGGCGGTGGCCGAGTCCGGTGCGCAGGCGCTCAAGCTGCAGACGTACACCGCGGACACGATGACCCTCGACCTCGACCTGCCGGCGTTCCGGCTGCCGGTGGAGCACGCGCTCTGGAGTGAGGCGCGGCTGTACGACCTCTACGCGGAGGCGCACACACCGTGGGCCTGGCATGAACCGATCTTCGAGCTGGCGACCTCGCTCGGGCTGGTGGCGTTCTCGTCGGCGTTCGACCAGACCGCGATCGACTTCCTGGAGAAGCTGAACGTCCCGGCGTACAAGGTCGCGTCGAACGAGATCGGCGATCTTCCGCTCGTCCGCGGGATGGCGGAGACCGGGAAGCCGATCATCATCTCGACCGGTTCGGCGACGCTGACCGATATCGATGCCGCCGTCCGCGCGGCGCGTTCGACCGGCAACGAGCGGATCATCGTGCTCTCCTGCACCGCGAGCTACCCGGCGCCGCCTGAGCAGTCCAACCTCCGGGCCATCCCGGTCCTTCGTGATGCACTCGGCGTACAGGTCGGCCTGTCCGACCACACGATGGGCATCGGCGCCGCCATCGCGGCGGTGGCGTTGGGCGCGACCGTGATCGAGAAGCACGTCACCCTCAAGCGCAACGACGGCGGCGTCGACTCCGCGTTCTCCCTCGAGCCGTGGGAGCTGGAGTCGCTCGTCGAGAACACCCGCGTCGCCCAGCTGGCTCTAGGTCAGCCCATCATCGGCCCCAAACAAGCCGAGCAGAACGTCCTCCGCTTCCGTCGCTCCCTCTACGTCACCCAGGACGTCCGCGCCGGCGACCCCATCACCCCCGACAACGTCCGCTCCATCCGCCCCGCCGGCGGCCTCGCCCCCGACCTCTATCCCCAAGTAGACGGCCGCCCCTTCCGCACAGACACCAAAGCCGGCACCCCCCTCACCTGGGACCTCCTGTAAGGCGTACCCGGCCAGGCGATTGGCAGCAGACGCGATCTGAGCACGGCCCAAACCTGCGCTTTCCGGAACATTCCGGTCACCTGGCGCAGAATAGTTACCGAAGATCCAAGCTGCCCAAACCCGCCCGCCGCTGAACGTCGACGTGCAGCGTCCCCGCCAGTGGTCGCACGGCGAGGACGTGCTCACCACGCGGGACCGTCAGCGGCAACCGGCTGGACAGAAAGGGCTCACACTGCACCGCATGCGACGACCCGTCGGGCACCGTCGCAAACAGAATCCAGTCCTCCGACGGCTGAAGCAGCTCGTCCAAGTCCACCACCGCAGCCCAGCCGTCGTCCGAGACGGTACGCCGGCACACCACATCCACGTGGTCGTCGGAGCCGGCCAGATACCGCCGCCAACTGAACGAGACTTCGCCCCAATCAGGCCCGCGCACCACCAACTTGTTGCCCGCAGCAACAGCAGCTGTCGCAGTCATCCGGATCGGCGACTCGTGCAGGTTCACGTACCCACCGGTCGACCGCGTCAGCATCACCACGCCGCCACCTTCGGCATGCGAGACCAGCCGATCACCGGCCGTCCACAACAGCACCTGCTCCCGCCCCTCGGGACCGCGTATCCGGAACGCCCGCGTCGTCCGCTGACTGAACGGGTCGTCCGGATTCGTCTCCTCGAGGATCGGCCGGATCGGCAGCCTCGCGGTGAAGTCGCGGCCGTCGAGCTCGAGCGGAACCTCTTCCTCACCGCCGGCCACCGGCCGGGTGACGAACAATGCAGGCTCGTCGAACGACGACCGCCCGTGCAACACCAATGCGTCGGGAGTCTGCTCGACCGAGGTCAACCGGCACGGATCGGTCAGCCGCCGAAGCGCGAAGCAGCCGTCCTTGCCAGACCCCGGCTGAATCCAGTTGCTCTCGTCGATCCACGCTCCCGGCGGCCACCCCGGGCTGCCTGCCCGCTGCCCGCGCAACCTGTCCCGCCGCCGTACGCGCCCTGACCGCATCCGTACATCGAAATGCGCCGGACCGGCCGTGCACCGGCCGAGCAGCTCGCGATCCAGCAGTACTTCGAACCCGACCAGCGACTCCTCGCCACGCAGATCCGTCGCGGCATACGGCCGTACCTTCAACGGATAGGACCTCCCGGCGATCACCAGCGAGATCCGAAGGCTCGGAGCACTCGCCTGCAGATGCCGGATCTCGGCAGTCCCCTTGACCGACAGCCTGCCGTCGACCCACGTCACTTCGCGCACGCTCGTCGCCAGCGTGAGATCCGCGGCCGAAACCTGGAAGTGTTCCTGCGCCTCGGCACCGTCGAGCGCCAGCCTCCGGAGCAACTCGACATCGCCGCCGTCGAGCGCCGCGTACTGCATCCGGTCGAAGCGAGATGCGTCCTCGAGCACCGCTGCGTCCAGCCGGTCACTCAGTTCGTGCGCGAGCTCGACGAGGTGCTGCTCCTCTTCCGCGGGAACCGTGCCGAAGGCCGTCAGCACCGCATGCAGGTCGATCTGGCGGAAATGCGCGTGCACCCCACGGCGAACCGAGGGCAGGGCGTCGTCGACCAGGTCCAGCACCATCCCGGCCGAGAGAACCCGGTCGCGGAGGTTGCCGAGCTGGAACTTCTGCTGGGTGATCGAGTCACCCGACTCCCGCTCGCGCCAGTAGTAGACCGGTGCGGCGAGGGTGTCGACCGTGACCGCGTCGAGGTGCGCCTTGAGCGTGACCGGGTAGTCCTCGTACCGGATCGCCGGGAAGCGGTACGCATACTCGTCCCAGAACGACCGCCGGTAGACCTTGTTCCAGATCATCCGGTCCAGCACGAGCTCCGGCGTCTCCGACACGTGCGTGGCGAACCGGTCCTGCGTGAAGCACTGCCGTTGCAGGTACGACGGCCGGACGCCGTAACTGTTGTTGAATCGCCGCGCGTTGCCACCGGCGAAGTCGGACCCGGTCCGGTCGAGCGTCCGGACCAGCATTCCGAAGCCGTGCCGCGTGACCAGATCGTCGCTGTCGACGAATGCGATGTACTCGCCCGCGGCGTGATCGGTGCCGGTGTTGCGCGCCGGCCCGAGCCCGGCGTTCTCCTGCTGGACCATCCGGAAGCGGGAGTCGCGCGTACAGAAGTCCTTGGCGATGACCGCGCTGTCGTCCATCGAGCCGTCGTCGACCAGGATCGCCTCGAAGTCGGCCCAGGTCTGCCGCGCGATCGAGTCCAGACAGGGACCGAGGTACTCGCCGACGTTGTAGAACGGCACCACCACGCTCAGCCGCGGCGGCATCAGCGCCTACGCAGCCGGCGCGACAGCTTGCGGGCGACGACCCGCGGCTTGCGGACCTGAGCGGCATGGAAGACCACGCGGGACAGCGCGTACGTGCGTGATCCGCGGATGCGATCGTGGGCCGCAGTCACCTTCTGCAGCTGGATCCGAAGCTCGCGGATCCGGTTCTCCCGCGTCTTCATCGCCTTGTTGCGGAACCCGAGCGTGCGCTCGAGGCCGTAGACATGCCCCTTCAGCTCGAACAACTCCTGCCCCGCCCGCTGAGCGTCCGCGAGCTCGGTGCGTACGTCGACACTGTCAGGCAGCTCCAGCACGCCGGCCAGCGCGGCGGCCAACTCCTTGCCTCGAGCAACGTGTTCCCCGGACGCCGGCGGAGTATCGGGTGAGGTCGCCTGGACCGGCTCCGGCAGTTCGACACCGGACATGCCCAGCCAGGTGGAGACCAGGTCGTCGCCGAGCATCCACGGCGGCCACGGGTGCCGCCGGTGCTGGCCGATCATCCGATCGTGGAACCGATACCACGCAGCCGCGAGCAGGTCCGCTCGGTCCGTTTGCTCAGCGGTTGCCCAGGGCGAAACCCCGTAGGCAAAGGTGTCTCCGTCGACCACGACGTCGTCCCACCGAAGCACGGCCCGCGAGTGGGTGGCCCATTCCCCCAGGCGAGCGGCCAGCTTCCGGAAGCCTGGCACGTCCTCGGCGGCAGCCAACCGAAGCAGGACCGACTCGACAGACACGCCACCAGGTACCACCGCCGGCACAACGCCGGCATCAAAATCCAGCGTGGTCGGGGAGGGGAGGTCGCTCCCGGCCACCGGAGCGTCGGCGGCGCCGGTGGTCGGCGCGGGGCCGGTGGTCGGCGCGGGGCCGGTGGTGGGCGTGCCGATCGTTGTCTGCCAGCCGGATGTGCCTTGGTTGGCGGTCAGGGTTGCCGGGCCGGTTTCGACGTACAGGTCGTGTTCGGCGTGGGTGCCGGAGATGGCGAGCCAGCCGGTGGGGATGGCGGCCAGGAGGCCGGCGCGGGCGGCGGAGTCGACGCCGTCGGCGATCGGCGAGAGCAGCGGGATGTCGACTGCTTCCAGTGCGTCCGTGGCCAGGCGGGTGGGCAGCTCCCCCGGGCGCGCGGCCGCGGCGACCTCGGCGGCGACGAACGTCCGCGAGCCGAAGTCGGCGTACACCTGCGCAGTCCACGGCAGAGCGGACGTGAACTGATCGGCGGACACCGGTCGCGTCGGGTCGTCGTGCAGCGGACGCCAGTCGTCGTCGCCGTGGCGCTCGTGGGGCGGACGACGGTCGAGCAGGTTCAGTAGGGAGAACTCGTTCTCAAGGCCCAGGACGACGACCGCATCCGGAGTCGCGAGCGCCGACACCGCCGCCAGGCGCTCGGACCAGCTCAGGCTCTCACTGTCGTAGCCCAGCACCCGGTCGAGCCCGTCGGCGGCGAGGACCACCTCGAACGGTTCGGACCTCAGGCCGTCCAGAGCACCGGCGACGACCTGGAGACGGTCCCCGAACTCCGCGGCCAGCTCCTCGGCGTCCGACACCGAGCGGAGCAGGATGGTCGCGTCGGAGGTCCGCTCGGCGACGGCCGAGATCAGCGCACGGGAGTGCGGCCCGACGATCAGGGTACGGCGGTTGCCGGGAAGGACGTCGGCCAGCAACGCGGCCAGGGCCGGGTGGTGGTCGGTGCGATCCGTCCACGGTTGCATCTCACCGAGAACCACCTGCAGGTCAGACACGCTCTCTCCAATCGAACAGCATTCGCAGCTCCGCGGGCGGCATCATCCAGGGCTTGCCGAGTTCCAGGTCGGTCGTCGCCCGGGCGGTCTCCAGGTCGATGGACTTGCCGAGCATCTCCGGCCACAGCCGCTCGATCCGGCTCTGCCCGCCGAACAAGGGGTTCTCGCCGTCCATCTCCATCGGGTCGCCGTAGACCGCGGGTTCGCAGCCGGCCGCGACGCCGTAGAAGATTGCCGTCGACAACCGGTTGGCGGCGACCCGCTTGTGCCGCCGCAACTCGGCCAGCTGCTTGAACAGGAAGCGCCGATCCGTTCCCTCGTAGGAGAACCCGCGGCGCCCGAACGACACCACGCGGAAGCCGGCGTCCTCGTAGTACCCGCGGACCTCGGGACGGTCGTACTCGGTGTAGTAGAGGCTGAAGGTGACCGGGCCGGGCTCGGTCTCGCGGATCTCGTCGATCAGCCGCTGGTGGTCGCCGTGGATCTTGCCGCCCTCCCACCCGTGGAAGAGGAACCACAGCGTGCCCTCACGCTCGACCGGCTCCTCCTCCTGCTCGAGCTCGAGCAGATAGAGGAACGGCGCGCCGATGCTGTGGTAGTTCCGCCGGCCCAGCGAATGCCCGCGCCGTCGCGGTGCGTCGCTCCAGGTGAACCGCCAGGCGCCGTCGTAGAACTCGTGCACCGGGTTCCACCCGCAGCCGATGTTCCACCCGTGCTGCAGATAGCCGCGCAGCCGGGGCGGGTGGTCGAAGTCCAGACCGGCGTACCGCGACAGGATGTGCGTCTGGCCGTAGTAGTGGTTGTGGTGATGCATCAGCGGACCTCCACGTGCAGCGTGCCGGCATGCGGTCGTACGGCGAGAACGTGAGCACCGCGCGAGATCGTCAACGGCAACCTGCTGCACAGGAAGGGCTCGCACTGCACGGCGTGCGACGACCCGTCGGCCTTGGTCGCGAACAGGATCCAGTCCGCCAGCGAGGCCAGCGGGTCCGGCGAGACCCGCACCGCTGCGGCGGGGATCAACGCGTCCACCTCGGCGGCTGCCGACCAGCCGTCGGCGGACGACCTACGACGGCAGGCCAGGTCCAGGTGATCGTCGGAGTCGGCCAGGTACCGCCGCCAGCTGAACGAGACGTCACCTCCGTCGGCCCCGCACACCTCCAACAGGTTGCCTGTAGCAACAGCAGTGGTGGCCGTCGTCCGGATCGGGGACTCGTGCAGGTTCACGTACCCACCGGTGGATCGCGTCAGCGTCACCACCCGGCCGGCCTCGGTCCGGGAGACCGCGGAATCACCGGCCGTCCACAGCAGCACCCGCTGCTGTCCGTCGGGATCACGGAGCCGGAACGATCGCGTCGTCCGCTGGCCGAAGGGGTCGTCGGGATTCGCCTGCGCCAGGAGGTCCGCGATCGGCAACCGCGCGGTGAAGTCACGACCGTCGAGCTCCAGCGGAATCTCTTCCTCGCCGCCGAGCACCGGCCGGGTGACGAACAACGACGGCTCGTCGAACGACGACCGGCCGTGCAACACCAGCGCATCCGGTGTCCGCTCGACCGAGGTCAACCGGCACGGATCCGTCAGCCGACGGAGGGAGAAGCATCCGTTCTTGCCCGAACCCGGCTGAATCCAGTTCGTCTCGTCGATCCACGCACCGGGCGGCCAGCCGGGACTCCCCGGCCCCTGCCCGCCGAGCGTGCCCCGGCGATCCCGGCGCCCGGACTTCATCTGTACGTCGAAGTGCGCCGGAGCGCCCGTGCATCGACCGAGCAGCTCGCGATCCAGCACCACCTCGAACCCGACCATCGTCGTGTCCCCGTGCAGGTCCAGGGCGTCGTACCGGCGTACTTCGAGCGGGTGCGGAGTGTCCGCGATGACCAGGGAGATCTGCAGGCTCGAGGAGCGCTCGGTCGCCAGGTGGCGGATCTCGGCCGTGCCCTTGACCGACAGCGCGCCGTCGACCCAGGCCACTTCGCGCACATTCGTCGCCAGAGTGAGGCTCCGCTCGGAGACCCGGTACAGCTCCTGTGGTACGACGTCCTCCCGCAGGCCGGGGTAGTTGTAGTCGAGCTGCCGCGTCCGCCGCGGCCGCTGAACCGCCCGAGCGCCGCCGCGGAGACCCCCGTCGTTGCGGAAGTGCGCCAGCCGCCGGAGCAGCTCGACGTCGCCGGCCCGGAGCGCGGCATGCTGGATCCGGTCGTACCGGTGGGTGGCCGCCAGGACCTCGTCGTCGAGCCGATCGAGCAGCTCACCGGACAACTCGACGAGGTGCTGCTCCTCCTCGGCGGGCACCGAACCGAACGCGGACATCAGGGTGAGTACGTCGATCTGGGCCAGGTGCGCGTGCACCTGCCGGCGGACGATCGGTACGGCGTCCTCGACCAGGTCCAGCACCATTCCGGCCGAGACGACCCGGTCGCGGATGTTGCCGAGCTCGAACTTCTGCTGAGTGATCGACTCACCCGACTCCCGCTCGCGCCAGTAGTAGACGGCCTGCGTGATCGTGTCCACGGTCACCGCGTCCAGGTGCGCCTTCAGCGCGACGGGATAGTCCTCGTAGTGGATCGGCGGGAAGCTGTAGCCGTACTCGGTCCAGAAGGACCGCCGGTAGACCTTGTTCCAGAGCATCCGGTCCAGCACGAGGTCGGGAAACTCCGAGACGTGGGTGGCGTGCCGGACGCGGGCGAACGGCTGCCGGTGCAGCCACGACGGCCGGACCCCGAAGCTGTTGTTGAACCGCCGCGCGTTGCCGCCGGCGAAGTCCGATCCGGTCCGGTCCAGGGTCCGGACCAGGGCGGCGAACCCGTACCGCGAGACCAGATCGTCGCCGTCGACGAACGCCAGGTACTCGCCGGTCGCCTCGCGGATCCCCGTGTCCCGGGCCGGCCCGGGACCGGCGTTCGACTGCTGGACGAGCCGGAAGCGGGAGTCGCGCGCACAGAAGTCCTTGGCGATGACGGCGCTGTCGTCGGGCGAACCGTCGTCGACCAGGATCGCCTCGAAGTCGCCCCAAGCCTGCCGGGCGATCGACTCGAGACAAGGCCCGAGGTACTCGCCGACGTTGTAGAAGGGCACGACCACACTGAGCCGCGGCGTCACTCCGGCAAAACTCCCCTCGCTGCAGCTAGGTAGCTAGATGTGCCCCCAAGGCACTTTCTACGTAGCGGCAACGAGGTGGAGCGTCAGAAGGTTATGCACAGGCTCGAATCCGTACCGGGCCCAGACTCGCTGGATGCCGGTGTGATGGGCCTGGGTCGACACGACCAGGCGCCGGGTGGTGCAGGCGTCCTCGACCGCCGCGAGCAGGTGACCGTACCGGCCGCGGCCCTGTTCGGCCGGTACGACGCCGGCCAGCTGGATCTCGGTCCACGAGCGCTGCTGGTCGATCGCGGCCAGCGCGAGCACCCGCCGATCGGGGCCGCGCAGGACGACCGCGCCGGCGTCCGCGATCCGGCGTCGGGCCCAGTCCTGCCGGCCGGCCAGCGCGACAGCGCGGTCGAACACCGGATTGGCGCAGTAGTGGCTCCCCGAATCGCCGAACACGTCCGCGACCAGGTCGTCCACCAGGACGTCATCCGCCTCGGGCTCGACCTGAGCGGTGAACCCGGCCAGTGGCGCCGGCCGGCGACCCTTGCCGGCCGGGAGCGACCAGTAGACGACGGTGTCGGCCAGCAGCGCCTGTCGCGGCCCGCTCGCCAGCGCGGCGAACCAGGTGGTCTCGCGGGCCGGGTACCGCAGCACGACCACGTCGGCCGTCGACCGCTCGACGGCAGTCAGCACCTCGGACAGCGGCGTACCGGCGGAGGCGGACACGCTCATCCGGTCGATCGAGACGCCGAACCGCTTCGCAGCGTCCACGGACGGCCGCACGGTCAACTCACCGGCCTCGAGCGCGTCAAACCAACTCATAGGGGGGTGAGCTTAGGGCATGTCTGCCAATCCCGTGCAGTCGCGAGCAGGTGCTCGGGGGTGTAGCTCGGCGCGCCGCCCCGCGCAGCACGCACGGGGTTGGCAGACATGCCCTTTAGTCGTTCTCGTCGACCGTTTCGGCGAAGGTGTGGTGTCCGTGGTCTTCGAGGCTGTCGTAGCCGACCAGGAACTGGGGTCGCCGCTGACTGGATTGGAACAGCCGGGCGACATACTCGCCGAGCAGGCCGAGGCAGAGCAGCTGGATCGCGCCGATCACACTCACCGCGAGCACGGTCGACGTCCAGCCCGGGATGCTGCGACCGGCCAACTTGATGACCAATGCTCCGATCACGAACACTCCCGACAACATCCCACCGAGCAGCCCCAGCCACGTCGCCAGCCGCAGCGGGGCCGCCGAGAACGCGGTCACGCTGTCGAAGGCCAGCCGGAGCATCTTGGTGAAGTTGTACTTCGTCGTCCCGGCGGCCCGCTCGGCGCGGACGTACCTCACTTCCGCGCTCGGGAAGCCGAGCCACGGGATCACCAGCCGGAAGACGCGACCGTCCTCGGGCAGTGAATTCACCGCGTCGACCACCCGGCGCGACACCAGCCGGAAGTCACCGGCGTCGAACGGGATCTCCTTGCCGACCAGCCGGCACATCAGCCGGTAGTACATCCGCGCGGTCGTCCGCTTCAGCCAGGTGTCGCTCGAGCGGTCCGAGCGAACGCCGTGCACGACGTCGACGTCCTGGTCGCGCGCCGCGGTCAGGAACTCGGCGATGACCTCGGGCGGGTCCTGCAGGTCGGCGTCGATCGTGACCAGGTACTCACCCCGGGCGCGGCGGAAGCCGGCCGACTGGGCGGCCTGGTGACCGCTGTTCCGCAGCAGCCGGATGACGCGCAACTGCGCCCAGTCCTCGGCGGCCTCGAGCAGCAGCGTCGCGGTCCCGTCCCGGCTGCCGTCGTCCACCACGATGACCTCGTAGGAGATCCCGAGTCCGTCCAGCAGCGGGCGCATCCGTGCGAAGAACATCGGCAGCACCTCCTCCTCGTCGTACATCGGTACGACGACGGAGAGCGCCGGGTGATCGGCATGCATAAATCGGGACCTTACTAGTCGTGACACTCCGCATTCGTGACCTAACAGATTTCACATTACTGTTACGACATGCGCGCGAAGGCGAGGCGGCGGGGGCCGCGGACAGCGGGGCCTTCCCTTTCCGGACTCATGGCCGGGCTGGCGGTCGTGATCCTCGCGATCGTGCTGCTCGCCCTCCACTCGACCTTCTTCGAGCTCGCCCGGTTCGTGCTGTTCACCGGGCTCGCGATCGCACTGCCTGGCTTCGCCCTGTGGCGACTGATCGGCAGCTACGGACGCAATCTGGTCGAGGACCTCGCGGCCGGGCTCGCAGTGGGTACGGCCGCCCAGATCGTCGTGTATCTGGCCAGTGCGTCGATCGGATTGCAGGCGTGGTCGTGGGTGTGGGCGCCGGTGGTGCTGTTGATCACCTTCGTGGACAGTGACGTCCGGGCGCGGGTCTGGCGGCGGGTTGACCAGCCGCTGCGACCACTGCAGGCCTGGCTGCTCGCTGCGGCGACGGCAGTCGTCGTACTGGTCGTCTACCGGCGCGGTCCGGGCCAGTTCCTGCCGGCGTACACCGACCCGCTGCGCTCGTACCCTGACCTGGCCTTCCAGCAGGCACTGGCCGCCAGCGCGAAGTACGACGTACCGATCTCGACACTGTGGCTCGGTGGCGAGCCGATGAAGTACCACACGTTCTTCCACCAGGCGACGGCCGCGACGGCGTGGGGGACGCGGATCGATCTGACCGACCTGATCCACTCGCTGAGCTGGCTGCCGTTGTTCCTCGCCGGCTGCGGACTGGTCTTCGCACTGACCACGCGCTTCGCCCGGACCTCGGAGTCGGGCGCGACCTGGGCGGGGCCGCTCGCAGTCCTGGTCGCTGGGCTCGGCGGGGCGGTGCAGCCACTACCCGACCAGGGGCTCGGCGGGATCTCCACTGCGGTCGCGGCGTACCTGAGTCCGACGCAGAACCTCGGCGTACTGATCGCACTGGCGCTCTGCATCGTGGCGGTCGATCTGCTGCGGTCGAGCGCACCCCGCAGTCGCTGGGTGTTGCTGATCTTGCTCGCGCTGGTCGCGGCCGGCGCCAAGTCGACGATCCTGCCGTTGCTGGACGTCGGGTTCGCGTTCGCGTTCCTGCAGCTGACGGTGGCCCGGAAGCCCACGCGACCGGCGACGATCGGTGGGGCGCTGTCGTTCGTGGTGTTCGTGGGCGGGCTGATCACGATCTTCGGCGGCAGCACGTGGGGGACGGAGATCAAACCGTTCCAGACGTTCATCCAGCTGGAGCCGTACCCGATCGTGATCGACAACCCGCACGCGCAGTTGTTGTCGGCAGCAACGACCTTGCTGAGCTGGGGCCTGGCCGCCTCGGGGCTGTTCTTCATCGGACGGAAGTGGCGGGACCCCGGCGCAGTGTTTCTGCTCGGCTTCGCCGCGGCGGGGCTGCTCGGGGCGATGCTGACGACGCAGTCCGGCGTCAGCCAGCTGTACTTCCTGCGGACTGCCTTCCCAGCGGTCGCCGTACTCGCGTCGGTCGGGCTGGCGAACCTGGCCGGGCGGCTCGCGGACCGGCGGGCTGTAGTGCTCGTGGGTGCGGCCGGATCGCTCGCGCTGGTGGGACTGGCTGTCGCGCGATCCGAGTCGGCAGACCTCAAGGGGATCAGGGGGCCGTGGCTGTGGACGGCTGCGGTGCTTGTAGCGGTTGCTGTCGTCGTTGCCCTTGCGTGGAAGGCGTTCCGGCGACCCGGGAATGTCTTGGTGGCTCTGCTCGTCGGTGCGGTGGCAGCGAGCATGATCGGAGCCATGCTGCTTCCGCTGCAGGCGTTCGTGTCGGACAAGGCGTCCAATCTGGTCTTCGCTCATCCTTTCCGCGGCGGTGCGACCGCGGCCGAGGCCGGTGCGGCGCAGTGGCTGCGCCGCAACAGCACACCGGGCGATCTGGTCGCCACCAACGCGCACTGCATCATCCAGCGCGACGGCATCTGCGACAGCCGGCACTTCTGGCTCGCCGCCCTGTCCGAACGACCAGTGCTGATCGAAGGTTGGTCGTACTCCAACCAGGCCAACCGGATCGCCGTCACCACGGGCGGGAACCCTAGCCTGATCCCGTACTGGAACCGCGAGGAGCTGGCCGCCAACGACGCCGCCTTCAAGGCCCCGACGCCGGCATCGATCGAGCGCCTCCGCAAGGCCGGCGTGCGCTGGCTGTACGCCGACCATCGCGCGGGCGAGGTGTCACCGGCACTCCGCAACTACGTCCGGCTCCGGCACGCCACGCTGGACGCCACGATCTACGAGCTCAGATAAGGGCCGTCAGGGCATCTGCGACCCGGACGCGACCGTTGCCATCGACAAGCTTCCAGCCAGCCGCTGCCAGGCGAGCGCGCTCAGTCGGGTCGGTCAGCAGGCGTTTCAGCGTTGCCGCTGCAGCAGCCGGATCCGTCTTCAGGTCGGACAGCACACCGACTCCGGCCGCCGTACCAGTCGCTATGGCTCGCTCGTAGCCCATCACCTGGTTGTCGACCACACAGACGAGTCCGGCCGTGGCTCCGAGGCACAGCAGCTCCCAGGTCGACGTACCCGAGGCGCTGATGGTCAGATCGGCCTCGCGCACGGCTGCCGCGAGCTGATCCGTCGGCCCGATCACATCGACTCGTTGCCCCGCCTGCAGGTTGACCGCGGCAACACGCGCAGCTAAGTCGACCGTCGGCGCGACCACGGTGGCGTCGAACGGTACGCCGGTGGCCGCGAGAGCTCGCACCACAGGAGGACCGGCGCCGAACGCATCCGTTCCCCCGAAGAACGCGAACACCTTCGGTACGGCGACCTGCCGCGGCGCGGGTGGTTCGGACGGGCGGAGGGCGAGGATCTCGTCGCGGATCATCACGTACTCGAGACCGGCCAGCCTGGTCGAGTCAGGCGCCAGCTCGGGGTGGTCGAGCTCGGCGGCGAGGTTCTGATCGACCAGCACGTCCGCCTCGGCGCCGCGAAAGTCACCGTCGACGATGGCAAGGGTGGGGATGGGCGTCCCGCGGACGGCCGAGTAGACGGACGCGTCCAGGTCATAGGAGTCGAAGACCACCGCGTCCAACTGGAGGCGCTTGAGCAGCTCGACGTGCTCGGCGGCCGTCCACACCGCCGGCTCCACCCCGATCCCCCGGGCCGCGATCTGCTCGGCGGCCCACGGCACGGTGTGCGCGTCGCAGACGAACACGAGCTCGATCCCGCGTCGCCCTACCTCCTCCGCCAGCGCCAGGCACCGCATCACGTGCCCGATGCCCCGCCCCGGTCCCACATCACACCGCACCCCGACGCGTTTCACGCCCCGACCGTAGCGGCTGCACCTGCGATTTCCCGCTTCCAGAACGACTTCGAGCGTACGTTTGATCACCTCTGACCGGGCTGCGGGATTGAAGCGGCTTCGGAGCGGGCAGCTATTGTTCGAGTCTGCACTGCGCGTACAGTGCTCGGAACTGTCCGTCAGAAGGGTCCTGCTCGAGTGTCCATCCTCACCGGCTCCGACATCCTCGTCACCGGAGGCACCGGATCCTTCGGCCGGGCGTTCGTCCGGCATGCGCTGGACCAGCTGAACCCACGCCGGCTCATCGTCTTCAGCCGCGACGAACTCAAGCAGTGGGAGGTCCGCCAGCTGTTCGGCGACGACCCGCGACTGCGGTTCTTCCTCGGGGACGTCCGGGACCGGTCACGACTGCTGCGGGCCATGCACCGGGTCGACTACGTCGTCCATGCGGCCGCGCTGAAGCAGGTGGACAGCGGCGAGTACAACCCGTGGGAGTTCGTCCAGACCAACGTGATCGGCTCGCAGAACGTCATCGAGGCCGCGATCGACTCCGGCGTCAAGCGCGTCGTCGCGCTGTCGACCGACAAGGCGTCCAGCCCGATCAACCTGTACGGCGCGACCAAGCTGACCGCGGACAAGCTGTTCATCAACGGCAATCACTACGCGGCGGCGTACGACACCCGGTTCGCGGTGGTCCGGTACGGCAACGTGATGGGCAGCCGGGGCTCGATCATCCCGAAGTTCCGCGCGCTGCACGCGGCCGGCCAGTCGCTGCCGATCACCGACCTGCGCTGCACCCGGTTCCTGATCACGTTGCCGCAGGCGGTCGAGTTCGTGGTCGACTCGTTCGAGCTGATGACCGGCGGCGAGCTGTACGTGCCGCGGATCCCGTCGATGAAGGTGACCGACCTGGCCGAGGCGATCGCGCCCGGCGCGAAGATGCACGACATGGGCCTGCGCCCGGGCGAGAAGCTGCACGAGGAGATGATCAGCCCGGAGGAAGGCCGCCGCGCGCTCGCGGTCGGCAACCGGTTCGTGCTCCAGCCCGACCTGGCCACCTGGGGCTACCTCCCGCCGTCGGACGGCATCCCCGTCGTGGACGGATTCCACTACGCGTCGGACACCAACGACCTGTGGTACTCGATCGAGGAAATCCGCAAGATCCTGGAGAGCGACGTCTAGGAAATGTTGCCGTATGGGCGTCAGTCGATTTCTGACGCGGATATCGAGGCCGTCACCGCCGTACTGCGGGGCGACTGGCTCACCACCGGACCTGCCGTCACCGCGTTCGAGAACGCCGTGTCCGAGCTGTCCGGCGGACATCGCGCGGTCAGCTGCACGTCGGGTACCGCGGCGCTGCACATCGCGTACGCCGCACTCGGCGTGGGACCGGGTGACGAGGTCGTCACCACCCCGATGACCTTTGTCGCCACGGCGTCCTGCGCGGCGATCCTGGGAGCGAAGGTGGTCTTCGCGGATGTCGACGAGGACACCGCCCTGATCGCTCCATCAGCCGTCGAGGCTGCACTGACCGAGCAAACGAAGGTGATCGCGGCCGTCGACTACGCCGGTCAGGCCGCGGACTACGCCGCCCTGCAACCGCTGGCGGATCGGGTCGGTGCACGGACGCTCGCCGACGCGGCCCACTCGATCGGCGGCTTCGCCGACGGCCGCCCGATCGGGGATCTCGCCGATGTGACCACGATGTCGTTCTTCCCGACCAAGAACCTCACCACCGGCGAAGGC
This sequence comes from Kribbella sp. NPDC020701, assembly GCF_055562215.1. NCBI lineage: Bacteria > Bacillati > Actinomycetota > Actinomycetes > Propionibacteriales > Kribbellaceae > Kribbella > Kribbella sp. NPDC020701. Next base: position 17,467 of record NZ_JBVHFT010000014.1, on the reverse strand, counting down.
GGCGCGGTGGTCTGCAAGGACCCGGCGATCGGCCAGCGCGCCCACGAGTTCCACTTCATCGGTCTCGTCCGCGATCCGGACCGCTTCGAGATCACCGATGAAGGCCCGTGGCATCAAGAGGTGCACGAGTACGGCGTGAACTACCGGCTCACCGACCTCGGAGCGGCTCTCGGACTGTCGCAGCTCGCTCGGCTCGCGGACTTCAAGCGCCGCCGGGCCGAGATCACCGCGCGTTACAACTCGGCGTTCGCTGACGTGGACGGTCTCCGTACGCCGGTGCAGCGGGCGGGCGTGGATCCGGCCTGGCACCTGTACCCGATCCGGATCCTCGGCGACCGCCGGCGCGAGATCTTCGAGGGCATGCGGGCCGCGGGCATCGGCGTACAGGTGAACTACATCCCGGTGTACTGGCACCCGGTGTTCGCGCGCCAGGGGTACCAGCGCGGGCAGTGCCCGAACGCCGAGCGTTTCTACGCCCAGGAGCTCTCCCTCCCCCTCTTCCCGGACCTGACCGACAGTGACGTCGACCGGGTGATCGAGACCCTGCTGAAGCTGATTGGCTAACGTGACTGATGTGACCCGGTCGAACTTGATCGGCGGAGAGATGCTCAACTGGTCGGATCTGCACCCGGTCGACGCCCGCCCCGCGGCCGCCGGACCCGCCGCCGCGGCACTCCTGGCCGCCACCCTCCAGCCCGCGGACTCCGTCCTGATCGCCGGGCCGCACGCCGTCGACCTGATCACCGCGGTCGCCTCACAGGTGACGTCGGTGGATCTGCTGCTGCGCTCGGCCCCGGATGCGGAGGAGATCGCCGAACTCCTCGCCGACACCAAAGGCCAGGTCTTCTGCGGAGCCCTCGACCGTTTCGTCGAGGACGAGACGTACGACGTGATCGTGGCGCTGGACGGGCTCGAGCGGCTCGTCGGTCCGGACACCCCCTCGTTGACCTGGACCGAAGCCGTCACCCGCCTGCAAGCCCGGCTCGCGCCCTCCGGCCGGCTCCTCCTCGGTGCGACGAACTCCTTCGGCCTCGAACGCCTGATCCAGCCCGCGATCACCGCGGCCCTCCCCCGCGACGAAGACTGGTCCCGCTCCGTCACCGACACCGCCCCTCCCGGCCTCAAGCCGCTTCAGGCCGCCTTGAGGGATGCCGGTGTCGAGGTCTCGCAAAGCTACGCAGTCTTCCCGTCCCTGATAGAGGCAGAACTCGCACTCATCTCAGTGGACGGCTTGGCAGCAGTCGCCGCGGCCCGAGCTGTTGCCGCACGCAACGCAGGCCCGGTCCTGATGGACCCCTACCGTCTGCTGTTGGATGCAGCTGACGCAGGCCTGGCAAAGGAGCTCGCACCTGCCTGGTACCTCGTCGGCGGAACCGCCCCTGGCATCCTCCCGGGCGGAGCGGTTCCCGCCGGGTCCGGAGTCGTGCTCGAGGAGTATCTCCTCGCCGCTCTCCGCGTCGACGATCAGGCGACTTTGCGGCGGATCATCCCCGGCTACGTTGCCTGGCTGGGGACCGGGGGCGGCGGGTCGCCGGACAACGTCATCCTGGACGGGGCGTCGTACCGGGTGTTCGGGGAACGGCAGGAGCTTGATGTTGCCGGGCATCTCCAGCGGTTCGCGCAGCGGGCGCTGGAAAGTGGCTCGCGGCAACCATGGCCCGCGGGTGGCGACCCGCACGCCTTGACCGCGCGGCTCGCGTCGATGGCCGGAATCACTGTGCCAGAAGACGATTCGACGCCGGCCGAGGTGATCCGTCCACTGGGAAGCGCCGAGCAGCTGGCGACCGTGGCGCGCCTCGCGGACGAGCTGGCGCACGCGAGCGCACGCGCGATCCTGTTCGAAGGCACGGTCAGCGGGATCCGGCGATCGCTGCCCTACCGCGTCGGTCACGCGGTACTGAACCCGGCCCGAGTGATCCGCCGCCGCGCGAAGCGTCTGCTCCGGAAGGTCCGCCGCTGATGCACCACGCGAACCACTTCTACGGCCACGCGAACATCATGGCGTCGTACGCCGGACTCGCGAAGCCACCGCGGATCTGGGGCTACCTCCAGCACGGCTGGAACATCCTGGACGGCTTCGCCCACGGCACGAACTTCGCGCCCGGGATGCCGAAGTTCGTCTGGTCCGACAGCGTTCGCCGGCGTGGCCACTCGATGGGGATGCGCAACTACGAGGTGATCGGTTCGGTCTGGCTCTACCTGCTGAAGGTGCACCCCGAGCTCGCCACTCCCGCGACAGGGGCCAAGGGCACCATCTTCTACCCGTTCCACGGCTGGGAAGGCCAGCACGTGCTCGGCGACCACGGCCGCCTCGTTGCCTCGATCAACGAGCACGAGACCGGTCCGGTGACCGTCTGCCTGTACTGGAACGAGTACGACAAGCCCGAGATCCGCAATCTGTACAAGGACGCGGGATTCCGCGTCATCACCCACGGCTACCGGGGACTGCACTGGCGCCGCACCGACACGAAGTTCCTGGTCAAACAGTTGCGCGAGCTCCGCAAACACACGCGGGTCGCCTCCAACCGGCTCAGTTCCGCCGTCCTGTACGGCGGTTCGATCGGCCTGCAACCGGGGGTCTACGGTGATCCGATGGTGCTCGAGCACGAGCATCCGTCGTTCGGCGGGCAGGCGCGGATCAAGCGGCTCTGGCCGGAGCTGGACCAGCCGTTCGTCCCGCCGGCGATCGCCCGTGAGTTCACCGACACCGAGCTGGGCGTCGACCATGTCGCCGGTCCGGCCGAGATCCGGGAGATCTTCAAATGGACCACCTGAAGATCGGCATTGTCACGCAGGTCAGGGTGACCAGTACCCGGCTGCCGGCCAAGGTCCTGCTGAGCGTCCGCGGCCGGACCTATCTCGAGCACCACCTCGATCGACTGAGCGGCACCGGTCTCCCGGTGATCGTCGCGACCACCACGAACTTCAACGACGACATCGTGATGGAGGTGGCCGGGCAGTCCGGGATCCCGGTCTTCCGCGGCAGTGAGGACGACGTCCTGAGCCGCTTCGCCGGCGCCGCCCGTGAGCACGAACTGGACGGGATCGTCCGGGTGACGTCGGACTGCCCGCTGATCGATCCCGAAGTCGTTGCTACCGGCGTCGATCGCTGGCGGGCCGAGAACGACCTCGATCTCTACCTGTCGAACTGCCTCGAGCGGACCTATCCGCGCGGCATGGACTACGAGATCTTCTCCGCGGCCCGGCTGTACGACGCCGAGGCCAAGGCGACCCTGCGGTCCGATCGCGAGCACGTCACGCCGTACCTGCACCAGAACCGATCCGGCGACCTGCGGTTGCTGAACCTGGGTTGGTCGGGCGGCGGAGCGCAGTACCGGCTGACGCTGGACACCCCGGACGACTGGAAGTTGCTCGATGCCCTCATCGAGGACTTCGGCGCGGCCGACCTGAACTGCGCCGAACTGGTTGCGATCCTGGACACACATCCGCACCTGGCCACGCTCAACGCGCACATCGAACAGAAGAAGCTCGGCGAGTAGGACGCGACCTTTCAGCGCGGCAGGCTGCGGCTACGGCATGATTTACGGTGATGACCACCGATGATCCAGGATCCGGCGTACCGGACGCGGCCCGCGCGAAGGCGTTCGGCGCCGTCGCGGCCGCGTACGACGCCGGCCGGCCGACGTTTCCCGCCGAGGCGCTGACCTGGATCCTGGGCCCGGGGCGGGGGCTGCAGGTCCTCGATCTGGGGGCCGGCACCGGCAAACTCTCCGCCGTCGCCGCTGAGCTCGGGCACGACGTGGTCGCGGTCGACCCGTCCCAGGAGATGCTCGAGGTCTGCCGCCGGCGGCCCGGGATCGACTCGATGGTCGGTGCGGCCGAGTCGATCCCGCTCGCGCACGCCTCGGTGGACGCGGTGATCGTCGGCCAGGCCTTCCACTGGTTCGACCACGCCCGGGCCCTGCCGGAGATCGCCCGCGTCCTGCGGCCGAACGGCGTACTCGGCCTGCTCTGGAACAACGCCGACACGGTCGTGCCGTGGGTCCGGCGGATGGTCCACGCGATGCAGGGCAGCGACCACATCGGCGACGACCGGTTCGACCCGATGCCGATCCTGCTGCAGTCGGACCTGTTCGCGCTGGTGGAGACGGCCCGGTTCCGGCACTGGCAGGACCTGGACCGGAAGGGCCTGCGGCAACTGGCCCTGTCGCACTCCCGGATCGCCGTTCTGACCGAGTCCCGCCGTGACGCGGCGCTCGACCAGGTCGACGCGCTGTACGACGCCACCGCCCGTCCTCCCGAGCCGCTGCGGATGCCGTACTTCACCGACTGTTACCGCGCTCGGCCCAGCGACTTGGCGAACTACCGCCGTACTCTCGACGCCCCGGTCGCCCCGCATCTGTGAAACAGGTGAACGTTTTGGTTGCGGTGGGTCACAAATCTGCGACTTGGGGCTAACGTGCATCTGTTCGTGTCCAGTGCTGCGTCATGGGAGAGAACAGGGATCAGATGGACGAGCAAGCGGTGCGCGAGCGGGATGCCCGCGCGTACGAGGCGGTGTACGAGGCGGCCGACTTCACCGAGCTGAGGCGGCGCTACAAGAACTTCGTCGTGCCGTGGACCATCACGTTCATGGCGTGGTACCTGGCGTACGTCGCCTGCAACAACTGGGCCCGTGACTTCATGAGTCACAAGGTGATCGGGCACATCAATGTGGCCCTGATCTTCGGTCTGTTGCAGTTCGTGTCCACCTTCCTGATCGCCGCGATCTACGGCCGGTTCGCGAACCGGAAGCTGGATCCGCTCGCCCACGGGCTGAACGCCAAGTACAAGAGGGAGCGCCGCCGGTGAACACGCTTCTCGTCCCGCTGGCCACCGAGCCGGGCAACCGGGCGCTGACCATCTCGCTGTTCACCGCGGTCGTTGCCGTGACGCTGTACATCACCTGGTGGGCGTCCCGGCAGAACAAGACGGCGGCCGACTACTACGCCGGCGGCCGCTCGTTCAGCGGCGCGCAGAACGGCCTCGCGATCTCCGGCGACTACATGTCCGCGGCGTCGTTCCTCGGCATCTCCGGCTCGATCGCGCTGTACGGGTACGACGGCTTCCTGTACTCGATCGGGTTCCTGGTGGCCTGGCTGGTGGCCCTGCTGCTGGTCGCCGAACTGCTGCGGAACTCGGGCCGGTTCACGATGGCCGACCAGCTCGCGTTCCGGATGAAGCAGAAGCCGGTCCGGACCGCGGCGGCGACCTCCACGATCGTGGTGTCGATCTTCTACCTGCTGGCCCAGATGGTCGGCGCCGGTGCGCTGGTCGGGCTGCTGCTCGGCGTGAAGAGCGAAGGCCTGAAGGCGGGCGTGATCGTCCTGGTCGGCGCGCTGATGATCGTCTACGTGACGATCGGCGGGATGAAGGGCACCACCTGGGTGCAGATCGTGAAGGCCGTGCTGCTGATGGCCGGCGCCATCGTGATCACGTTCCTGGTGCTGGTGAAGTTCCACTTCAACATCTCCGACCTGCTCGGCACGGCCGCCGAGAAGTCCGGCAAGGGCGAAGCGTTCCTGCAGCCCGGGCTGCTGTACGGCAAGGACCTGACCGGGCAGATCGACTTCCTGTCGCTCGGCCTCGCGCTCGTCCTCGGTACGGCGGGCCTGCCGCACATCCTGATCCGCTTCTACACCGTGCCGGACTCGCGGACCGCCCGCCGATCGGTGCAGTGGGCAATCGGTCTGATCGGCGCGTTCTACCTGATGACGCTGGCCCTTGGGTTCGGCGCCGCGGCGCTGCTGGACACCAGTAAGGGTTCGGCGGTTGCCGAGTCGAAGGGCAACGTGGCGTCGCCGCTGCTGGCCGAGTCCGTCGGCGGTGGAGCCGACTCGATCGGCGGAGCGATCCTGCTCGCGCTCATCGCGGCGGTCGCGTTCGCCACCATCCTCGCGGTGGTCGCGGGCCTGACGCTGACCTCGGCCTCGTCGTTCGCGCACGACCTCTACGCGAACGTCATCGCCAAGGAGAAGCCGTCCGAGAAGAGCGAGCTGCGGGTGGCCCGATTCGCAGCCATCGGGATCGGCGCGGTCTCGATCGGGCTGGCGATCCCGGCACAGAAGCTGAACATCGCGTTCCTGGTCGCCCTCGCGTTCGCGGTCGCGGCCTCGGCGAACCTGCCGGCGCTGCTGTTCAACCTGTTCTGGAAGAAGTTCAACACCTCCGGCGCGGTCTGGAGCATCTACGGCGGCCTGATCTCGGCCGTCGTCCTGGTGATCTTCTCGCCGGTGGTGTCCGGCACGCCGACGTCGATGATCACCGACGCCGACTTCTCCTGGTTCCCGCTGTCGAACCCGGGCATCGTGTCGATCCCGCTGGGCTTCCTGTTCGGCGTCCTAGGCACGTACCTCGGCCGCGACAAGGCCAGCGAGTCCCGCTACCACGAGCTCTCCGTCCGCTCCCTCACCGGCGCCGGCGCAGAGGGCCCCGCCAAGCACTGACTCGGACCGACACAGGGCCGGCTCGCGTTCTGCGAGCCGGCCCTTCGTCAGTTGATCTGGAAGATCGTCGCGAACACATCCAGCTCCGCGGCGCTCGCCTGCCGGCCGACGATCCCGTCGGCGCGTGCTTTCGCCCCGTCGATCGCACCCGTCAGCAACGGCGTCAGCGGCGCCATTGCCTCGACGATGACCACGTTGGCAGGCGCAGGCTCGGGGAACGGTCCGGGAGCCGCCGTGAGCGTCGGACCGGAGCAGAGCGCGTGTACGACGATGTCCCCGAAGCGCAGTTCGTAGGCGAGCTTTCCAGCCCCACGCTTCGGCGGGTGGTACGTCGACCGCAGCGCCATCACCAGCGAGTCCGCCGTCGCGATCTCGCCCGGCCGGAGCTCCCCGAGTGACCGCGCTCCCCACCGGCCGAGCGCGAGTACGACGTCTTCCAGGTCCAGACCGTACGGCGTGAGCTCGTAAACGATCGCGCCCGACGGACGCGGCTGCACCCGGCGCTCGACAAGGCCGGCGCTCTCGAGCTCCTTGAGCCGGGTCGCCAGGACGTTGGTCGGGATCTTCGGCAGGCCCGCGCGCAGATCCGTGTACCGCTTCGGACCGACGAGCAGGTCGCGCACGATCAGCAACGCCCAGCGCTCCCCGACGAGCTCGAGCGCCCGGGCGACCCCGCAGTACTGCCCGTAGGTCTTCGACGTCATGACCCCAGTCTACTTGACAGAGTTTACTTGTTTTTTGCAAGCTTGCTTGATGACGACGAAACAGCAGTGGCGTGCGGAGTTTCTGGCCGGTCAGCACGTCGGGGTGGTGAGCGTGGGGCGGCCCGACGGGTTGCCGCCGACCACTGTGCCGACGTTCTACGCGTACGAACCGGGCGGTGCACTGACGATGTTCACCAACACTCAGGGGCGGACGACGGCCCGGGCCGAGGCGATCAAGGCAGCGGGCGTGGTCACGTTCCTGGTCCAGGAGGAGAGTTGGCCGGCGAAGTACGTCGCGGTCGAGGCGACGCTGGACTCGGTGAGCAGGCCAACGGTCGAGCAGATGCTGACGATCGTGCGCCGGTACATGCCGGAGGAGGCCGCGCAGCACTTCGCCCACGCCGAGGTCGACAACCCGGACAGCACCATCGTCTTCTTCAGTTTCACCCCGACGCGCTGGTTCTCCGCCGACTACTCCTGACCCTTCAAAGCCCCACCACGCGTCACGAACCGTTGACGCTCGCGTAGCCATGCCGTAACAATGAGCCAGCGCTGCGCAAGAAACGATCAAAATCTAAGCAAGTTTCCGACTTCCTTGTTCTTGACGGCACAGCGCGGCGATCTCTCTGCGTCCTCACCCCCGCCCCTAGGAGAGGCCATGCGAATCCCGAAGTGGCGGCGGCCAACCGCCTTGCTCGCCGCGAGTCTCGCGCTCGCGGCGAGCCCGCTCGTCCACCCGACCCCGGCCGGCGCCGCGGCGGCCGCCGTACTGGCCGGACCCAACCTCGCCGCGGGCAAGGCCGCGTCGGCCAGCACCGTCACCCAGACCTACGGCGCGTCGAACGTGACCGACGGCGATCAGGGCACCTACTGGGAGAGCGCCAACAACGCGTTCCCGCAGTGGGTCCAGGTCGACCTCGGCTCCTCGGTCGCGACCAACCAGGTCGTGCTCAAACTCCCGACCGCGAACTGGGGTGCGCGCGACCAGACCCTCGCGGTCCAGGGCAGCACCGACGGGCAGAACTTCAGCGACCTGTCCGCGTCGGCCCTCCGCGCGTTCACCCCGCCGAGCAATACGGTGACCATCGACTACGGCACCTCGACCACGCGGTTCGTCCGCATCCGGATCACCGCGAACACCGGCTGGCCGGCCGGGCAACTGTCCGAGCTCGAGGTCTACGGCCCGGCGACCGGTGACACCCAGACTCCCACCGCCCCGGGCAACCTGACTCTCACCGAACCCGGCGCCGGCCAGATCCGGCTCACCTGGACCGCCTCCACGGACAACGTCGGAGTCACCGGGTACGACGTCTATGCCAACGGCCAACTGCGGACCGGCCTGGCCGGCAACGTGGTGAGTTACACCGACAACCAGCCGGCCAGCACGACGATCTCGTACTTCGTCCGCGCCAAAGATGCCGCTGGCAATCAATCGTCGAACAGCAACACGGTGACCCGGAACGGCAGCAGCGGACCCGGTAGCAACCTTGCGCTGGGCAAGCCGATCGACGCGTCCGGGTACGTGCACGTCTTCGTGCCGGCCAACGCGAACGACGACAACGTGACGACCTACTGGGAGGGCAACGCCAACCCGGCCACGCTGACCACCCAGCTCGGCTCGAACGCGGACCTCAGCTCGATCGTGATCCGGCTCAACCCGGACTCGGCCTGGGGACCGCGGACACAGACGTTCTCGATCCTCGGCCGGGAGCAGAGCGCGTCCGGGTTCACCACGATCGTGCCGAGTGCGTCGTACAACTTCAGCCCGGCGAGCGGGAACAGCGTGACGATCCCGGTCAGCGCGCGGGTGGCCGACGTACGGCTGAACTTCACCGCGAACACCGGCGCCCCCGCCGGCCAGGTCGCGGAACTGCAGGTGATGGGGGTGCCGGCGCCGAACCCGGATCTGACCCTCTCGAACGTCTCGTGGACGCCGACCTCGCCGGTCGAGACCGACACGATCACGCTCCGGGCGACGGTGAACAACGGCGGTACGGCGGGCTCCCCGGCGACCGACGTGAACTTCTACCTCGGCCAGACCAAGGTCGGTACGGCGGCTGTCGGCGCGATCGCGGCCGGTGCGTCGACCACGGTCACCGCAGCGATCGACACCCGGGACGCGGGCAGCTATGCCCTGAGCGCGAAGGTCGACGAGTCGAACACGGTGATCGAGCAGAACGACGCGAACAACACCGCGAACGCATCCGGCCCGCTGGTCGTGACACCGGTCGCCAGCTCGGACCTGGTCGCGGCAGCGGTCAACTGGACACCGAACAACCCGGCGGCTGGGAACTCGGTCGCCTTCTCCGTGGCGCTCAAGAACCAAGGCAGCGTTGCCTCTGCGGCCGGCGCGCACGGGATCACGTTGACGGTGCTGAACGGGTCGTCGGTGGTCACGACGCTGACGGGGACCTACAACGGCGCGATCGCAGCCGGTGCGACCACGTCCGCTGTTGCCCTCGGCAACTGGACGGCGGCGAACGGCCGCTACACGGTTCGCGTCGTACTCGCGGATGACGCGAACGAACTGCCGATCAAGCGGACGAACAACACCAGCGAGCGGCCGCTCTTCGTGGGCCGCGGCGCGAACATGCCGTACGACCACCTGGAGGCCGAGGACGCCTCGGTCGGCGGCGGCGCTTCCGTGATCGGTCCGAACCGCACCATCGGCGACCTGGCCGGTGAGGCGTCCGGCCGGCGCGCGGTGACGCTGAACTCGAACGGCTCGTACGTCGAGTTCACCACCCGGGCCAGCACGAACACGCTCGTCACCCGGTTCTCCATCCCGGACTCGGCGGGCGGCGGCGGTCAGACGTCGTCGATCAACGTCTATGTGAACGGCAACTTCCACAAGGCATTGCCGCTGACCTCGAAGTACTCCTGGCTATACGGCGCGGAGGCTTCGCCGAACAACTCACCAGGGTCGGGTCCGGCCCGCCACATCTACGACGAAGCGAACATCATGCTCGACCAGACCTATCCGCAGGGGACGAAGATCCGGCTGCAGAAGGATCCGGCGAACAGTACGACGTACTCGATCGACTTCGTCGACACCGAGACGGCGACGCCGCTCGGGAACCCGGGCGCCGGATTCGTGACGCCGGCCGGGTTCACCCACCAGGACGTGCAGAACGCGCTCGACCGGGTGCGGCAGGACAGCTCGCTGCAGGGTGTGTACCTGCCGGCGGGTGAGTACCAGACGTCGTCGAAGTTCACCGTGTCCGGCAAGGCGATTCGCGTCATCGGCGCCGGGCCGTGGTTCACGCGGTTCGTCGCACCGCAGAACCAGTCGAACACCGATGTCGGGTTCGACGCGCAGTCGTCGGCGAACGGGTCGACGTTCAGCGGATTCTCGTACTTCGGCAACTACGACAGCCGCAACGACGGCCCGGGGAAGGTCTTCAACTTCGCGAACACCTCGAACATGACCATCGACAACATCTGGGCCGAGCACCAGATGTGCCTGTACTGGGGCGCGAACACCGACAACTCGGTGATCAAGAACTCGCGCATCCGGGACTCGTTTGCCGACGGCATCAACATGACCAACGGGTCGGCCGGCAACACGGTCAGCAACAACGACGCCCGGTCCACCGGTGACGACAGTTTCGCGCTCTTCAACGCCACCGACAACGGCGGCGGCGAGGTCCGGGACAACGTGTTCGAGAACCTGTCCGCGACGCTGACCTGGCGGGCCGCCGGGTTCGCGGTGTACGGCGGGACGAACAACGTGTTCCGCAACCTGTACGCCGCGGACATGCTCACCTATCCCGGCATCACGATCAGCTCACTCGACTTCGGCATCCCGATGACCGGCTTCGGCGCGACTCCGCCGACTCGGTTCGAGAACGCGTCGGTGGTGCGGTCCGGCGGGCACTTCTGGGGTAACCAGACCTTCCCCGCGGTGTGGATCTACTCCGCCACGAAGGTGTTCCAGGGGATTCGGGTCAGCGATCTCGACGTCGTCGATCCGACATACTCCGGGATCATGTTCCAGACCGACTACGTCGGCGGCAGCCCGCTCTTCCCGGTCGCCGACACCATCTTCACCAACACCACGGTGTCCGGAGCGCGCAAGTCCGGCGACTCCTTCGACACCAAGTCCGGCTTCGGCATCTGGGCCAACGAACTCCCCGAACCAGGCGAGGGCCCGGCCGTCGGCGGCGTCACCTTCAACAACCTCACCCTAACCAACAACACCACCGACATCCGCAACACCACAACAACCTTCACCATCACCCGCAACTGACACCCAGCCACCCGAAGCCGCCGGAGCACCCCTCCGGCGGCTTCTCCATCTGCCCCCGACTGCCCCGCACTGCCCCGGTGTCACAGTCCGGAACTTCGACGTCCTCGTGTGAAGGTCGAACGTTGCCATTCACAAGGGCGGGGACATGCCAATCCACGTATTCGTCGACGAGACCAAATCCCGAGGGTTCCTGATGGCTGCCGCGCGCTGCGCGTCAGGCGACGTCGCCGTCAATCGCAAGTCGCTCAGAGGTCTCCTGTTGCCGGGACAGGAACGATTGCACTTCAACCACGAGCGGCCGGCACGTCGCAAGCAGATCCTCGCCGTCATCGCGGGGTTTCATCTGCTCGTGGACATCTACAGCGCGGATCGGGACACGCACGCGGATCGGCGGCGGTGTCTCGAGGCTATCGTCAGGGACAGCGCGGCGACAGCTGAACGGCTTGTCGTCGAGTTGGAGGAGTCGACCTACGAGCATGATCGCCGGTGGCTACGCGACGCGACTCACCACTTCGGTTGCCACGAAACGCTTCGCTGGGACGTGTTGGTGGCCAAAGCCGACCCGCTGCTCTGGGTGCCGGATGCTGTCGCGTGGAGTTGGATGCGCGGTGGCGAATGGAGACGAGCCGTGGCGCCGTTCTCTCAGCTGAGGGAGCTGTGAAAACGCGAAACCCGGCTCGTCCACCGTCCGGTGAGCTGCCGGGTTCACTTCCGGGGGACTCGTGTCCCTCGGCATTCTCAACTGTAGCGGGTGTTGGTGGTTCGCGGAGGGCCTTTTGAGATCTGCCCCAGGTTGCCCCGGATCAGAGGTCGTCGGCGATGCGGGCGAGGGCTTCGCCGGCTTTGAGGACCAGGGCTTGGTCGGCGGGGTCGAGGCGGCGGAGGAGTTTGCCGAGTTCCTCGGCTGCTTGGCGGCCCGAGGCCTCGACGGTCGCGGCGCCGGCGTCGGTGAGGACGACCGCGGTGGCGCGGCCGTCCACGGGATCGGGCTCGCGGCGGACCAGGCCGGCCTCCTCGAGGGAGGCGACCGTGGTCGTCGCGGTGGGTTGCGAGCACGGCACCCGGGCGGCGATCTCGCCGATCCGGATCGGTTGCTCGTCCGCGACCAGCATCAGCGCCAGGAACTGCGTCGGGTGCAGGACCGCGGTGGTCCTGCTCCGGCGCAGGTGCCGCACGATCCGGTGCATGCTCACCAGCAGTTGCAGGGTTTCCTGAGCCATCGCGATCACCTCCGAGGGGAAGCGCCATCCTGGCACAGGCGGGCAACTAGTTCCTACCGCCGAAGCTTCAGTTGAGTCGGATGTCCGGATGGTAGAGGTCCAGCCAGGTCGCCAGCGACAGCGTCTGCTCCAGGTGCCGCCGGGCGGTACCGTCGGCCGCCCGAGTGAGCGATTCGGCCGACTTCCGGTCGACCAGGTCGAAAACCGGGTGGTGGTCGGCCAGCAGCCCACGGACCTGACCGGCGAGAGCTTCGACGTACGCCGGATCCTGGGTCTGCGGGTACGGCGACTTCTTTCGCTCGGCGACCGACTCCGGCAGCACGTCCCGGGTCGCGGCCCGGAGCAGGCTCTCCTCCTTGCCGTCGAACGTCTTGAGCGACCACGGCGTGTTGTACACGTACTCGACCAGCCGGTGGTCGCAGAACGGCACCCGCACCTCCAGCCCGACCGCCATACTCATCCGGTCCTTGCGATCCAGCAGGATCCGCACGAACCGGGTCAGGTGCAGGTAGCAGATCTTCCGCATCTCCCATTCGTCGTCGGACTCCCCCTCCAACCGCTCGACCCGCGGTTGGGTAGTAGAAGAACGGCTTGATGCCCATCCGGTCGCGGACCCTCACCAGGGTCTCGATCCGCGGGTCCCAGATGGCCACCGCGTACATCCCGTTCAGCCGCTCGGCGAACGCCGTACCCCACTCGGCGCACGCTGAATCGAGGCCATCCCACATTGCATCTGCGCCCATGACATGTCGCCGGCGTTGGCGAGCTGGTGGGCCTGTAACGCCGGCGTCAACGCGACGTGCCCTTGTCTGCAGGACGCGGTGGCGCCCCCGGGTGTCGCCGACCTGCCCGCGAGCATCAACAGCCCACCGAACGGCAGAGCGCCGATGACTTTCGCTCTGCGATCGCCTCTGTATGAGTCGGAGGTGGTCGCCATGACCAGAGCGCTCGTTGTCCGGGACCATACACGCGGCGAGGAGGCAGTGCGGGACCCTTCCGACTCATGCACGGGAGACGACAGTGAGCTCATCGCAGCAGCCGAAGCCCGCGGCGGTGGTCGCCGGAGCCGGCCGCGGTTTCGGTCGGCGATCGCCGCCGCCCTGATCGATCGGGATCAGTCGGTCGTGCGCGTCGCGCGCGCGAAAGCGATGATCCGGTTCCTCGCCTCGTACGCCGCGAGCGAATCCCTCTGCGCCACCCTTGGCGTCCGCTTCGCCCACGGTGCCGCCGCAGCTCACGCCTGCCGTCGTCGGCGCCGAGATCGCGCGACTGTGCCGGGACACCGGCGACCGGGACGTGCTGCAGGCATACCAGCTGACCGGCCACGGACTTCACGCGCTCGCGTGAACAACGAGAAAGAGAAGGAAATGTTGCTGGAAAACAAGAACGTAGTCGTCTACGGCGCCGGCGGAGCGGTCGGCGGAGCGGTCGCCCGCGGATTCGCCCACGAAGGCGCCCGGGTCTTCCTGACTGGGCGAAATCCCGACAACGTCACCACCGTCGCCAAGGAAATCTCCGCCGCGGGCGGAGCCGTCGAGACCGCTGTGGTCGACGCCAGAGACGAGAAATCCGTCACCGAGCACCTCGACGCTGTCGTCGCCGGCGCCGGCAGCATCGACGTGTCGTTCAACGCGATCGGAATCTCACCGCGAGGATTGCAGGGAATCCCGTTCACCGACCTATCGGTCGACAACTTCCTGCGACCGATCACGACTTACGCGCAGGCTCACTTCGTGACCGCAAGGTCCGCCGCGCGGCACATGATCCCTCGAGGTTCGGGAGTGATCATGATGCACACACCAGAACCCGCGCGCGCGAGCCTGCCCCTGGTCGGCGGCATGAGCGTCGGCTGGGCGGCAATGGAGGCCCTCAACCGCGCGTTGTCCGCGGAGTGGGCCCAGTACGGCGTCCGCTCGATCTGCCTGCGCACCACAGGAATGGTCGAGACACCGGTCATCGACGTCGTGTACGGGCTGCACGCCGACGCGCTGGGCATCCCGAAAGACCAATTCACCGCCGCCGCCACCGCGATGACCCACCGCAAACGCCCCACGACACTGGCCGAACTCACATCGGTCGCAGTATTCCTCGCCTCCGACCATGCATCCGCGATGACCGGAACCGTCGCCAACCTGACCGGCGGACTCATCGTCGACTGACCACCACACCCTCGGCCGCCACACCACGTCGGCGGCCGGTGCACCCCTATGAGAGGAGCAAAGCAATGAACGATCTACTTGCGAGTGCGGTCGCCGCGCACGGTGGTGTGGACCGGTGGAGTCGGATCCGGGCGATCCGCGTGGACGCCGCCATCACCGGAGCCTTCTGGCAGATCAAGGGAAAGGCCGACGCGCTGAAGGACATCCGCTTCGAGGTAGACACCACACGGGAACGGCTGACCATGGACTTCGTCGGTCAAGACCGACGGTCGCTCTTCCAGCCGGACCGGGTCGTCCTCGAGCAACCCGGCGGTACGGTGATCGACGTACGTGACGACCCAGAACGGTCGTTCGACGGCCACCAGTTCCAAACACCATGGGACGACCTACATCTGGCGTACTTCACCGGGGAAGCACTGTGGACGTACTTGAATACGCCGTTCCTGTTCACGTGGCCGGGGTTCGTCTGCGAAGAGATCGCGCCCATCGAGGCCGACGGTGAGACATGGCGGCGGCTGCACGTGACCTTCCCCGACCACATCAAGACCCACACCCGCAAGCAGGTGTTCTGCTTCGGCCCGGACGGGCTGCTGCGCCGCCACGACTTCACCATCGACATCGTCGACCCGGCCACCGAGTCACACCTTCACGCCACCGACTACCGCGACATCGACGGCATCATCATCCCGGCCACCCGACGGGCCTACACCACCATGGGCGACGACCAGATCGTCCTGGTCGCCATCGACATGGCCGACATCACGACCAGTTGAGTGGAATTTCCCTCCGCGCAGGAGAATCATGCAAATCGGAATTATTGGTGCCACCGGCACTATCGGCAGCCGAATCGTCACAGAGGCGCTCGACCGTGGGCACCAGGTCACAGCGTTCAGTCGAAGCGTATCTAATGTTCAGGACAGTCGTGAGAACATCCGATGGAAGAACGTCGATATCACAGATGCCGACAATCTCGCCGCAGTCCTAGCTGGCCTCGACGTCCTGATCAGCGCATTCGGAGTCGGCAACGCCGCCAAAGACCCGGCTGACGCCGTGGCGCGCGCCATCGCCGACCCCGGCATCTACGCCCGGGCGGCCGCGGCGTTGCTGACCGCACTGGAAGGCCATTCCCGGGTCCGGCTAATTGTCGTCGGCGGCGCCGCGAGTCTCGAGGTCAAGCCCGGACTGGTGTTCGCCGACTCCGACGAGCTGCTCCATGCCGCGATCGACGGCTTCGGCCTACCCAGGGAATATGCCGCGGCAATGCGCGGCCACGGCGACGCGCTGAACCTCTTTCGTACCTCCAACCGGCGGTGGACCTACCTCAGTCCAGCCGTGGAAATTGCCCCTGGCGAACGCACCGGCCGTTTCCGGATCGGCGGCGACCAGCCCGTCATGGACGCCGAGGGGCGCAGTCGCATATCCGCCGAGGACGCAGCCGTAGCCGTTCTCGACGAAGTGGAGCTTCCGCGCTTCGTGCAGCGCCGCTTCACCATCGGCTATTGAGCGCGACACCAACGTGACGTCGACAACCGAACTCGGAAGGGCGGATCATGCGCACCATGGTTGAAGCCAAAGCCGGCAGCGACGATTTCGGAACGCTGAGCGAACCGTTCAGACGAGAGTTGCTCGCCTACTGCTACCGCATGCTCGGCTCGGTCCACGAAGCCGAAGAAGTGGTGCAAGACGTCCTTCTGGACGCTTGGCGTGCATACGACGGGTTCGAGGGAAGATCTTCGCTGCGTACCTGGCTGTACCGTATCGCGGCCCGGGCGTGTTTCAAGGCGCTGGAAAAGGGCCGACGCAGGCCGCTGCCCGCCGATCTCGGCGCCCCCGAGACAAACCCGCAGGCCAGGCTGGTCGAGCGAACCCCGGAGATACCGTGGCTCCAGCCGATACCCGACTTCCTGTTCGCCGCCGCACCGATCGATCCGGCCACAGTCGTGGTGGAACGACAAACTATGCGGCTCGCGCTCGTGGGAGCGCTCCAGCAGCTACCCCCGCGGCAGCGAGCCGTGCTGATCCTGCGCGACGTACTGCAATGGCGGACCGCCGAGGTGGCGGAACTGCTGGAGATGACGACCGCAGCCGTCAACAGCGCACTGCAGCGAGCCCGAGCCCAGGTTCCGCTCAGCGAAGACAACCTCACCGAACCTGTCGAGCCACAGCAGCGGGCTCTGCTCGACCGATACACCAAGGCCTTCGAAACCGCGGACGTCGATCAACTCGTCGCGGTATTGACCGAGGACGCACGATGGGAAATGCCGCCGATCGCCACCTGGTTCGAAGGCCGCGACACCATCCTCGCCTTCCTGGCCAGACAGATGCGGACGATCGGGCCGACCGAACTGGTCGCCATCTCTGCCAATGGACAGCCGGCCTTTGCGGTCTACGCCCGCGACCACGACGGTGCGCACCAGCCACACGCACTGCACATACTGACAATCACCCCCAAGGGCATCAGCAGGATCGTCGCCTTCCACGGCTCCGGGCTGTTTCCGCTGTTCGGACTCTGACCAAGCAACGGCATGTCCGAACAGGAAACATCGCCCAGCCCGCCGCGCTGCACGCACAGCTCCGGCTGTTCTGCCAACTCACCCCGGCAATTCATGGGGCTCAGTGATGGCGCCGCCGGGATGCCGGTGGGGCGGGCTTGGTGATGGTGGTGCTTCGCGGGTACGTCGGTTGGCCG